>NZ_JBIBJK010000007.1:0-444733 GCF_042958635.1 Streptomyces sp. NPDC007971
GCACAAGTGCCGGTCCGCCACCTCAGTAGCCGTTCGTGGCACCAGCTCACCCCACGGGCCTCGGTCTATCCGGGAACTCAGACGGCTCGGGCTTCGCAAGAGGTCACCATGCAGCGGGCTCGCACCACCAACACCAACGAGCGATCTAGGTGTAGGTGTTGACGCTCGACGGGCCTGGGCGGCGCCGATCTATCTGTAGGCATCGTGGCCAGGCGACCTTGAGGCATGCGCCCAGGTCCGACGAACATCAACATCCGCACTGTGGTGACGGCCGAAAAGGCGCCGAACGCCGCGCGGTCTACAGTGAGGCGTCAAAGCCCGGCGTGATTCAGGCATCCGCTCGGCGCCCACCAGGCCGTCACCACAAGCCGCAGGGCTGCCCGCCGCTCTCTGCTGAGACTCCGAATGTCCGGGTGTGCCCAGGCACGGCGGCCCTGCTGTTCGAACAGTCCGGAGTTCCAGCACTGGCCCGTTCCGTCCTTACGCGGGGATTAGGCGACCTTGCAGCCGGCGTCCCGGGCGACGGTCAGGGGCAGGGCTCCGATGGAGGCGGGCTGGTCCACGATCACCAATACGGTGCCGAACTTTGCGGCCAGCTTGTCGAAGACGGCCCGCAGTTTCGGCTCGCTGTTGGGCAGCTGCTTGTCGAAGACTTTCTTGCCGGCCGGGGTGAGTCCGTGCCCGTGATGGGCGCTCTTGCCGACGTCCAGACCGAGGAAGACGCCCACGTCGTCGATGTCGTCCAACCCATCCTCCCGAACGGGGTTTGTGCGGTGCTGGCCAGAGCGTTGGCGTCGTATGTGCGCATCCACGTTATGCAGACCTGCCGCCCGCAAGCGGCCGGGCATTGCACCGGGCCAGGCGGTAGTCGGACCTCTCGTCAGCGTCTCCAACGGCGCCTCTCGGGCCCGGTGGCACCACCCCCCAGGTCATCGGTTCGACAGGGGGGACCAGCCATGCCGGGCCCGGAGGCCAGCGGTCCTCTTGCAGGACCGCGGAAAACATAACGGGGGGCTCATGGGGGCAGCCCCATGTGGCGAAGTTGCCTCCGAGTTCGCCCCCGGCTCACGCGGTTGGTGACTCTGCTCCTGACCGGGGCCGCGGCGGCTTCGAACGGTGAGGCGTAGAAGCTCCGGAAGCAGTGGAGAGTACAGCCCATCGTCGTGGGCCGGGTGAGATTCACATGCCGGTGCCTGTAATGCCCAGTATTTCTCTTGTGGCGTCCTCACGATTCTGACCGCCCGATGAAGCAGAGGGCGGGTGACGTACACGGCAGACGAGGGCTGTGGCCTTCACGGGCGCGGATGCACCCGAGGCGAGGGAGCGTGCCCCATGGGTCCTTGCGTGATTGCGATTGGTCCGGTTCGCGTGTGACGTGACGTCATGTCCCTTGGCGAACCTGTGAAGCAGCGCAGGCACGGCCTCGATGATCATGTGGGGGTGCGAGACTCGGCATCGATGTCGACGTCGTCCCCCGCAATGCCCAGATCAAGGGCTACTCCGTCCTGCCCGGGCGATGGGTCGTGGAACGAAGTCTCGGATGGATCATGATGCACCGCCGACGCGCCCGCGACTACGAAACCAAACCCGAACACTCCGAGAGCATGATCCGCCTCGCAGCGGTCTCCACCCTCGCCAAACGCGCAACCGGCGAAACCACCCCCACTTGGCCGGACGCATAAACCGCAACTACCCACTAACTACACGTCCTCTGACAAATCACCGCTGGCTCCCCCCGTCCGGTTCTTCGGCCGGCGCTCCTTCGGACGGCGGCCCCTCGGACGGTGGCCGGATCAGCGTCTCGATGCCGGCGCAGAGCAGGTCGAGGCTGCGGGTGAACTTCTCGTCCGGCTCGTGCGCGGCCGCGGCGGCCACCGTCCAGGGGAAGCTTTGGTGGAGGGCGGCGACGTCCTCGGCGGTGACCGGCACCGCGGGTGGATCGCTCTGTTCCTGGAGCACGTAGCCGGTGACGTGGCTGAGCACGGTGTCGGCGGCGGTGCCGCAGTGCTCCGGGGGCACGCCGGCCTCGGCGAGGGTGGCGAGCAGCCGTTCCATCAGCGAGAGCGCGCCGGGGCTGAGGGTCTTCGGGCTGCCGGCGAGCATGATCGCCCCGCCGGGGTGCTGCCGGATGCTCTGCCGCAGGGCGACGGCCTGCGCCGTGACCCGCGCCGGCCAGCCTGCCTGCGCGGGCAGGCTGGCCAGGGCGGCGGTGCCGGCCTCGTACGCCTGCCGGGCCACCCGGTCGGCCATCAGCTGGAGCAGCGCGGCCTTGCTGGGCACGTGGTAGTAGAGGCTGCCGGCGTGCACGTCGAGCCGGTCCGCGACCTGGCGCACGGAGAAGCCGTGGTAGCCGGTCTGGGCGAACACCGCCATCCCCGCGTCGATGATCAGGTCTGCGGTCAGCTTCACGGCCGCAGTCTAGCGACCGGCGCTAACTTTCAAACACTGTTTGAAAGTTCCCCCTGTGGCGCTAATGTCATGATCAGCAAAATTGCACACGGCTCGGAGGGGGCGGTGACGATGGACATCCTGCTGTTCAACGTGACCACGGCGGCACTGATGGTGCTGATGTTCAACGGCGGTCTGGCCCTGGTCGGCCAGAGCACACTGGGTCGGCGGCGGATCCCCTGGGCGGCCGTCGGCCTGACCGGGCTCGCGCTCGCCGGGGTGGCTCTCCAGCTCTGCTGGTCGGGGGCGATGGGCGCGCTCGACGCGGACCCGTCGGAGTCCGGCTGGTGGCGCGTGGTCACCTCGGTCTTCATGCAGAACGGCGGCTTCGGCGGGGCCGCCTGGAACATCGCCACTCTTGCCGCCGTCGCGGCCTTCGCCGACTGGTTCTGGGGTGCACCGCTGACGCTCGGCCTGTTCGCCGCGGGCATCCTGCTGCCGGAGCAGATCGACAAGCTGTGGGGCCAGACCTCCCACAGCACCGACCCCCGCAACTTCGCCGGCAGCTCCGGCGCCACCTACTTCCTGGGCGCGACGCTGGCCGCGGCCCTGCTGCTGCGCGGCGGCGCCGACGAGAACTCCGGCAAGGCTGCCGGCCAGGGTGCGGAGCAGGGCTCCGACGACGAGGCCGCGAGCCGCGGCAAGGCCGTCCGCAAGAACCGGCTGCTCGCGCTCGGCGTGCCGGTGCTCGGGCTGGCGATGTGGTTCGCGCAGGAGAACGGGCACGGGCTGGTCTCCGGCTACGGCTTCGCCCTCGGCGCACTCGCCTGGGCCGTGTTCCGCACCGTCCTGCACCCGGACCGCGACCTCCGGCAGCCGCCGCGCACGACGGTCGCCTCGCTGACCGGGCTCGTCGGCCGGCGGACCCGCAGCGCCGACTAGCCGACAGGCCCCCGCCCCACCCCACTCGCGCCATTGCACCGTGACCACGAGGGAGACAGCATGTCGGAAAACCTGCGCCGGGAAGTGTCGAAGCTCGTCGACCAGGAGGTGGCCAAGATCCTGGAACAGACCGACCGCGACGTGGCCCGTACGGTCAACCGTGCGCTGGGCGTGAGCGACGGCGCCCCGGCGTTCGACACCGCCCGCTGGCAGGCCCGGCTCGGCGAGCTCCTCGCCGCTCACCACGTCCCCGGCGCCGCCCTGGCCGTGCTCGCCGACGGCGAGATCCACGAAGTGGCCGCCGGCGTCCTGCACACCGGCACCGGCGTCACGGTGACCCCGGACTCCGTGTTCCAGATCGGCTCCGTCAGCAAGGGCTACACCGCGGCCATGGTGGTCCTGCTCGCCGACGCCGGGAAGCTGGACCTCGATGCGCCGGTCGCGGACGTCCTGCCGGACTTCGCGGTCGCCGACGCCGGGGCCACCCGGACCATCACGCCGCGTCAACTGCTCAACCACACCAGCGGCATTGAGGGCGACTACGTCAACGACACCGGCCGGGGCGACGACTGCCTGGCCCGCTACATCGAGGGCGCGCGGACCGTCGGCCTGACCAACCCGCCCGGCGTCACCATGTCGTACTCCAGCACCGCCTACAACGTCCTCGGCCGGATCGTCGAGGTGGTCACCGGCCAGACCTGGGACGAGGCGCTCAAGGAGCTGCTCCTCGCCCCGCTCGGCCTGGAGCACACCATGACCCTGCCCGAGGAGGTGCTGCGCTTCCGCGCCGCCATGGGGCACATGGGCGAGCCGGGCGAGACCCCCGTCCCGACCCCCCTCTGGAACATGCTGCCGCGCTCGGCCGGCCCGTACGGCGGGATCAGCGCGACCGCCGCCGACGTGGCCCGGTTCGCCCGGGCCTTCGTGGACGGTGGCGCCGCGCCGGACGGCACCCGGGTGCTGCCGGCCGCCGTGGTCGACGCGATGCTGACCCGCGAGGTCGAGATGCCCGACCAGTGGTTCCTCGGCGCCCACTGGGGCCTGGGCTGGGGCCTGTTCGAGTGGGACGGCGCGCGCGGCTTCGGCCACGACGGCAGCACCTTCGGCCAGCTCGCCTACCTGCGCGCCATCCCGGAGAAGGGCCTCGCCATCGCCCTGCTGACCAACGGCGGCGGCGCCGCGCCCAAGGTCTTCGAGACGCTCTGCCGCGAGCTCTGCGCCGAACTCGCCGGGGTCACCATGCCCGGGTTCGCGCCGGCCACCGAACCCCTGGCCGTGGAGACGGAGCCGTTCCTCGGCAGCTACAAGCGCGAGGGCTTCCTCATGACCATCGCCGACGGCGACGGCGGCCCGGGGACACTGCGGCTGAGGTACGAGGGCGCGGACGGGCTGGCGGGCACCTTCGACCCGCTGGTCTGGCACCTGACCCCGGTCTCGCACACGCCGGCGAAGACGGTGTTCGCCGGCCGCCGCAACGAGAAGGACGCCTGGATACCCGTCGTGTTCTACGCCCTCGCCGACGGCAGCCGGTACGTCCACTTCGGCGTCCGGGCGACGGCCAAGTCCGCCTAGGCCGATGTCGAAAGTCGATCTTAGGCGATGAATGATCACGGTTCATGGCGCGGGGAGATCTCACGGACGAACAGTGGGCGATGTTGGAGCCGTTGCTGCCGAAGGGGACGAGGGCGGGGCGGCCGCCCGTCTGGTCCCGGCGGCATCTGATCGACGGGATACGGTTCCGGATCCGGACAGGGGTTCCATGGCGGGACGTGCCCATCGAGTACGGGCCGTGGGGTCGAATCTACGATCTGTTCCGCCGATGGCAGCGGGACGGCACCTGGCACCGGGTCCTCACTCAGCTCCAAGCCCTGGCCGATGCGCGGGGTGCGATCGTGTGGGACCTGAGCGTCGACTCCACGGTGTGCCGCGCCCATCAGCATGCGGCTGGGGCACGGAAGCAGGGTGACCTGCAGAAGGAACCGCCGGGCGGCCTCTTCACCGAGCCTGCTGATCATGGCCTGGGACGCTCGCGCGGTGGATTCACCACCAAGCTCCATCTGGCAGTCGAGCAGGGTCAGAAGCCCATGTCGATCGTGGTGACGGCCGGGCAGCGCGGGGACTCTCCGCAGTTCGAACCCGTGCTGGAGAAGGTCCGCGTACCCCGCATCGGGCCGGGCCGGCCGCGTGTCCGTCCCGATCGAGTACGCGCTGACAAGGCGTACGCCTCCCGCAAGAACCGCACCTACCTGCGCAAACGCGGCATTCGCTGCACCATCCCGGACAAGGCCGACCAGGCCCTCCACCGGAAGAAGCGCGGCTCGCGCGGCGGCCGTCCGCCGAAGTTCGACAAGGTCGACTATCGGTGCCGGCACGCGGTCGAGTGCGGCATCAATCGCCTCAAGCGCCATCGGGCCGTGGCCACGAGGTACGACAAGCTGGCGGTCCGCTACGAGGCAACCGTGCTGGTCGCGGCCATCAACGAATGGCTGTGACCGCACCTCGCACCGGTCTTTCGTTAACCCTTTGCCGAGGAGCCGATGGCCAGCTAAGTTCTCCCAGCCGCCCGATGTTGTTCGGGACCGGCGCTGTCGACGAGGAGGTGTGGAGCACATGCGCAGGAGTGCCCAGGTGTTGAGTCCGCGTACTGACCTTTGCCACTTCCTCACGACGGAGACACCTTGTCGTCTCGTATCACCCCGCTGACCGACCCCGCTCACGGCGCGAACAGCCAGCGACTTGCATGGTTGGCGTCTGACGCCGATTCCATCCCCATCGGAACCGCCTTTCTGCGCCTGTTCAACAGCCCCGAACAGGAACATCTGGCCGAACTGACCCTCCAGGTCCATCCGGCGGAGCGACGCCGGCACATCGGCTCGCAGCTCCTCGACGCCGCCGTGGCCGCCGCCCGGGACGACGTCCGCCGCTGCGTCATCGCACAGGCCGAGGCCGGATCGCCGGGCGACCACTTCCTGCCCGCGCACGACTTCCGGAAGGTCCTCACGCTGAGGTTCTCCCGCTTGCCGCTGGCCGACGCGGACACCAGCGCCCTCGCCCGCATCATCGAGCGCCCGCACCCCGGGTACCGGCTGACGTCATGGCACGGAACCGTGCCCGACGACCTCGCCGAGACGTTCGCCGCCTCACGTCGCGCCATGGACGACATGCCCATGGACGACACCGACTACGGCATCGTCGCCTGGGACGTGGACCGGGTCCGTGCCGCGGCGAAGGCCGTCGAACAGCGCGGCGACCACCTACACACCGTCGCCGCCGTCGACACCTCCGACGACTCGATCGCCGGCTTCACCGAGCTGGTCGTCCCCGGCAACGGCACAGGTGACGCCCAGCACTACGGCACCGGCGTGCTGCCCGAGCACCGTGGACACGGCCTTGGCCGATGGATGAAGGCCGAGTCGATCCGACACGCCCATGGGCGCTATCCGAACCTTGGCGGCCTCCTGACCGACACCGCCGACAGCAACACGCACATGAGACAGATCAACGACAGTCTCGGCTACTCGCCCACGCACACGACACATCAGTACCAACTCGACCTCTAACAGCGGACGGACGGGCCGGACCTGAACGTCACATTGTCCGGCCCGTCCATGCTTTCGATACACGGCCTAATGGCCTCTGCTTCTTTCCATCGGAGGTGCGTTGATCGCCTCACTCCAATGTGTATGCCTGTTCGATGTCCGCCTCCCGCGTGTTCGATGCGTCGCGTGGGGTGATCGTGCAAGCGACGGGGCACTGGGGTAGGCGGCGGGCGCTGCCGGGTGGCTCCCGAAGAACGCCAGGCCGTATCCCGTCCTCGATTGCAGAGTCGCGGATTCGTTGACGGGCAGCGAGTTCGATGGAGCGAGTCGTAAGTCCTTGCAGGCATACATCTGAGGAGCGGCTGGGTAGTGGTACGAACGACGCGGCACCTACCGCGTCGGCTGGCTTCCGGACGTCCGAACGATCGTCGTAAATTGCAAGCGATTTGTTGCCGAAAAAATGCGAACGTGCGTCAGGAAGGTGCCGCTAGCACAGGTATACGCGCCATGCCGAAACGCGTAGGTGCTTAGTACTCCAGTCAGAAATCGTGTCCTGAGCTGGTTCTTCTTCGGTAGTGGCAGCGGCGGGCGATGGCTTGGTGGTGTCTGCGCCAGTGGGACCAGTTCAGTGTGTGGAGTCGTCGGTCCTGGTGGGGTCTGGGGTGGGGCAGGAGAGTGTCCAGCAGGCGCCGGATCTCTGCCACGGTGAGGGGGATGAGGCTGGTGGTGTCGTTTCTGCCGCCCCCTTTGCGGTGTCCTGGGCCCGGGCTGCGAGGACTGCGAGGAAGGCGTGGGCGAGCATGGACAGGGTGATGTGGCGGTACCAGCCCACGTAGCGTCGGACTTCGTATTCGTCCAGGCCGCATTGGTTCTTCGCGGCCTGGAAACATTCCTCGACGGCCCAGCGTGAGCCGGCGACGCGGGCCAGTTCGGCGATCTCGACGCCGACGGGTGCGTAGGCGAGGTAGTAGGCGAGCTCGCTGGGGTCGGACAGGCTGCGTCGGGCCATCACCCAGCGGTCATGGGTGGGTGGGTCCGGGTCGAAGATGATGTTGGCGGGCAGTTTGGCCGCGGCCCAGTCATAGACACGTGGGCCCTTGGCCCCGTCACCGCAGGACAGCCGCTGCCAGGCGTCGTCGGGTGCTTCCTCGATGAGCTGGTCGATGCGCCAGATGCCGGCCAGGGACTTGATCTGCTGGGACTTCGGCACCGCCACGACATAGCCGACGTCGAGTTGCTCGAGCAGGCGGCGGAAGGACCAGTCCTGTCCGTAAGCCTCATCGGCGGTCACCCAGGCAGCGGGCAGACCCGCGGCGATGCAGCGGAGGACCAGGCCCCTGGCCAGCTCGCCCTTGGTCGCGAAAGTGCGCTCGTCGGGGATCTTCGCTTCCCGGCACCGTTCTCGATCCTTGGTCCAGCACTTGGGCAGGTAGAGCTCGCGGTCGACCAGGGCTCTGCCATGGTCGGTGGCGTAGGCCGCGAAGACTCCGATCTGGCAGTTGTCGATCTTTCCGGACGTGCCGGTGTACTGTCTCGACACTCCGGCCGACGTGGTGCCCTTCTTGATGAATCCGGTGTCATCGATGATCAGCACTCCGCCCGGACCCAGCCGTTCGCCGACGTACTGCCTCAGGTCGTCTCGAACGGCATCGGCGTCCCAGCGGGCACCGTTCAACAGATGCTGCAGCCCAGCAGGGTCGCGATGTCCTGCGTACTCGGCCAGTTGCCAGCCGTTCTTGCGGCCCACCGGCGCCAGCAGGCCACGGACGTAGTCCCGCATCCGCCACCGCAGGTCAGCCCGCCCGAACCGGGGCGGTGGAGCCGTAGCGGACGGTGTAGCCCATTCGCCTAGACCCCTATTGGCGGAGGCGGCGCAGTGTAGATATTTCCCATGCATTCAAGGAGAGTGAGCATTCTGTCCGATCCCATCAAGAAACTTCCTCCGAACTCGAAGGGGAAGGTTAGATACCGGTTTGTTGTCGACGTCGGGGTCGACCCTGAAACCGGGAAGCGTAAGCACCCGGTTCAGCACAGCGGTGTATCCGCGCAGGTGCTCGGGGATGACGACGAGGAACGGAAGAATAAGGAAGAGGTGCAGCCCTGGAACGTCCAGGAGGTTCAGAAGTTCATCCATGGCATCAGGGGAGAACGCCTCTACGCTGCGCTTCTGCTTTCTCTAATGGGGCTCCGACCAGCTGAAGTCTGCGGCCTTCGTTGGGAAGATGTTGACTTGGAAAACGCCACCATCGTCATTGCCAATACGCGCACGATGATGGGCAACCGGTACGTGGTGGAGAAGGACACCAAGTCTCTTGCGGGCGAGCGGGATTTGCCGCTGCCGACTCCGGTGCTGGCCGCCCTCAAGGCATTCAGGGCTCTCCAGGCCGAGGAGAGGCTCGCTCTGGGGGAGGCGTACGTGGTGTCCGGCTATGTGCTGGTGCACGAGACCGGAGAAGCCTTCACGATCAAGCAACTTCGTCGGCGTGCGTACCGACTTATGGAGCTTCTCGGCCTCCGTCGTGTCAGGCTCTACGACGCCCGCTCGTCGTGCTTCACCTTCCTGGCCAACAACGGCGTGCCGGACCACATCCTCGCGCGATGGGCCGGGCATACGAACGTAAAGACGACCAAGAGGTGGTATATCAAGCCGGATGTAGAGGACCTCCGCGGAGCCGCCACCACATGGGACGGCCTGCACGGAGGTGCGGCGGAGGGGCAAGCGTGAGCCACGCGTTCCACCAGCCGAGCGACTTGCCGAGCCGTATGGCCAACAGGATTGAGGCGGATTCGGAGTGCGGCTGCCGCTTGTCGACCGATAGCCATGACCGGGAGGGCCCATCCGGCTACGGCCAAGTCTCCTACCGGGAACGCGCCCGCAGGGTCCGCTGTCGACGCGGTCATGAGTACACGCCGGAGAACACATACCTGGACGCCCAAGGGTTCCGGCTCCGGACCTGCCGACGCGAGAGGGCTAAGGTCCGCTAGGTTCACCCCGGCGATGTGACATCTCGTGACAGATGAGAGGCTCGGGCGGGTGAGCGAGACACCACCGAACACCCTGCAATACCGCCTCGACGGGCCGGAGGACGCCCCCGTCCTGATCCTGGGTCCCTCACTGGGCACGACCTGGCACATGTGGGACCGCCAGGTCCCCGAACTGTCGAAGTTGTGGCGCATCTTCCGGTTCGACCTGCCGGGGCACGGCGGCGCCCCCGCCCACCCCGGCGGCGCGGTCGCCGAACTGTCGGCCCGGCTGCTGGCCACGCTGGACGCGCTCGGCATCCAGCGCTTCGGTTACGCCGGCTGCGCGCTGGGCGGCGCGATCGGCATCGAACTGGCACTGCGTCACCCGGAGCGCCTCGCCTCGCTCGCCCTGGTCGCCGCCTCGCCCCGGTTCGGCACCGCCGACGAGTTCCGCCAGCGCGGGGTGATCGTCCGGACCAACGGCCTCGACCCGATCGCCCGTACCGCCCCCGACCGCTGGTTCACAGGCGGTTTTGCCGCCGCCCAGCCCGCGATCACCGAGTGGGCGGTGCAGATGGTGCGCACCACCGACCCGGGCTGCTACATAGCCGCCTGCGAGGCCCTCGCCGGATTCGACGTCCGGCCCGAGCTGGGCCGGGTGGGCGTGCCGACCCTGGTGCTGGTCGGCTCCGACGACCAGGTCACCGGCCCGGCCGAGGCCCGCACCCTGGTCGCCGGGATACCGGATGCGCGGCTCGCGGTCGTGCCCGGCGCCTCCCACCTGGTGCCGGTCGAGCAGCCGGCCGCCGTGACCGACCTGCTGGTGCGGCACTTCTCCACCGCCTGGCAGCAGCCCTTCGACACAGGCCAGACGGCTCTGCCGGCCGTGCCCGTGAACCCGGCCCTCGCCCCGCCGCCGCAGGTGCTGCCCGTAGCCGAGATCGCCCCGGCCGTCGTGCCGCCCCGGCCTCCCGGCCCGCAGGACCGGTACGAGACCGGGCTGAAGATCCGCCGCGAGGTGCTGGGCGACGCGCACGTCGACCGGGCCCTGGCCCGGGCGGACGACTTCTCCGGCGACTTCCAGGAGTTCGTCACCCGCTACGCCTGGGGAGAGATCTGGGACCGGCCGGGGCTGGACCGCCGTACCCGCAGCTGTGTCACGCTCACCGCGCTGGTCGCCGGAGGCCACCTGGACCAGCTGGCCTCCCACACCCGCGCCGGGCTGCGCAACGGCCTCACCCCGGACGAGATCAGGGAAGTGCTGCTCCAGGCCGCCGTGTACTGCGGTGTCCCCGCGGCGAGCAGTGCGTTCGAGGTCGCCCAGCAGGTCATCCGCGAGGAGACCACACCCGCCGGGTGACACTCCCGGGCGGCCGCAGGCGGCAGGATGGGGAGACATGAAGCTCACCAAGAAGTCCCACGCCTGCGTCCGCCTCGGCAAGGACGGCCGGACGCTCGTCATCGACCCCGGAGGGTTCAGCGAGCAGGACGCGGCGGTCGGCGCGGACGCGATCCTGGTCACGCACGAGCACCCGGACCACTTCGACGAGGGACGGCTGCGGGCCGCGCTGGAGGCGAACCCGGCCGCCGAGATCTGGACCCTGAAGTCCGTCGCGGAGCAGATCACGGCCGCCTTCCCCGGCCGCGTGCACACCGTGGGCCACGGCGACACCTTCACGGCCGCGGGGTTCGACGTCCAGGTCCACGGCGAGCTGCACGCGGTGATCCATCCGGACATCCCGCGCATCACCAACGTCGGTTACCTGATCGACGGCGGCAGGGTCTTCCACCCCGGCGACGCCCTCACCGTCCCGGACCACCCGGTGGAGACCCTGATGCTTCCGGTGATGGCACCCTGGAACAAGATCGCCGAGGTCATCGACTACGTCCGCGAGGTCGCGCCGCAGCGTGCCTACGACGTCCACGACGCGCTGCTCACCGACCTGGCCCGCCCGATCTACGACCGCCAGATCGGCGCCCTGGGCGGCACGGACCACCTGCGGCTCGCCCCCGGAGGGACGGCGGAGCTCTGAGCCGGAGCCGGGTTGTCACACCCGCCGGGTAGGTTGTGAAGCATGCGCATCGCCACCTGGAACGTGAACTCGATCACCGCCCGCCTCCCGAGACTGCTCGCCTGGCTGGAGAGCAGCGGCACCGACGTGCTCTGCCTCCAGGAGGCCAAGGTCGCCGAGGAGCAGTTCCCGGTGGACCAGCTGCGCGAGCTGGGCTACGAGTCGGCGGTCCACGCGACCGGCCGGTGGAACGGCGTGGCGGTGATCTCCCGCGTCGGCCTGGAGGACATCGTCAAGGGCCTGCCCGGCGACCCGGGCTACGACGGCGCGACGGAGCCGCGCGCCGTCTCGGCGACCTGCGGCCCGGTCCGCGTCTGGTCGGTGTACGTGCCCAACGGCCGCGAAGTGGACCACCCGCACTACGCCTACAAGCTCCAGTGGTTCGATGCCCTGAAGGCCGCCGTCGCCGCCGACGCGTCCGGCAGCCGCCCCTTCGCGGTCCTGGGCGACTACAACGTGGCGCCGACGGACGACGACGTCTACGACGTGGCCGCCTTCGAGGGCCTCACCCACGTAACCCCCGCCGAGCGCGCCGCGCTCACCTCCCTGCGCGAGACGGGCCTGACCGACGTCGTCCCGCGGCCCCTGAAGTACGACCACCCGTTCACGTACTGGGACTACCGCCAGCTCTGCTTCCCGAAGAACCGCGGCATGCGCATCGACCTGGTGTACGGCAACGCGCCGTTCGCGGGGGCCGTCAAGGACGCCTACGTCGACCGCGAGGAGCGCAAGGGCAAGGGCGCATCCGATCACGCTCCGGTGGTGGTCGACCTCGACGTGTGATGCCACGCTGGGTCCATGAACATTCCGTTCCTGGGCCACCGGCACAAGAAGAGCGGTGACGAGGGGGGTGCCCCCGCACGAGCCCGTTCGGGTGCGGGGGAGCTCCCGGCCGACCCCGAGGGGATCGCCGGGCTCCTGTCCGAGTGCGAACTGCTGCGCTCGCAGGCGGCCCGGGCCGGCGTCCGGCTCGACGACACACCGGCCTCCCTGGAGGCCCTGGACCAGCTGGTGCCGCGCTGGCGCGACGACGCGGAGACCCTGCCCTGGCTGGGCAACGACGCCGGGCTGTACCTGGGCACGGTCGTCGTACGCACCGTACCCGGCGCCCTCTGGAGGATCCGGTCCGACGGCGAGCCCGTCGTGCGGCTGGCCTCCGGCCGCGAGGTCGAGGTCGTGGAGCCCGGCCGGGCGTGGGCCGCGAGCGGTGTCCCCGAGCTGTCGCAGCTGTATGCGGAGGTCGCGGAGGCCTGATGTCTCGACAGATAAAGGCGCGATAAATACGGCTATTGCCCGAAAAGTGCGTGTCGTCCCTCAAGCCCGGTCGCGTCTGGATAGTTTGCGGCAACCACGACACGGCAGAGAGTGAGTAGGGCTGCGGATGGCCGTCGATCCGTTGATCGAGCTGCGTGACGTCAACAAGTACTACGGAGACCTGCATGTCCTGCAGGACATCGACCTCACCGTCGCCAGGGGTGAGGTGGTCGTGGTCATCGGCCCGTCCGGATCGGGAAAGTCGACGCTGTGCAGGACGATCAACCGGCTGGAGACCATCCACTCCGGGACGATCAGGCTGGACGGGCAGCCACTGCCCGAGGAGGGAAGGGCCCTCGCCCGGCTCCGTGCCGAGGTCGGCATGGTCTTCCAGTCCTTCAACCTCTTCGCCCACAAGACCGTCCTGCAGAACGTCTCCCTCGCCCAGGTCAAGGTCCGAAGACGCGGGAGGGAGGAGGCCGACCGCCGCTCCCGGGAACTCCTGGACCGGGTCGGCCTGCTGAACCAGGCCGGCAAGTACCCGGCACAGCTCTCCGGCGGCCAGCAGCAGCGCGTGGCCATCGCCCGCGCCCTCGCCATGGAGCCCAAGGCCCTGCTGTTCGACGAGCCCACCTCCGCCCTCGACCCCGAGATGATCAACGAGGTGCTGGAGGTCATGCGGCAGCTGGCCCGCGAGGGCATGACCATGGTCGTCGTCACCCATGAGATGGGCTTCGCCCGCTCCGCCGCCAACCGGGTCGTCTTCATGGCCGACGGCCGGATCGTCGAGGACCGCAGCCCGGAGGAGTTCTTCACCAACCCGCGCAGCGTACGCGCCAAGGACTTCCTCTCCAAGATCCTCAAGCACTGACCGGGGGAGTGCGACCCATGTCCCGTACCACCCGTGTGCCCCGCACCCGCCACGCCCTGCGTGCCCTCCTCGGGGCGGTCGCGCTGCTCGCCGCCGCCTGCGGCAGGGAAGGCAGCCCGCCCGGCAAGGGCCCGGCGACCGACAGGCTCCCCGTCTACCAGGTGGCCAAGGACTTCAGCCTGCCCGGCTCCCCTACCTGGACGCGCGCGAAGAAGCGCGGACACCTCGTCGTCGGCGCCAAGGAGGACCAGCCCTACCTCGGCGAGAAGGACCCGGCGACCGGCGCCTACTCCGGCTTCGACATCGAGATCGCCAGAATGATGTCGGCCTCCCTCGGCTTCGACCCGAAGACGATCCGCTTCAGGACCATCGCCTCCGCCAACCGCGAAACCGCCCTGCAGAACGGCCAGATCGACTACTACGTCGGCACCTACACCATCAACGACAACCGCAAGAAGCTCGTCGGCTTCGCCGGCCCCTACTACATGGCCGGCCAGTCCCTGCTCGTCCGCAAGGACGAGAAGGACATCCACGGACCGCAGGACCTCGACGGCAAACGCGTCTGCTCGGCGGCCGGTTCGACGCCCTACCAGCGCATCAGAGCCGACTATCCGAAGGCGATCCCGGTCGCCTACGACACCTACTCCGTGTGCGTCGACAACCTGCTCACCTACCAGGTCGACGCGGTCACCACCGACGACGCCATCCTCATCGGCTACGCGGCCAAGGCGCCGGACGAACTCAAGGTCGTCGGCAAGCCCTTCTCGAAGGAGCCGTACGGCATCGGCGTCCCGCGCGGCGACAACGCCCTGCGCTTCGCCCTCGACGACGCACTGGAGGCACGCGAGAAGAACGGCGACTGGAAGAAGGCCTACGAGGCGACGCTCGGCCTGTCCGGCGTGCCCGCACCCCACCCGCCCGCGATCGACCGCTACCCGGCGAGCTGAGCGAGGACGGCATGAACGTACTGAAAGACAACCTCTCGACCTACTGGGAGGGGTTCCTCGGCACGGTCCGACTGACCGTCTACTCCTCCCTGCTGGCGCTGGTGCTCGGTTTCGTGACGGCGGCCTTCCGGGTCGCGCCCCTCGCCTCCCTGCGCCTCTTCGGCACCGCGTGGGTCACGGTCCTGCGCAACACACCGCTGACCCTGTTGTTCTTCGCGGTTCTCCTCGGACTGCCCCGGTTCGGACTCGTGCTGCCCTTCGAGGTGTTCGCGGTCCTCGCCCTCGGCTGCTACACCTCCGCGTTCATCTGCGAGGTGCTGCGCTCCGGCATCAACACCGTTCCCACCGGGCAGGGCGAGGCCGCCCGCAGCCTCGGCATGAACTTCCGCCAGACCCTGTCCCTGGTGGTGCTGCCGCAGGCGTTCCGGTCGGTGATCCCGCCGGTCGGCTCCACGCTCATCGCGCTCGCCAAGAACTCGGCGATCGCGGGCGCGTTCAGCGTCACCGAACTGCTCGGCACCTACAAGACCATCAACGAACTCGGCTACAACATCGTGTGGACCTTCGTCTGGATCGCTGTCGGCTACCTGATCATCACGCTCGGCATCAGCGCCCTGTTCCATCTGCTGGAACGGACGTGGGGGCTTGCCCGGTGAGCGGGGCAGCGAGCGCGCTGTACGACATCCCGGGGCCCGCCACCAGGCGACGCCACAGGGCCTACGGGGTGCTGTCCACCGTCGTCCTTCTCGCGCTGGCCGCCTGGATCCTGTATCTCCTCCTCGACACCGGCCAGTTCGCCTCCACCAAGTGGAGGCCCTTCGCCTACAAGGGCATCCAGGAACTGCTCCTGCGCGGCCTCGGCAACACCCTCAAGGCGTTCTCGATCGCGGCCGTCTGCTCGCTGGCCCTCGGCGGGCTGCTGGCGACCGGAAGGCTCTCGGACCACCGGCCGGTGCGCCTGCTCGCCACCGTCGTCGTGGAGTTCTTCCGTGCCATGCCCGTGCTGGTGATGATCTTCTTCATCTTCGTGGCGCTGAAGGCACAGCCGCTGACCGCACTCGTCGCCGGGCTCACCCTCTACAACGGCTCGGTGCTCGCCGAGGTCTTCCGCTCCGGCGTGAACGCCGTCGAACGCGGCCAGCAGGAGGCGGCGTTCGCGCTCGGCATGCGCAAGACCCAGGTGATGGCGCACGTCCTCGTACCGCAGGCCGTACGGGCCATGCTGCCCGCCATCATCAGCCAGTTGGTGGTGGCCCTGAAGGACACCTCCCTCGGCTATCTCATCACCTACGAGGAGTTCCTCCACGCCGGGAAGCTCATCGCGTCGAACCTCGACTACGATTTGCCCTTCATCCCCGTGGTGATGGTGATCTCGCCGATCTACATCGGGATGTGCATGCTGCTCTCGTGGTTCGCCGGCTGGGTGTCCCGCCGTGAGCAGCGCAGTCCCAAGACCGAAGCCGTGGTTCTCGCCGCGGCCGACCCTGGGACGCTGCTGCCGGGTGGGGTGCCCCCCACGGCCCCGAGACCGTAGGGGGGTGGCAGTTCACACGGGCCAGGCTCGTCCGGCGGCAGCCGGAGATCACTGCTCGCGCACGGGGACGGACACGTACGACGGGTCGTCCGAGGGCGAGGAGAAGGTCAGCTGCGCGCCGGACGGGTTGTGCTCGATGTACAACGGGTCGACCGTGTCGACCACCAGCGCGAGGCGGTGCCCGGCGGGGACGTCGTAGGCCGTGGAGAACAGGTCCAGGTCCACGTCGAACGGCTCGCCGGGCGTCCGCCCGTGCCAGGTGTAGGGCGCGTTGGTGACCAGCTTGCCGAATCCGAGCGGGCCCACGTCGTAGAGGTAGGCGACGAGGGTGCCGCTCTCCTTGGTCGGGGTGAGCGTGGTGTGCAGCGAGGCCGTTCCGCGCACCTGCTGGGCCGTGCCGTACCGCTCCGACTGCCACACGGCCGCCCAGCGCCGCGGAAGCAGCGGGATCGAGGCGACGGGCGGCAGCTGGGCGACCTGGTCCAGGATGCTGGAGAGGAAGACGATCCCGCCGTCCGCGCCGGAGTCGATGTTCGCGTGGATCGTGGTGGAGCCCGCCAGCTCGACCTTCCGGCGGGTCGCACCGACCGACTTCCAGTCCGGGTAGCCCTCGTATCCCCCCGCGCTACGGGACTTCAGCTGGACGGGCTGTTCGCGGTCGATGCCGTTGTCGGCGCCCTTGAGGTAGTGGTCGAGCCAGCGGCCGGTGTCCGTCCACACGTCGTTGGGCAGCCCGAACAGGCCGGTCATCTCGGCGGTCGCGTGGTCGCCGGGGCGCAGCTCCAGCCGCTTGGGGACGGTGAGCTTCTCGTAGAAGTCGGCGTACTGGTTGGCCGGGAAGACCGTGTCGCCCCAGGCGTTGGCGAGCAGGACCGCGGCGCCGTTCCTGTTCAGCTGGTCGATGTAGGTCGCGGCCGAGCGCTTCTTGCCCCAGTCGATCATCTCCTGTTCCTTGTCCAGGTTGGACGAGTACAGGTTGTCGAAGATCTCGCGCAGTTCGGGGCTCTCGCGGCCGGTGAGGGTGCCCGCGCCGTCCAGTACGGCGGCCGCCTGGACGTGCTGGGTGCGGCCCGAGTAGATGGAGGCGATCAGGTCGGCCCAGCCGCTGAGCGCGGCCACGGCCTTGATCCGCTTGTCGTGGGCGGCGGCGAGGAGGCTGATGCCGGCGCCGTAGGAGACGCCCGCCATGCCGATGTGCTGCGGGTCCGCAGGGGTGTTGGCCAGTGCCCAGTCGATGACCTTGGATGCGTCCGCTATGTCGGGCGGACCCGCGACTTCTATCTGGCCGCACGACTGCCAGAAGCCGCGCACGTTGTAGGTGAGTACCACATAGCCGGAGTCGGCGAGCTTCTGCGCCTGGGCGAGATACTCCACCTGCGGCAGGCCCCAGCTCGTGGGCAGCACCACGAGCGGGTAGCGGTGCGAGCCGTCGGCGTCCGCGGGCGCGACGACGTTCGCCTTCAGTACGGTGCCGCCGTCGCCGGTGATGTCCACGAAGCGGACGGACGGCGCGGCTTGGGCGGCCGGAGCCAGGCCGACGACGGTTCCGGCGATCAGCGCCGCGCACACGGCGCCGACGGCCGAGGTGCGCAAGCTGGTGCGACCGCGTCCCATGGGTCACTCCTCACTCGTGTAAGTACAAAGTGACCCGACGGTAACCGGCCAGGCTTACCGTAAGTAACCCGTCGGTAAGTTACGTGCCGGTAAAGATTGTTGAACGCTACGACGCCCGGTGCGAGGTGCGCGCCGTCTCCGTCGCCGGAAGGGGTGCCTGCGCCGCCCTCGTCACATCCCCGACCAGCTCGACGAGGTCGGGGCCGTACGCCTGGGAGTTCACCACCTTCAGCAGCAGCACGAAGGAGCCGGTGCCGTGCTTGCGGCTCAGCCGCTCGTGGTTGCGGGCGAGATAGCGGGTGGCGGCCTGGTTGGTGATGGCCCGCTGCCCGCAGAAGAGGAACACCGGGCGGGTCTGCCGGCCCGCGGTCAGGCGCGCCAGCAGCACGTACTCGGTGACCCCCGGCTCCATGCGGTACCGCTCGCCGCCGATCTGGAAGGCGCCCCGGTCCGGGCCGGGTTCGGCGTCGACGTTCATGCGTACGCCCGGCAGCATGGCGGCCATGTGGGCCGCCATCCGGCGGTTCGACGCCGGGCCGCCCAAGCAGAACTCGGTGCGCTCGCCGAACCCCTGCTGCGGCGCGTCCTGCGTGACCATCTGCATGTGGGCTCCGCAGTCCTTGATCAGCGCGGAGAGTTCCAGCAGCGCGAAGACGTCGAAGCGGTGCACGGCCGGCTCGGAGGTGGCCGGGTCGCGGTTGACCACGAGCAGGGACTCGGAGTTCTCCGGCAGGCCGAAGAAGTCCTGCTTGCGCCGCAGCTTGCGCCTCCACAGACAGGTGCGGGCGAGCCAGCCGAGCGCGGCACTGATGCCGGCCGCTATGACGCCCAGGACGATATTGCGCACGTCGTCGTTCATGGCCGCGCATGCTAGCGGGCCCGATCAACGGATACGCACCGGCGTTCGATCCGTGATGTTCGTGCGACGGACGCTCCAGGCGTACTGTCGGGGTGACGGCAATCTCGTTAGGCTGCGCGGACTGTCCCGACGGGAGGTTCGGATGGGTCGTCCTGGCACGCGGAAACTGGCGGTTCTGGCGGTCTCGGCCGCCATGGTTTCGGTAGGGGCGGCGGCGCCCCACACCGCCACGAGCAAGACACCCACGAAGGTTCCGGTGGCCGTCGGATACGGCGGCGCCGTGGCGAGCGTCGACGCGGACGCCTCGGCCGCCGGCATCGAGGTGCTCAAGAAGGGCGGCAACGCGGTCGACGCGGCCGTCGCCACCGCGGCCGCGCTCGGCGTCACCGAGCCCTACTCGGCCGGCATCGGCGGAGGCGGCTACTTCGTCTACTACGACGCCAAGTCCCGTACGGTGCACACCGTCGACGGCCGCGAGACCGCGCCGCTGACCGCCGACTCGCACCTCTTCGTGGAGAACGGCAAACCGCTCGCCTTCGCCGACGCGGTCAGCAGCGGCCTGAGCGTCGGCACGCCGGGCACGCCCGCCACCTGGCAGAGGGCACTGGACCAGTGGGGCAGCAGGAGCCTCGGTACGGTCCTGAAACCGGCCGAGCGCATCGCCCGCGACGGCTTCACGGTGGACGACACCTTCCGCTCGCAGACCGCGTCCAACGAGACCCGGTTCCGCTACTTCCCGGACACCGCCGCGCTGTTCCTGCCGGGCGGCCGGCTCCCGGCCGTCGGCTCCACCTTCAAGAACCCCGACCTGGCCCGGACCTACCAGGAGCTGGCCGGCAAGGGCGTCGGCGCGATCTACCACGGCGACCTCGGCCAGGACATCGTCGACACGGTGAACAAGCCGCCGGTGGATCCCGGTTCCGGCTGGAACGCCCGCCCCGGCAGGCTCTCCGAGAAGGACCTGGCCGCCTACCGCGCCAAGCTCCAGAGCCCCACGCAGACCTCGTACCGCGGTCTGCAGGTGTACTCCATCGCGCCCTCCTCCTCGGGCGGCACCACGGTCGGCGAGGCGCTCAACATCCTGGAGAACAGCGACCTTTCGAAGGCGAGCGAGGTGCAGTACCTGCACCACTACATCGAGGCCAGCCGGATCGCCTTCGCCGACCGCGGGCGCTGGGTCGGCGACCCCGCCTTCGAGGACGTACCGACGAAGCAGCTGCTCTCACAGCGGTTCGCGGACTCGCGGGCCTGCCTGATCGCGGACGACGCGGTGCTCACCAGCCCGCTCGCACCCGGCGACCCGCGCCGCCCCGCCGCCTGCGCCACCGGCGGCAAGGCCGCCCCGACCACGTACGAGGGCGAGAACACCACCCACCTCACCGTGGCCGACAAGTGGGGCAACGTCGTCTCCTACACGCTCACCATCGAGCAGACCGGCGGCAGCGGCATCACCGTGCCCGGCCGGGGCTTCCTGCTCAACAACGAGCTGACCGACTTCTCCTTCACCCCGGCCAGCCCGGCCGTGCACGACCCGAACCTGCCGGGACCGGGCAAGCGGCCGCGCTCGTCCATCTCGCCGACCATCGTCCTCGACCGGCACGACAGGCCCGTGGTGGCGCTCGGCTCGCCCGGCGGCGCGACCATCATCACCACCGTCCTGCAGACCCTGACCGGGTTCCTCGACCGGCATCTGCCGCTGGTCGACGCCATCGCCGCACCGCGCGCCAGCCAGCGCAACGCGGCGAAGACCGAGCTGGAACCCGCCCTCTACAACAGCGAGCTGAGAGGCAAGCTGGAGGCCATCGGGCACTCCTTCTCGCTCAACCCCGAGATCGGCGCGGCGACCGGCGTGCAGAGGCTGCCCGGCGGCAAGTGGCTGGCCGCCGCCGAGAAGGTACGGCGTGGCGGCGGCTCGGCGATGGTGGTGGATCCGGCGCCCTGACCGTCAGTCCCGCGGAGCGGGCGGCCTGGTCTCGTCCGGGCGGGCGGCCGCATCGGCCGCCTGCGCACGGAAGTCCAGCCGCCCGCCCTGCACGTCCACCCTGACCCGGCCGCCGTGGGAGATCGTGCCGTCCAGCAGCAGCCGGGACAGCTGGTTGTCGACCTCCCGCTGGATGGTGCGGCGCAGCGGGCGGGCACCGTACTCGGGCTGGTAGCCGTGCTCGGCGATCCAGTCCACGGCTGCGTCCGTGAACTCGACGCCGACGCCCTGCCCGTCCAGCAGCCGGCGGGTGTGCTCCAGCAACAGATCGGTGATCTGCCGCAGTTGCTCGCTCGTCAGCTGCCGGAAGACCACGACCTCGTCGATCCGGTTCAGGAACTCCGGCCGGAAGTGCTCGCGCAGCGGCCGCAGGATCTGCTCGCGCCGCGCCTCCTCGTCGGCGTCCGCACCGCCCGGCCCGAAGCCGATCCCGGCACCGCGCCGGGTGATCGCCTCGGAGCCCAGGTTGCTGGTCATCACGATGACCGTGTTGGTGAAGTCCACCGTGCGGCCCTGGGAGTCGGTGAGCCGGCCGTCGTCCAGGACCTGCAGGAGGATGTTGAAGACGTCCGGGTGGGCCTTCTCCACCTCGTCGAGGAGCAGCAGCGAGTACGGGTGCCTGCGCACCACCTCGGTGAGCTGCCCGGCCTCCTCGTGACCGACGTACCCGGGCGGGGCGCCGATCAGCCGGGAGACCGTGTGCCGCTCCTGGTACTCGCTCATGTCGAGCCGGACCATCCGGTCCTCGCTGCCGAACAGGGCCTCGGCCAGCGCCCGGGCCAGCTCGGTCTTGCCGACGCCCGTCGGGCCGAGGAAGAGGAAGCTGCCGATGGGGCGGTCGGGGCTGGAGAGCCCGGCGCGGGAGCGTAGCACGGCCTCGGCGACCACGGCGACCGCCTGCTCCTGGCCGACCACCCGCTGGTGCAGATGCGCCTCCAGGCCGAGCAGCCGCTCCTTCTCCTCCTGGGTCAGACGGCTGACCGGGATGCCGGTCTGCCGGGACACCACCTCGGCGATGGCCTCCGCCGTCACCTCCAGGTTCAGCCCCTCGTCGGCCTCGTCGCCGCCGCTGGCCTCGGCGATCCGCCGCTTCAGCTCGCCGATCCGGTCGCGCAACTGCGTGGCCTGCTCGTACTGTTCGTCGGCGACCGCCTGGTCCTTGTCCCGGACCAGCTGCTCGGTCTCGCGCTCCATCGTGCGGACGTCCGTGCCCTTGGTGCGGGCGCCCAGGCGCACCCGCGCGCCCGCCTGGTCGATCAGGTCGATGGCCTTGTCCGGCAGCCGGCGGTCGGTGAGATAGCGGTCGGACAGCTCCACCGCGGCCACCAGCGCCTCGTCCGTGTAGCGGACCTGGTGGTGGGCTTCGTACCGGTCGCGCAGCCCGCGCAGGATCTCGACGGTGTCCTCGGTCGTCGGCTCGGGCACCAGGATCGGCTGGAACCGGCGCGCCAGCGCCGCGTCCTTCTCGATCCGCCGGTACTCCTCCAGCGTGGTGGCGCCCACGATGTGCAGCTCGCCCCGGGCGAGCGCGGGCTTGAGGATGTTGCTCGCGTCCATCGCGCCGCCCTCGCCGCCCGAACCGGCGCCCACGACGGTGTGCAGCTCGTCGATGAACACGATCAGGCGCTCCGAGTGGGCGCGGATCTCCTCGACGATGTTGTTCAGGCGCTCCTCGAAGTCGCCCCGGTAACGGGTGCCCGCGACGACGCCGGTCAGGTCCAGGGCGACCACCCGCCGCCCGGCCAGGATGTCCGGCACGTCCCCGTCGGCGATCCGCTCCGCGAGCCCCTCGACGATGGCCGTCTTGCCGACCCCCGCGTCGCCGATCAGCACGGGGTTGTTCTTCCCGCGCCGGGACAGGATCTCGATGGTCTGCTCGATCTCCTCGTCGCGGCCGATGACCGGGTCGACGCGGCCCTCGCGGGCCAGGTCGGTCAGATCGCGGCCGTACTTGTCGAGGGTCGGCGTGCCGGTGGGCCGCTGTCGCTCCGGGCGCGCCTGGGTGACCTCCGGGGCCTCCGGCGGCAGGGCGCCCGCAGGGAAGTGGGCCGCGTTCAGGATGTGCCCGGCCGCCGAGTCCGGGTTCGCCGCCAGCGCGCTCAGCACGTGCTCCGGGCCGATGTACCCGGCACCGCTGGCCCGTGCCATGTCGTGCGCGTCCAGCAGCGCGCGCTTGACGGCCGGGGTGAGGGACAGCGACGTCGGCGGCGGCGCCTCGCCCGGCGGGTGCTGGACGGGGCCCGCCCGGTCGTCGATCTCCGTGGCCAGCGAGTCCGGGTCCGTACCCGCCCGGCTGAGCAGGCTCCGGGTCGGCTCGGCGGCGATCGCCGCACGCAGCAGGTGCTCGGTGTCCAGGTCCCGGCTGCCGTGCTCGGCGGCGTACCGCGCGGCGCCTCTGACCAGCTCGCGGGCCGGCTGGCTGAGCAGACGGCCGATGTCGATGTGGCGGGGACCGGTGCCTCCGCCGCCGGCTCCGCCGAGATAGCGGCCCAGGAATTCACCGAAGGGGTCAGGAGGATAGCCGTTGGTCATGGCGTTCCGTTCCTTTGGTGCGCTTTGCTAACACCTTGGCACGGATGCCTGCGGCTGGCATGTGCGGGGCGCCTGTGGCGCGGGGACCCGTGCCACAGGCCGGCCGCGGGTCTCGTCGTGGCCGCGCGTCCGGTTCCCCGCGTCCCTGGGGTCCTGGCTCCCTGCGTCCCCGAGGGGCCCGGTCCACCCGCCCCTCAGGGGGTTTCGCGCGCCGTCAGGATCCTGGGGCCGTTCTCCGTGATCGCCACCGTGTGCTCCGCGTGGGCCGCCCGGGAGCCGTCGGCGGTGCGCAGGGTCCAGCCGTCGTCCGCCTCGTAGTAGGCGTCCTTGCCGCTCGCGATCAGCATCGGCTCGATCGCCAGGACCATGCCGTGGCGCAACGGGAGACCCCGGCCGGGGCGGCCCTCGTTGGGGACGTCCGGGTCCTCGTGCATGCGGCGGCCCACGCCGTGGCCGCCGAAGCCGGACGGGATGCCGTAGCCGGCCGTGCGGCACACCCGGCCGACGGCGTGCGCGATGTCGCCGATGCGGTTGCCGACGACGGCCGCCTCGATGCCGGCCGCCAGGGCGCGCTCGGCGGCGTCGACCAGGTCCAGGTCCGCCCGGCGCGGGCGGCCGACCGTGAAGCTGATCGCCGAGTCGCCCGCCCAGCCGTCCAGGACGGCGCCGCAGTCGACGGAGACCAGGTCGCCGTCGCGCAGGCGGTAGCGGGTGGGGATGCCGTGCACGATCGCGTCGTTGACCGACGCGCAGATCACCGCGGGGAAGGCCGTCGTGGCGAAGGGGGGGCGGTAGCCGAGGAACGGCGAGGAGGCCCCGGCCTCGCGCAGCACCTCTCGTGCGACCTCGTCCAGGTCCAGCAGGGCCACGCCGACGTCGGCGGCCTCTCGTACGGCCGTCAGGGCTCGCCCGACGACCTGGCCCGCCGCGTGCATC
Source organism: Streptomyces sp. NPDC007971 (assembly GCF_042958635.1). Lineage (NCBI taxonomy): Bacteria > Bacillati > Actinomycetota > Actinomycetes > Kitasatosporales > Streptomycetaceae > Streptomyces > Streptomyces sp. NPDC007971. Next base: position 24,434 of record NZ_JBIBJK010000007.1, read on the forward strand.
GCGTCGACCGACGCGTCCGTCTTCATCTCCACCATGCCAATTACTATACCGGTATTTGAATGGGGTGCGTGCGACGGGTCGGTATTAGAATGGGTGCCATGGTGCGGACCCCTCTCACTCCCGAAGAGCGCGAACGCGGCGAACGGCTCGGGCAACTGCTGCGCGAGGCCCGCGGCGGGCGGAGCATGGCCGAGGTCGCGGCCGAGGCGGGCGTCTCGGCCGAGACGCTCCGCAAGATCGAGACCGGACGGGCGCCGACGCCGGCCTTCTTCACGGTGGCCGCGCTGGCCGGGGTGCTCGGGCTGTCCATGGACGAGCTGGTCGCCCTGTGTGCGCCGGTGGGCGTCTGAGGCGCGCCCGGCGACGGGTGGCGCGCGCAGGGGACGGGATTCCGTCAAGAGCCCCTTGCCCTCTGCTCGAAAACTGTGCGTAGCAAGCCCGTAACACAACTGGTGTTGCCTACCGATCGGAGTGCTGGCGGTCGGGCGGGAGTCGGGCGATGGCGGTGGATCAACTCCCCGGTGCGATCAGGGAGTTCGCGAACTACCTGGACGCCCTGCTGGGGCGCCTGGATCAGGGCGCAGGCTGGTGTGGGGTCTTCTGGCAGCGCGACCCGGAAGGTATGCAGGCCTGTCTCGACGGGCGTGAGGTGCCGCCCTGGGACGTACTGGAGGCGCTGCTGCAGGACCTGGCGGCGGCGTACGGCCCCGCCGCGGCCGGCGCGGAGGGAGAGAGGGCCCGCCCCCTGCACACGGCCGCCGTCCGCGCGTACGACGCCCTGCCCGGAGCCCGGGACGCCCTCGCCGACCGTCTCGGCGTCATGCTCCGCGAGCAGCGGTACGCCGCCGAGCGTCAGGCCGAACTGGGCGGTCTGCTCACGGCGGCGGCCACCCACGAGGAGGCCGACGCCCTCCGCGTCGACCTGGCCTGGGCCCGCGACGACCACGACAGGGCGAGCGCCCGGTGCGCCGAACTCCGCCGGCGGATGGCGGAGTCGGACCGCAGGACGACGGCATTACCGCTGCGCGAGCCGCCGGCCGCCGGCCACGACGGAATGCGCGGCATGTCCGTGGAGGGTTCGGATGGACGGCGCGGCATGTCCGTGAAGGGCCCCGGCGGGCGCTCCGGCGTGTCTGCGGACGGCATCTACAAAAGGCCCGGGACGGTCGCGGACGGCCCCGAGGCGTGGTTCTCCGCACCGGCCGCCGCCCAGGCTCCTCGGCCTGCCGCCGAGGCCCCTCAGCCCACCGCATCCCCCGCCCCCGAGGTCCTATCCACCACCCCTGAGTTCGTATCTCCCGCCCCTGAGTTCGCATCTCCCACTCGGGAGGCCGCTGTTGCGCCCGCCACCGAGGCGAGCGCCCCGGCGAGAGCCCGCAGGCGTCGCCGGGGCAGTGCGCGGTTCGCCGGGATGGCCGAGGACGAGGGGACACCGGCCGCCCTACCGCAGACCGCTGCCGCGCCCGTGCCGCAGGCGCCTGCCGGGCGGCGTGCGCCGCGAGGGGCCCGCTTCGCGGGGGCGGGGGAGGCCGTCGCACCGGCACAGCCGTCCGTGGCCGGGGCGGTCCCCGGCGCGCAGGCGGACGGCGCGGCGCGGGACGGCGCGGCGGGGGCGGCCGTGGCCGGCGCCGTCGACAGTCTCGGGCGGCTGCGGGCCCAGGGGCGCAGCGGCGAGGCGCATGCGCTGCTGGCCGAGATCGCGCACTGGCCCGCCGCGCGCCTCCCGCTGCTCGCGGACGGTCTGCACCGCGCCGGGCTCGGCGCCGACTGGGCCACACTGCTGTGGGAGGCCGCCTCGCTGCCCGCCGAGCGGCTGGTCGCCGCCGCGGACGCCCTGGTGGCGGCCGGCAGGGCCGCGGACGGGCAGCAGATGCTGCGGCAGGGCGTCGCCCGGCCGGCCGCGGAGATCGGCGCCGCCGTGCTCGCGCTGGACGGCGAGGGCCGGGCGAGGGAGGTGCGCGCCCTGCTCGACGCCTACGTCCGCGTCCGCACCCCCGAGGAGGCCGCCCGCAGCGCCGCCGCCGGCCCCGGCCGGCTCGTCCCGCTCCTCCTCCAGGCCGCCCTCGGCGTCTCGGAGGAGCGCCACTGGGACCTGGTCCACGCCGTGCGGGTGGCCGGGTTCACCGCCTGACCGGCCACGCCGCTCACCCTATGGAGTGCGAAACGGGTTCGACTCCGCGGGTTGACGACGATGGTCTTGGCAAGGACCTTCAGGAGGCTTACGTTCGTGCCTCTACGGGCCGTTTCTACGGGCGTAGAGGCTCGGACGTCGCGTCGAAGGAGCAGCTCATGGCCAACGTCGTACGTGCCGCACTGGTCCAGGCCACCTGGACCGGCGACACCGGGTCCATGGTGGCGAAACACGAGGAACACGCCCGCGAGGCGGCCCGCCGGGGCGCACAGGTCATCGGATTCCAGGAAGTCTTCAACGCCCCCTACTTCTGCCAGGTCCAGGAGCCGGAGCACTACCGCTGGGCCGAGCCGGTGCCCGACGGCCCGACGGTGCGCCGGATGCAGGAACTCGCCCGCGAGACCGGCATGGTGATCGTCGTACCGGTCTTCGAGGTCGAGCAGTCCGGGTTCTACTACAACACCGCCGCCGTCATCGACGCCGACGGCACCTACCTCGGCAAGTACCGCAAGCACCACATCCCGCAGGTCAAGGGCTTCTGGGAGAAGTACTACTTCAAGCCCGGCAACCTGGGCTGGCCGGTGTTCGACACCGCCGTCGGCAAGATCGGCGTCTACATCTGCTACGACCGGCACTTCCCGGAGGGCTGGCGCCAACTGGGGCTGAACGGCGCCCAGCTGGTCTACAACCCCTCCGCCACCCACCGCGGACTCTCCTCCTACCTGTGGCAGCTGGAGCAGCCCGCCGCGGCGGTCGCCAACGAGTACTTCATCGCCGCCATCAACCGGGTCGGCCAGGAGGAGTACGGGGACAACGACTTCTACGGCACCTCGTACTTCGTCGACCCGCGCGGGCAGTTCGTCGGCGACGTCGCCAGTGACAAGACCGAGGAACTCCTCGTCCGTGACCTGGACTTCGACCTCATCGAGCAGGTGCGGCAGCAGTGGGCGTTCTACCGCGACCGCCGTCCCGACGCCTACGAAGGGCTGGTGCAGCCGTGAACGACCTCTACTCCCGCCACCGCAGTGTCCTTCCCGACTGGCTCGCCCTCTACTACGACGAGCCGCTGGAGATCACCCACGGCGAGGGCCGCCACGTGTGGGACTCCGCGGGCAACAGGTACCTGGACTTCTTCGGCGGCATCCTGACCACGATGACCGCGCACGCCCTGCCCGAGGTGACCAAGGCGGTCGGCGAGCAGGCCGGGCGGATCGTCCACTCCTCGACGCTCTACCTCAACCGGCCGATGGTCGAGATGGCCGAGCGCGTCGCCCAGGTGAGCGGCATCCCGGACGCCCGCGTCTTCTTCACCACCTCCGGCACCGAGGCCAACGACACCGCCCTGCTGCTCGCCACCACCCACCGGCGCAGCAACACGGTCCTGGCCATGCGCAACAGCTACCACGGCCGTTCCTTCAGCACCGTCGGCATCACCGGCAACCGCAGCTGGTCCCCGACCTCGCTGTCCCCGCTGCAGACCCTCTACGTCCATGGCGGCGTCCGCACCCGCGGCCCGTACGCCGACCTGGACGACGACGCCTTCATCGACGCCTGTGTCGCCGACCTCAAGGACATCCTCGGCCACACCCGGCCGCCGGCCGCACTGATCGCCGAACCCATCCAGGGCGTGGGCGGGTTCACCTCACCGCCGGACGGGCTGTACGCGGCGTTCCGCGACGTGCTCCAGGAACACGGGATCCTGTGGATCGCCGACGAGGTGCAGACCGGCTGGGGCCGCACCGGCGAGCACTTCTGGGGCTGGCAGGCGCATGCCCGCAGCGGTCCGCCGGACATCGTCACCTTCGCCAAGGGCATCGGCAACGGCATGTCCATCGGCGGGGTGATCGCCCGCGCCGAGATCATGAACTGCCTGGACGCCAACAGCATTTCGACGTTCGGCGGCACCCAGATCACCATGGCCGCCGGACTCGCCAACCTCGGCTACCTCCTCGAACACGACCTGCAGGGCAACGCCCGCCGCGTCGGCGGCCTGCTCATCGAGCGGCTGCGCGCCGTCACCGCCCAGCTGCCCGGGGTGCGCGAGGTGCGCGGCCGCGGCCTGATGATCGGTATCGAGCTGGTCAGGCCCGGGACGGACGAGGCCGATCCGCAGGCGGCGTCCGCGGTCCTGGAGGCGGCGCGCGAGGGCGGCCTGCTCATCGGCAAGGGGGGCGGCCACAACACCAGCGCCCTGCGCATCGCCCCGCCGCTGTCCTTGACCGTCGCGGAGGCCGAGGAGGGCGCGGCGATCCTCGAACGCGCGCTGCGCAGCGCCTGCTAGCGGCGCGCACGGAACGGGAGCAGCTTGCGAAGCACGTACCAGAGAGCAGGTGCACGGCCATGACCACCACCGGGCAGTCCCGCCACACCGGCTGGCAGTCGCTCGAACCGGCCCTGTCCGTGCGCCAGGTGCTCACCCTGGAACGGGTCCAGGCCGGGGAGCCCGAGGTGGTGGCCGGAGCCGGGCAGCTCGACCGGCCGGTGCGCTGGGTGCACGTCGCCGAGGCCGCCGATGTCGGCGTGATGCTCAGCGGCGGCGAAATGGTGCTCACCACCGGGGTGCTGCTCGCCGGCGACGAGGCCCGGCAGGCCGAGTACATCCAGTCCCTGCACCGTGCGGAGGCCGCCGCGGTGGTCCTCGGCCTCGGGAGGGCGTTCCCCGCGCCGCCCGAGGTGATGCGCCGGGCCGCCGAGCGGTGCGGGCTGCCGATGGTCGTCCTGCACCGGCCCTTCCCCTTCGCCGAGCTGACCGAGGAGGTCCAGTCCCGGCTGGTACGGCGGAAGTTCGCCGCCGTCAGCCTGTCGGAGACCGTACGGACCGCGCTCACCGGGCTGATCACCGCGGGCGCACCCCTCGGGCACCTGCTCGACGAGGTCGCCCAGCACAGCGGCTGCCCGGTCGTCGTCACCAACCTCGCCCACCGGGTCCTCGCCACGGCGGGGGAGCGGCCGGCCGTGGACGACGTGCTGCGCGACTGGGAGCGCATCGCCCGGCAGGCCGGCGGCCGCCGGGGCGACGGCTGGATCCGCGCCGAGCTGGGCGGCCGCGGGGAGCGGTGGGGCGAGCTGCTGCTGTGCGGGTACCGCGGCGACGCGACGACCGGCCGGCTGCTCGCCGACCGGGCGGCCGAGGCCCTCGTCCTGCACCGCATGCTCGCCGGCCACTCGGCGCACAGCTGGGAGGAGCAGTCCGCGCAGGGCCTGTTGACCGACCTGGTCTCCGGGGTCGTACCCGCCCGGCAGCTGCTGCCGAGGGCACGCGCCGCCGGACTTCCCGTGAACCGGCGGACGTTCGTGCCCCTGGTCGTCCCCGGCGGCGATCCGGCCCTGCTGGACCGGGTGCTGCGCATGCTGGGGCTGTCCGGGCTGGTCGCCGAGCTGGCGGACGGTGCCACCGCCGTCCTGCTGAGCCTCGCCCGTGACCAGCAGGCAGAGGCGCTGACCGCGCACTTCGCGGCACGGCTGCGCACCGAGACCGGGGCGCAGGCCACCGTGGTCGCCGCCGCCGGTCCGCGCACCGGCTGGGACGACGTGCCCGCGGGACTGCGCGAGGCGCAGCATGTCGCCGACGCCGTGGCCGCCCCCCTCGCCGACGAGCGGGCCGCCCTCGGCCTGCCGGCCGTCGTCCGGCTGCGGGACGTCCATCTGCGCGGTCTGATCCGGCTGCTCAGGGACGATCCGCAGGTGCAGTCGTTCGCCGAGCGGGAGCTGGACGGACTGCTGTGCGATGCGGACCAGGAGCTGCTGAACGTGCTGCGGACCTATCTGGCGACCGGCCGCAACAAGTCCCGCACCGCCCAGCTCCACCATGTCTCCCGGCCCGCCCTGTACCGCCGTCTGGAGGCGATACAGACCCGGCTGGGCGTCGACCTGGACGACTTCGAGCAGGCCGCCTCCGTGCACATCGCCCTCCTCGCGCATGACGCGCAACAGGGATGAAACATGCCACGACCTGGGAGAACGGCGGTGAAACATGGGCTTGCCGAAGCGTGACACAGTGGCACGCCAAGCGCCCGCAAGCGTGACACGCTGCCACTCAAAGGGGCCGTGCGGACTTCCTAGGCTCACCGGACACCGAGCTACCGGAGGTCCCGATGAGCCGAGTGATCCGTGCCGCCCTGTTCCAGACCGCCTGGACCGGCGACAAGGAATCCATGATCCAGGTCCACGAGCAGGCGGCCCGCGACGCGGCCGCACAGGGCGCCCAGGTCCTGTGCTTCCAGGAGCTGTTCTACGGCCCCTACTTCTGCCAGGTCCAGGACAAGGCCTTCTACGAGTACGCCGAGCAGATCCCGGGCGGCCCCACCGTCCAGCGCTTCCAGGCGCTCGCGCGGGAACTGGGCCTCGTCCTCGTCCTGCCCATGTACGAGGAGGAGCAGCCGGGCGTCCTGTACAACACCGCGGCGGTGATCGACGCGGACGGCTCCTACCTCGGCAAGTACCGCAAGACCCACATCCCCCAGGTGCAGGGATTCTGGGAGAAGTTCTACTTCCGTCCCGGCAACAGCGGCTGGCCCGTCTTCGACACGGCCGTCGGGAGGATCGGCGTCTACATCTGCTACGACCGTCACTTCCCGGAGGGCTGGCGGGCGCTCGGCCTCGCCGGTGCCGAGATCGTCTTCAACCCCTCGGCCACCTCGCGCGGCCTGTCCCGCTACCTGTGGCAGCTGGAGCAGCCGGCGGCGGCGGCCGCCAACGAGTACTTCGTCGGCGCGATCAACCGGGTCGGTGTGGAGGACCTCGGCGACAACGACTTCTACGGCACCACGTACTTCGTGGACCCGGAGGCCCAGTTCGTCGGCGAGGCGGCGAGCGACAAGGAGACCGAACTCGTCGTCCGCGACCTGGACCTCGCCAAACTCCGCGAGGTCCGCGACCGCTGGCAGTTCTACCGCGACCGGGCCCCGGGCGCGTACGGACCGCTGACGGCGCCGTAAGCGCCCCGAAGGGGCGCGGGGAACTGCGCGATCAGCCACATCGGACCCGCACATGATCAACGAGGGAGTGGACCCATGACCGGCCGCACTGTCATCCGCGGTGGTCTCGTCATCACCGCGTCCGACGAGATCCACGCCGACGTCCTGATCGAGGACGGCCGCATTGCCGCCCTCGCCGCCTCGGGCACGCCCGCCGCCGAGGCGTTCACCGCCGAGCGGGTCGTGGACGCCACCGGGAAGTACGTCATCCCCGGCGGCGTCGACGCCCACACCCACATGGAGCTGCCGTTCGGCGGCACCTTCGCCTCCGACACCTTCGAGACCGGCACCCGGGCCGCCGCCTGGGGCGGGACGACCACCATCGTCGACTTCGCCGTGCAGAGCGTCGGCCACACCCTGCGCGAGGGCCTGGACGCCTGGCACGCCAAGGCCGAGGGCAACTGCACGATCGACTACGGCTTCCACATGATCGTCTCCGATGTGAACCAGGAGACGCTCAAGGAGATGGACCTGCTGGTCGAGGAGGGCGTCACCAGCTTCAAGCAGTTCATGGCCTACCCGGGCGTCTTCTACTCCGACGACGGCCAGATCCTGCGGGCCATGCAGCGCTCCGCCGACAACGGCGGCCTGATCATGATGCACGCCGAGAACGGCATCGCGATCGACGTCCTGGTCGAGCAGGCGCTGGCCCGCGGCGAGACCGACCCCCGCTACCACGGGGAGGTCCGCAAGGCCCTGCTGGAGGCCGAGGCCACCCACCGCGCCATCCGGCTCGCACAGGTCGCCGGAGCGCCCCTGTACGTCGTGCACGTCTCGGCCATGGAGGCGGTCGCCGAGCTGGCGCGGGCGCGCGACGAGGGGCTGAACGTCTTCGGCGAGACCTGCCCGCAGTACCTGTTCCTGTCCACCGACAACCTCGCCGAGCCGGACTTCGAGGGCGCCAAGTACGTGTGCAGCACACCCCTGCGGCCCAAGGAGCACCAGGCCAGGCTGTGGCAGGGCCTGCGCACCAACGACCTCCAGGTGGTCTCCACCGACCACTGCCCCTTCTGCTTCGTGGGCCAGAAGGAGCTGGGCCGCGGCGACTTCTCCAAGATCCCCAACGGCCTGCCCGGCGTCGAGAACCGCATGGACCTGCTCCACCAGGCCGTCGTCGACGGGCACATCTCCCGACGGCGCTGGATCGAGATCGCCTGCGCCACCCCGGCCCGTATGTTCGGCCTGTACCCGAAGAAGGGCACCATCACCCCGGGCGCCGACGCCGACGTCGTCATCTACGACCCGCACGCCGAGCAGGTCATGTCCGCCCGGACGCACCACATGAACGTCGACTACTCGGCGTACGAGGGCAGGCGGACCACCGGCCGGGTCGAGACCGTGCTCTCGCGCGGCGAGATGGTCATCACCGAGCGGGAGTACACCGGACACGCCGGACACGGCGCGTTCATCCCGCGCTCCACCTGCCAGTACCTCAACTAGGAGTCGCGCCCATGGACTTCGGACTCGTCCTGCAGACCGACCCGCCGGCCTCCCGCGTCATCAGCCTGATGAAACGGGCCGAGCGCAACGGCTTCACCTACGGCTGGACCTTCGACTCCGCCGTGCTGTGGCAGGAGCCGTTCGTGATCTACAGCCAGATCCTCTCCAACACCTCGAAACTGACGGTCGGCCCGATGGTGACCAACCCGGGCACCCGCACCTGGGAGGTCACCGCCTCCACCTTCGCCACCCTCAACGACATGTTCGGCAACCGCACCGTCTGCGGCATCGGCCGCGGCGACTCCGCGATGCGTGTCGCGGGCCGCAGGCCGAACACCCTGGCCCGGATCAGCGAGGCCATGAAGGTGATCCGCGCGCTGGGCCGGGGCGAGGAGGCCGACCTCGGCGGCACGGTGGTGAAGTTCCCCTGGATCAAGCCGGGCGCCGAGGTCCCCGTGTGGATGGCCGCGTACGGCCCCAAGGCCCTGAAGATGACCGGCGAGGAGGCCGACGGGTTCATCCTCCAGCTCTCCGACCTCTACCTGACCGAGTACATGGTCAAGGCCGTGAAGGACGCGGCCGTCGCCGCCGGCCGCGATCCGTCCGAGGTGAAGATCTGCGTCGCCGCCCCCGCCTACGTCACGGCGGACGACTCTCCCGAGGCGCTCGCCCACGCACGCGACCAGTGCCGCTGGTTCGGCGGCATGGTCGGCAACCACGTCGCCGACCTGGTCGCCAAGTACGGCGAGCACTCCTCCCAGGTCCCCGAGGAACTGACCGAGTACATCAAGGCACGGCAGGGCTACGACTACTCCCACCACGGCCGCAGCGACAACCCCGACACCGAGTTCGTGCCCGACGAGATCGTGGACCGGTTCTGTGTGATCGGCCCGCCCGACAAGCACGTCGAGAAACTCCACGTACTGCGCGAGCTGGGCGTCGACCAGTTCGCCGTGTACGACATGCACGACGCCCAGGAAGCCACCATCGACGCCTACGGCACGACGGTGATCCCGGCCGTCAACTCCTGAACCGCAGCACACCGGTTGATCGATCTCCCCCTTCCCGCCGTCCCGGGAAGGGGGCCAGGGCGCTTTCCCCTCACCCGGAGGCAGGGCGCACCCCCCCTCGGAGCCACCCGCACGGCCTCTCCCCGTCCCACCCCTCTCCGATTGGCCTGCCCATGACCGACACCGCTCCCACGGCCATACCGCCGACCGCCCAAGTCACCCTCACCGACGGCCGGGTGGAGATCGCCCCCGGTTCGCCGCAGCCCAGCGGCCCCTACGCCAACGAGGACCTGCTCCCCGTCCCCGTGGCGAAGCGCACCTGGACGACGTACAACTTCTCCGCGCTGTGGGTCGGCATGGCCCACAACACCGCCTCCTGGACCCTTGCCTCCGGACTGATCGCGGTCGGCATGGACTGGAAGCAGGCCGTCTTCACCATCGCCCTGGCCAACCTGGTCGTGCTGGTGCCGATGCTGCTCACCGGGCACGCCGGACCCAAGTACGGCATCCCCTTCCCGGTCTTCGCCCGCGCCGCCTTCGGGGTGCGCGGCGCCAACCTGCCGGCCGTCGTACGGGCGTTGGTGGCGTGCGGCTGGTTCGGCATCCAGACCTGGATCGGCGGCGAGGCGATCTACTTCCTCGCCGGGAAGCTGATCGGCGACAGCTGGGCGAACGCCACGCACATCGGTGGCTACGCCTGGACCATGTGGCTGTCGTTCGGCGTCTTCTGGGCCCTCCAGGTCGCCATCATCCACCGCGGTATGGAGACCATCCGCCGCTTCGAGAACTGGGCCGCGCCCTTCGTCCTCGTCGGCGCGTTCGTGATGCTGTGGTGGATGAGCAGCAAGGCGGGCGGCGTCGGCCCGCTGTTCGACCAGCCCTCCAGACTGGGCTGGGGCGGTGACTTCTGGAAGCTGTTCTGGCCCTCCCTGATGGGAATGATCGGCTTCTGGTCCACCCTGAGCCTGAACATCCCCGACTTCACCCGCTACGGCAGGAGCCAGAAGGCCCAGACCTGGGGCCAGGCGCTCGGCCTGCCGACCACGATGACCCTCTTCGCCTTCCTCTCCGTGCTCGTCACCTCCGGCTCGCAGGCGGTCTACGGCAAGCCCGTCTGGGACCCGGTACAGCTCGCCGCGAAGACGGACAACGTGGCCGGCCTGCTCTACGCCCTGGTCACCGTGCTGGTGGCCACCCTCTCCGTGAACATCGCGGCCAACCTGGTCTCCCCGGCCTTCGACTTCTCCAACGTCGCGCCGCGCAGGATCAGTTTCCGCACCGGCGCCCTGATCACCTCGGTGCTGGCCGTGCTGATCTTCCCGTGGAAGCTGTACTCCGACCCGCAGGGCTACATCTTCACCTGGCTCGGCCTGGTCGGCGGCCTGCTCGGCACGGTCGCGGGCATCCTCATCGCCGACTACTGGATCCTGCGCCGCACCCGTCTCGCCCTCGCCGACCTGTACCGCACGGGCGGCCGCTACTGGTACACGGGCGGCTGGAACTGGCGGGCGGTCGTCGCGTTCGTGGCCGGCGGCGTCCTCGCGGTCGGCGGCGCCGACTTCCACCCGCTGATCGACGGCCGGCCCGTCCCCGCCCTCAAACCGCTCGCCGACTACGGCTGGGCGGTGGGCCTCGGCACCTCGCTCGTGCTGTACCTGGCCCTGACGCTGCTGACCGGGCGGAGGGAGGACGAGACGGCGCAGGCCGTCTGAGCGCGGGCCGCCTGAACGAGGCCCACCTGGTCGAGGGCCGTCCGATCGAGGACCGCCCCGGCGGACGACAGCCGCCGGGGCCCGGCTACACGCAGTGGAACGGCTGCGCGATGGGCGCGACGGCCTTCGACAGGCCGAGCAGCACCGTGTCGACGGCCCGCACTCCGGGCGAGACCGTCACCTCCACGGCGGGGCTGCGCCCGTAGGAGACGAGGACCTTCTTCCCCGCCCGCCGGGACCGGGCCTGTTCGAGCAGCCAGTCCACCCCGTTCACGTTCATGCACGGATCGGGCGACAGCCGGGGCGAGGTCACGCCGCACCGGGCCGTCACGGCGCCGTCGCCCCACGCCTCGGCGCCGGACACGCCCACTCGTTCGCGCCCGTGTCCGTCGAGCCGCCCGGGCCAGCGCCCGGCCAGGCTCCTGCACGCGGGTCCGGTCGCCCGCTGGGCCGCCCGCAGCCCGTGCTGCGGATCGCCGTCGGGCCGGCCCCACCTCGCCCAGCCGGTCACCACCACCACGATCGCCAGCGCTCCGGCCCCGACCGCATACCGCACCCGCACCGCGTCCCCCGTGTCTCGTCGTTCCGGCGCCCGCCGGTGGTCGTCCCCGTCGGAACCTACAACACCCCAAGATCCGCTCAGCACCCGGCTGTTGCCATACTCGTGCCTCGTGAAGAAGCGACCGATGCTGTGGACCGCCGCCTGCCTGCTGCTGGCCTCCTGCCATGCGGGGACGGGCACCGCCGGCTCCGACGAGACGGGCGGGCCCGTTCCCACCGCACAGCGCAGGGCCGCGCCCGACCTCGCCGGCAACAGCCTGGACGGCAAGCCCCTGCGGCTGTCCGACTACCGCGGCAAGGTCGTCGTACTCAACGCATGGGCCTCCTACTGCGGACCCTGCCGGGCCGAGGTGCCCGAACTCGACGCGGCCCGAAAACACCTCGCCGGCAAGGGCGTCGAGTTCCTCGGGCTCAACGCCGACACGGACACCGCGGGCGCCCGGTCCTTCCAGCGGGACCACCGGCTGGCCTACCCGAGCCTCAGCGACCCCTCCGGCCGCCAGATGCTGAAGTTCCCCAGGGGCTCGGTGCCGCAGGGCGTGCCCTTCACGGTAGTCATCGACACCCGGGGCAGGATGGCGCGCGTCCACACCGGCACGGTCACGGAGAAGGAACTGCGCGACCTGGTGCTGCCTCTGACCCGGTCCTGACGCCTCGCCGGTCCTGACATCGCCCTCGTCCAGACGCGGCCCCGGTCCTGGCGCCGCCCTGATCCCTGACACCGCAACGGTCCTGGCACCGCCCCGGTTCCGGCGGGGCGACGGCCGGGCCGGTCAGCCGGTCAGCCGGACGAGCCGCGCTGCAGGGCGCCCACGGCGGCCTTGGCGGCCTGGATGGCGCCCTTGTTGATCTCGTCCGTGTCCGGAGCCTTCTTCGTGTCGAAGTCGCTGCCGTTGTAGGTGACGATCACCAGGGCGTTGGAGACGCGGGCCATCACCACACCCTCGCGGGTCTGCTGCTTGTCCTCGGTGGTGAGGTTCACGACGGAGTAGCCGGCGTCACCGAGCCCCGGAACGGGACCGCCGCCGCCCTTCTCGGTGACCCGCTGGTCGTACTCCTTCTTCGCCGACTGGTCCGAGTCGGTGATCTCGAAGGAGACGTCCAGCCAGCGGTAGGAGTAGCCCTTCAGGGCGTTCCAGGAGCAGGTGCGGCGCAGCTTGACGTCCGTCGAGGGGATCTCCTTGCCCGTCGCCTTGGCCCCGGGCACCAGGGCCGCGAGCGTCGCCGTGGGCACGCTGGTGCAGGGGCCGGGCGCGGCGGCGTACGTCTTCGACACCTGGGTGGAGGACGGCGCGGAGGCCGACTGGGTGGGTGTCTGCCGGGCCGTCCGGTGGCCGTCGGCGGAGGACTTGTCGGGGCCCGACGTCAGCGCCCAGCCGGCGCAGGCCAGCACGGCGACGGGCGTCAGGCGTGCGGTGAGGGCGAGCGGCAGAGGAAGAGAACGCACGGCGCACTTCTCGTGGGGGAGGGGGCGGGAGGCGGTGCGGAAGGGGGTCCGCAGGGTGGACGGGGACGCCAGTGTCACACGACTGCCTGTGGGGCGGAAGGGTGAACTCGCTGCGTACCCGGCCGGTCACGGCGGGGCCTTGACGACGTACGGATCTGTCCGTTATGCGCCTCGATCCAGCGCCGGGCGCCGACTTCGGAGGGATACGCGCGGACGGTGAGCGTGGCGGTGAGCCATCCGACGCCCCACGCCGCGACCGCGGGCAGGACCGGGGAGGCGAGCAACAGGGGAATGACGCCCGCACGGGACCAGTACCCGGCACGTGCGGCCTCGGCGCGCTTGGCCGCACGGAACGCGTCGGGCGCGGGCGGGTCCAGCAGTTGCCGGCGCAGATTCCGGCGCTGCCCGACCCAGCCCAGAGCGAGGGTCGCGCAGGAGGCGATCACCTGTGTCACGTCCCAGTCCCGGCGCACACCCGGCGGCAGGTCGCTGCGGGGCACGCCGAGATACAGCATGAGGGCGATCCAGCAGAAGAAGGCGAGGGCGGTGAGCAGGAGGACGGCGCTCGCGGCGCGGCGCAGCCAGTAGCGCGCGCCGCGTTCGTACCAGGTGGTGCCGAGCCCCGGCAGGGACGGGATGCGGACGGGCGTGCTGTTCGGTGTCATGGTGCGGTGGCGTGCTCCTCGAGCCAGCGGCGGGCGCCGACCTCGCTGGGGTACTCCCGCACCGTCAGCCAGGCCGCCAGCCAGCCGACGATCCATGCGGCGAACGCCGGCATGACGGGAGCGGCGATCAGCACCAGCCCGCGGCCCAGGGCGATGCGGCCCGGGACACGCCTGTTGTGGTCGCGTTTGGCCCGGAGGGTCTCGCCGGGAGAGGGGGGATGCAGCAGTGCCTCACGGTGGCCCCGGCGCTGTGACACCCAGCCCCACACCAAGGTGACGGCGGAGGCGACCACCTGCACGCCGTCCCACACGAGACGTGCGGTGGGTGGCAGTTCGTCGCGGACCCCCGAGTACAGGCCCAGTGCGAAGAAGCCGAACATGGCCATCACGAGGAGCATGGCGACGGTCGTACGGGCGCGGCTCAGCCAGTACAGCGTGCCGCGCTCGTACCAGGTCCTGCCCAGTTTCGGCAGAGAGGGAATGGGGACGGAGAATCCGGGGGCGGGCACCTCAGAAGATGCTCGTGACGCCATGCCATACGTCCTTTCCCAGCCTCCCGAGGTCCTCCCCGGTCGCTTTCAGTACGTGGCCACTGCCCACCGCCACGCCGCCGAGCACGCCGTGGTCGTGGATGTCCTCGCTCCAGTGCTCGTGCAGGGAGTGGTCGATGACACTGGTCGTGACAATCACGGCGCCCACCCCCACCGCTGCGACCGCGACGGCCGGAGCCTCGGCCGGCAGCAGCGCCGCTGCGACCGCCGTGCCCGCGACCAGACCGCCGACGTTGGCGGTCCCGTCGACGGCGACGGAGTGCTGCCAGGACCAGCCCTTGTCGTGGTCGTCCTTCGCCTCGATCAGACCACAGGCGCCGGCCGCGGCGACGTCCAGGACGGGCAGTTCCTTGAGGATGTCCGGCAGCGCCTCCAGCCCCTTGCCCAGACGCAGCGCGTCGGCGGCGTCGGCCAGCTTGACGTTCAGGGCACGGTCGTAGGGCAGCTTGGTGCTGCCGTTGTCGGCGCGTGCGATGTCCTCTTCGAGCGCGTCGACCTTGGTGACCGCGTCCCGGTAGGCGCTCTTGGCGGGCAGGTCGTCGGGCATCTTGCGGCCCTGCTGCTGGAACACCTTGCGCTCGGCGCGCAGTTGCTTCTTGGCGTCCTGTGCCTCGGCCTTGGCCGCGTCGATGTGCTTGCGGGCCTCGATACCCCCCGCCCGGGCGTCCTCGGCGTCGTACGCGTACAAGCCGCGCAGCGCGTCGTACAGGGTGGTCTTGTCCCCCGGGGAGACCGAGCCGTCCTTCGACGTCACCTTGTCGTACAGCCCCTGCAACTGCTGCGCCGCCACCAGCCGCGCGTGCTGGGCGGTGTGCAGGATCTCGTTGCGCGCCGTGGCGTACTCGTTCATCGCGGAGATGGTCTTCTGGTCGTCCGCGCTCGGTGGATCCGCCGTCATGATGGGCTGCGGCGCGCCCTTGGGATCCGTCACCACACCCTTGCCGGCCGCGATGTGCTGCGCGTTCTGCAGTGACGTCTCGCACGTGGACAGCGAGTTCGCGAGGGTGTCGAGGATCTCGCCCGCCGCGTGCACCAGTTCGGCGAAGCCGCCGGCGGCCAGCGCGTCCTCGCTCCACTTGGCGCGGAAGGACTCGGCCGCCTCGCCCTGCCAGCTCGCGTCGTCGACCAGTTTGTCGACGGCGCCGCTGAGCGGCTTGACCACACCGTCGAGTTTGTCCTTGGCGTTCTTGTACGTCTCGGCCATCGTGCGCAGTCCGCCGATGTCACCGCCGACCCAGCTGTCACCCATCAGCTCTCACCCCATCAGGTCTTCGAAGACACCGTGGACGTCCACGTCGTGCCGGTGGAAGGAGTCCCGCGCGTACGCGACCTTGTCCCCGTGGTCGTCGATCCGGTCGGCCATGCCGATGTGCAGGGCGATGATGAGGTCCGCGACCTCCTTGACGGCCGAGTCGAGCCCCGCGTCACCACCGCTGACCACGGGCGGTGCCACGTCGGGGTGCAGCTTGCGGTAGTCGCCGGCCTGCTCGTGGAAGGTCTTCGCCATGGTGGCGAGGTCGTCGTAGACCGCCTTGAAGTCGCTCACCGGCGTACCTCCTGTATGTAGGCGGCCAGGTCGGCCGGCCGCCAGTTGGGCTCTCCCGGAGCGACCACCGGGTCCAGCAGCACCGTGACGCCCTGGTCACGCACGCCCTCGGCCAGCGGGCCGAGCGAGCTGGCGGCCCACGGCTGTGCCTCGCCGAGTGCCTCCACCAGCTTCTCCAGCGTGGTGAACGCGAAGGCCACGGTGCCGTGGGCCGGATGCGTGAACAGTTCGAACACGACGAAGGGCACGCGCGCGGGCCGGCCGCCCGTGCCCGTCGAGGCGACGGACCGCGGATGCGCCGGGACGAACACCGGCGTGTGGTACGCGGGCACACCCGGCTTGGGGCGGGGCCGGTCGTCCGCGGCCGGACCCGGAGGCGGAGCCGCCTCCACGAGATCCAGCAGATGCGAGCGACGCGGTTCCTGCTCCGGGACCGCGCGTCCCGGTGGATCCGGCTCCGCGAAATCGAGCAGGCGTGAACGAATCGGCGCCCCCACCGCCGTCACCTCTTCCCCGTGGTTGCTGTGGCCGATCAGGCCCGACCACGGTAGCCAGCGGTCAACGGGGCAAATCCGGCTATGTCTGGGCGGTGGCCCAGGCGTACACGGAACTCATACGTCCCCTTGGCCGGGGCCAGGGCAACACTTGACCTCCCGCTGAACCGATGCCGTCCGCGAGGCCGTCCGCTACGGCACTCTGGCCGTCCACTGCGGGGAGGCGAACTTGGTGCGGGCCAGTTCCTCCGCGCGGGCCATCTCGTCCGCCGTGACTTCGCCGGTGGTCAGCCCGTAGCGGTTGCGGAAGGAGGCGATCATGTTCTCGATGACCTGCTCCCGTGTGAGGCCTGTCTGCCGGCGGAGCGGGTCGATGCGCTTCTCGGCGCTCCTGGTCCCCTTGTCGGACATCTTCTCCCTGCCGATGCGGAGCACTTCGAGCATCTTGTCGGCGTCGATGTCGTAGGACATCGTCACGTGATGGAGGACGGCTCCAGGGCCGCCGTCAGGGCCGACCATGCGCTTCTGGGCGGCACCGGCGATCTTGCCGGCGTCGGTGGCGATGTCGTTCAGGGGCTGGTACCAGGCCGTGATGCCCATGTCGGCGAGTGCGCCGAGCACCCAGTCGTCGAGGTAGGCGTAACTGTCTGCGAAGGAGAGGCCCGAGACCAGGGACTCCGGCACGGACAGGGAGTACGTGATCGTACTCATGGGCTCTACGAACATGGCCCCACCACCGGAGACACGGCGAACCACGGTCATCCCGTGCTTTGCGGCCCCTTCGGGGTCCACCTCGTTGCGCAGGGACTGGAAGCTGCCGATCACCACACAGGGCGAGGCCCACTCCCATACCCGCAGAGTCGGGGCTCGCCGCCCGGCGGCCACCTCGGTGGTGATCACCTCGTCCAGTGCCATGTGCAGGGCCGGTGCCTGCGGTTCCATGTGCACCAGTTGCCAGTCGTAGTCGCTCCACTCGGTCGCGTGGGCCAGAGCACGCCGGACGGCGATGCCGACGCCCTCCGCGGTCAGCCCGAGCATCACGGTCGACTCCGGCAGCGCCGCCGTGATCCGGGCGGCCAGCCCTGCAGCGTCCATGGATGAGGGAGAACCCTCAAGGGCTGTGTTGATCGAGAAGATCGCTTCGTCCGGCTCCAGGAAGAAGTCCCCGGCGACTCGCACGTTGCGCAGGACACCTTCCCCGACCTCCAGATCCACGACGACCAGCTTGCCGCCGGGCACCTTGTACTCGCCATGCACGGCTTCGTTTCCTTCCAGTGCGCGGTTCCGGCGCCGCCAGGCCTTGGATCAGCAGGACGGCCATGCTTACGGAAGATTCGCAGCTATTGCTCCGCCTCGCCGCTCAACCTTGCCCAGGTGTAGCTGTCCATACTGTCGTGAGGGCCGATCCTGGAGAGTTCCGAGCCGTCGCGCCCCACAGCAACGATGGACGGTCGTATCCCCACCCGGCCTGTGGACGGGGACTTCCAGACGACAATGAGCCTGCCGTGCGCGGGCACCTCGATCCGTCGGTCGCCGAGCAGGAGGTGATCCACTTCGGCCGCCACCTGGAGTTCGTTGGACCCGACCCACGGGATCGTCCCGATGAAGTCCGGATGACGATGCTGCAGGCGGTACGCATGACTCAAACCACCTGAGCCTCCGCCGAGCTCGATAATGCCGACCTGCCCCGGCTGGCCCGCTGCCAGTCTCTCCGCAGGCAGGTCACCATCCGACCCACTGCCACCGCCTGTGTACTGCCACTTCTCGCCGCAGCGCTCAATCAGTGCGGTGTGGGTCACCGCTTTCGAGGATCTGGGACGCCAGACGAGCCAGACTGCACCGATACCCGCGTCCCGGTCGATGTCTCCCGACACCAGGGTCAGCCAGCGGCCAGGCAGCCAACCGGGCTGCGACACCCCGTTGTCGACCACTCGTCGAATCATCCTCGGCAGGATGATCTGCATCCAGCGGTCCATACGACGCATCCGGCGCAGCTCTGCACGAATGGACATGTCCACACGGTACCCAGGTGTGCAGCCCGTCGCACCAGTGACGTCGAAGGAGTGCCGCTCGACCGTGAGGAACGGCCCACGCCTTCCATGAGCGGAAGGCCCGCACCGCGCCCATCTGTGAGACCTCTTGCTTCCTGCAGGACGGATATCCGCTGTAGTCAACGATGCTCGGGGGCTCACCGGCAGTGTCACACGTCGGGGCGGCTCGCCGGACGACGGCGAGCCGCCCCCAGACGTTGAGGCTGGTTCGTGGGCGAGTCGTAACCGTTGATCGTCTGGTTCCAAGAGGAGCTGTAGCCCACCGCGCCGCTGTATGGGCCCTGATGGTCGAGGGTGGAGGTCCACGGGTCGCTGACATCCCCCTCGTTACCGCCGATGCTCTCGATGGTCCCGTCGGGATTGACCGCGGTGACGATGGCAACGTGATCGGCGTAGCTGTTGCCCTCGTTCGTCGTGATGCCCGACCGGGGGAGGCGCTATCTCCGACGGCGTGTTCGATCGGGTGTGGGGAGTCTCCGGTGGGCCTGGGCCAGGTGGTGTTGCAGGCGGGCGTGGCGGAACTGGTAGACCGCGCCGGCCTGGCGCAGTACGCCGCGCTGGTAGGCGTCCTCCAGAAACGTGATCACGGCCCAGGGCAGGCGTCCGGTCAACGGCAGCCAGATGCGGGTGAGGACGAGCCATTGGCCCCAGGTGGTCAGGGTGAGTGCGGCTCCGATGGCTGCGCCGAGGCCGCTGACGGTGCCGAGTACGAGTGCGGGCCTGGGTGGCCAGAAGAGTGGGCCGGGTGTCCCCTGGAGGAGGGAGAACCCGACTGCGGCTCCGCCTCCGGCCACCACCGCCCCGAAGACGGGGGCCGATACGAGCAGTTGGATGGTGACTGTGCCGCGGTTGGCGTTGAGGAGGCTGCGCGGGTCGCCGGCGGAGTTGATGTCGAGGGGGGTTTCGAGGAGGCCGAGGACGGAGGCGGTGAGTGCGGCAGCGGCGCTGTAGGGCAGGCCGTAGATGAGCCCGTCGACGAGCGCGATGTGCAGCGCGGCCAGTGGTTCGAATTTCCAAGTGTGCGGGTTGTTCATACCGACCACGAACCCGTAGCCGAAGCCGAAGATCAGCCCGCTCAGTGCCCCGATCACCAGTCGGTGGCCGGCCGCGTACTGGCCGGCTCCTGACCTGCCGCGGATGCGTAGGCGGACGGTGGACGGCGTCACCGGCACGTTGTTGACCGTGAACACGAGCCAGTGCGTGAGCCCGAAGTTGAGTGCGGAAAGGAGGCCGGCGGCTGTCGCGTCCACGACGGAGTACGTGAACGAGCCGGTGACGGCGATGACGACGGCGGCGACGACGAGGCCGATGGCCAGCCCTGTCACCAGGGCGGTGACCAGGGTGCGGGTGGAGCGGCGCAGTCCGCTGCCGAGCCGCCACCAGGCGAGGTCGGGGGTTTCGAGCAGGGTCAGGTGGTGGGCGAGGTAGCCGAGCCAGTGCCGGGCTCGTTCCGGGTCGAATGTGCGGTGCTTCCTGCCCGTCTGGCTCTGGTGGAGCCGGCGGCGGTAGACGGTGGGGAGGAAGTTGTCGAGAAGATGGTCTTCCACCTCCTCCGGGGTGGCGAGTCGGCCGGTGTCGAGGAGTGTGGCCGGATCGTGGTCGGGGGTGTCGCTGTAGACGGTGCGGGCGAGCGAGACCATCAGCGGGGTGGTCAGGACTGTGGCGAGGGGGGACGCGGGCCGGTCCTGTGGCGGGTTGCGCAGCTCGGTCAGGACAGGTTTCCAGATGTTCGTCGTGGGGTCCGCGCGGCCGGTCTTGCGGGTGGTGCGGGGCAGGTAGTCGTCCAGGTCGTCGAGGGTGAGGTCGGTGAGCTCGATCGCTGCGGCGGCGGTCAGTACGTCGGTTTCGGCGACCGCCGCGGCGTATTCGCCGGGGCGGCTGGTGAGAAGAAGGGGAAGGGTGGTGGCGTTGAGGGCTTCCAGGGCGGGGCGGCGCAGGCCCTCGGCCATCTCGTCGAAGCCGTCCAGGACGGGGAGGATGCGGCCGGACTCGACCAGTTCGGAGGCCAGGCTCTCCCCGCTGGGGCCCGGTGTGGCGTAACCGGGGTGATCCCGCTTCAGCCGAGCGGTCAGCCAGTCGCGCAGAGTGATCTCGGAGGGGTTCCAGGTTCCGACGCTGAAGATCACCGGAACGGGGTCGGTGTGGCTGCGTGCGGCGAGGTAGTCGAGGACGAAGCGCAGGGCCAGGATCGTCTTTCCTGAGCCTGATCTGCCCAGCACCACCAGCCGTCCCGACGGGATGCGCCGGAATGTCTCGGCGATCTGGTCCAATCGGCCGTCCAGGTCGAGGGGGGCGGCCGGGGCCGTGTCCCTGGCGCGGAACCGGAGAATGACGTCCCAGTGGTCGGTCAGGGTCTCGGGGGCCGTCCGCCAGCGGACCGGCAGGGGTAATGGATCCTGGACCTGCCGCTGTTCTTCTTCGCGCTGCCAGCGGGTGGCCACCAGTCTCGCGAGGTGCCCGGCCGGGTCGGTGGGCGGGGCGAGCGCTGCCGGCTCCGGCTTGGGCGGTGCGGGCGGCCCCGCATCGAGCAGGCCGGCGGCGATCAGTAACGTCTCCCGTTCCCCGGGCCCCAGTGCCAGGGCGTCGGCCAGCTGCTCCACCGTGCTCAGCCGGGGGTTGGAGCGCTTGCCGGTCTCCAGGCCCCGAATGGTGCTCACACTCACCCCGGAGCGCTCCGCCAGCTCCTCCTGCGTCGCCTCACGTCGCAGCCGCCGCA
Source organism: Streptomyces sp. NPDC007971 (assembly GCF_042958635.1). Taxonomy (NCBI): domain Bacteria; kingdom Bacillati; phylum Actinomycetota; class Actinomycetes; order Kitasatosporales; family Streptomycetaceae; genus Streptomyces; species Streptomyces sp. NPDC007971. Next base: position 45,734 of record NZ_JBIBJK010000007.1, read on the forward strand.
GCTCATCACCGAACTCACTGGCCACCGTTGACGGCCCCTCCCCCTCAGAAAACGATCTCCGCAGGTGGGGGACTGTAGCTCGGCCACCGGTCACATATGACCGGTTCAATGGCCTGTCCACGTTTCCTGCACCTCCGCAACCTTCGATGGCATAGACGAGATCGACCGGGCCGAGTACATCGACCGGTCCGGAGAACGGGGAACCGCCATGCCTTTGACGACCGCACCCCAGGGCCGTCCGAAATGCGTCGGGCCTCACCGCTCAGCAACGCGAGGTGCTCTACGCGCTCGGACGCGGCCTCGGGGACGCCGAGATCGCCGACGCACTGGCGCTGCCCGGGCAACTGGGTCGCATCCTGGTGAAGCTGAAGCTGAAGCTGAAGCTGCGGGACCGGGCCGCCGCCATCGTGCACGCCTTCGACTGCGCATTGGTCGTGCCCGGACACGGCCCGCGCCGGGAGGCGGCGGCACGCGGGGCAGTGTTCATCGGTGGACGGCCCCGCACCCGCACCATGGCTTCGGGCCTCCGCGCGCGGCCCGTTGAGAGCATCGCTCGCCGGGCAGCCCGTGGACGTCGGACCGCTCCTGCAGCAGGCCGTGCCGGCGGCACCGGCGCCGACCCCGGGTCGTTCGGTCAGCCGGCAGGAACTCCTGAACGGTGTCTGGGGGATGGAGTCGCCGGCCGAGCACGCCTCGGCAGGCGCCGTGCCACCTGCCGGGCGCCGCTCACCGCATCTGATGAGGATCGGGGCGCGTACCGGTTACTGCACACCGGTGGCAGGCAGGGAACGACGGCGGGCGCACGGCTGGACTTCTACGACCACGGGATGACGACCGTGATCGAGGGACGGATCCATGTCGTCCGCTTCGACACCACGGTGCCGGTGCAGGAGTCCGTCGAAGGGCGCACGTGACCGTGGGTCCCGGGTTTTCAGGTGGTGCGGGGGCGGACCAGGCCGTTCTCGTAGGCGAGGATGGTCGCCTGGACCCGGTCGCGCAGGCCGAGTTTGGACAGTACGCCGTTCACATGGGTCTTCACGGTGCCCGTGGTCACACCGAGTTCGGCACCGATCTCGGCGTTGGTGAGCCCGGAGGCGATCTTCAGGAGTACTTCCCGTTCCCTCGGGGTGAGCCGGTCGAGGGCCCCGGTCGTCGTGGGAACCGGCTGGGCGCCCTGGGCGAAGGTCTGGATGAGGCGACGGGTCACGGTGGGGGCCAGAATGCCGTCACCCGCGGCGACGACGCGGATCGCGGTCAGCAGGTCCTCGGGCCGGGCGTCCTTCAGCAGGAACCCGGACGCCCCGGCGCGCAGGGCCTCGTACACGTACTCGTCGAGGTCGAAGGTGGTGAGCACCAGCACCCGCGGCCCGTTGTCCGGCGCGGTGATCAGGCGGGTCGCGGTCAGTCCGTCCATGCCCGGCATCCGGATGTCCATCAGGACGAGGTCGGCGGCCTCGGCGGCGGCGAGCGACACGGCCGTCGCTCCGTCACCGGCCTCGCCGACGACGGTGAGATCGGGTTCGGCGTCCACGATGGCGGCGAAGCCCGCCCTGACCACGGCCTGGTCGTCGACGACGATCACGCGTACGGCGACGGGGACACCTCCTGGACGGGGGCCGGAGCTGGTCCGGCCGGCAGCGACACCCGTACATTACCGGTCGGTTCGAGCTCCATGCGTCCGTCGGCGGCGGCGACCTGCACCCGCAGGCGCTCGGCGACCGGGCCGGCGACGGCCAGCGGCACACCCGTCACCGTGATGTGCACCGTGCCGCGGCGCCGCCTCAGAGCCACCCGCGCCGCACCGACGTCGCCCGCACCGAGCGCCGCCTCGACGATCCGGTACGCGGCGACGTGCACGGAGGGCGGAAGGTCCCGCGCGGCCTCGGGCAGGCCCCGCAGCCGCACGTCGCGGCCGGCGGCGACGAGGGCGCGGCACAGCGGGTCGAGGTCGGCGGCCGTCGGGGACGGAGCGAGGCGTTCGGCGGGGTCCCCGGCGTCGCCGAGGCCGTGCAGCATGTCCCGCATGGCGGCGAGGGCCGCCCGGGCGGTGGCGGCCACGTCGTCGAGCCTGCCCCGCTCGGCCAGGTCGACGAGCGACGTCGTGTGGTGCAGGACGGCCTCGCGCAACGTCACCGCCAGCCGGTGCCGTTCGGCCTCGGTGGCCTGCTGCGCATGCCACATCGAACTGGCGAGCGCGAAGTCGTCGTTCTCCAGAACCCGCAGACGCCGGCGGCGTACGACCAGTCCCGCGCCGCACAGGGCTGCGAAGAGGGGAGCCGTCACGACACACAGCACGACCACCATCACCACGGCGAACCCGCTGACCGGGTCGCCCGCCAGGTACCCGTCCGCAGCGGCCGTGGCCGTGACCACCGAGGCCGTGCCGACAGTCGCCGCGATCACCGCCGGCCAGGTGCGGGAGGGCCCCTGCCCGTAGGCCGCGAGCGCGTACACCGCGAGCATCTCCACGAGCACGCCCCCGACGAGGAACTGCGACACCCGGGACGGCAGGGGCACCACGGCGACGGCCACGGGCCACATCCAGGCCGTGGCCAGCACGGCGACGAAGGAGGCCGACGGGGTACGCCTGCGCCACAACAGCGGCAGCGCGTGCAGGACCAGCAGCACCGTGACGACGATCAGCCCGGGCACCGAGGCGCGCCTGGTCCGTTCCGGCCAGTCCTCCGTGGCCGCCAGGGCGGTCACCACCGGCAGGACCATCGCGGCGAGCGCCAGGGCGGGATCGGCGAGCCGTTGCTCCCGCAGGACGTCGCGCCGCCAGCCGGGCCCGGGCGGATGCTGCGGCCCGGCAGCGTCGGGCAGGGTCGCGCGGACCAGCCATCCGCCGTCGGGGCCGGGGCCCGCGCTCAGCTCGCCCCCGGCGGCCGCGGCCCGCTCCCGCATGCCGGCCAGGCCGCGCCCGGCGCCGAGACCGCCCGCGTCGTGCGGTGCGAGGGTGCGCGGCGGCGCGTTCTCCACCGTCAGTTCGAGCACACCGTCCACCCGGCGGACGAGCACCCGGGCGGCGGCGCCGGGGGCATGCCGCAACGCGTTGGTGAGGGCCTCGCGCACGATTCCGTGGATCGCCTCGGCCGCGGGGCCGGTCAGGTCGTCGGGGATGTGGGCGGCGACGGGCCGGCCCAGTCGTCCGAAGCCCGCGACCAGTTCCTCGATCCCGGCGCTCGTGATCCCCGGGCCCGGCGGGTCGGTGTCGCGCAGGAGACCGACGAGCCGCTGCAGCGCCGCCACGGTCTCGCGGCCGGTGCGCTCCGCGAACGACAGGGCCTCGGCAGCCAGTTCCGGTCTGCTGTCCCTGAGCCTTCGGGCGGCGTCGACGGTGACGACGACCGAGGTGAGGTGATGGGCGCTCACGTCGTGCAGCTCGCGGGCCAGGCGCCGGCGCTCCTGGTCGCCCGCCGTCCGGCGCGCGTGCTCCGCTCCGGCCAGCCGTCGGGCCGCGGTGAGCCGCCCGCCGAGCCACTGACGGCGCGCCTCGCCGAGGCCCGCGCACACGACGTACACGGACAGGCCGATCGTCAACGTCAGGAGCGAGACGCGGAATCCGTCCTGAACGGCGGAGAGCCCCCACTCGACGCCCACGGTCACGGTGACGGCCCGGACCGTCACCGGCACGGGACAGCGGACGGCCACGGAATACAGGGCGATCAGCGTGCCGAGGCCGACGTAGCCGTCCGGCCAGGCGACCATGCCGACGGTGCAGGCCCCCAGCGTCCCGGCCAGAGCCCGTAGGGGTGCCTGCCGGCGCCGGCCCAGCGCTGCCGCTTCCGCCACCAGGGCGCACACGACGCCGGCCAGTCCCGGCAGGCCGGGAGCTTCGCCCCCTGCCAACCCGTGCCACAGCAGGACACTCTGCCCTGCCGCCAGGATCAGGGGCAGAAGCCAGTTGCGTATCGTCTCCATCTCGGGGACGAGCGTAGAGGGCGGTCCGGGCGCCCGCACCGGCCCTGAGACCGAGCCCGGTCCCTACCCAGGGATAGAGACACCGTTCGTGCCCCAGGGCGATGGCCGGGACGTCCGGCGCCGGAGAGGGTGGCACCATGACGACTCCGCCGCTGCCCGAACCCCTGCCCTACCACCGGCTCGCCCGGCTCTCCCTGTTCCCTCGCTGGTGGCGTCCGCCGGTGGGGACCCTGGTCGTGGCCGTGGGCTGGCTGATCGCCGTGATCGCCGTCTACGGCGTCCTCGACGAGTGGGGTTCCCGCAACGGATACACCGAAGGCCCCGACGGGTCCGTGCAGTTCGGACCCGTCGCGGACACCGCCGTGGACCTGCTGCTCCTCGCCCTGGCGATCCCTCTCGTGCTGCTCGCCGTGCGCTGGATCGGGCGGCGCCCGGCGGGCACGGTCTCCTCCGTGGCCGGCAGGCTCAGATGGCGCTGGCTGACCGTGTGCGTGCTGACGGCCCTGTCGGCCATGGCCCTGGTGATGGGCGCCGCGTTCCTGCTGCCCGTCGGGGACGGCGAGGAGTTCCGGTGGGCGGGATGGCAGGTCTTCGGGCCCGCGCTGGCCATGCTCGTCGTCCTGGTTCCGCTGCAGGCCGCCGCCGAGGAGTACGTCTTCAGGGGCTGGCTGACGCAGGCCGCCGGAGCCTTCCTGCGCTCGCCCTGGTTCGCGCTCCTGCCCCAGGCCGTCCTGTTCGCCGCCGCCCACGGCTGGGGCACGCCCTGGGGATTCGCGGACCTCGTGGTGTTCGGGACGGCCGCGGGCTGGCTGACCTGGCGGACCGGCGGTCTGGAGGCGTCCATCGGGCTGCACACGGCCAACAACCTCCTCTCCTTCGCTACCTCGGCGGCCACCGTCGACGGGCTCAGGAGCGACGAGACCGCTGCGGACGCGACCTGGCCGCTGGTCGTCCTCGACGTCGCGGGCATCGTGCTGTACACGGCAGCCGTGGTGTGGCTCATGCGCCGCCGCGGGCCGGCCCGCACGGCACCCGCGCCGCTCCCGCCCGTCCGGCCACTCGCCGACGCCCTCTCGTACGCGCCCGTCCCGGGCTCTGCGGTGGCACCGCCCCGGACCGGCCGCCCGACGCCGGGCGCACCCGTTCCGCCCCCGTACGACGGTGTCGACCCGGAGCCCGCCGACCGGCCGTGAGCGGCCCCTCGCGCCGACTTCCTCCCGCCCACTTCCTCTCGGCCACCTCGGATCTGCCGGAGCGGAGGGCCGGACGGTCGCCCTGGGCCCGTCCGATTGGGCTCGTCCGAGCGGAGCGCCGGGCAGGACCGCCATGGACCTGCAACGCGGAGCACCGGGCAGGCCCTCGGCCCCGGCTTCGGATCTGATCCCGACTTCGGCCCTGCGGAGGGTGCCGGCCCCACAGCCCTACAGGTGCGCCTCCAGAGCGGCGTAGACCCTGCGCCAGGCGTCTGCGCCGGCCTGTGACTCATAGTCGGCCGGGCGGTCCGCGCAGGCGAAGCCGTGCCGGGCGCCGGGGTAGGTCACCAGCTCGTGCGGCACCTTGGCCTCGGTGAGCCGCTGCTCGGCCTGCTCCCACTCCTCGGCCGGGATGATGTGGTCCAGCTCGCCGCGGAAGCCCAGCAGGAAGGCGCCGCCCTCGGCGATCCGCTCGCTGGTCTCCAACGGAGGCACCGGTCCGACCAGCGGGAAGCCGCTGTTCAACAGCCAACCCGGGTAGAAAACGGCGGCCAGCTCGAAGCGCAGCGCGGTCGCCGCCCGCACCGCGATGTGCCCGCCCATGCTCAGCCCCAGGAAGGCCACGCCCCGCTCCCCGGCTTCGACGCGCGCCGCCGCCAGGGCCGCCGAGGCGTCGGCCACCAGCTCGTCCCGGTCCAGGGCCCGCATCAGCACCAGGCCGTCCTCGCGCTCCTGCGCGGAGTACCCGAGGGCGGTACGGCGGGCGTTGCGCCAGTAGTAGTCGGGCGCCAGCGCCACGTACCCGGCGGCTGCCAGTTCCGCGCAGGTGTCACGGACATAGGTGTTCACGCCGTACAGCTCGGAGCAGACCACCACCGCGCCCCGCACGTCGCCGGCCGGGCGGTGCACGTACGCCTCGATGCCGCCGGCTTCGCCGAGCGACTCCCACTGACCGGTCATCAGACCCCCGTGTCCCGATTGCCTCATCGTGCCTCGACCCCCGTGTCCCGATTGCCGCATCGTGCCTCGATTGCTGACTGCTGCCCCAACTCTAGTTCTCCGCACCGACATTCGCCCGGGAGCACCGTCACCGCCGGCCCCGGCCCCGGCCCCGGCCCGCCGGGCACCACCGGGCCCGCACCGGACCCGCAACGGGCCCGCATCCGGTCGCTACCCTGCTGGCGAGCGACGTGCGCAACAGCGAGGTGAGAGATGCGGTTCACCACCCGGCCCACGCTCCAGGGCACCTTCGGCATGGTGTCCTCCACGCACTGGCTGGCCTCCCAGTCGGCGATGGCGGTCCTGGAGGAGGGAGGCAACGCCTTCGACGCGGCCGTGGCGGGCGCGTTCGTGCTGCACGTGGTGGAGCCGCACCTGAACGGGCCGGCCGGCGAGGTGCCGATCCTGCTCGGCCCGGCCGGCGGTGAGGTGCGCGTGCTGTGCGGCCAGGGCGTGGCCCCGGCGGGCGCCACGGCCGCGCACTACAGGGCACTCGGTCTGGAACTCGTACCCGGTACGGGACCGCTCGCGGCCGCCGTGCCCGGAGCCTTCGACGCCTGGCTGCTGCTTCTGCGCGACCACGGCACCAGGTCCCTCGACGACGTCCTGAAGTACGCCATCGGGTACGCCGAGCACGGGCACGCGCCCGTGGAGAACGTCGGCGCGACCGTGGAGAGCGTGCGGGAGCTGTTCGAGACCGAGTGGACCTCCTCGGCCCAGGTGTACCTGCCGGGCGGCAGGTCGCCCCGGCCCGGCGAGCTGCTGCGCAATCCCGCGCTCGCCGCCACCTGGAAACGGCTGCTGGCCGAGACCGCCCGGGCCGGTGACCGTGAGGCCCGGATCGACGCCGCGCGCGAGGTGTGGCGCTGCGGCTTCATCGCCGAGGCCCTGGTACGGCAGTCCCGGCGGCCCACCCGGGACACCAGCGGCGGACGGCACACGGGCACCCTCACCGAGGCCGACCTCGCCGGCTGGTCGGCGGCCTACGAGGCACCGGTGACGTACGACTGGAACGGCTGGACCGTGTGCAAGGCGGGCCCCTGGAGCCAGGGCCCCGCCTTCCTCCAGCAGCTCGCCCTGCTCCCGCCCGAGCTGCCCGCCCACGGCTCGGCCGACTACGTCCATCTGCTCGTCGAGGGCTGCAAGCTCGCCATGGCCGACCGAGAGGCCTGGTACGGCGACGCCGCCGACGTGCCCCTCGCCGAACTGCTGTCGGACCGCTACAACACCGGCCGGCGGGCCCTCGTCGGCGCGAAGGCCTCCTACGAGCTACGCCCGGGCAGCCCCGGCGGGCGCACGCCCCGCCTGCCCGCACAGGCGTACGCGCGCGTGGAGAGCGGCGACGGCCCGGGTTTTGATCCGCTGGGCGCGGGCGAGCCGACCGCCGCCCAGCTGCCCGGCGAGCCCCGTGTGAACGCCGACGGCACCACCCGCGGCGACACCTGCCACCTGGACGTCGTCGACCGCTGGGGCAACATGATCGCGGCCACGCCCAGCGGCGGCTGGCTCCAGTCCAACCCGGTCGTGCCCGAGCTGGGCTTCCCGCTCGGCACCCGGCTGCAGATGACCTGGCTGGAGGAGGGCCTGCCGAACACCCTCACCCCCGGCCGCCGCCCCCGCACCACCCTCACTCCGTCCCTCGCCTTGCGCGACGGCGTCCCGGTGCTGGCGTTCGGCACGCCCGGCGGCGACCAGCAGGACCAGTGGCAGCTGCACTTCTTCCTCGCCGCCGTTCTTCGGCCCGCGGTCCGCGGCGGCCTCGACCTGCAGGGCGCCATCGACGCCCCGAACTGGCACAACGACAGCTTCCCCAGCTCCTTCTTCCCGCGCGGGCACCGTCCCGGCAGCGTGACGGTGGAGTCGCGCACGGACGCGGGCGTGATCGAGGAGCTGCGCCGCCGCGGCCATGACGTCACGGTCGGTCCTGGCTGGTCGGAGGGCCGTCTGTGCGCGGTGTACCGCGAACCGGAGTCCGGGATCCTGTCGGCCGCCGCGAACCCGCGCGGGATGCAGGGGTACGCGGTGGGCCGCTGAGGGGGCCGCCGCCGGGGCGCGGCCGCCGCCGGGGTTTCCTCCGCCGGGTCGCCATGGCGGGGCCTCGGCCGTTGGTCCGGGGGAGGGGAGGGAGGAGAGGGAGCAGGTGCGGCTCGCCTCCGTAGGTCCAGATGGCTGGTTTCTTGCGCAGGGGCAGTCAGGATCGGCTCCTGGCTGAGGGCCGGGAGCGGGCTCAGGTCCGGGGGACTCGATGGCTGGTTTCCTGCCCCGTGGCCTCGGCGGGCGGACCCTGCCCGGCGGCCCGGGTCACCTGTCACGGCCCGCTGACCTGGGTGGTAGATCCCCGGCCGCGTAGTGAGGCGGCCGACTCGTGCCCGGTAGAGCTGTCGCCCCGGTCCGCGCCCGCCGACCCCTTCCGCACCCGCCTTTCATCCGGAATCCACCTTCTGTCCATCATTCGGGCAGGGAATGTCAGTGGCGCGTGTTCTCATGGGGGGCATGATCCAAGACACGGAAACCATCGACGAGTTTCTCACCCGCTGCTCGGCCCACGTGGAAGAAGCGGTCCGGAAGGCGGCCGCGGCCGAGATCCTGCCCCGCTTCCGGCGCCTCGCCGCGCACGAGGTGGACCAGAAGAGCGGACCGCACGACCTGGTGACCGATGCCGACCGGCTCGCCGAGCGACGGCTCACCGAAGACCTCGGGGCACTGCTGCCGGGCTCGGTGGTCGTCGGCGAGGAGGCCGTGCACGCCGACCCGGCGGTGTACGAGGCGATCCAGGGCGACGCGCCCGTGTGGATCATCGACCCGGTCGACGGCACGCGGCAGTTCGTGCACGGCGACGACGGCTTCTGCACCCTGGTGGCGCTCGCCCACCGGGGCACGGTCCTGGCCTCCTGGACCTACGCCGCCGCGCGCGACCAGTTCGCCACCGCCGTCCGCGGCCGGGGCGCCCACCTCGACGGCGAGCGGCTGTTCGCGGGCCCGCCCGCTCCCGGCCGCGATCTCCGCGTCGCCACCTCCCACCCGGACTTCACGACCGACGAGCAGAAGCGGTCGCTGCGCGCCTTGTGGACCGACGGCGTCGCACCCCGCCCCTGCGGCTCCGCGGGCCTGGAGTATCTCGCCATCGCGCGCGGCGAGTTGGACGCCGTGGCGTTCTCCTGGGAGGCCGCCTGGGACCACGCGGCCGGCCTGCTCCTGGTCGAGGAGGCGGGCGGTGCCCACCTGACCCGCAGCGGCGAGCCGTTCCGGGTGACCGGCTCCAACGTGCTGCCGTTCACCGCCGCCCGGGACGCCGCCACCGCCCGCCGGGTCGCCGAGCTGCTGCGCACCGCCGACTGAGACACCCGGCCCGGGGAGTGTCCGTCCCGCGGCATATCCTGATCCCGAGTGGCCATCGGCTGACGAAGGGGTCCGAAGGTGCCGTCGATGCTCGATGCGGTTGTGGTGGGTGCGGGGCCGAACGGACTGACCGCTGCCGTGGAGCTGGCCCGCCGGGGCTTCTCCGTCGCCCTCTTCGAGGCGAAGCCCACCGTCGGCGGCGGTGCCCGCACCGAGGAGCTGACCCTGCCCGGCTTCCTGCACGACCCGTGCTCGGCCGCCCACCCCCTCGGCATCAACTCGCCCGCGTTCCGCGCCCTGCCCCTCGACCGCTACGGCCTGCAGTGGCTGCACGCGGACCTGCCCATGGCGCACCCCTTCCTGGACGGCACGGCGGCCGTACTGTCCCGGTCCGTCGCCGAGACGGCCGCCTCCTTCGGGCCGCGTGACGCGGGCGCCTACCGCAGGCTGGTGGCGCCGTTCCTGCCCCGTTGGGACGCGCTCGCACGGGACTTCATGTCGCTGCCGCTGACCGCGCTGCCCCGTGACCCGGTCACCCTCGCCCGCTTCGGCCTGGCCGGGCTGCCGCCCTCCACCTGGTTGATGCGCCGCTTCCACGACGAGCGGTTCAAGGCCCTCTTCTCCGGCCTCGTCGCCCATGTCATCGCCCCGCTGGGTGGCTTGGCCACGAGCGCCGTCGGCCTGGTCTTCGCGCTGGCCGCGCACGCCCGGGGCTGGCCGGTGGCCCGCGGCGGCTCCCAGGCGATCTCCGACGCCCTCGCCGCCTACCTCAAGGACCTCGGCGGTGCCGTCCACACGGACTACGAGGTCAAGCGCCTGGACGACCTGCCGCCCGCGCGCGCGTACGTCTTCGACACCTCGCCCACCGCGCTCGCCCGCATCGCCGGTTTCGGCGGCTACTACGACAGCTACCGCTACGGCGCCAGTGTCTTCAAGATCGACTATGCGCTGGACGGCCCGGTCCCCTGGACCGCCCCCGAGGCCCGCGTCGCCGGTACCGTGCAGATCGGCGCGAACCGTGCCGAGATCGACACCGCTCTGCGCGCCGCCTCACACGGAGGGCACGCCCCCGACAGGCCGTTCCTGATCACCGTCCAGCCCAGCGTGGCCGACCCCACCCGCGCTCCTGAGGGCAAGCACGTCTTCTGGGCGTACGGCCACGTTCCCAACGGCTGGCAGGGCGACCTGACAGACGCGATAGAGCGCCAGCTGGAGCGCTTCGCGCCCGGCTTCCGCGACCGCGTCCTGGCGCGTGCCACCGCGGGCCCGGCCGAGATGGCCGCCCGCAACGCCAACTACGTCGGCGGCGACATCGCCTGCGGCGCGGCCTCCGGGCTCCAGCTCATGCTGCGCCCAAGACTGTCCCTGTTCCCGTACCGGACCCCGCACCCGGCCGTCTTCATCTGCTCCTCGGCCACCCCGCCGGGCCCCGGCGTGCACGGCATGTCCGGGCACAACGCGGCCAAGGCGGTCTGGCGGCGACTGCGCCAACAGCCGTAGCACGCCTGCGCGTTGCCGGAACTCCACCGGTGAGCCGACCGGACTCCGGCCCGCACCGGACTCCGGCCGGCAGGGCAATCCGGTTCGCACTCGACACCGGCCCGCACTGCAACCCGGTTCGCGCCGGGCCCCACCGCTCCGGCCTCCGACCGCTCCGGTCTCCGACCGCTCCGGTCTCCGACCGCATCCGACCCCCGGCCGGCCTGCCCGCCGCATGGCCGTGTGCCGGCCTCCGTAACCGGCCCAGGCCGGTACGGAGCTGATAGAGAGGCAGCCATGACCACCATCACTCTCGTCCAGGGCGACATCACCCGGCAGAGCGCCGACGCCATCGTCAACGCCGCCAACTCCTCCCTGCTCGGCGGCGGAGGCGTGGACGGCGCGATCCACCGGCGCGGGGGCCCCGCGATCCTGGAGGACTGCCGCAGACTGCGCGCCTCCCGCTACGGCAAGGGCCTGCCCACGGGACAGGCGGTCGCCACCACGGCGGGCGAACTCGACGCCCGCTGGGTCATCCACACGGTGGGACCCGTCTGGTCCGCCACCGAGGACCGCTCCGACCTGCTCGCCTCCTGCTACAGCGAGTCGCTTCGCGTGGCCGGTGAACTGGGAGCCAGGACCGTCGCCTTCCCGGCCGTCTCCACCGGCGTGTACCGGTGGCCGATGGAGGACGCGGCACGGATCGCGGTGGACACGGTGCGGGCCGCGCAGACAGCCGTGGAAGAGGTGCGGTTCGTGCTCTTCGACGACCGGGCCTACGAGGCGTTCGCCCGCCAGGTCGGCTGACGGCCCCCCTTGTACCGCCCGCCGCCCGGCCGCACCGCCGCCGCCCGGTCGTCGTGCAGCCGTCGGTCCTCGCACCGCCCGTCGGTCGGCCGTTGCGCCGCCGACGGACAGTCGTCGTACCGCCCGTCGGGGCCCCGGAGCGGCCCGTCGGCCGACCTCGCGCGGGGGCGCGGACATGCCCGTACGGTGAAAGAAGGACGCCCTGTTCACCCGTACGGGCGTGTGCGCTAGGAGGTTGAACCGATGACCACCGCCGCAGAGATCATGCATTCCGGGGCCCAGTGGATCCCGATGACCGAGACCCTCGACCGGGCCGCGCAACTGATGGCGCGCCTGAACGTGGGTGCGCTGCCCGTCAGCGATGCCAACGAACGACTGTGCGGCATCATCACCGACCGCGACATCGTGGTGAAGTGCGTGGCCAAGGGCCGGGACCCGTCGCAGGTGACGTGCGGCGACCTGGCGGAGGGCACACCCCGCTGGATCGACGCGAACGCGAGCGTGGACCAGGTGCTGGACACGATGCAGACGAACCAGATCCGCAGGCTGCCGGTGATCCAGGAGAAGAAGCTGGTCGGCATGATCACGGAGGCCGATCTGGCCCGGCACCTGACGGAGGAGCAGATCGCCGGCTTCGTCGAGAAGGTCTACGCGACGCGCTGAGAGCGTCGGCTCCGGGGGGCTGCGCAACGGGACGGCCGGTCCGAGGGGCCCGAGGCCCGCGTGGCATCATCGGGCGAGGCCCGGGACCGCGGCCGTGGACCGTCGCAGCCGCAGGCGGGCGTACGCGGTCGTGGGCAGCCGTACGCCGTCGCACAAGGAGCACGATGAACCCCGCTCTCACCGCCCCGTCCGCGGTGGGCACCTCCCTGCTGGACGACTTCTCGCTGGAGATGACCGGCAAGGACGTGCCGAAGCTGGAGGAGGCGCGCGACAGCATCCCCCCGGGCACCCGGATCAACGTCACCTTCCTGGCCGGCGAGGACCTCGGCATGCGGCTGGCGGCCGCCCGCGCGGTCAAGCGGCTCGGTTTCGTGCCCGTACCGCACATCTCCGCCCGCCGCCTGTCCTCGCAGCTCCACCTGGAGGAGTTCCTGGCCGGTCTGGCGGCGGACGGCACCGCCGAGAACGTGTTCGTGGTCGGCGGTGACCCCGCCCGCCCGGAGGGCCCCTACGAGGATGCCCTGGCCGTCATCCGCACCGGGCTGCTCCAGCGGTACGGCGCACGGCACATCGGCATCAGCGGCTACCCGGAGGGGCACCCCGCCATCACCGACCACACGCTGTGGTCGGCCCTCGCCGACAAGACGGCGGCCCTCGGGACCGGGCGGCTCGGCGGCGACGTCATCACCCAGTTCGGCTTCGACGTCGACCCGGTTCTCGGGTGGCTGGAGGCCGCTCGTTCCCGCGGGGTGCACCTGCCGGTCCGTATCGGCGTGCCCGGCCCCGCGGGCGTGCGCCGGCTGCTGGGCTACGCCGCCCGGTTCGGCGTCGCCACCAGCGCCTCCGTGGCCCGCAAGTACGGCTTCTCGCTGACCAACCTCATGGGGACCACCGGCCCGGACCGCTTTCTGCACGCGCTGGCCAGGGAGTACGACCCGGCACGGCACGGCACCGTCAAGGTGCACTTCTACACTTTCGGCGGCCTGCGGGCGACCTCGGAGTGGATCGCCCGGTTCCGCGAGGACCACCGCGGCTAGGGTCCTTCTCCCGGATCGGGCCCCCTCGAGGCAGTGGGGGAGCGCGTGCCAGGGCTCGCGACCCCTGCAGGGTCCGAAAGAGGCCCAGGGGCTGACCCCGTGTCGCCCGGACGGCCCGCCGGAGATGCCCGACGCCGGGACGGCTGAGGCAATGGGGATGTCCAGGAGTTCGCCACCCCGGAGGTCCCATGACGGAGCCGCCAGCCGCGCCGCCCGGCGGACCGGACGGTCGGGAGCCGGCGACACCGGGTGGGGGCGAGCCGCCGACACGGGACGGTCGGGAGCCGCCTGCACCGGACGGTCCGGAGCCGCCTTCGGGGAGCGGGGCCGGGCACGGCCGCGGCCGGGCCACGGGCGCCGCAGGGCGGGCGGCACGCGCCACGGCCTCGGCCGTGCTCATCGTGCTGACGTGCCTCCTCGTTCCCGTTGCCCTGCTCGCCACCTGGGTGCACGACATCGCCCTCGACACCGACCGGTACGTGGCCACGGTCTCCCCGCTGGCGCAGGAACCCGCGATCCAGGACGCGGCGGTCCACCGGATCACCGAGGCGGTCGGCACCAAGGTGAACGGCCCCCAGGCGGCCGCCGACCTCGGCAACTGGCTGCAGTCCCAGGGACTGCCCCCGCGCGCGGCGGACGCCGTCAGGATGCTGGGGCCGCAGATCGACGCCGTGGTGCAGCAGGCCGTCACCAAAGCCGCCACCCGGGTCGTGCAGAGCAACGTCTTCGAGAAGGTGTGGACCGCCGGCAACCGGGACGCCCACCAGGCCGTGGTGCACGCCCTGACCGGCGAGGGCCGCGGAGCCTTCGGGGTCAAGGGCGGCACCGTCACCCTCGACGTCGGCACCGCCGTCGACCGGGTCAAGAAGGACCTGGTCGACGCCGGGATCAGCCCGGCGGCGAAGATCCCGGACATCAACAAGCAGATGGTGCTGTTCCAGTCCGACGAACTCGCCAAGGCCCGCACGGGCGCCCATCTGCTCGACGTGGTCGGCAACTGGTTCCCCGTCCTCGTCGTCGTCCTCGGCGTCGCCGGAGTCATGCTCGCCCGGCACCGGCGGCGGGCGCTCGCCCGCACCGCGCTCGGCGCCGCCTTCGCCTGCCTGGTCGTGGCCATCGGCCTCGTCGTGGCACGCCACTACTACCTGGACCACCTGCCGCCCCAGGTGCAGTCCCGGGCGGCCGCCGCGGCCGTCTTCGACACCCTGCTGCGCTTCTTCAGGGTCAGCCTGCGCACGGCCGTCGTCCTCGGCGTCGTCATCGCGCTCGGCGCCTACTTCACCGGGCCGGGACGGCTGCCCGTAGCCGTGCGCGGCGCGTCCGACCACACCGCGGACTCGGCGGCCCGTTGGGCGGCCGCGCACCACATCACCACCGGCCGCGCGGGCGCATGGGCACGGGACCACCGGCGGCTGCTCACCCTCGCCGTACTGCTCGTCGTCGTCCTCGTCTTCGCCCTGTGGAACCATCCGACGGTCCTCACGATCCTGCTCCTCGTCCTCGTGCTCCTCGCCGTCCTCGCGGTGCTGGCGCTGCTGGCGGCGAGCGGCCGGGCGGCCGGCCCCGCACCCCCGCCGGGCGCCGCATCCCCGCCCGCCTCCGGCCCGCCGGCCGACAAGGGCTGAGTCCCCGGCCGAGGCGAGCCCGGTCCCCGGCCGGGCGCAGGCCGATTCACCAAGGAGCGTCCCCCGGCCGGGCGGAGGCCGAGTCACCAGGAGCGTCCCCGGCCGAGCAGAGCTGAGCCGTGGGCCCTGCTCGGCGTGTACAGAAGCCCTCGATCTGTGACAAACACGGAAGACTGGGATCCTGGTGACAGGAAGCGCTGCCCGTGATCCGACGGACAGGCGGTGAGAGCCATGGCTGCGACGGAAGACAACCTGCCGCCACCCGAGGCGGCATACGCCGATCCGCTGGGGGAGCCGTTCCTCCACACCCGTTTCGCCCCGCCGGCCAGGCCGGTCACCTTCCTGCGACGCGACCGTCTGGTGGACCACCTCGACCAGGCGCTGCGGACCCCGCTGACGATGGTCAACGGCTCGGCGGGAGCCGGCAAGACCCTCCTGGTCGCCGACTGGGCCGCCGGGCTGGACCGCCCGGTCGCCTGGATGACCACCGAGTCCGAGGACGACAGCTCCGGCGTCTTCTGGGCCCACCTGCTCCAGGCACTGCACGCCGCCGGCGCACCGCTGCCCGACGCCATCGGCTGCCCGGCGGACGCCGACCGCGTGGACCACGGGCTGCTCGCACGTCTGGCCGCGGCCCTGAGCGAGGGCACCCGGCCCCTGCTCGTCGTACTCGACGAGTTCGACCGCGTCACCGTCCCCCGGATCGCCGAGGAACTGGAGTTCGTCCTGCACCACGCCGGGGACGGCATCCGGCTGGTCCTGGTCACCCGCACCGAGCCGCTGCTTCCGCTGCACCGCTACCGCGTCGCGGACGCCATCACCGAGATCCGGGACGCGGAACTGGCCTTCACCCCCGAGGAGGCAGCGGCCCTGCTGGGCATGCACGGCCTGCACCTGCCGGCCGAGGACACCCGCGCCCTGGTGACCCGCACCCGGGGCTGGGCCGCCGGGCTGAGGCTGTGCGCCCTGGCCGCGCAGCAGACCGTGGACCCGCGGACGTACCTGAAGGAGTTCGAGGCGGCCCGCAGCACGGTCGCCGACTATCTGCTGGCCGAGGTGCTCAAACGGCAGCCGGCCCGGACCCAGGACCTGCTGCTGCGGGTCAGCGTCCTGGAACGGTTCCGTCCCGAGCTGGCCGACACGCTCACCGGCTGGAGCGGAAGCGAGCCCATCCTCGCCGGGCTCCACCGTCAGAACGCCTTCGTGGAGGACCTCGGACACCCGTGGTACCGGCTGCACCCGCTGTTCGCGGAGATCCTCCGCGCCCATCTGCGCGAGCGCTCGCCCGAACTGGAACCGGAGCTCCACCGGCGCGCCGCCCACTGGCTGCGCGCCTCCGGCGCCCTGCCGGAGACACTCGCCCACGGCGCGGCCGCCGGGGACTGGGACCTGACCGCCGGCGCGCTCGTCGACGACCTCGCGATCGGGCAGCTCTTCACCGGGCTGCGCCGCGACGACCTCGACGAACTCTTCCGCGCGATGGGCCCCGAGGCCACCGGCGCGGCGGCGGACCTGGTGCGGGCTGCGCGCGACCTGTGCCGCTGCGACCTGGACCGCGGCCTGGCCCATCTGCGCCGCGCCGAGCGGACACTGGCCGGCCCGGAGGAGGAGGGCGGGGCCGCAGCGGCCCGGCTGACCTGCGCGTTGCTCGGCGTCCTGGCGGCCCGGCTGGCCGGCTCGCCCGCCGGAGCGGAACAGGCCGCGCGGTCGGCCGAGACACTGCGCGGCGAGGTCCCCGAACCACTGCTGCGCAAACACCCCGAACTCACCGCCCTGCTGCTCACCCACCTGGGTTCGGCCCGGCTGTGGGCGGGCCGCCTCGACGAGGCGCGCGCCGTCCTGTCCGCGGTGGCCGACGGCCCGGGCGCGGCCTCGGCCACCCTGTCCCGGGAGGAAGCCCTGGCGCACCTGGCGCTCATCGACTACCTGAACGGCTGGCCCGGCCGGGCGGAACGCAAGGCGCGGGCGGCGCTCGGCGACGGGGAACGCGGGCTGCTGCCCCGCCCCTCAGGTTCCGGCCTCGCCCACTCGGTCCTGGCCGCCGTGGCCGTGGACCGCGACGAGACGGCGCAGGCACAGGCGCTCCTCGACGAGGCCGCCGAGGCCTGCCCCGCCGGACGCGACCCGGTGGCCGTGGCGGGCCGGGCCCTGGCGAGCGCGCGTCTGCTGCTGGCCCGGGGCGATGCCAGGGCCGCCGCCGCGGCCGCCGAGTTCTCGGTGGCCACCGACGTGGCCTGCCCCTGGGCGGAGGCGTACTCGGCCCTGGTCGCCTCGGCCGCCCACCTCGCCGAGGGCCGGCCGGACAGCGCCTCCAAGGTGCTGGACGACGTTCCCTGTGACGGGCGGCCGTACGCCGCCGAGCTGGCGTCGGCGCACCTGGCCGCCGGAAACCGCGACGCGGCCCTGCGCGTGCTCGACCGCCTGCACGGCCACAACGGGACGGGCCCGGCGGTCGCCGTCCGTACGGCGCTGGTGCGGGCCCGGGCCGCGTACGAGGCGGGCGACGCCGAAACCGCCCGCCGGCTGCTCGCCCGGGCCCTGCTGCAGGCGCGGCGGGATCGCCTGCGGCGCCCCTTCCTGGCCGCCGGACCACAGCTGCGGCGGTTGCTGGCGCGACCCCCGCTGGAGGAGCTGGCCGCCGGCTGGCTGCTTCCCGGGCCCGGCGGACAAGGTGCCCCCGGCGACACACCGCAGGAGCTGCCTTCGCTGGTCGTGGAGGAGCTGAGCGGACGCGAACGCGACGTGCTGCTGCGGCTGTCCCGGATGATGTCCACGGAGGAGATCGCCGCCGACCTGACCCTGTCGGTGAACACCGTCAAGACGCACCTCAAGAGCGTCTACCGCAAGCTGGCCGTGAACCGCCGCAGCGACGCGGTCCGCCGGGCCCGCGAACTGCACCTGATCTGACACGACCGCGCGGCCGTGTCCGACACGACCGCGCGGCCGTCCCGTGCCAGGCGGGGCGTCGCGCGAAGGCCTGCCCGCACACCCCACGTCCTCGACCCCGGCGCGGTATCACCTGCACCGGGTGAGGCCCCGAGGCCCGGGAAAGCGGAGGATCACGACCGTGGCGGCAGTACGCCCGTGGCGGGAGAGCAGCCCATGCGCTACGAGATCCGCGTCGACGGTCGCATGTCGGAGACGCTGACCAAGGCCTTTCCGGAACTGGACCATGTCGTGATGTCCGGGCAGACGCTCCTGTTCGGACGCGTCGTGGACGAGGCGCATCTGTACGGACTGCTGGCCCGGTTCCGGTCCCTCGGACTGCGGGTGCTGGAGATGCGCCAGGTGCCGGAGCCGGAATGACCGACGGGTCCCCGCAGGGACACCGCGCAGAGCGGGGCCGCAGGACGAGGCCGCATGGCGAAGTTCGGAGGGGCGGGCCGGGCGCCCGGGCGCTGTGGGGCCTGATCCTGTGCGGCGGCTGCGGGGCCGTCGTGGTGGGTCGCGCAGTTCCCCGCGCCCCTGGGGGGCGCCCTCGTGCGGGTCAGGGGGTGTCGCGGGGTGGTGCCCAGGCTGGTGTCACGGGGCCGTGGCGGTCACCCGGCCGGAGAGGACCGCCGCGCCGAGCGCTGCGAAGTCCCGCTCGTTCTGGTCGGCGTAGGCCTGCGCGAAGCCGGTCAGGGCCCGGTCGAAGCGGTCGCCGGCGCCCAGGTAGGCGCCGATGGCCACGGGGTCGCCCGAGCGGGCGTGGGCCCGCGCCAGCGAGGCCCCGCAGACCCGGGCGAACAGCCCGAGCAGGACCGGGTCCATGGTGTCCGGCCGGGCGATGCCCTTCCAGTCCCGCAGCTGCCGTACGTAGAAGTCCCGGTCCTGCCCGTCCACACCCATGGCGTGGGTCCAGCCCAGGAAGATGTCGCTGGTCGTCTGGATGAGCCGTTGTCCGGCCACCACCCTGCGGCCCTGGTTGGTGAAGACGGGGCCGTCCGTGTGGGCGGCGAGCACCGACTCCTGCGCCTCCTTGGCCTGGAGCAGCAGGGGATCGTCGTCGTCCCGGCCGAGCAGCAGCAGGATCCAGCACCGGGTGCCGACGCTGCCCACGCCCACCACCTTGCGGGCGAGGTCCACCAGGCGGTAGTGGCGCAGCAGGTGCCGCCGCTCGGACGACAGGCTGCGGGCGTACGTCGAGACGAGCGCCGCGAGTTCCCGGTCGCGCCCCTGCTCGGCCGGGTCCGTGCGCAGGTCGGCGAACGGGATGATCAGCGGCGGGTCCGGGGCGATCCGCCGGCCCTCGGGCGTGCCACGGGTGAGGGCGGCGAACGCCTGCAGGTGGGTGCGGGTGCGGGCCTGCGCCGCCGCCTGAGCCGTGCGGCGCCGCGCCTGGCGGTCCATGGACGAGGCCAGCAGCGCCTGCAACTGCCCGACGTCGTCCTGGGCGTACCAGATGTCCAGGGTGCGCATGCCGGCGAACTCCCGGATCCGCCTCCGGTACGACCCGACGCACGCGCGCACCACGTCGTCCTGCACCGCGACCGGGAAGCCGTTCGCCCGGCCCGCGATGGCGAAGCTGGTGGCCAGCCGCTTGACGTCCCATTCGAACGGGCCCGGCAGGGTCTCGTCGAAGTCGTTGATGTCGAAGACCAGATGCCGTTCCGGGGACGCCAGCAGCCGGAAGTTCAGCAGGTGGGCGTCCCCGCACAGCTGCACCCGCAGACCGCTGTCGGGCTGGGCACCCAGGTCCGCCGCCATGACGGCCGCGGCTCCCCGGTAGAACCGGAAGGGGGATTCGAGCATCCGGCCGTAGCGGATGGGCACCAGCTCGGGCACCCGCGTGGCGGACTGACGCTCCATCACGTCGACCGGGTCCCACCGGTCCGGCGATGCCTCGAACCAGCCGTGCCGGGTACGCGGGACGCGCAGGCGGGCGGTTCTCCCGTACGCCGCCCGCTCGGCCGCCGACGCGGTCACGGTCACGGTCACGGCAGTGGGTGAGGTCATGGCCCGGCCTCCTGAGACTCGGCCCGGTGCCCGTGCCCGTGCCTGGCCCCGTCGGCCCCGTCGGACCCGTCGGGGCCGCGGGAGCCGCCGGACGCACCGTCCCTGCCGGACATGCCGCCCCCACCGGCCCCGCCCTCGCCGTCGGTTGCGCTGCCTCGGTCGGCTCCGCTGCTCGTGTCGGTTGCGTCGCCCTGGTCGGCTCCGTCGTTCCGGTCGGCTCCGCCGTCGTCCGTGGCGTCCGCCGGGCCCGGGGCCGTCGATCGCTTGCGCTGGAGGCCCGTCGCGATCGCGCCGGTGAGCACCCGCAGGGCGAAGCCGGCCAGGAGCAGACCGCATGCCATCTGCAGCATGGCCATCACCCTGGCCGTCTGCGAGCGGGCGGTGATGTCGCCGTACCCGACGGTGCTGAGCGTGGTGAGCGTGAAGTAGAGCGAGTCAGTCCTGGTCAGCCGCTCGCTGAAGGAGCCCGGGCTGGTGTTGTCCAGGGCGTAGTACGCACCGGCGAAGATCATCAGGAACAGCACCAGGGTGACGGCCAGCGCCTCGATGGCCCGCAGCCGGGGATAGGGCGAGCGCATGATGGCCCAGATCTCCCAGGCGAACACCAGTGCCACCCCCACCAGCCCGCCCACGAGCAGTACGGAGGTCGCACCCGCGCCCCGCTCGTTGAAGGGCAGCAGGTAGTAGGCGCTGACCAGCCCGACCGTGATGATCAGGGGCCGTGCCACGGCCTGCATCGTCGCCCACACGGCCGGTCCGGGAATCAGGCGGCGCAGCCGGTCTCCCTGTCCGCGGCGGGCGTGTTCCGGGCGGGCAGTCACGGGATCGCTCATCTCGGCTCTCCTCGTTCCGGTCGGCCCTCTTCGCTCCGTCCGGTCCGGCGCTTACCGACCCCGCCAGCCCATCGCCCGGGAGCTGCCCGGGGATCACCCGTCGTGGGTGATCCGGTGTCCGGACGGGCGCAGGACAGTGGCCGCGAGGCCGTAGCGCACCGTTCCGACGGCGGTCCGGGCACATCCGACGGCCGGACGGCGGCCCGCCCGGCCGCGTCGGTCACTTGCCCCGGCCGGCCTCGTGAGGAGGAGACATGAACCTGCCGCACGATTCCGGACCCCCGAGCGGAACGGACCCCTTCGGCAGCGGAGCGGCTTCCGGCCGGGCCGGAGACCCCACCGAGGCGCTGGCCGTCGTCGCGCGTTCCTGGACGTGGATCCTGGGGACGGCGATCGCCACCCTGGTGCCGGGCATCCTGGTGCTGGTGTGGCCCGACGAGACGCTGCACATCCTCGCCGTGCTGATCGGCCTGTACCTGCTCGTGGCCGGCGCCTTCCGGTTCGTCGCGGCCTTCGGCCGGCTGGAGACCGGCGAACGGCTTCTCGCACTGCTGCTCGCGGTCGTATTCGTCCTCGCGGGCGTGCTCTGTCTGCGCCACCCCCTGCAGACCGTCACGGCGCTCTCGCTGATCGTGGGGGTCGTCTGGCTGGTGTCCGGAATCCTCACGCTCTTCACGGCCCTCGGCGCCGAGGACCTGCCCCACCGTGGCGTCGTGCTCGGCGCGGCGGTGCTCGGCATCGTCGCCGGCATCGTGGTCCTGGCCCTGCCGACCGAGTCGGCGCGTGCACTGACCCGGCTGCTCGGCCTGTGGCTCGTCCTGCTGGGACTGGCCGAGCTGGCGCTGGCCCTCGCCTGGCGGCACGCGGTCCGCCAGACGCTCACCCCTCCCGGGTGAGGCGCCCGCTTCTTGCCGTGCCCACGCTGAAAACGCAGAGATCGTCTGCCGGGCAGGGCCCGGAACGGAGGAGTGACATGATCGCCCAGACGTACCTCGCGTACGACTATCCGCTGCTGAGCGCCTTCTGGACCATGCTGTGGTTCTTCCTCTGGATCATGTGGTTCGTCCTCCTGTTCCGGATCATCGTCGACATCTTCCGTGACGACAGCATGAGCGGCTGGGCCAAGGCGGGCTGGCTGCTGTTCGTGATCGTGGTGCCGTTCCTCGGCGTCCTCGTCTATGTGATCGCCCGCGGCAAGGACATGGGCCGCCGTGAGGTGGAGCAGGCCCGGGCGCAGCAGAAGGCGTTCGACACCTACATCCGCGAGACCGCCCAGGGCGGAACCAGCAGTGTCGACGAGCTGGCCAGACTGTCCGAGATCAAGGCCCGCGGCGACATCTCCGAGGAGGAATTCCGCAGGGCGAAGGAACTGGTCCTCAGTGGCAAGGGTTCCGCCGGCGCAACGGGCACCGCCCCTCGCTGACAACATCCGACGAGATCGAAACGAGGAAACGGGATGTCCGCGACTCACCGTACACACACGCAAACGACCCGGCAGGCCTGGGCCGGTGGTCTGACGACCTTCGCGGCCGTGATGCTCATGATCACCGGTGTGCTGGACCTCTTCCGGGGCATCATGGGCATCGCCCAGGACGACGTGTTCGTCACCACGGCGAACTACGTCTTCAAGTTCAACCTCACCGGTTGGGGCTGGATCCACCTGGCCCTGGGCGTGCTCGCGATGATCGTCGGCTTCGGCCTGCTCCAGCCCTCGCTGTGGGCGCGGGTCGGCGGCATCACCATCGCCGGGCTGATCATCATCGCCAACTTCCTCTCCCTGCCGTACTCCCCGGTGTGGTCGGTCGTGATGATCGCGATCTCCGGCTTCGTCATCTGGGCCCTGTGCGTGGTCCGGCGCGACGACTCTCCAGAAGGGTCACAGGCCGTCTGACAGCCTGACGGCCCCGGGGCGCGGCTGCTCCTGCTCTGCGGCACCGCGCCCCGCCTCCTGCCCGCCCGGGGCTACCACCGCCCGGGCGTTCTGCCGCCCGCCGGCAACTGCCGTACGGCCGGTCCGTCTGCCGCCCGCCCGTGGTGGTCGTCGGCCGGCCCGCGCCTCACCGGCGTCCGCCCCTGAGCGCCACGCCCGCCGCGAGGGCAGGGCCTGCCGCCAGCAGCACCGCCAGCGCTCCGAAGCCGTACGTCAGCGTCGCCGCCGAGGCGACCACCGCGACCACCAGCGGCCCGCCCGCGTCCCCCAGTTCGCGGCCCAGCTCCGCGGCGCCCATGGTCTGCCCCAGCCGCTCCGCGGGCGTCCCCGAGGCGAGAGCCGCGAAGCCCAGGGGTGTGATCAGACCGGTGCCGGTGCCGATCAGGACCGCGGCGAGGAGGACTCCGGGAACGCCCGGCAGCATCGCGGCGGCCAGCCCCGCCGCCGCGAGCAGCAGCCCGCCGAGCAGGCCCGCCCGGGTGCCCAGGCGTCCCGCGTCCAGGGCCCGCCCGGCACGCGGCTGCACGACGGCGGCACAGGCTGCCAGCACGGACACCGCAGCCCCGGTCGCCACCGTGCCCAGGCCCGCCGCCGCACCTGACACGGGCAGGAAACCCACCCCGGCCGACAGCGCCGCGGTCGCCCCCGCGAGCGCGGCCGTCGGCACCAGGAACGCCGGGTCGGCAAGCCGTCGCCCGAGATCCAGCACGGTCTGCCGGCGGCGCGGCAGCGGCGGCACGTGCGGTACGGCGGCGGCCGCCCAGCCCGCCACCACCGTGGCCAGCACCGCAAGGACCGCGAACAGCAGCCGCAGCCCGCCCGCCCACACCAGCAGTCCGCCGAGCAGCGGGCCCAGCGTGTAGCCGAGGGACTTCCAGAAGCCGTAGCTCCCGAACGCCCGCCCCTGCCCGGCGGCCGGGTTCAGCCGGGCGACCAGCGCCGAGGCCGCGGGAGAGAAGGCGGACGCGGCTGCCCCCTGCCCCAGCCGGGCCGCCCACAGCAGGCCCGGCGCGCCCCCGGCGGCGTAGACCGCCGAGGCGACGGCGAACGCGGCCAGCCCGCCCAGCAGCACCGGTCGCGCACCCACCCGGTCGGCCAGCGTGCCGAACACCGGCTTCAGCACGACCTCGGCACCGTCGTAGAGGGCGAGCAGGCCGCCCAGCACGAGCAGCGAGCCGACCGCGTCGGGCGAGCGGGCCCCGAGGCTCGCGGCCACGCCGTGCGCGCCGAACGCGGTGGTGAAGCCGGCGGCGTACAGGGGCCACAGCCGCGCCGGGCGGCCGCCGGACGGGCGCGCCTCGGCGGCATCGTGCGCGAAGGTGCCGGCCTCCTCGCTCATGGCGGCATCGTAGTCAGGGCCGCGCAACGGAGCAGACCGCCCGTGCCACGGACACCCGCGCCGCCCGCCGGGGCGCACCGGACCGAACGGCGCGCGACGAGACTCCTACGGGCGGCGGGACACCCCGGGCCGAGGACGGCAGACACCGAAGTCGGCGTACGTGCGGGGCGGACCCTGGGGCGGCGGACACCGGGCCGATCGGCCCGGTCAAGCGCCGGATCCGGGAGCCTCGGACACAAGATCGACCGGCGCACAGGCCGGACATGAGACGACACGAAGCCGGCCGGCGCACAGGTCGGACAGGAAAGTGGCAGACGCCCAGGTCGGCGCACGTACGTGTCGGATTTCCGCCAGCGGCCGGTCGTGGGCGTGGACGATCCTGGACGCATGCAGACAGGAATGCACATCGACCGGGACCACTGCGTACGGGCCGTGCAGTCCAAGGACGCACGGTTCGACGGCTGGTTCTTCACGGCTGTCCTGACCACCCGCATCTACTGCCGGCCCAGCTGCCCGGCCGTCCCGCCCAAGGCGCAGAACATGACGTTCTACCCGAGCGCGGCCGCCTGCCAGCAGGCCGGGTTCAGGGCCTGCAAGCGCTGCCGCCCCGACACCAGCCCCGGCTCCCCGGAGTGGAACCACCGCGCCGACCTGGTGGCCCGGGCCATGCGGCTGATCGCCGACGGGATCGTGGACCGCGACGGGGTGCCGGGCCTGGCCGCCCGCCTCGGCTACAGCACCCGGCAGGTGGAGCGGCAGCTGCTCGCCGAGCTGGGCGCCGGCCCCCTCGCGCTGGCCCGCGCCCAGCGCGCCCAGACCGCGCGGCTGCTCGTCGAGACGACCGCGCTGCCCATGGCCGAGATCGCCTTCGCGGCCGGCTTCTCCTCCATCCGCACCTTCAACGACACCGTGCGCGAGGTCTTCGCCCTGTCCCCGAGCGAGCTGCGCGCCAGGGTGCCGAAGAAGAGCGACAGCACGGTGGGCACCCCCGGCACCCTCGCCCTGCGGCTGCCGTTCCGCGCCCCGCTCAACCCCGACAACCTCTTCGGTCACCTGGCCGCCACGGCCGTACCCGGCGTGGAGGAGTGGCGGGACGGCGCCTACCGGCGCACGCTGCGGCTGCCGTACGGACACGGGATCGCCGCGCTCACGCCCCGGCCCGACCACATCGCCTGCCGACTCACCCTGAGCGACCTGCGCGATCTGACCGTGGCCACCAGCCGCTGCCGCCGCATGCTCGACCTGGACGCCGACCCGGTCGCCGTCGACGACCAGCTGCGCACTGACCCGTTCCTCGCCCCCCTGGTCGACAAGGCACCGGGCCGTCGGGTGCCGCGCACGGTCGACGAGGCCGAGTTCGCCGTCCGCGCCGTGCTCGGGCAGCAGGTCTCCACGGCCGCCGCCCGCACCCACGCGGCCCGCCTGGTCACCGCGCACGGCAAACCCCTGGACGACCCCGAGGGCGGCCTCACCCATCTCTTCCCGTCCCCCGAGGCGCTGGCCGACGTGGACCCCGAGACCCTCGCGATGCCCCGCACCCGGCGCACCACCTTCACCACCCTCGTGCGTCAACTCGCCGACGGCACCCTCCACCTGGGTGTCGAATCCGACTGGGCCGAGGCCCGCGCGCGCCTGCTCGAACTGCCCGGCTTCGGGCCCTGGACGGTCGACGTCATCGCCATGCGCGCCCTCGGCGACCCCGACGCCTTCCTCCCCACCGACCTGGGAATCCGGCGCGCCGCGGGGGAGCTGGGCCTGCCCGCCACCCCGGCCGCGCTCACCGCCCGCGCCGAGGCCTGGCGGCCCTGGCGGGCCTATGCGGTCCAGTACCTGTGGGCGACCGACAGCCATCCGATCAACTTCCTGCCCGTGTAAGGATCACCGGGATGAAACAGCACACCGTCATCGACAGCCCCTACGGCCCTCTCACCCTCGTCGCCGACGACGGCGTCCTGTGCGGCCTCTACATGACCGGCCAGCGCCACCGCCCGCCGGAGGAGACCTTCGGCGCGCGCGACGACACCCTCTTCGCCGAGGCCGGGAAACAGCTCTCGGCCTACTTCGCCGGGGAGCTGACCGAGTTCACCCTCGAACTCCGGCTGCACGGCACCCCGTTCCAGCGTGGTGTCTGGGAGCAGCTGACCCGCATCCCGTACGGCGAGACCCGCTCCTACGGCGAACTCGCCGACGCCCTCGGCAACCCCAAGGCCTCCCGCGCGGTGGGCCTCGCCAACGGCAGGAACCCGATCGGCATCATCGTGCCCTGCCACCGTGTCATCGGCGCGGCCGGCGGCCTCACCGGCTACGGCGGCGGCCTGGACCGCAAACGGCGACTGCTGGACTTCGAGCGCGGAACGGCTTTGTTCTGAGATGAGGTCCGGCTCGGGCGCGATGGGGTGCGGCCGACCGCCCAAGAACTGACTTCGGCCGAACGTGAGTTGTGGGAGGCGTACGAGCAACTGGCCACGTGATACCGGCAGATAGGCCGTGACGACGACGCGCGACGCGTACTGCTCGCCAGGCAACGCCACCGCAGGAGAACCCTGAGCCGCCCGGCACGCGCACGGGGCACCTGCTGGACGCCTCCGTCGGCTATGGATACCGGCCGTGGCTGGCCGGCGTGTGGCTTGCGGCGCTGGCCGATTCCCATCGGCGGCCTCGGTCGGCGCAGCTCCTGGTACTGGACAGGAGCGACGGCCTGGCTGTCCTACGCCCTCGTCGCAGCCGGATGGCTGCTGACCACGGCCGTGCTCGCCGGAATCTCGCGCACGCTGAACAAGAACTGACCTCGTCCCTGAACTGCCCGAGAAGGCCTGGGCGTCTGCTCACGCGGGCGCATGCCCGTCGGACACGGCCTACGCGCTCTCCCCGGTCAGCCGGCTCAGCAGTTTCGGGAGTGCCGTGCCGATGGGCTCGCGGACGACCTCGTCGGCGCGGTCGTCGTACGGCGTCGGCTCGGCGTTCACGATGATCAGGCGGGCACCGTGGTCGGCGGCGAGGCCCGCGAGCCCGGCGGCGGGCTGGACCTGGAGGCTGGTCCCCACGGCGATGAACACCTGGCAGGCCTTGGTGACGGCCACGGCCTCGCCGAGCACCACGGGGTCGAGCCGTTCGCCGAACATCACGGTGGCGGACTTGAGGATGCCGCCGCATTCCAGGCACGGGGGATCGTCCTCGCCCGCCTCGACCCGCGCGAGGGCGTCCTCCATGGGGCCACGCGCATGGCACCGCGTGCAGACGACGCCGCGGGCCGTACCGTGCAGTTCGATGACCTTGCGGGCGGGCATGCCGGCGAGCTGGTGCAGCCCGTCCACGTTCTGTGTGATCACACGCACCGGCATACCGGACTTCTCCAGCTCGGCGACGGCGTGGTGCGCGGCGTTCGGCCCGGCGTCGAGCGTGCGGTTCCCGAGCCGCATCCGCCAGGACCGCCGCCGGATCTCAGGGTCCCCCATGTAGTACTCGTACGTGACGAGTTTCTCGGCCTCGGGGTCCCGCCTCCACAGCCCGTTCGGGCCGCGATAGTCCGGGATCCCGGAATCGGTCGAGATGCCTGCGCCACTGAGAAGGGCCACGAGAAGCCTGTCCATGGGCCGAGAGTAGGACGCCCGTCCGCGCGGTGCGAGCGGGTATCCGGGCGTGGCCCGCCGGTCGCCGGACGTACCGGTCGGGCAACCACCGCGTGACGCAAGGAGGGTTCGGCAGGGCCGGTGATCGGCCGGGCACGGCATCGTCGGCGCGGCACGGACGTCACCCTCACCGGTCCCGCTGCGAGCGATTGCCCTACCATGCGATGTTGTGGCGATACAGAATCCCTGGGGGACACCGTACGGCGGTCCGCCGCATCCGCCGCCGAACATCCCGGCGAAGGACCTGCGGCCTCGGCGCATCTGGTACTTGGTGGCCGCGCTGCTGGGGCTCGTACTGGCCGGCGCCGGTGTCGCCCTCATCGTGGTGACGGTGAAGAACACGATGAACTCGATCGACACCTCCCGGGCCTTCTCCAGCGGCGAATCGCAGACCTTCAGGCTTGTCGAGGGGGAGACCAAGGCGATCTACGTCTCCCAGTCCGGGACGGGCCGGGTCGACTGCCGGATCCCGGAGCTGCGGTCCGGGACGCTGACCCAGCCGGACGGCAGCTTCCGCATCACCATCAACTCCCGCACCTGGGACCGCGTCTTCGAGGTGAAGCCCGGCAGCAGCGGCGACTACACGCTCTCCTGCACCTCGGAGCTGCCGGCCCAGTTCGCGCTGGGCGACAGGCCCCAGGTGGGGTCCACGATCAGCGGGATCGCCGCGGGGGTCGGCTGCTTCCTCGCCGCGCTCGCCACAGCCGTGACCATCACCGTCGTCACCGCCGTCCGCCGCGGTCGGCACCGCCGGCGGCTCGTGGCCCTGTCGGCCCCCGCGCCGCAGTGGGGCCCGCCGCCCTCCGGGCCCGCCCCCGGGTATCCGCCGGGCCCGGCCGGACTCCGGTAGGCGTTCCCGCGGGCTCGCCCCGGCCATGGCGACCGCGCAGGCCTTCGGCGACCGGGCTCCTCGCTCGGCTCCACACGACGAGGCGACCGGGGTCTGCAAAACCGCCCGGAGAACGTGACCTTGCAGTCAAAAGCGTATCCCCGGCGTGCAGCACCTGCACTCGGGGGTTCCGCACGAACCGGGGCGCCGTGACCGCACTTCGCGTGCGCGGCACGTGCCCGTGCGCAAGGACTGTGCACAAGGACTGTGTGCAAGGACCGTGCGCAAGGACCGTGCGCAAGGGCCGTGCGTTGTCGTCGATTCTCCGGAGGTGGGATTCTGGGGAGGCGGCTGGAGCGACCCACAGGGTGCGGAGCGCTTGCGTTCCATGGGGACGGTGTCGGTCGGACGGGGCGGCGGCTGCGGTCAGCGCGGTTCCTCGACGCACGGAGGCACTCATGGGCAACGTGTTGGGTGATGTGCTGGGCCTGGCGGCCGGTGTCGCCGTCAGTCCTCTGCCGATCGTTGCTCTCATCATCGTGCTGGCCACGCCCTGGGGACGCCTCAATGGACTGGTGTTCGTCACCGGCTGGGTGGTGGGTCTGTCGGGCCTGGGCGCGGTGATGCTGGTCGTCGGAGGCCAGGGGAGTGCCACCACCCATGGGCACCCGGCCGACTGGGTGGGGGTGGTCAAGCTCGTGCTGGGCGTGGCACTGGCACTTCTCGCCGTCAGGCTCTGGCGTCATCGCCCCACCGATGTCACACAGGCACGGCTGCCTCAATGGATGGCTGCCATCGACCGCTTCACACCGGTGAAGATCTTCCTCCTCGCCCTCCTGCTGTCGGCCGGGAACCTGAAGAACGCCCCGCTGACCATCGCCGCGGCAGCGTCCATCAGTTCGTCGGGGCTGCCGGTCGGACAGCAGGTCGGGGCGCTGGCGGTCTTCGTCGTCATCGCCTCCGTCGGGCTGCTGACGCCGCTGGGGGTCTACCTGGTCATGGGCGAGCGGGCGAAGAACATGCTGGGCAACTGGAAGGATTGGGCCGCGCGCCACAACGTGGCTGTGATGGCGGTTCTGTTCTTCGTGTTCGGGCTGAAGCTGCTGGGGGACGGCATCGACGTCCTGACGTCCTGACGCCTGCCCGAGACGGCGTCGGCTCCCCAAAGTGCCGTGGCCACATGTGCTGTGGCGACATGTGCCGTGGCCGACGGTGTGTCACGGGTGTGTGGTCCGGCTCCGCACCGGCGGCGGGCTTCCGAGACGCCGGGCCAGCGACGGTTCCTGGGCCACGACGGCGCCCACGCTGATGCTGATCGCGATGGCCGCACAGACCACGATCAGCCACGACAGCATGATGAACACCGGGCCGAGGGAGCCGTATTCGGCGAGGGCGTGGTCGAGCGCCCGCGGGAGATACAACCGTGCCGTCACGCTCAGTGCCGTGACGGCGACCGCCGTGATCAGCGCACCGGGCAGCAGGGGCTTCCAGCCGATCAGGCCGCCGAGCAGCAGATGCTGGGTCCACCACCACAGACCCGTCAGACCCACCACCGTGATCGGGACCCCCAGCCAGGCCCCGACGCCGAACCCGTCCCGCAGGGGGCCCTGCACCAGCAGCGCGCCCAGCCACAGTGCGAGCCAGGCCAGCCACCGCCAGGGGGCGATCCTGGTTCCTGCCCGGGGAATCTCCCAGGCCCGTTTGCACAGCCGTTGCAACGCCCTGCTGACCGCGGTGGCGGAGAGCAGCACCATCAGCCCGCCCACCACGCCGGTCGCCTGCCGCAGACTCCCCGTCGTGGGACTGAGCGCGTGGACGAGCTGAGCGTCCGTGGCACCCGTGACCCCGAAGACGGTACGGACGGAACTGATGAGCTGGTGCCGTACCGGAGGCGGGGCGTATGCGCCGACCACGAAGAGCAGCGGGACCGCGGTCAGGAAGGACTGCGCCGCCAGCCGCGTGGCGGAGTCGAAGATGTTCACCGACACCATGCGGTCCGCGAGGTGGGTGACCACCGGGAAGCGGGTCGCCGCCCGTGCGTGCGCGGACCGGGCGGAGGCCGTCAGCCGATGCGCCCACCTGCGCCGACGGGACACGCCCGCCGCTCGGCGATGCGCACGGAGCATGCCCCCGGCGGCACCCTCCCGGCACTGGGCATGACGTCGCTCCTTCCTCCCCCCAGAGTGCGGGACCGGCCGCTCCGCAGCACGTCAGGCACCTGTCCCGCCGGCCTCGACCCCGACTCCGCCCTGGCCCCGCCCCCACCACCGATCGGCCTCGGTACGCCGGTGGGGGCCGGTGGGGTCAGGCCACCCGGTGGCCGTTCTCCAGCTCTGCCGTGCCCGCGCTCTCCGCGAGGACGTCCAGTGCGGCCAGGACGCGGCGGCCGAGGGCGCCGGGCAGATGGTCGGTGATCTCCTCGCGGGGCACCAGCCGCCAGGACAGCAGCTCCTCCTCCTGCAGACGAATGGCCTTGAACTCGGCCTCGGCGAGGACACCGCCGTCGAACAGGTACGCCACCAGCGGCGGCCGTCCCGTGCCGCGCACCCAGTCCACCGCCAGCAGCCGCCCGAGTTCCCGGTCGAGGCCGATCTCCTCCAGGGTCTCGCGGCGGGCCCCCTGGCGCGGCGTCTCACCGTCGTCCGACTCGATCGTGCCGCCCGGAAGGGCCCAGCCCTCACGGTAGTTGGGCTCGACCAGCAGGACGCGTCCCTCGGCGTCCCGGAAGAGCGCGGCGGCACCGGCGAGGACACGGGGCAGGCTCGCGATGTACGCGGCGAAGTCGTCAGTCGTGGTCATTCAGGAAGGGTAACCAGCTCCGGGACCGCTACCGCGCGACCGTCGCCAGGCGCAGGGTGCGCTCGGCCAGCGCACTGATCCGTACGCCGTCGAAGCCGAACACCGCGCTCCGGACCGTGTCCTCCAGCGGGTCCTTCCACCGGGCGGGGACGGCAGCGGCGCCGGTGAGCACCCCGGCCACCGAGCCGGCCGTCGCGCCGTTGCTGTCGGTGTCCAGGCCGCCGCGGACGGTCAGGGCGAGGGTGCGGGTGAAGTCGCCGTCGCCGTAGAGGAGTCCCGCCGTGAGGACGGCCGCGTTCGGGACGACGTGGATCCAGCCGAGAGAGGCGGTCTCCGCGGAAACCGTGGCCAGCGTCTCCTCCCAGGGCAGCCGGGTCTCGTGCAGGGACACGACCCGGCGCACGGTACGGGCCAGGCGGCTGCTCGCCGGGATCACCGCGAGCGCGGCCTCCAGCGCGTCCCGCACACCCCCGGCGGTGAACGCCGCCGAGATCAGCGCGGCCGCGAACATCGCGCCGTAGACACCGTTGCCCGTGTGCGAGAGCACCGCGTCCCGGCGGGCCAGCCCGGCGGCGCGGAGCGGATCGCCCGGGCAGGTCCAGCCGTAGGCGTCGGCGCGGATCAGCGCGCCGATCCACTCCTGGTACGGATTGTCGTAC
This sequence comes from Streptomyces sp. NPDC007971, assembly GCF_042958635.1. Lineage (NCBI taxonomy): Bacteria > Bacillati > Actinomycetota > Actinomycetes > Kitasatosporales > Streptomycetaceae > Streptomyces > Streptomyces sp. NPDC007971. The sequence continues at coordinate 77,753 of NZ_JBIBJK010000007.1, forward strand.
GTCGCCGTCAGCGGAGGCTTCAGTCCGTTGGCGAGGTTGCGGTACGCCGCCCGTTCCGCGGTGAACGTCTGCAGGTACGGCAGCCTGAGCAGCCACAGGTCGCCGACCTGCTCGGTGCTGAAGCCGAAGCCGTGGGTCTCCAGCAGGTGCAGGCCGAGGACGGCGTAGTCGACGTCGTCGTCCCGGCAGCTGCCGTGGATCCTGCCGCGCACGCACTGGCGCCACTCCGGGCGCAGTACGGCGCTGTCGGCCGCGTCCGCGGGCTCGGGCAGGTAGTCGGTCAGCGGCAGGGCGGCGGCCTTGCGCAGGTACCGGTCGATGCGCTCGCGCGTCCACACCTCGCCCTGCTCGACCGGCTTGCCCAGCATGTTGCCCGCGATCCGGCCCAGCCAGCCGCCGTGGATGCGGTCGGCGAGGTCCGGCCCGGTGCCCTGGTTGTCCATGGCTGGGGTGTACCCGTTTTCCCGGGCCCCTCCCGGCCGGTTCCCAGGGTTCGGTCGGGGCATGACGGCGGGGGTGTCCGCCGGTTATGGTCACAGCGGCGCGACTGGCCCTGACGTGCGGATGTGCGCGGGGCCCGGAGAGCAAGGGGAAAGCAAGGTGGCGGACGCTGCAGTGAACGAGACCCGTCGGGTGCTCATCGCCGCGGACAAGTTCAAGGGATCGCTGACGGCCGTACAGGTCGCCGAGCGGGTGACGGCCGGGCTGCGCAGGGTCGTGCCGGGCGTCGAGGTCGAGGCGCTGCCCGTGGCCGACGGTGGTGACGGAACCGTGGACGCGGCGGTCGCGGCAGGCTTCGAGCGCCGCGAGGTCCGGGTCGCCGGGCCGCTCGGGCAGGAGGTCACGGCCGCGTTCGCGCTGCGCGGCGGCACCGCGGTCGTGGAGATGGCCGAGGCGAGCGGGCTGCAGCGGCTGCCGGCCGGTGTCTTCGCCCCGCTGACCGCCTCCACGTACGGCTCCGGCGAACTGCTGAGGGCCGCGCTGGACGCGGGCGCGCGGACGATCGTGTTCGGCGTCGGCGGGAGCGCCACGACGGACGGCGGCGCCGGGATGCTGTCGGCGCTGGGCGCGCGGTTCCTGGACGCGGACGGGGAGCCGGTGGCACCGGGCGGCGGCGGCCTGGCCGAACTGGCACGGGCCGATCTGTCCGGCCTCGACCCCCGTCTGCCGGACGTGGAGCTGGTGCTCGCCAGCGATGTCGACAATCCGCTGACCGGGCCGAAGGGCGCGCCCGCGGTGTACGGCCCGCAGAAGGGGGCGTCACCGGACGACGTGGAGACGCTGGACGCGGCGCTCGCCCACTTCGCCGGGGTGCTGGAGGCGGCCGTGGGGCCGCGTGCCGCTCCGTACGCGGCGGCGCCCGGTGCCGGGGCGGCGGGTGGCATCGGCTACGGCGCGCTGCTCCTGGGTGCCCGTTTCCGGCCCGGCATCGAGGTCATGCTGGACGTCCTCGGGTTCGCACCGGCGCTGGAGCGGGCCGATCTGGTGATCACCGGTGAGGGGTCGCTGGACGAGCAGACGTTGCACGGGAAGGCGCCGGCGGGTGTTGCCGCGGCGGCGCGGGCGGCCGGCAAGGAGGTCGTCGCGGTGTGCGGGCGGCTGGCTCTGCCCCAGGAGGCTCTGGAGCGGGCCGGGATCTCCCGTGCCTACCCGCTCACCTCGGTGGAGCCCGATGTCGCCAAGTGCATCGCGGAGGCCGGGCCCATCCTTGAGCGCGTCGCGGTCCGTATCGCCGAGGCGCGCCTTTCCTGAGCCCCGGGCCCCTCGCCCACCCGCCCACCCGACTCGCCGGGGCGAGAAGCGAGCCGTGGGTGGGACGGGTGGTCGCGCCTGCCCGGGCACGGTCGGTACACCCGGACCCTTCGCCCATCCGCCCATCCGCCCATCGGTCTCCGTGGGCCGAGCGGTCCGCCGACGGGAGGCGGGCGCCCGCCCCGTCACGCCTCACACGTCACGCAGAAGCAAGTGCACCTGCTGCCGTACCGAATTCACCCGATTGCACCGAGTGAGCTGGCTCGCCACCACGCACGGGTGAAGCTGATTGCCGTAGGCCTGACGGAAGTGGGTACGCAATGAGCTCGGTCCACGGCATACGACGCCCCACACGGCGTCTCCACGGCGCGGCGGCAGGATTCGCCGTCGCCGCCCTGTGCACGGTCTCGGCGGCGCCGGCACCCGCACCGGCAGTGGCACCCGCACCCGCCTCTGCGGACGCCGGCGCACACGCTGTGAAGCCCACTGTCGTGCTGGTGCACGGCGCCTTCGCGGACGGCTCCAGCTGGAACGGAGTGGTGAGCCGTCTCCAGCAGGCGGGGTATCCGGTCGTCGCTCCCGCCAACCCGCTGCGCGGGCTGGCCAGTGACGCCGGGTACATCCACAGCGTGCTCAAGAGCGTGAAGGGGCCGGTCGTGCTCGTCGGTCACTCCTACGGCGGCGCCGTGATCAGCGAAGCCGCCGTCGGTGACGCCCAGGTCAAAGCGTTGGTCTACATCGCGGCCTTCGCCCCCGCGGTGGGGGAAAGCTCCCTGGAGCTGTCCGGCAAGTTCCCCGGGAGCACCCTCGGCCCCGCCCTCAACAACGTGCCCTTCCCGCTCCCCGGCGGTGGCACGGGCACCGACCAGTACATCAAAGCCGACAAGTTCCATGATCAGTTCGCGGCCGACGTGCCCAGATCCGTCACGGACCTGATGGCCGCCACCCAGCGTCCCGTGGCCGCCTCGGCCCTGGGGGAGAAGGCCACCGAGGCCGCCTGGAAGACCATCCCCTCGTGGACTCTGATCACCACCGAGGACCGCAACATCCCGCCGGCCGCCCAGCGCTTCATGGCCCGGCGCGCCCACGCACACACCGTTGAGGTCGACGCCTCCCACGCCGTCTCGGTCTCCCGGCCGGGCGCGGTCGCCCGGTTGATCGAACAGGCGGCCGAGGCCACCGCCACCACGGCGACGACCGGCACCACGGCGACGACCGCCACGGATCCTTCCGGCCCGGCCCTCGCGAAGACGGGATCCGTCCGGCCGGGCACGCAGGCAGTCGCCCTCGGCGTCGCAGCCGCCCTGTCGGTGGCCGCCGGTTCTGCCCTCGTCCTCCTCGGCCGCCGGTGGCGATCGGAATCGAAGAAGGGCCGCTGAGGCTCGCCCCGCGACCGCAGACACCCAGCTCGTTCCCTGCCCGTTCCGTCACTGTGGGAGGCGCGTTTCGTCGGTCCCCCGGACGGCGTCGGGGCAGCCCGTGGGGAGGGTGCCCCCGCAGCCGACCGGGACGAGTGGGCGGGCGGGCGTGCGAACGGGGCCGGGACTGAGCCCCCGAGACAGGCGGTGGCAGGCGGTGACAGGCGGTGACAGGCGGTGCGGTGCCGGGGGCGCCGGTGCGCTGTCGCGGACAACGCAGAGGGCCCCGGACCAATTCAGGTCCGGGGCCCTTGCGGCGGAGCGTCCCGCGGCGTCACGACTGCGCCGCGCGCGCCTCCCGCCGGTTGTCACGGAAGTTGTTCACCCGGCGAGCCGTGGCGAACAGCGGGATCACCGCTCCCATGACCAGCTGCAGGGCGCAGCCCGTCTGGAGCAGCAGCTGACCGCTCGGGGCGTCGAAGGCCCAGGCGGCCAGCAGACCCATGGACAGCACGATCCAGCCGAGCATCGCGCCGGCGAGGCGGCCCCGGGGCTTCGGGTACTCCACCCGGCTCACCATCAGCCACGCGGTTCCCAGGATCGCCAGCAGTGTCGCCACGAAGGGCAGCTCCAGCAGCACGATCGAGACGACGGTCAGCGCGCCGAACGGCGAGGGCATGCCCTGGAACATGCCGTTCCTCGGCGTCACGCACGAGAAGCGTGCCAGACGGAGCACGACGGCCAGGAGCACCACGATTGCCCCGAGCGCCGCCATCCGCTGGTGCGCGTCGTCCGCGACCATGCCGTAGACGAGAACGAAGTACGCGGGCGCGAGTCCGAAGCTGATCAGGTCGGAGAGGTTGTCCAGCTCCGCGCCCATGGGGGAGGAGCGGAGCTTCCTCGCCACCAGGCCGTCGAACAGGTCGAACACCGCCGCGCAGAGCATCAGGATGACCGCCGTGGCCGCGCTGTGGCGGGCCATGCCGGACTCCTGGCTGCCGGTGAGGTGCGGGATCAGGATGCCGGTGGTGGTGAAGTACACCGCCATGAAGCCGCACGTGGCGTTGCCCAGGGTGAGGGTGTCCGCTATCGAGAGGCGGAGAGAAAGAGGCATCTCCTCCTCTTCGTCCACCTCTTCGGCCTCGGGCACCCAGCCCGCCTGGGTCTCCGGATCAATCACGGTCAATGCGAGTCACCCCAGCCACGGTCTTCTGGCCGACCTCGACCGCGACCTCCACGCCCTCGGGCAGGTAGAGGTCGACACGCGAGCCGAAGCGGATCAGACCGATTCGGTCGCCCTGCTCGACCTTCGTGCCCTCCGGGATGTAGGGCACGATGCGGCGGGCCACCGCGCCGGCGATCTGGATCATCTCGATGTCGCCGAGTTCGGTGTCGAAATGCCAGACTACGCGCTCGTTGTTCTCGCTCTCCTTGTTGAAGGCGGGAACGAAGCCACCGGGGATGTGTTCGACGGACGTCACCGTGCCCGCGAGGGGTGCGCGGTTGACGTGGACGTTGAGCGGGCTCATGAAGATCGCGACGCGGGTACGCCCGTCCTTCCACGGCATGATGCTCTGCACCACACCGTCGGCGGGCGAGATGACCCGGCCCTGGGTGATCTCGCGCTCGGGGTCGCGGAAGAACCACAGCATGCCCGCCGCGAGCGCGGTGGCGGGTACGGCGACGGCCTTGGCGGCGCCGGAGCGGCGAGCGCGCAGGAGGCTGACGGCTGCGGTGGCGACGGTCGGGAGAAGCCACGGCGATGCTCCGCGCGCGAGGCGTACGCCGGCCAGGCTGTCTCGATGTGCAGAGGTTTGGCTGTGGGGCATGGATGACCTTCGTAGCGGATGATGCCGCGCTGGAACGGGGGACGGCGGCTTTCCGGGGATCGTACCGGTCGCGGGCCACAACTGGGCAAGCCAGGAAGTCGAGTCGGCGGCCGAACCCCGTTGACGGGGTGTGATCTTCTTCTCGAAGAAAACACCCCGTTTCCGGACAATCAGCCCTGGAATCGATACTCTTCGAGCAGTCTGCGCCCGATGATCATTTTCTGGATCTCGGCGGTACCTTCACCGATGAGCAGCATCGGGGCCTCCCGGTAGAGGCGCTCGATCTCGTACTCCTTGGAGAAGCCGTAGCCGCCGTGGATCCGGAAGGCGTCCTCCACGACCTCCTTGCAGTACTCGGAGGCGAGGTACTTCGCCATCCCTGCCTCAAGGTCGTTTCGTTCCCCAGAGTCCTTTTTGCGTGCAGCGTTGACCATCATGGCATGCGCGGCCTCGACCTTGGTAGCCATCTCGGCCAGCTTGAACTGGATGGCCTGGTGCTGGGCGATCGGCTTGCCGAAGGTGTGTCGCTGCTGGGCGTACTGTACGCCCAGCTCGAACGCGCGCTGGGCGACGCCGCAACCGCGCGCCGCCACATTGACGCGGCCGACCTCCACGCCGTCCATCATTTGGTAAAAACCCCGGCCGGTGACGCCGCCGAGCACCCGGTCGGCCGGGATGCGCAGGCCGTCCATGATCAGCTCGGTGGTGTCGACGCCCTTGTAACCCATCTTGTCGATCTTGCCCGGGATCGTCAGGCCGGGGCGGACCTCGCCGAAGCCGGGCTCCTTCTCGACGAGGAAGGTGGTCATCGACTTGTGGGGGGCCGTGCCCTCGGGGTGTCCTTCGTCACTTCGGACCAGGACGGCCACGAGCGAGGACGTCCCGCCGTTCGTCAGCCACATCTTCTGACCGTTCAGGACGTACTCGTCGCCGTCCTTGACCGCCTTCGACGTGATCGCCGACACATCGGAGCCGAGGCCCGGCTCCGACATCGAGAAGGCGCCCCGGATGTCACCGGCGGCCATGCGCGGCAGGAAGTGGTCCTTCTGCTCCTGCGTGCCGTGCTGCTTGAGCATGTACGCGACGATGAAGTGCGTGTTGATGATGCCGGAGACCGACATCCAGCCACGGGCGATCTCCTCGACGCACAGGGCGTAGGTGAGGAGCGACTCGCCCAGGCCCCCGTACTCCTCGGGGATCATCAGACCGAACAGGCCGAGTTCCTTCAGGCCGTCCACGATCTGCTGCGGGTACTCGTCGCGGTGCTCCAGCCCGGTCGCGACAGGAATGATCTCCTTGTCGACAAAGTCCCGGACCGTGGAGAGGATCTCCTGCTGGACGTCGGTCAGACCGGCGGTCTGGGCGAGGCGCGCCATTACTTCTCCTGCTGCTTCAGCTCGGGGCGGCCCGGCTGCTCGCCGCCGCGCTCCTTGATGTACGTCTCGGTGGGCACCATGACCTTGCGGCGGAAGACGCACACCAGGGTGCCGTCCTGCTTGTAGCCCTTGGTCTCGACGTAGACGATGCCGCGGTCGTTCTTCGACTTGGACGGCCACTTGTCGAGCACGGTCGTCTGGCCGTAGATCGTGTCGCCGTGGAAGGTCGGCGCCACGTGCTTGAGCGACTCGATCTCCAGGTTGGCGATCGCCTTGCCGGAGATGTCCGGGACGGACATGCCGAGCAGCAGCGAGTAGATGTAGTTCCCGACGACGACGTTCTTGCCGAAGTCCGTCGTCTTCTCCGCATAGTTCGTGTCCATGTGGAGCGGGTGGTGGTTCATGGTGAGGAGACAGAACAGGTGGTCGTCGTACTCCGTGACCGTCTTGCCCGGCCAGTGCTTGTACGTCGCCCCGACCTCGAACTCCTCGTAGGTGCGTCCGAACTGCATCGCGCTCAGGCCTCCGGGATCTCGAACTTCGACGTGCGCTGCATGCCGGCGGCCCGGCCCTTGCCGGAGATGACCAGGGCCATCTTGCGGCTGGCCTCGTCGATCATCTCGTCGCCGAGCATCGCGGAGCCCTTCTTCCCGCCGGCCTCGGACGTGTAGTAGTCGTACGCGTCCAGGATCAGCTCGGCGTGGTCGTAGTCCTCCTGGGAGGGCGAGAAGATCTCGTTGGACGCCTCGACCTGGCCCGGGTGCAGCACCCACTTGCCGTCGAAGCCGAGCGCGGCGGCGCGCTGCGCGACCGCGCGGTAGCCCTCGACGTTGCGGATCTGCAGGTAGGGGCCGTCGATCGCCTGGAGGTTGTTGGCGCGGGCGGCCATCAGGATCTTCATCAGGATGTAGTGGTAGGCGTCCGCCGGGTACCCGGGCGGCTGCTCGCCCACGACCAGCGACTTCATGTTGATGGAGGCCATGAAGTCGGCCGGGCCGAAGATGATCGTCTCGATGCGCGGGGAGGCCTCGGCGATCGCGTTGACGTTGTTCAGGCCCTGCGCGTTCTCGATCTGCGCCTCGATGCCGATCTTGCCGACCTCGAAGCCCATGGTCTTCTCGATCTGGGTCAGCAGGAGGTCCAGCGCGACGACCTGCTCGGCGTTCTGGACCTTCGGCAGCATGATGCAGTCGAGGTTCTGGCCGGCACCCTCGACGACGGTGACGACGTCGCGGTACGTCCACTCGGTCGTCCAGTCGTTGACGCGCACGACCCGCGTCTTGCCGGTCCAGTCACCCTCGTTGAGGAACTTGACGATGGTGTGCCGCGCGCCGGGCTTGGCGAGCGGCGCGCACGCGTCCTCCAGGTCCAGGAAGACCTGGTCCGCCGGGAGGCCCTGTGCCTTCTCCAGGAAGCGCGGGTTCGAACCGGGTACTGCCAGGCACGAGCGCCGCGGGCGGAGACGGTTGACGGTCATGCGGGGACCTCCAGGGGGTCGAGCTTGTTCGCTTTCCGGATCTCGTCGACGATGCGGCCGATGATCCCGGTGATGTCGAAGTCCTTCGGGGTGAACACCGCGGCCACTCCGGCGGCCCGCAGGTCCTCGGCGTCACCATTCGGGATGATGCCACCGGCGATCACCGGTATATCTGTGGCACCGGCCACACGGAGGCGCTCCAGCACGTCCGGGACGAGCTGGGCGTGCGAGCCGGACAGGATGGACAGGCCGACCGCGTGCACGTCCTCGGCGAGGGCCGCGTCCACGATCTGCTCCGGGGTGAGCCGGATGCCCTGGTAGACGACCTCGAAACCGGCGTCGCGGGCGCGCACCGCGATCTGCTCGGCCCCGTTGGAGTGGCCGTCCAGACCGGGCTTGCCGACCAGGAAGCGCAGCTTGCCGGAGCCCAGGTCGCGGGCGGTGGCGTCCACCTTGGCGCGGACCTCGGCGAGCGCCGAGCCCGCCTCCACCGGGACGGCGATCGGCGCCGAGGAGACACCGGTCGGTGCCCGGAACTCCCCGAAGACCTCGCGCAGGGCCCCGGCCCACTCGCCGGTCGTGACGCCGGCGCGGGCGCACTCCAGGGTGGCCTCCATGAGGTTGCCGGTGCCCTTGGCGGCCTCCTTCAGCCGGTCCAGCGCCTTGCACGGGCGCGGGTGGTTGAAGGGCGGCTGGTAGCGCGTGTCGCGCCAGGTCCCGATCGCCTCGACCACCCGGGCCTCGACGGCCGGGTCGACCGTCTGGATCGCGGCGTCCAGGTCGGCGGTCAGCGGGTTCGGCTCGGTCGTCTCGAAGATGTTGACGCCGACGATCTTCTCCTGCCCGGACTCGATCCGGCCCCTGCGCTCGGCGTGCGAGGCGACCAGCTGCGACTTGAGGTAGCCCGACTCGACGGCGGCCATCGCGCCGCCCATCTCCTGGATCCGGTCGATCTCCGCCAGGGAGTCCTCGACCAGCTGGCTCACCTTCGCCTCGATGACGTGCGAGCCCTCGAAGATGTCCTCGTACTCCAGCAGGTCGCTCTCGTGCGCGAGGACCTGCTGGATGCGCAGCGACCACTGCTGGTCCCAGGGGCGGGGCAGGCCCAGGGCCTCGTTCCAGGCGGGCAGCTGCACGGCACGCGCGCGTGCGTCCTTGGACAGGGTGACCGCGAGCATCTCCAGCACGATCCGCTGGACGTTGTTCTCCGGCTGTGCCTCCGTCAGCCCGAGCGAGTTGACCTGGACGCCGTAGCGGAAGCGGCGCTGCTTGGGGTTCTCGATGCCGTACCGCTCGCGTGTGATCGTGTCCCAGATGCGGCCGAACGCCCGCATCTTGCACATCTCCTCGACGAAGCGGACGCCCGCGTTCACGAAGAAGGAGATGCGGGCGACCACGTCACCCATGCGCTCCTGCGGCACCTGGCCGGAGTCCCGCACGGCGTCCAGCACGGCGATCGCGGTGGACATCGCGTACGCGATCTCCTGCACCGGCGTGGCCCCGGCCTCCTGCAGGTGGTAGCTGCAGATGTTGATCGGGTTCCACTTCGGGATGTGGGAGACCGTGTACGCGATCATGTCCGTCGTCAGGCGGAGCGAGGGCCCCGGCGGGAAGACGTGCGTCCCGCGGGACAGGTACTCCTTGACGATGTCGTTCTGGGTCGTCCCCTGGAGCTTGGTGATGTCCGCGCCCTGCTCCTCGGCGACGACCTGGTAGAGCGCCAGCAGCCACATGGCGGTGGCGTTGATCGTCATCGAGGTGTTCATCTGCTCCAGGGGGATGTCCTGGAACAACCGGCGCATGTCACCGAGGTGCGAGACCGGCACGCCGACCCGGCCGACCTCGCCGCGGGCGAGGATGTGGTCGGGGTCGTAGCCGGTCTGCGTCGGCAGGTCGAACGCCACCGACAGGCCGGTCTGGCCCTTGGCGAGGTTGCGCCGGTACAGCTCGTTGGACGCCTCGGCCGTCGAGTGGCCCGCGTACGTCCGCATGAGCCACGGACGGTCCTTCTGACGCTCTGTCATCTATGGCTCTCAGACGTTCCGGAAGCGGTTGATGGCGTCGATGTGCTTGGCGCGCATCTCCTCGTCGCGCACGCCCAGGCCTTCCTCGGGGGCGAGGCACAGCACGCCGACCTTGCCCTGGTGCAGGTTGCGGTGGACGTCGTAGGCCGCCTGACCGGTGTCCTGGAGGGAGTAGGTCTTCGACAGGGTCGGGTGGATCTTGCCCTTGGCGATGAGGCGGTTGGCCTCCCAGGCCTCGCGGTAGTTCGCGAAGTGCGAGCCGATGATCCGCTTGAGCGACATCCACAGGTAGCGGTTGTCGTACTCGTGCATGTAGCCCGAGGTCGAGGCGCAGGTGGTGATGGTGCCGCCCTTGCGGGTGACGAACACGGAGGCGCCGAAGGTCTCGCGGCCCGGGTGCTCGAAGACGATGTCGATGTCCTCGCCGCCGGTCAGCTCGCGGATGCGCTTGCCGAAGCGCTTCCACTCCTTGGGGTCCTGGGTCTGCTCGTCCTTCCAGAACTTGTAGCCCTCGGCGCTGCGGTCGATGATCGCCTCGGCGCCCATCGAGCGGCAGATGTCCGCCTTCTGGTCGCTGGAAACGACACAGATCGGGTTGGCGCCGCCGGCCAGGGCGAACTGGGTGGCGTACGAGCCGAGCCCGCCGCTCGCGCCCCAGATCAGGACGTTGTCGCCCTGCTTCATCTGGGCGCCGTTGCGGGAGACCAGCTGGCGGTAGGCGGTGGAGTTCACCAGGCCGGGGGCCGCGGCCTCCTCCCAGCTGAGGTGGCCGGGCTTCGGCATCAGCTGGTTGGACTTGACGAGCGCGATCTCGGCGAGGCCGCCGAAGTTGGTCTCGAAGCCCCAGATGCGCTGCTCGGGGTCGAGCATGGTGTCGTTGTGGCCGTCGCTGGACTCCAGCTCGACGGACAGACAGTGCGCGACGACCTCGTCACCGGGCTTCCAGGCGTTGACGCCCGGGCCGGTGCGCAGGACGACGCCCGCGAGGTCGGAGCCGATGATGTGGTACGGCAGGTCGTGCCGCTTGGTCAGCTCGCTGACCTTGCCGTAGCGCTCCAGGAACCCGAACGTGGACAGCGGCTCGAAGATCGAGGTCCACACCGAGTTGTAGTTGACCGAGGAGGCCATGACGGCCACCAGGGCCTCGCCCGGGCCCAGTTCGGGCACCGGAACCTCGTCCAGGTGGATCGACTTGCGCGGGTCCTTGTCGCGGGTCTCCAGGCCCGCGAACATCTCCGTCTCGTCCTTGTGCACGGTGATCGCGCGGTACGACTCGGGGAGCTGCAGGGCGGCGAAGTCGGCGGACGTGGTGTCCTTCGACTGGATCGCGTCCAGGATGTCCTTCACGGTCACGGTGTTGCCTCCGGCGGTGAGCGCCCTGAGGGAGGGGCGCTGGGGGATCGTCGGTGCTGCGATGAGTGCTGCTGAGGGTTTGGGGTGGAACGTGCCGTCGGTTCGGCGGGTGGTGCTTCGGCAGCGCTTTGTGGCGCAGGAGGTTGCCTGTGACGCAGGCGTCCGGGCGCGCAATCCGGGGTTCCCCCCAGGGCCTTTGGGCACCGGGGGAGGTTTGCGGGGACAGCCGGCGAACGATCGGTCTCTGCTCGCCGGCCGCCCGGACCTCTTCAACGTATGACACCGCGTGTCAGGTGACAAGGCACTGAGTGCCAGAACTTGCCCTCAGATGAAATCTTTACGTAACAAATGAGCGATGATCGATCAAACCTACTGTCGAGTAGGTGATAATGACCGGTCTTGTGGGTGTCGGAGAAGATCCTGGGTGCCGGATCGCCGGCGCCGGATCCCGGGTGCCGGATCCCCAGTGCCCGATCCGGTGGCAGATGCCGGGTGGCAGATCCGGGGTGGCGGAGAAGAGCCGCCGGCACGGCGGACAGAGACCGTCGCCGTCCTCGGCTCCCGCCCTCCGCGCCGGATTCCTCGTCGAGCGCCAGGGGCCGCCGGCCCCCGGGGCGGTGCGTGGACCCGCTCGCCGAACGGCGGCGCCGGGACGGGGCCGAGCCGGTGGAGGGCGCCCGGGTCGCCGCCGTCCACGGCGGCCCCGGGCGGGCGGCGGTCCGTACGACCGCCGGAACGTGCACCGCCGACGCGGTGGCGGGCCTGCCGACAGGAGAGGCGGACCCGCACCTCGCGGCGTTCTTCGGGCCGGACAGGCCCTTGAGCCCTCTGTGCGGATCAGGCCGGCCCCGGGCGGCCCCGCAGGATCCGAGAGGGAGGCCCGAGCTAGCGCTCCTTCAGCGCCTGCTCGATCGTGCGCATCACCTCGTCGAGCGGTGCGTCGGTACGCGCGACGGTCACCAGCACCTCGCCCTGCGCGACCACGGAGGCCAGGGGGCCCGCGGAGGCGGGGCGCGTCGAAGTCTGACGGCCGGCCCCGATCCCCGAGCCGAAGGTCTTGCGCACGATCGCGAAGGCATGGTCGAGCTGGGCCTCCACGTCGCCCTGGCCGCCGGCCCGCAGCCAGCGCCTGAGCACGTGGTTGTGGGCGGTGACGACGGCGGAGGCGGCGACCTCGGCGAGCAGCGGGTCGTCGTTGGCGTCGTCGGCGTGCGCGTGCTCGTCGAAGTGGCCGAGCAGATAGCGGGTGAACAGGCGCTCGTAGCGGGCCACCGACGCGATCTCGGCCTCGCGCAGGGTGGGTACCTCACGGGTCAACTTGTAGCGGGCGACCGAGATCTCCGGCCGGGCCGCGTACATCTTCATGACTTCCTTGATGCCGCGGCACACGGTGTCGAGCGGGTGCTCGTGCGCGGGGGCGGCGTTGAGCACCGCCTCGGCACGGATCAGCGTGTCGTCGTGGTCCGGGAAGATCGCTTCTTCCTTGGAGCGGAAGTGACGGAAGAAGGTGCGGCGGGCGACCCCGGCCGCGGCCGCGATCTCGTCGACGGTGGTCGCCTCGTACCCCTTGGTCGCGAACAGTTCCATCGCTGCGGCCGCCAGTTCTCGGCGCATTTTCAGCCGCTGGGCGGCGGCGCGACTGCCTGCAGCACTTTCCGGCGCGTCGGGCGTGGCTGGTGTACGTGAGGACTTGGCGGGCTGGGACATGCCCCGAACGTACTGCATGTGCGCAGCTGGATGCGCAGGCCCGGGGTTTCCCCCGCCCGTGAAGGGCGGGGGTCCGCCGGTTCGGGTGGGCGGGGGAGGCCCGGCGGGATCGAGCAGCCCGCCCCAGTCCGCGCCCTCGGGGGCGCCGTCGAACCAGTCGCCGACGCCGTCAGCGGCGGGCATACTCGCGGAAGCCGCGGCCGGTCTTGCGGCCGAGGCAGCCCGCGGCAACCAGGTGCTCCAGGAGCGGGGCCGGAGCGAGACCGGGATCGCGGAACTCGCGGTGCAGCACCTTCTCGATCGCCAGCGAGACGTCCAGGCCGACGACGTCCAGCAGCTCGAAGGGGCCCATCGGATAGCCGCCGCCGAGCTTCATCGCCGCGTCGATGTCGTCCAGGGACGCGTAGTGCTCCTGGACCATCTTGACCGCGTTGTTGAGGTACGGGAACAGCAGCGCGTTCACGATGAAACCGGCCCGGTCGCCGCAGTCCACGGCGTGCTTGCGGATCTTCAGGCAGACCTCGCGGACGGTGGCGTGGACGTCCTCGCCGGTCAGGACCGTGCGGACGACCTCGACCAGCTTCATCGCCGGGGCCGGGTTGAAGAAGTGCATGCCGATGACGTCCTGCGGGCGCGAGGTGGCGCGGGCGCAGGCGACCACGGGCAGCGAGGAGGTCGTGGTGGCCAGGACCGCGCCCGGCTTGCACACCTTGTCCAGCGTCGCGAACAGCTGCTGCTTGATCTCCAGGTCCTCGGCGACCGCCTCGACCGCAAGGTCGACGTCGGCGAAGGCCTCGTAGGAGCCCGCCGGGGTGATCAGGTCCAGGGTCCCGGCGGCGGCCTCGGCGGTCATCCGGCCCTTGTCGACAGAGCGCGAAAGCGACTTGCCGATACGTGCCTTGGCGGTCTGGGCCTTCTCCTCGCTGCGGGCGGCGAGGACGACCTCGTACCCGGCCTTGGCGAAGACCTCGGCGATCCCGGAGGCCATGGTGCCGGAGCCGGCCACGCCGACGGAGCGGACGGGACGGCCGGCCGTCCCGGCGGCGCCGGTCGCGGGGGTCAGGGCGTCGGCCACGACGGTGGCGCTGCCCGGCGTCTCGTACGTGTAGAAGCCGCGGCCCGACTTGCGGCCGGTCAGGCCCGCCTCGCTGAGCTGCTTGAGGATCGGGGCGGGCGCGTGCAGCCGGTCGCGGGACTCGGTGTACATGGCCTCCAGGACCGTGCGCGCGGTGTCGATGCCGATGAGGTCGAGCAGCGCGAGCGGACCCATGGGCAGGCCGCAGCCGAGCCGCATCGCGGCGTCGATGTCCTCGCGGGAGGCGTACTTGGCCTCGTACATCGCGGCGGCCTGGTTGAGGTAGCCGAACAGCAGCCCGTCCGCGACGAATCCGGGGCGGTCGCCGACCGCGACCGGCTCCTTGCCCAGCTCGATGGCGAGGTCGGTGACCGCGGCGACGGCCTGCGGTGCGGTCAGCACGGACGAGACGACCTCGACCAGCTTCATCGCCGGGGCCGGGTTGAAGAAGTGCAGGCCGAGCACGCGCTCCGGACGGGCCGAGTCGGCGGCGAGCCGGGTGACCGACAGGGCGTTGGTGCCGGTCGCGAGGATGGTCTCGGGGCGGACGATCCCGTCCAGCGCACGGAAGATCTGGTGCTTGATCTCGTACGACTCCGGGGCCACCTCGATGACCAGGTCGGCGTCGGCGGCGGCGCCGAGGTCGCAGGAGGTGCGGATCCGGGCGAGGGCGTCGGTGCGCTCCTGCTCGGTGAGCCGGCCGCGCTCGACGGCACGGGCGGTGGCGGCCTCCAGGGCGGCGAGGCACTTCGCGGCCTGGGCCTCGCTGACGTCGATGCCGATCACCTCGCGGCCGGCCTTCGCCAGGACTTCGGTGATGCCGGTGCCCATGGTGCCGAGGCCGACGACGGCGATCGTCTTGAGCGGGGACAGAGGGGTGTCGGACAGGGGAGTGGCCATCGCGGGACTCCAGGAATGAGGGTGACGACGAGGGGCGCGCCGGGTGCGCCGAGGGGCGCACGCCGGTGCGTTGATGAGTGCGGGTGTTGTCGGGCTGCAAGCGCACACGCCCGGTGCCGGTGCCACGGGCGTGCACACGCCCGGGAACGGCGGAATCCGACCGGCCCTGTCCCGGAGCCGGGTCGTACTGCGGTACCGATGTACCGAACCGACCTGCTCCCCCACTGCCCCTGAGGGGTGGGGGTACTCGCGACGACGGCTGCGTCACCAAACCGGCGTCGGCGGAAGTGCGAGGGGGTGACCTCGCTCGTATGAGCTTAACCGGCGAGTAACGAGCGCGCCAGGCCTGAGTCGCACCGGAGTTTGTGATGTAGCTCCCTCCGCGGCCATGACCCCCCTACGCTGGTCTTCGTGGACGAAGAGTTGCGATCGCTCACGGAACGCTTACGGCAGGAGTCGCACGGCTCGGCGGTGTGCGAGCGGCTGCTGGTGACCGCGGACCACGACGAACTGGCGGAGGTGCTCACCGCGCCCGGACAGCCGTTGTGGGCCCGGGAACTGGCCGCGTTCCGGCTGGGACTTGCGGGCGACCGGCGCGCCTTCGAGTCCCTGGTGCTGCTGCTCAACCACCGCGACCCGCCGCGCTGCGCCTCCGCCGCCCACGCCCTCGCCCGCCTCGGCGACCCGCGCACCGCCCGCGCGGCGGCCGCCCTCGCCACCAACGAACTGCGCGTCGCCTACGCCCTGCACCCGGTACGGCTCCTGGTCGAGCTGAGGGCCCCCGAGTCGGTGCCCGCGCTGATCACCACACTGGAGCGGCGGTTGCGCCCGCACGACCCGTACCGGCGGGTCGCCCTCGCCTGCGTGGAAGGGCTGGGCGTGCTAGGCGACGCCCGGGCCCGGCGCGTGCTGAGCGAGGCCCTCGCCCACCCGGCGCTCGCCGAGGCGGCGGTGCACGCGCTGGCACGGATCCCGCAGCCGCGCTGACCGGCGGCTCAGCCGGTCAGCTCCTTCACGTACCGGACTTCGGGGACGTCCGTGCCGCCCGCCTCGCACGGCTCCTGTGCACCGTCCGCGCGGAAACCGGCCCGCTCGTAGAAGAGCCGGGCGCGCGCGTTCTCCTTCAGGACCCACAGGAACATGCGCGGATACGAAGAGCACTGCCCGACCGACTCGGCCAGCAGCGCCCGGCCGATCCCGCTGCCGAGGTGTGCGGGGTCGAGGTAGATCGCGTACAACTCGGCGTCGCCGGTGCGCACTTCACCGTCGCGGAACGGGCCGTGCGCCGCCCAGCCGACGACCTCGCCGTCCCGCTCGGCGACCAGGTTCACCACGGCGCCGCTCCCCTCGGCGAACCGGGTCCGCCGCCGCTCGGCGTCCTGTGCCGCACTGAGCCCGTCCAGGTACGACTGCGGCATGAGCCCGCGGTAGGCGTGCTGCCAGCCGCGTACGCGGATCTGCGAGACACGGTCGCAGTCGGCGAGGGTCATCGGGCGGATGCGGATCCTGCGGTCGTCCATGGCGCCACCCTAGAGAGCCCCGCGGGCGTGCACCCTGGAATTAGTCGCCCTGCGGGCCGGCCACCGCCAGGGCCTCGATCTCCATCAGGAACTCCGGAGCCACCAGCGCGGCCACCTGCACGGCGGAGGCCGCGGGCAGCCGGTCGTCGGGTATGTGCGCGGCCCGGGCCGCGCGGATCGCCGGCAGGCAGGCCATGTCCGTGACGAAGTAGGTCAGTTTGACGACGTCCTGGAAACCCGCCCCGGCGGCGGCCAGGCAGCGCCTCAGGTTCTCGAAGACCTGGCGGGCCTGGGCCGCGGGGTCGCCCACGCCGACCAGCCTGCCGTCCCCGTCCAGGGCGAGCTGGCCGGAGACGGCGACGAGACGGCCGGCGGCCGTCACCACGTGGCTGTACTGGGCGGCGGGGGCGACCCCTTCGGGGGCGGGGATCCTGACCGGTTCACTCATGCGTCCATGGTGGACCACGGGTGTGACAACGCCCCCGACGGGCCGGGGGGTTGGCTACCGGCGGAAGCCCAGCAGGCGGTGCAGGGTCGAGCCGCGCGACGACGTCGGGGCGGCCTTGGCCGACAGCGGCTTGGGGTCCGGGGACTTCTGGCAGACCGCGTCGGCCACGCCGCTGCCGTGCGGGACCGTCCCGTCGGTCAGATAGGCGGCCAGGTGCGCGTCCAGGCAGGCGTTGCCGCTCAGGGTGATGCCGTGGTTGCCGCCGCCCTGCTCGACCACCAGGCTGGAGCCGGTCAGCAGGCGGTGCGCCGCGACGCCGCCCGGGTACGGGGTCGCCGCGTCGTCGGTCGCCTGGAACAGCAGCGTCGGCGGCAGCTTGGCGTTGGCGATGCTCGGCGGCTTCTCCGTCTCGCCCGGCCAGAACGCGCAGGGCGCGTTGTACCAGGCGTTGTTCCAGGCCATGAAGGGCGCCTTCGCGTACACGGCCCAGGTGTCCTGCTCCCAGCGCTTCCAGTCGCGCGGCCAGGCGGCGTCACGACACTGCACGGCCGCGTACACGCTGTACCCGTTGTCGCCCGAGGCGTCCACGGCGGCGAGGTTCCGGTACGCCGTCTCCAGCGGCCCGGCGTCCTGGTCGTGGACATAGGCCGCGAACGCCTCGGCGAGGTAGGGCCAGTAGCCGTTGTAGTAGCCGCCGCGGATGAAGGTGTCCTCCAGCTCGGCGGCGCCCACCTCGCCGTTGGCCGGCTTCTTCGCGAGGGCCGCGCGCATCGCGTACCACCGGGCCTCCACCTTGGCGGGGTCCGTGCCGAGCCGGTACGTCGCGTCGTACCGGGCGATCCAGGCCATCAGGGCGCGGTGGCGGGCGTCGAAGGCGTAGTCCTGGCCGAGGTTGTCCTCGTACCAGATGCCCGTCGGGTTCACGATCGAGTCCAGCACCAGGCGGTGCACCCGCTCGGGGAAGAGCTTGGCGTACACCGCGCCGAGGTAGGTGCCGTAGGAGTAGCCGAAGTAGCTGATCTTCGGTGCGCCCAGGGCCTGGCGGACGGAGTCCATGTCACGGACGGCGTCGACGGTGCCGAGGTGGGGCAGCACGCTCGCGTACTTGGCGTTGCAGAGCGAGGCGAAGGAACGGGCGCGCTTCAGGCTCTCCTGCTCCATCGCGGTGGTGGCGGGCACGGTGTCGGCGCGCACCGGCTTGAAGCGGCCGGAGGAACAGTTCAGCGCCGGCGTGCTCCCGCCCACGCCGCGCGGGTCGAAGCCGATGACGTCGTACTGCGCCGCCACGTCCTTGGGCAGCGCGGAGGCGACGAATCCGGCGAGGGCCAGACCGCTGCCGCCGGGGCCGCCGGGGTTGACCAGCAGCGGCCCCTGGGAGGTCTTCGCGGTGTGCGGGACGCGGGACAGGGCGAGGCTGATCTGCGTGCCGGACGGGTGTGCGTGGTCCAGCGGCACTTTCAGGGACGCGCACTGGAGTGTCGGGGACTCGCGGGTGCCGCACGCCTTCCAGGCGAGCTTGTCCGGAGCGGCGGGGGCCGCCTGCGCGGGCACGGCCGAGACCGAGCCCGCCACCATGGCGGCGGCTGCGCACAGCACGGCTGCGCGTGTTCTCATGGGTCCTCCCGGGACGGAGGGTGACGCGAACCGCGCGGGTCACGGCTCTCGCCGGATCGTCCCGGGGACAGGGTCCGAAAGAACATACAATCTCAATTGTTGACCCAATTGGTCCGACAGATGCCCTCGTACGCCCTCACATGAGGGTGAGTTGGGTCGGTTCGGACGGGACGGGGAGGTCGGCGTCCTCCGCGGTCCGGGCCGGACGGATGCGCCGGGCCAGGCCCGCGCGGGTGGGTCCGATGCCGTACTCCTGGGCCAGTTCGTGCACCTGACGGGTGATCCGGCGCTGGTACCACCTCGGCGCGTAGGCGCCCTCCGCGTACAGCCGCTCGTAGCGGGGCACCAGATGCGGGTGGTGCCGGCCGAGCCAGCTCATGAACCACTCCCGGGCGCCCGGGCGCAGATGCAGTGTGAGGGGCGTGACCGAGGTGGCCCCGGCCGCCGCGATCGCGCGTACGGTCTCCCGCAGTTGGGCCGGGTGGTCGCTCAGGAACGGGACGACCGGCGCCATCAGCACCCCGCAGCCGATCCCGTGCTCGCCGAGAGTACGGACGACGTCCAGGCGGCGTTCCGGCGCGGGCGTGCCCGGCTCCACCGTGCGCCACAGCTCGGTGTCCGTGAAACCCACGGAGACCGAGATACCGACGTCGGTCACCTGTGCCGCCCGGATCAGCAGGTCCAGGTCGCGCAGGATCAGGGTGCCCTTGGTCAGGATCGAGAACGGGTTCGCGTGCTCGGTGAGGGCCGAGATGATGCCCGGCATCAGCCGGTAGCGGCCCTCGGCGCGCTGGTAGCAGTCGACGTTGGTGCCCATCGCCACGTGGTCGCCCTGCCACCGCCGTGAGGCCAGCTGGCGGCGCAGCACCTCGGGAGCGTTCACCTTCACCACGATCTGGGTGTCGAAGCCGATCCCGGTGTCGAGGTCCAGATAGCTGTGTGTCTTCCTGGCGAAACAGTAGACGCATGCGTGCGAGCAGCCCCGGTACGGGTTCACCGTCCATTCGAACGGCATGCGCGAGGCGCCCGGCACCCGGTTCAGGACCGAGCGGGCGCGCACCTCGTGGAAGGTGATCCCGCGGAACTCGGGCGTGTCGAAGGTACGGGTGGTGACGGCGTCCGCGCCGAACAGCGCGGCGTCGGCGGCCCGGCTGTGACCGTCGGACCCGCCCGGATCCACGGTGAGGTTCTCCCAGCGCATGACCCCTCCTCGGTAGCACTCGATCCAGAATAGAACATCTGTTCCCATGATCGTGCGACCCCGATTTGGGCGCCCGGGTCCCGGGGTGGTTGGCTTTCCCCAACCCCGAGAAACCAGGTCCTGGAGGAACGCAATGGCGCAGGTCGAGGCCAGTACGGAGCGGGTCGTCGCGGCGGACGCGGAGAAGGTGTTCGACGCCCTCGCCGACTACACCGGCACCCGGCAGCAGCTGCTGCCCGAGCACTTCAGCGAGTACGAGGTGCGCGAGGGCGGCGACGGCGAGGGCACCCTCGTCCACTGGAAGCTCCAGGCCACCAGCAAGCGCGTGCGCGACTGCCTCCTGGAGGTCAGCGAGCCCACCGACGGCGAGCTGGTCGAGAAGGACCGCAACTCCTCCATGGTCACCACCTGGCGCGTCACCCCCGCCGGGGAGGGCAGCTCCCGGGTCGTCGTCACCACCACCTGGAAGGGCGCCGGCGGCATCGGCGGCTTCTTCGAGAAGACCTTCGCGCCCAAGGGCCTCGGCCGGATCTACGACGCGATCCTCGCCAACCTCGCCGCCCACGTGGAGAAGTGACGGCAAACACCGGCCGGTGAGGGGGCGTTGCACCCCTCACCGGTTCGAGTGGATCTCCCTCCCGTTCGGGACCGTGCCGTAACTCGCCCCGGGCGCGCGCAGTTGTCGCCAGGCGCGGGAAATGTGCGCCAGGCGCGACGAGGGGAGCGGGTACGTGGGCGGGACGACTGTGGTGCGGCACGAGGCGGTCGTGGCACCGGCTCCGCTGGAGACCGCCGCCGAAGCGCCACCACCCGCCCCGGCCGCCGGTCTCGGCGCGCGCCGGGTGCGACTGGTCTTCGTCGGGCTGATGCTCGCGCTGCTGCTCGCCGCGCTCGACCAGATGATCGTCGCCACCGCCCTGCCGAAGATCGTCGGTGAGCTGCACGGCCTGGACAGGATGTCCTGGGCGATCACCGCCTACCTGCTCACCTCCACCATCGGCCTGCCCCTGTACGGCAAGGTCGGCGACCTCTACGGCCGCAAGGGCGTGTTCCAGTTCGCGATCGCGGTCTTCGTGGCCGGCTCCGCGCTCGCGGGGCGGGCACAGAGCATGGACCAGCTGATCGCCTTCCGGGCCGTCCAGGGCGTGGGCGCGGGCGGGCTCATGATCGGCGTGCAGGCGATCATCGGCGACATCGTGCCGCCCCGGCAGCGCGGCCGCTACATGGGCCTGATCGGCGCCGCCTTCGGCCTCGCCTCCGTCGCCGGGCCCCTGCTCGGCGGCTACTTCACCGACCACCTCTCCTGGCGCTGGTGCTTCTACGTCAACGTCCCCTTCGGTCTGCTCACGCTGGCCGTCGTCACCGTCGTCCTCAAACTGCCGAGGCCGCAGGTCCGCGGCCGCCTCGACGTCCTCGGCGCGCTGCTGCTCGCCGCCGCCTCCAGCTGCCTGGTGCTGATGACCAGCTGGGGCGGCACGACGTACGCCTGGGACTCCCGGCAGATCCTCGGTCTCGGTGCGGGCGCGCTGGCTGCCGCCGTGCTCTTCCTGGCCGCCGAGCGCTTCGCCGCCGAACCCCTCATCCCGCTCAGGCTGTTCAGGGACTCCGTCTTCAACGTCACCGGCCTGGTCGGCCTGGTGATCGGCGTCGCCCTGTTCGGCGCCGCCAGCTATCTGCCGACCTTCCTGCAGATGGTCGACGGGGCCAGTGCCACCGGGTCCGGCCTGCTGATGCTGCCCATGATGGCCGGCATCGTCGGCGCCTCGGTCGTCGGCGGGCAGCTCATCAGCCACACCGGCCGCTACAAGGTCTTCCCCGTCCTCGGCGGCGCCCTCGCCGCCGTCGGCATGTGGCTGCTGTCCCGGCTGGAGACCGACACGCCCCGGCTGCAGTACAGCATCTGGATGGCCGTGCTCGGCGCGGGCATCGGCCTGGTGATGCCCGTCCTGGTGCTCGCCGTGCAGAACTCCGTGCGCCCCGCCGACCTCGGCACCGCCACCAGCGCGAACAACTACTTCCGGCAGATCGGCGGCAGCGTCGGTGCCGCCGTCTTCGGCACCCTCTTCGCCGACCGGCTCACCGACGCCCTGCGCAGGGAACTTCCCGCGCGCACGGGTGCCCGGTTGCCCGACCCGCAGTCCCTCACCCCGCAGCTCGTCCACGCGCTGCCACCGGCCCTGCGCGACGCCTACATCCGCGCCTACGCCGACGCGATGCCCCGGATCTTCCTCTACCTCGTCCCGGTGCTCGCCCTCGGCCTGCTCATCGCCTTCTTCCTCAAGGAGAAACCGCTGGTGTCCCACAACGCCACCGAGACAGAGCCCGCCACCGTGAACGCGCCCATCCCACAGGCCCGCACCCAGCCCCCGGCCGGGGCGAGCCCCACCTCGTCCCGCTCGCCGTACGCCGCCGGTATCCCGGTGTGCGGCACGGTGCAGCACCACGACGGGACGGTGGTGCCCCGCGCGGCGCTCACCCTCATCGACGTCTCCGGCCGGCAGATCGGGCGGGGCGCGAGCGGTGAGGACGGGCGCTACGCGCTCTCCACGCCGGGTTCCGGGGCGTACGTGCTCATCGCCGCCGCGGGCGGCCACCAGCCCCAGGCCGTCACCGTGACCGTGGGCGAACGGCCCGTCGAACTGGACGTCGTCCTCGGCGGCGCCGGACGCCTCGCGGGCAGTGTGCTCACCGCCGACGGCAGCGCCGTACGGGACGCCATCGTCACCCTCACCAACGTGCACGGCGAGGTCGTCGCCACCACCCGCAGCGGCCGGGAGGGCGGCTACGTCATCACCGAACTCGTCGCCGGCGAGTACACCCTCGCCGCCGGCGCCCCGGCCTTCCGCCCCGCCGCGCTCCCGGTCACCGTCCAGGCCTCCCGCGAGACCCGGCAGGACATCGAACTCGCGGGCGGCGCCGTCCTGAAGGGCACCGTCCGGTCCGGCGGCGGCCGTCCCGTCGAGGACGCGCGCGTGACGCTTCTCGACGCGGCGGGCAACGTCGTCGACACCCTCACCACGGGCTCGGACGGAGCGTTCCGGTTCGTGGACCTCTCCTCCGGCGAGTACACCGTCATCGCCGCAGGTTACCCGCCGGTCGCAACGGTTCTGCAGGTCGCGAGCGGCGGCCGCACCGAACGTGACCTGCAACTGGGCCACGAGGACTGAGGGGGGCGCCCGCAGGGCGCTGAGCTGCGCGCCGGTGGGATCCGGTGAAACCAATTACAGGATTGCCACACATCGCGACCGGCCGCCGCCGTACCGTAGTGGCAGGCTTCACAGATCGTTTGCGAACAGCCATGGGGAGAGAGGGCCTGGGCCATGGACCGTGGCAGCGAGCGGGACACACCTCCCGGCCGCGGCGCAGGTGACGCCGTGGCGGGCCGGATTCCGCTGGCCGTGGTGGTCGTCGACCGTGACGGCCTGGTGTCCCACTGGAGCAGCGGCGCACGCCGGATGTTCGGGGTGGGGCGCGAGGACGCGGTCGGGCATCCGGCCGCGGACCTGCTGCCGGTCTCCGGCGCGCTCCCGGACGACCTCGGCGACGCGATGGCGGACGCCTACGGCTCCTACGGGGCGGACGACGCTCTCGGCCCCGACCTGGAGAGCTCCCTCGGCGGACGCACCGGCTACCCGACGGCGGGCCGCGCCCGCCTCGTCCCGCACAAAAACCCTTCGGACAAAGGCCTTTCGCGGCAGGACGCTGCGCACGACGACCTTCCGCGTGAAGACCTTCCGCAAGCGGACCTTCCGGACGAAGACCCTGCGCGCGCGGACCTTGCGTACGCGGACGTCCCGCACGAGGACGAGGCGCGGATCGACGTGCTGTGGTGGGCCTACCCGCTCATCGGCCCGGGTCCCTCCCGGCTGCTGGTGCTCGCCGCCGACGCCACCCGGCTGCGCGACGAGCGCGGCTACGACGACGAGACCGCCGAACGCATCTCGCCCGGCTTCGCCCGCCACACCGAACTGCCCGCTCCCGAGGACCTCGCCCGCCGGCTCCCCGAGATCCTGCCCAACATGGGCCCGGGGCTCAGCGGCCGCATCGTCTCCCAGGTCCTCGAACTCGGCTACCCCGTACTGGAGTTCAGCCAGTACGACCGCGTGCCCGTCACCCCGTACTGGGGCGTGCCGCGGCGCCCGGGGCGCATGCGCACCGAAGCCGTCGTCCCGCAGCAGCGCACGGCGGCGGCCGTGATCCCCGTCGGCGCCGAGCTGGACCTCGAGTACGCCGCCGTGCGCGAGCGCCTGGAGTTCCTCAACGAGGTCAGCTCCGGCATCGGCTCCTCGCTCGACCTCGGCGAGACCATCCGCGAGGTCACCAGCGCCGCCGTGCCCCGCTTCGCGGACTTCGCCGGTACCCACCTGCGCGCCGCCGTCCTGGCCGGCGAGGGCTTCCCGGACGGCCCGCCGGACGTCAGCACCGTGATGTTCCGGGTGTGGGTCGAGCACAACGACGAACCGGGCCGCTGGGACGACACCGTGCCGGTCGGGGAGTCCTTCGCCTTCCCCGAACACACCCCGTTCTACAAGTGCATGGTCACGGGCGAACCGGTGCTCATCCCGAGGGTGACCGAGGAACTGGGTGACCGCATCTCCGGCGAGTTCGAGAAGCGCGACCTCAGGCCGCTGATCAACGGGCGCTCCCTGCTGATCGTCCCGCTCAAGGCGCGCAACGTCGTCCTCGGCTTCGTGGTGCTGATGCGGCGCCCCGACCGCCCGGCCTTCGACGACATGGACCGCACCACCGGCGCCGAACTCGCCGCCCGTGCCGGGCTCGTGCTCGACAACGCCCGCATGTACACCTACCAGGAGAACGTCGCCGACACCCTGCAGGACAGCATGCTGCCGCAGGTGACCCCGCGGATGGCCGGCTGCGACGTGGCCACCCGCTATCTGCCCGGCACCCGGCTCGGACGGATCGGCGGCGACTGGTTCGACACCATCAAGCTGCCCGGCTCGCGCACCGCTCTCGTGGTCGGCGACGTCATGGGGCACGGACTCAACTCGGCCGCCATGATGGGCCAGTTGCGCACGGCCGTGCAGACCATGGCCGCCATGGAGACGCCACCGGCCCACCTCCTGCGCAACCTGGACGACCTGGCCCGCCGGCTCGGCGAGAACTACCTCGCCACCTGTCTGTACGCGGTCTACGACCCGATCCGCGGCGAACTCCACCTCGCCAACGCCGGACACATCCCGCCCGTCCTGGTGCGGGCCGAGGACGGCCGCAGCGAACTGCTCGACCTGCCGACCGGCGCACCCATAGGGGTCGGCGGCGTCGCCTTCGAGTCCACCGTCGTCCGCGTCTCGCCCGGCGACCGGCTCGTGCTGTGCACCGACGGCCTGGTCGAGGTCCGCGGCTGTGACATCGGAGAGGGGCTGGCCGCGCTCTGCGAGTCCGCCGCCCACCCCGCGGCCTCGATGGACGCCGCCTGCGACACCATCATCCGTGCCCTCAACACCCGGGGCGGCCGCAAGGACGACGTCGCCCTGCTGATGGCCCGGCTCAACGGCATCCCCGACGACCATGTCGCCGAGTGGCAGCTGGACACCGACCCGCGCGAGGTGGCACGGGCCCGCCGGCTGATCCGCGACCGGCTGCTGGACTGGGGTCTGCCGCAGGCCGTGGAGACGGCGCAGCTGCTGGTCAGCGAGGTCGTCACCAACGCCGTCCGGCACGGCGGCGGGGACCGGATCGGACTGCGGCTGGTGCGCACCGAGGCGCTGCTGTGCGAGGTCACGGACGACGAACCGGATCTGCCCGCCATGCTCGGTCCCGGGCCGTACGACGAGTCGGGCCGCGGCCTGCGTGTGGTCAGCCGTCTGGCCCGCGAGTGGGGCGCCACGGCCAGCGGACACCGCAAGACCGTCTGGTTCGAGCAGGCCCTCACCGCAGGGCGATGACCCGCGGAGGCGCGCGATCTGACTGCGCGCCACCCTGAGGGGTGGCCTGCGACCGTACATCCGGTGAAGGTGACCTCCGACCCCTTGCCCCGTGCGCGCCGGTCGCGATATCCCGATCACGGAACCGACCGTGGGGAGTGCGCGATGAACGTCTCGGACAACTACCGCAACAAGTGGGAGAGTTACTGGCGCGAGACCTCCGACGGGGCGGGCGAGGCGATCTGGGACTCCGATCCCTCCCTCACCGCCGAGCCGCACAGCGCGCTGTTCCTGCCGTACGCGGACACCGCACGCACCATCGTCGACCTCGGCTGCGGCAACGGCACACAGACCCGCTACCTCGCCACCCGGTTCGAGCGCGCCGTCGGCGTCGACCTCTCCCACGCCGCGGTCGAGCACGCCCGCCGGGCAGGCAGCGGCGGAGACGTCGAGTTCCAGCAGCTCGACCTCACCGACACCGAGGCCGTACGGGCCCTGCACGAGCGGTTCGGCGACAGCCACGTGTACATGCGGGCCGTGATCCACCAGAGCGAACCGGACGCCCGCGCCGCGGTGGCCTGCGCCGTCGCCGGCATCATCGGCACCGAGGGACGCGCGTTCGTGGTCGAACTCACCTCCGGCTCGCGCGACGTCCTCAAACGCGCGGCGGGCGACCCGGCCGGCCCCCCGCCCAAGCTGCGCCGGGTCTTCCACCACAACCTCAAGCCCGCCGACGCCGACGACGAGGAGATCCCGCGCCTGCTCGGCGAGGCCGGCCTGAAGGTGCTCGCCGACGGCGACACCACCCTGCCGCAGACCGAGTACTTCGCGGACGGAACCCGCATCGACCTGCCGGCGCGCTGGTTCGTCCTCGCCGGGAAGTGAGCCGGTCCGCCGGCCGACCGCCGCACTCCTGGTCCGTCCGCCGGCCCGATCGCGCTCCGCGGGCGGGCCGGCGGACGGACGGCGAAGCGGGCGGCGTCCGGTCGTGGCCTGTCCGGGCCCGGACGCGTAACGTGACGCAGCATGAAGATCCTCATCAGTGCGGACATGGAGGGCGCCACCGGCGTCACCTGGCCGGCCGACGTGCTGCCGGGGACGCCGCAGTGGGAGCGCTGCCGGTCGATGTTCACCTCGGACGTCAACGCCGCGGTCGAGGGCTTCTTCGACGGCGGCGCCGATGAGGTGCTCGTCAACGAGGCCCACTGGACCATGCGCAACCTGCTCCTGGAGCGGCTCGACGAGCGGGCCGAGATGCTCACCGGCCGGCACAAGGCGCTGTCCATGGTGGAGGGCGTCCAGCACGGCGACGTGGACGGCATCGCGTTCGTCGGCTACCACGCCGGCGCCGGCATGGAGGGCGTCCTCGCGCACACCTACCTCGCGAACCAGATCACCGGGGTGTGGGTGAACGACGTCCGCGCGAGCGAGGGCCTGCTCAACGCCCACGTCGTGGCCGAGTACGGCGTTCCCGTCGTGCTCGTCACCGGCGACGACGTGGCCTGCGAGGACGCCCTCGGGTACGCGCCCGGGGCGTTGAAGGTCGCGGTCAAGGACCATGTGTCGCGCTACGCCGCCGTGTGCCGCACCCCCGCCCGCACCGCCGCCGGCATCCGCGCCGCGGCCAAGGAGGCCGCGCAGCTGGCGGTCCGGCACGAGCCCGTGCACGGCGGCCCGTTCACCGTCGCCGTCGAGGTCGACGCCGAGCACCTGGCGATGGCCGCGACCGTCGTGCCCGGAGTCTCCCGCATCGGCGAGCGGAAGGTGGCCTACACCAGCGACACCATGTACGACGGGATCCGGACCTTCAAGGCGGTCACCACGATCGTCTCGGCCGCGGTGGAGGAGCAGTATGGCTGACGAACCGGCACTGGACGAGGTGGTCGGGTTCACCTCCGATCTGATCCGGATCGACACCACCAACCGGGGCGGCGGCGACTGCCGGGAACGGCCCGCCGCCGAGTACGCGGCCGAACGGCTCGCGGGGGCGGGGCTGGAGCCGGTGCTGCTGGAGCGGACGCCCGGGCGGACCAACGTCGTCGCCCGCATCGAGGGCACCGACCCCTCCGCCGCCGCGCTGCTCGTGCACGGCCACCTCGACGTGGTGCCGGCCGAGGCCGCCGACTGGAGCGTGCACCCGTTCTCGGGCGAGATCCGCGACGGCGTGGTGTGGGGGCGGGGCGCCGTCGACATGAAGAACATGGACGCGATGATCCTGGCGGTCGTGCGGGACTGGGCCCGGCGGGGCGTCCGGCCCCGCCGTGACCTCGTCATCGCGTTCACCGCCGACGAGGAGGCCAGCGCCGAGGACGGCTCCGGGTTCCTCGCCGACCGGCATCCGGAGCTGTTCGAGGGCTGCACGGAGGGCATCAGCGAATGCGGTGCCTTCACCTTCCACGACGGCGCCGGACGGCAGATCTACCCCATCGCCGCGGGAGAGCGCGGCACCGGCTGGCTGAAGCTCACCGCACGCGGCCGGGCCGGGCACGGCTCCAAGGTCCACAAGGACAACGCGGTGACCCGGCTCGCCGCCGCCGTCGCGCGCATCGGCGCCTACGAGTGGCCCCTCAGGCTCACCCCGACCGTACGGGCCGCCCTCGGCGCGCTCGCCGCCGTCTACGGCGTCGAAGCCGACTTCAGGGATCCGGAGCGCCTGCTGGAGAAGCTCGGACCGGCCGCCCAACTGGTCGAGTCGACCCTGCGCAACAGCGCCAACCCGACCATGCTGGAAGCCGGTTACAAGGTCAACGTCATTCCGGGCGAGGCCGTCGCGTTCGTGGACGGGCGCTATCTCGCGGGCGGCGAGGAGGAGTTCCGCGCCACCCTCGACCGGCTCACCGGGCCGGACGTGGACTGGGAGTTCCACCACCGCGAGGTCGCTCTGGAGGCGCCCGTCCAGTCACCGGCCTTCGCCGCGATGCGGGCCGCCGTCGAGGAGTTCGCGCCGGAGGGGCACGTCGTGCCGTACTGCATGTCCGGCGGCACCGACGCCAAGCAGTTCTCGCGGCTCGGCATCACCGGCTACGGCTTCGCGCCGCTGAAGCTCCCCGAGGGCTTCGATTACCAGGCGCTGTTCCACGGCGTCGACGAGCGCGTGCCCGTCGAGGCGCTGCACTTCGGTGTCCGGGTCCTCGACCGCTTCCTGCGGACGGCCTAGGAGAAGGGGAAGCGATGCTGAGGTCGGCGTACGGCTCCTGGCCCTCGCCCATCGACGCGGCGCTGGCCGCCGCGCACGACGGGATGCCGGAGTGGGTGGGGTTCGTGGGGGACGAGGTCTGGTGGACCGAGCCCCGGCCCGCGGAGGGCGGGCGCCGGGCGCTGGTGCGGCGCGCGGCGGACGGCGGCGAGGAGACGGTGCTGCCCGCACCGTGGAACGTGCGCAGCAGGGTCGTCGAGTACGGCGGCCGGCCCTGGTGCGGGGCGGAGGCGGACGGCCGTCCGCTGGTCGTGTTCGTGCACTTCGCCGACCAGCGGCTGTACCGGTACGAGCCCGGCGGCGAGCCGTGTCCGCTGACCCCCCTGTCGCCGGTGGGCGGCGGGCTGCGCTGGGCGGACCCGCAGGTGGACCTCGCCCGCGGTGAAGTGTGGTGCGTCCTGGAGGAGTTCACCGGGGAGGGTCCCGGCGACGTCCGGCGCGTCCTGGCGGCCGTACCGCTGGACGGCTCGGCCGCCGGCGACCGGGCCGCCGTACGCGAACTCACCGACGACCGGCACCGGTTCGTCACCGGGCCCCGCATCTCGCCCGACGGCCGCCGGGCCGCCTGGCTCGCCTGGGACCATCCGCGGATGCCGTGGGACGGCACGGAACTGCTGGTCGGCGACATCGGTGACGACGGTCTCCTGCACCTGGTCACGACGGCCGCGGGCGGCCCGCGGGAGGCCGTCGCGCAGGCGGAGTGGTCCGCGGACGGCCGTCTGCTGTACGCGAGCGACCGCAGCGGCTGGTGGAACCTGTACCGGGACGGCACCCCGCTGTGCCCGCGCGAGGAGGAGTTCGCCGGGCCGCTGTGGAAGCTGGGCCTGCGCTGGTTCGCACCGCTGGCGAGCGGGCTGATCGCGGTCGTGCACGGCCGCGGGTCGGCCGTCCTCGGGATACTGGATCCGGAGTCCGGCGAGGTCGTCGACGCCGCCGGGCCGTGGACCGAGTTCGCGCCCGCCCTCGCCGCACACGGTTCACGGGTCGTCGCGGTCGGCGCCGGCCCCCGGACCGCGTACGAGGTGGTCGAGCTGGACACCCGGAGCGGGCGCGCCCGGGCGATCGGCGCCCGTCACCGGGATCCCGTCGACCCGGCGTACTACCCCGAGCCGCAGATCCGCACCTTCACCGGCCCCGCCGGACGCGAGGTCCACGCCCACGTCTACCCGCCGCACCACCCCGGCCGTGCCGCCTGCGACGGCGAACTGCCGCCCTACGTCATCTGGGCGCACGGCGGCCCCACCAGCCGGGTGCCGCTCGTGCTGGACCTGACGATCGCCTACTTCACCTCGCGCGGCATCGGCGTCGCCGAGGTGAACTACGGTGGCTCCACCGGGTACGGCCGCGCCTACCGCGAGCGGCTGCGCGAGCAGTGGGGCGTGGTCGACGTCGAGGACTGCGCGGCCGTCGCGCTCGCCCTCGCCGAGGAGGGCACCGCCGACCGCGGCCGGCTCGCGATCCGCGGCGGCAGCGCGGGCGGCTGGACCACCGCCGCGTCGCTGACCACCACCGACGTCTACGCCTGCGGCACCATCAGCTATCCCGTCCTGGACCTCGCCACCTGGGGGCCGGGGGAGACCCACGACTTCGAATCGCGCTACCTGGAGTCGCTGATCGGCCCGCTCGCCGAGGTGCCGGCCCGGTACGCCGAGCGCTCGCCCAGCGCGCACGCGGACCGGCTCGACGCGCCCTTCCTGCTGCTCCAGGGCCTGGACGATGTGATCTGCCCGCCCTCCCAGTGCGCACGCTTCCTCACCGGCGCCCGGGAGCGGGGCGTGCCGCACGCCTACCTCGCCTTCGAGGGCGAGGGGCACGGGTTCAGGCGGGCCGAGACACTGGTCCGCGCCCTGGAGGCGGAACTGTCCCTGTACGCCCAGGTGTTCGGGATCGACCCGGCGCCCGCCGTCCCGGAACTGGAGCTGGACACGTGAAGGAACTCGTGCGGCCCACCCGGCTGGCCCCCGGCGCCCGGGTGGCCGTCGTCGCGCCCAGCGGGCCGGTGCCCGAGGAACGGCTGCAGGCCGGGCTCGACGTGCTGCGCGGCTGGGACCTCGACCCCGTGGTCGCACCGCACGTACTGGACCGGCACGCGGAGTTCGGCTACCTGGCGGGGGCGGACGCCGACCGGGCCGCCGACCTCCAGAGCGCCTGGTGCGACCCGGCGGTGGACGCGGTGCTGTGCGCCCGCGGCGGCTACGGCGCGCAGCGGATGACCGACCTGCTCGACTGGGAGGCGATGCGCGCGGCCGGGCCGAAGGTCTTCGTCGGCTTCAGCGACATCACCGTCCTGCACGAGGCCTTCGCCACCCGCCTGGGACTGGCCACCCTGCACGGGCCGGTGGCGGCCGGTGTCGACTTCATCAAGAACGAACGGGCGCAGGAGCACCTGCGGGCCACACTCCTCGCCCCGGAGACCGTGCGCACCCTCACCTCCGGCGGCAGGGCGCTCGTCCCCGGGCGGGCCCGCGGCGTCACCCTGGGCGGCTGTCTGTGCCTGCTCGCCGCGGAACGCGGCACCCCGCACGCCCGGCCCTCGGCGCGCGGCGGACTGCTGTGCCTGGAGGACGTGGGCGAGGAGACGTACCGGCTGGACCGCTACCTCACCCAGCTCCTGCGTGCGGGCTGGCTGGAGGGCGTGCGCGGGGTGCTGCTCGGCTCCTGGGAGAAGTGTGATTCCTACGACCGGGTGCGTCTCCTGCTCGCCGACCGTCTCGGGGCGCTCGGTGTCCCCGTCGTCGAGGAGTTCGGATTCGGCCATGGTGAGGGAGCGCTGACCGTGCCCTTCGGTGTGGTGGCCGAACTCGACGCGGATGCGGGCACGTTGACCCTCGACGAACCGGCCCTGCGCTGAGCCGTGCTGCTGAATCCCTGTCAAGAATCCCCCTGTACGGCGATTGACCATGATCTGACACGTGTCACACCATGATGACCGGCCGCTACCTACCGGCGGGTATGGCGTTGCCTCAGTGTGGAGGTCTCCGTGTTCCGACGCGCGCCCCGATTCCGGGCCCCGCTCGCCCTCGCCCTGGGTGCCGCGCTCGCCGCACCCCTCGCGCTCACCGCTCCGGTGGGCGCGACCGGTCAGTACACCGTCAGCGCCCTGAAGTTCACCGTCCGGGCGGGCGGCCGCACCTGCGCGGTGGACGCCGACCTCTACCGCCCCGCGGGCGTGGACGGCTCCCACCAGGCACCGGCCGTGCTCGCGACGAACGGCTTCGGCGGGAGCAAGTCCGACGGCGGGAGCCGCGCCGTCGGCAAGGCCCTGGCCGAGCGCGGTTACGTCTCCCTCGTCTACTCGGGACTCGGCTTCGGCAACTCCGGCTGCCTCATCTCGCTCGACGACCCGCGCATCGACGGTGCGGCCGCCTCCGCACTGGTCGACTTCCTGGGCCGGAAGCGGGCGGCCGACGACGGGACCCGGGCCGACTTCGTCACCCTCGACTCGGCCGGTGATCCGCGCGTCGGCATGATCGGCGGTTCCTACGGAGGTGCGATCCAGTTGGCGACGGCCGCCGTCGACCACCGCGTCGACGCGCTCGTGCCCCTGATCACCTGGAACGACCTGGCCTACTCGCTGGACCCGGACAGCGCCTCCACCACGGTGCCGGGCGCCTTCAAGTGGCAGTGGACCAACGGCTTCTACCTCATCGGCGAGAGCCAGCCGCTGACCGTGCCGAACCTCGACCCGTCCCGGATCAACTCCCTCACCTGTCTCCACTTCGTCAGCCGGGCCTGCGCCATGGTCCGCACCCTCAACTCCGGCAGCTACCCGGCCGGCGCCACCGCCCGGCTGCTCGCCTACGCCCGCAGTGTCTCCCCGGTCTCCTACCTGAGCCGCATCGAGGCGCCGGTCCTCCTGGTCCAGGGGCAGGCCGACACGCTGTTCAACCTCAACGAGGCGACGGCGACGTACCGCACGCTCAGGGCCCGGGGCACCACCGCCCGGATGATCTGGCAGTCCTGGGGCCACAGCGGCGGCATGAGCGATCCGGCCGCCGGTGAACTCGACCTCTCCCACGAGAACCTGGGGACCAGCTACGTCGGCAGGCGGATCCTCGCCTGGTTCGACCGCTACCTGCGGGGGCGCAAGGGTGCGGACATCGGACCGGCCCTCGCCTACTACCGTGACTGGATCACCGACCCCGACCGCACCTACGCCACCGCCGACCGGCTTCCCGCCCTCACCGAGAAGCTCTACCTCTCCGGCGACGGCAAGCTCGTCGACAACCGCAAGGAGGTCGCCCGGGGCAGCCGCACCTACACCAACCGGCTGTATCCCACGAGCCATTCGGAGAGCTCCCTCACCGGGATCCTCGGCCTGCCGGACCCGCCGCCGCACGACACCGCCGGCACCTTCCTGGGCTGGACCGGCGCACCGCTCGCCCGCACCACCGACGTCGTCGGCGCACCGCGGGCCACGCTCAGGGTCCTCTCGCCGGAGGCCGAGCGGACGCAGAACTCCGGCGACGGGGCCGACAGGCTCGTCCTGTTCGCCAAGCTGTACGACGTCGCGCCCGACGGCACCGCGACGCTGGTGCACCGGCTGGTCGCGCCGGTCCGCGTGCCCGATGTGACCCGCAGCTTCACGGTGACCCTGCCGGGCATCGTGCACCGCTTCGCCGAGGGGCACCGGCTGCGGTTGGTGATCGCGGCGAGCGACGACGCCTACTACGGCAACCGGGGCATCAAACCGGTCACGGTGGTCAGCGCGCCCCGGGACACGGGGGTGCTGGAACTGCCGGTGCTCGGCGGCTGAGCCACCCGGAGGGCGCCGCCCGCCGTGCGGGCCGTGCCGGGACCGGTGACGCGTAGGCTGGCCGGATGCCGACCAACGCATCCCGTTACCTCGCCGAAGGGCCCCGGGTGGGGATCCGCCCCTTCACCCTGGAGGACGGTCCCGAGTTCACGGCCAGAGCCAGGGAGAGCAAGGACCTGCACCGGCCATGGCTGTTCCCGCCCGACACCGACGAGGGCTACGCCGCCTACGCCGGTCCGCTGATCGAGGATCCGGCGAAGGCCGGGTTCCTCGTGTGTGCGAAGGACACCGGGAAGATCGCCGGGTTCATCAACATCAACAACATCGTCCGGGGCGGCTTCCAGTGCGGTGCGCTCGGGTACGGCGCCTTCGTGCACGCGGCCGGCCGGGGCCTGATGCGCGAGGGTCTGGAGCTGGTGGTCGACTACGCGTTCGGGCCGCTGGGGCTGCACCGGCTGGAGATCAACGCACAGCCCGACAACGTCCCTTCCGTCGCGATGGCACGGGGCGCCGGCTTCCGCCTGGAGGGCTTCTCACCCGCCATGATCTTCATCGACGGGGCCTGGCGGGACCACGAACGCTGGGCGCTGACCGTGGAGATGCGCTCCGGCGGCTGATCGTTCCCGGCCCTTCCGGCTGATCGTTTCTTCGATGAGGATGGACGGGATGGGGACGCTCGTCGTACTCGATGCACCCTCCCACCTGGGCCTGCGCCCGCCGGCCCCGGGCACCGTACCCGGCTGCTGCAAACTGGCCGGCGCCCTGCGGGAACAGCGCCTCCTGGAACGGTTGCAGGCACGAGAGGGCGGAGTCGTCGTACCCCCGCGCTACGACCGTGGCGACTGGCAGGAGGGCGACGACGTCTTCAACGCCGCCGCTCTCGCCGCCTACACCGTCAAGCTCGCCGACCGCATCGAGCACCACGTCCGCGCCGGTGACTTCCCCGTCGTCCTCGGCGGTGACTGCTCCATCCAGCTCGGCGACTCGACCATCTACGACCCCGACCTCGACCCGGACGGCACCGCCGGCGCGCTGCTCGCCGACGCGGTCGTGGACGCCTTTGCGCAATCCTGACCGGCAGCGCCCCTGGCCGACTTCCCGCACGCCGGGTTCCATGGTCATCGTGACGAGGATCCGACGTGAGGTACTGACCCTGCCCGCCGCGCAGTTGGGCCCCGACAACCCCCTGCCCCCGCTCCGCCCGCTCGACGAGGTCCACTGCACCGACGAGCGGGAGCGCGAGGACATGCCCCGGGACATGGCCCGGCAGCTCGGGTACGAACCGCTGCGCAGCCTGCTGCCGGCGAGGGTGCGGGACGGGTACGGCAGAGCTCGCGAGCCCCGCGCACTCGACGCCCTGGTGATCGAGAACGACCGGCTGCGCGCCACCGTCCTGCCCGGCCTCGGCGGCCGCATCGCCTCCCTGGTCCACCTGCCCACCCGACGCGAACTCCTCTACCGCAACCCGGTGTTCCAGCCCGCCAACTTCGCCCTCAACGGCGCCTGGTACTCCGGCGGCATCGAATGGAACATCGGTGCCACCGGGCACACCACCCTGTCCTGCGCGCCGCTGCACGCCGCCCGGGTCCCCGCCCCGGACGGCGGAGAGATGCTGCGCCTGTGGGAGTGGGAGCGGCTGCGAGACCTGCCCTTCCAGGTCGACCTGTGGCTCCCGGACGGCTCCGACTTCCTCCACGTCGGCGTCCGCATCCGCAACCCGCACGAGCACCCGGTGCCCACGTACTGGTGGTCCAACACCGCCGTGCCCGAGGACCGCCGGATCCTCGTCCCGGCCGAGGAGGCCTGGCAGTTCGGGCACGAGCGCCGCCTGCGCCGGGTCCCCGTCCCCTCGTACGACGGCGTCGACCGCACCCACCCGCTCAACAGCCCCTACGCCGCGGACTACTTCTACGAGGTCCCCGACGGCCGGCGCCGCTGGATCGCCGCGCTGGACGCGGACGGGCACGGACTGGTGCAGACCTCCACCGACGTGCTGCGCGGCCGCAAGCTGTTCGTGTGGGGGAGCGGCCCCGGCGGACGGCGCTGGCAGCAGTGGCTCACCGAGCCCGGCACCGGCGGCTACTGCGAGATCCAGGCGGGGCTCGCCCGCACGCAGCTGGAGCACGTCCGCCTGGAACCGGAGAGCGAGATGTCCTGGCTGGAAGCGTACGGGCCGCTCGACGCACCCCGGGACGGCGAGTGGACGACGGTCGTCCGGGGCGCCGAGGAACGGCTCGACGCCGCCTTGCCGCGCACCCGCATCGAGGAGGCGTACGCGGCCTGGAAGCCGTACGCCGACGCCGAACCCGGGGAGGTCCTGGCCGCCGGTTCCGGCTGGGGCGCACTCGAAGTGCTGCGCGCCGACCGGAAGCTGCCCGGCACGCCGTTCCCCGAGTCCACCCTCGGCGAGGCCGAGGCGCCCTGGCTGGAGCTGCTGCGCACCGGCTGTCTGCCGGAGCCGCGCCGGGTCCGCCCGCCCGGCCAGACCCTCGTCGCCCCGCACTGGCGGGACATGCTGGAGACCGCGCCCGCCACCCCGCACACCGAGTACCACCTCGGCGTCGCCCAGTGGCACGCGGGGGACCGCGCGCAGGCGGTCCGCAGCTGGGAGCGGGCGCTGCAGCTCGCGCCGTCGCTGTGGCCGTCGCTGCGCTGCCTGGCCGTGGCCGACCAGGAGTCCGGCCACCACGAGCGGGCCGCCGAACGGTACGCGGAGGCCTTCGACGACCTGTGCCGCGAGCGCCGCGACGACGGCGAGGCCTGGACGGCCGCCGTGGCCGCGCTCGGCAGCGAGACGCTTCAGGCGCTGCTGCGGGTCCGGCGGACGGCGGACGCCCGCGCCGTCTGGGAGCGGCTGCGGCCCGCCGTCCGCCGGCGCGGCAGGTTCCGGCTGCTGGAGGCCGAACTGCTCCTCGCGGAAGGACGGCGCGCCGGGGCCCGGGCGGTCTTCGAGGACGGGTTCGAGCCGGCCGACCTGCGCGAGGGAGCGGACGCGATCGGCCGGCTGTGGGCCCGTCTCACCGACGAGCCGCTGCCCGCGCCCTACGACTTCCGGATGCGGCCGGACGCGTCCTGAGCGGTCGGCCGGCTCAGCCCCCCTGGTCGACGTACTCGAAGATCGAGCCGTCCGGATGCATCGCGAGCAGGTTGCGGCCCACCGGGGTCGGCAGCGGGCCCGCGATGATCCGGGCACCGAGGTCCGAGAGCAGCCGGTGGGCCTCCGCGACGTCCTTCACGGCGATCGTCGCGGCCACCTTGCGCAGTACCTCCAGCTCGGTCTCGGGTCCGCTCATCAGCAGGAACGACCCGATCGCGGCAACCTGCACACCGCCGCGTTCGAACCGGAGCGCGTCGCCGCCAGTGAGACGCTCGTAGAAGGGGATCGCGGTGTCGAGGTCGTCGACGCAGATGCGCAGCGAGGCGCCCAGAATCTCCATGCGGACGAGCCTAGTTGGGGCGGCCGGGCCCGCACAGGCCATGGCCGTGGCCTGTGCCGTTACACCCGGTGTCCTGCGGGTACCCGCAGTACATGGACCGCATGGATCACCTGGAACACCTGGACAAGCACCTGGTCGAGGAGCTGGCGCAGGTGGCACGAGAGACGGTGCGCGACGAGCTGCGCGAGCAGACCCGCAAGCAGCGCCGCACGGCCATGCTCTACGCCGCCTCCGGAGCCGTCGCCCTGTACGCGGGCGGCGCGCTCGCACTCGCCCTGGGTCTCGGCCTGGCGGCCGGCCTGCCCGGCTGGGCCGCCGCACTGATCACCGCGGCGATCCTGGGCGTGATCGCCTTCGCCCTGCGCGGCGCCGCCCACCCGAAGCATCCGCACCCCTCCGCCCCGGGCCGTGTGATCGGCGGCACGGCGCCGGGCGCCCCGCCCGGCGGATTCGGCATGCCCTACCCGCCGATGCCCTCCGAGTCTCCGCCCCGCCCGCCCCTGGACCCCGAGGGCCCGCACCACCGGGCCTGACCCCGGCTGCGTCGAGCATCAGGCCTGCCGGGACGCCGACGGAGGGGCCGGCCGGAACGCCGCCGTGACGTCGGCCGGGAGGAGCTGCGACCGGCGTCCGGGTGAGGCCGACGGCGTTTGGGTGCCCCCGGCCCGGATACGCGGAATGCCTCCAAGGAGCCACACCGCCGGAGGCACACCGTGAGTCGACCCCGCGTCGTGATCGTCGGCGCCGGTTTCGCCGGGTACCGGGCCGCCCGCACCCTCGCCCGGCTGACCCGGGGCCGTGCCCGCATCACCCTGCTCAACCCGACCGACTACTTCCTTTATCTGCCTCTGCTGCCCCAGGTCGCCGCCGGGATCCTGGAGGCCCGCAGGGTCACCGTCTCGCTGCCCGGCACCCTGCACGGTGTGCGGCTGGTGCTCGGCGAGGCCGACGGCGTCGACCCGGACGGGTGCACGGTCTCCTACACCGACCCCGAAGGCGGCAGCGGGACCCTCGGCTACGAGCGGCTGGTGCTGGCCGTGGGCAGTGTCAACAAGCTGCTGCCGATCCCCGGAGTCGCCGAGCACGCCCACGGGTTCCGCGGGCTGCCCGAGGCGCTGTACCTGCGCGACCACGTGACCCGCCAGGTGGAACTCGCGGCCACCACCGAGGACCCGGAAACCCGCGCGGCACGGTGCACCTTCGTCGTGGTCGGCGCCGGCTACACCGGCACCGAGGTGGCCGCGCAGCTGCAGATGCTCACCCA
Source organism: Streptomyces sp. NPDC007971 (assembly GCF_042958635.1). NCBI lineage: Bacteria > Bacillati > Actinomycetota > Actinomycetes > Kitasatosporales > Streptomycetaceae > Streptomyces > Streptomyces sp. NPDC007971. The sequence goes on from NZ_JBIBJK010000007.1 coordinate 115,925, forward strand.
CAGCCTCGTGCGCCGGCAGCTGCCCGGCTCCCGGCCGCCGCGCTGGATCCTGCTGGACGTCGCCCCCCGGGTCCTGCCCGAGCTGGACGAGCGGCTGTCCCGGACGGCCGACCGGGTGCTGCGCGAGCGCGGCGTCGAGGTACGCACGGGGACCTCGGTGAAGGAGGCCACGCCCGACGGGGTGCTGCTCGGCGACGGTGAGCCGGTGGCGACGCGGACCCTGGTGTGGTGCGTCGGGGTCCGCCCCGACCCGCTGGTCGAGGCGGTCGGGCAGCCCCTGGAACAGGGTCGGCTGATCGTGGACCCCTACCTCCGGATGCCGGGCTGCCCCGACGTGTTCGCCTGCGGCGACGCCGCCGCCGTGCCCGATCTGGGACAGCCCGGCAGCTTCACCCCCATGACCGCCCAGCACGCCTGGCGGCAGGGCAAGGTCGCAGGCGAGAACGTGGCCGCCTCGCTCGGCCTCGGCCGGCGCCCGCGCGCCTACCGCCACCGCGACCTCGGTTTCGCCGTCGACCTCGGCGGCGCCCAGGCCGCCGCCAACCCCTTCGGCATCCCGCTGTCCGGGCCCCCGGCCGGCGCGGTCACCCGCGGCTACCACCTGGCCGCGCTGCCCGGCAACCGCATCCGGGTCGCCGCCGACTGGCTCCTGGACGCCGTACTCCCGCGCCAGGGCGTCCAGTTGGGCCTGGTGCGCTCCTGGTCGGTGCCGCTGGAGTCGGCGTCGCCGGAATTGGCACGCGCACCCGGTGCACCACCCCGCCCGGGCGGTCCCGCAGGCGACCGGCCCGGCTCCGGGCACCCCCCTCTTCCCTAGCCCCCAGCCCCCGCGGAACACCCGGGCTCCCGGGTGCAGCAGAAGGAGACCCATGAACACCGCCGAACTCGCCGAACTCGGGCAGCAGTTGCGCGTGGACAGCGTGCGGGCCGCCGCCGCGGCCGGCTCCGGCCATCCGACCTCCTCGATGTCCGCCGCCGACCTGATGGCCGTTCTGTTCGCGCACCATCTGCGCTACGACTTCGAGCGCCCCGAACACCCCGCCAACGACCGCTTCGTCCTGTCCAAGGGACACGCCTCGCCGCTGCTGTACTCCGCCTACAAGGCGGCCGGTGTCATCGACGACGGCGAACTGCTCACCTTCCGCAAGATCGGCAGCCGCCTCGAAGGACACCCCACACCGCGCCGGCTCCCGTGGGTGGAGACCGCCACCGGCTCCCTGGGCCAGGGCCTGCCCGTCGGCGTCGGCATCGCCCTCGCCGGCAAGCGGCTGGACCGCTCCGGCCACCGGGTGTGGGTGCTGTGCGGCGACAGCGAGCTGGCCGAGGGCTCCGTGTGGGAGGCCGCCGAGCACGCCGGACACGAGCACCTGGACAACCTCGTCGCGATCGTGGACGTCAACCGGCTCGGCCAGCGCGGCCCGACCCGGCACGGCCACGACCTGGACGCCTACGCCCGCCGCTTCCGGGCCTTCGACTGGCACACCGTCGAGGTCGACGGGCACGACGTCGAGGCCGTCGACCGGGCCTTCGCCGAGGCCGTGTCGACGAACGGGCAGCCCACCGTGATCCTCGCCCGCACCCTCAAGGGCAAGGGCGTCGCCGCCGTGCAGGACCGTGAAGGACTGCACGGCAAGCCGCTGCCCGATCCCGAGGAGGCCGTCGCCGAACTGGGCGGCCGGCGCGACCTGCACGTCCGGGTCGGCGAACCGCCCGCCGCCGCGGTGCTGCGCTCCGCCACCACCGAGGTGCTCCAGCTGCCGCGCTACGACCTGGGTGACGAGGTCGCCACCCGCGACGCCTTCGGCAGTGCCCTCGCGGCACTCGGCACCGCACGCGGCGACATCGTCGCCCTGGACGGCGAGGTCGGCGACTCCACCCGTACCGAGATGTTCGCCAAGGAGCACCCCGACCGCTTCTTCGAGTGCTACATCGCCGAACAGCAGCTCGTCGCCGCGGCCGTCGGCATGGCGGTACGCGGCTGGGTGCCGTACGCCTCCACGTTCGCGGCCTTCTTCACCCGCGCCCACGACTTCGTGCGCATGGCCTCCATCAGCGGCTCCGGGATCAACCTGGTCGGCTCGCACGCGGGGGTCGCGATCGGGCAGGACGGGCCCTCGCAGATGGGCCTGGAGGACCTGGCGATGTTCCGGTCCGTGTACGGCTCGACCGTGCTCTACCCGTGCGACGCCAACCAGACCGCCCGCCTCGTCTCCGAGATGGCCGCGCTCGACGGCATCCGCTATCTGCGCACCTCGCGCGGCGCGAGCCCGGTGATCTACGGCCCGGACGAGGAGTTCCCGGTCGGCGGCAGCAAGGTGCTGCGGGCCGGCGACCAGGACCGGCTGACCGTGGTTGCGGCCGGGGTCACCGTGCACGAGGCGCTGGCCGCCGCCGACCGGCTCGCCGAGGACGGCATCGCGGTGCGGGTGATCGACCTCTACTCCGTCAAGCCCGTCGACGGGGAGACCCTGCGCCGGGCCGCCGAGGAGACCGGCTGCCTGATGACCGTCGAGGACCACCACGAGCAGGGCGGCCTGGGCGACGCCGTCGCCGAGGCGTTCGGCGACGGCCGGCCGGTGCCCCGTCTGGTGAGGCTCGCGGTGCGCACCATGCCGGGATCGGCCGCCCCCGACGAGCAGCTGCACGCGGCCGGCATCGACGCCCTCGGCATCGCGGCCGCGGCGAAACTGCTGGTCGAGGAGGTGGTCGTGCCCTGATCCCAACGGATGCCTGGAAGGTCGTCCCCCGGCCCGCCGGCCTCTCGGTCGACAGGGCGGGGGAGATGGGATCGACTGGAAGCCGGCCGTGTGCCGAAGGAGGACCGATGACCGGACTGCGCTACGTCTACGCCGTCTGCCGGCCCCTCGGAGCACCCCTGCAGGCCGAGCTGACGGGCGTCGGGGGCGCACCGGCGGCGCTGCTGCACCACCACGGGCTGGTCGCGGTCGTCAGCACGGTCCCGGAGGACGACTTCTGCGAGGAGGCCCTGCAGGCCCGCATGGCGGACCGCGACTGGGTGGCGGCCATGGCCCGGGCCCACGAGGGAGTGATCGACGCGCTCACCACCGTCACCACCCCGCTGCCGCTGCGGCCCGCCACCGTGTGTCCGGACGACAGCGGGGTCCGGACGATGATCGAGGCCCGCGGGGACGATTTCCGGCACACCCTCGACCGGCTGGAGGGCCGGGTGGAGTGGGGCGTCAGGGCGTACACGGAGAGCGGGCCGGGCGGCGAGACGTCCGCCCGCGCCCTGCACGAGCGGCTCGCCCGGCACGCCGAGGACGTCCGGCTGCATGCGCCGCCCACACCCGCACGGACCGCCGCACCGGGCCGCACCGTGCTCGACGCGGCCTATCTGGTGTCGCGGGCGGACTCCGAGCGGTTCGTGGAACTGGTGGACCGCGCGAAGGACGACTCGCCCGGGATCCGGGTGGAGCTGTCCGGACCCTGGGCCGCCTACTCGTTCACCGGGGAGTTCACCCACGAGGAAGGGTGACCGCCGGGGCGCCGGCGGTCCGGGCAGCCGGGCCCCCGGCGCTTCAGGGCGCCTTGCGGCACAGGATCTCGCCGTGCAGGACCGTGAACCAGCCGTCCTCCCGACGGCCCCACTCCCGCCAGGCCTCGGACACCGCCCGCAGCTGTTCCGCCGTCGCGTGACCCCCCTCGACGGCCCGCCCGGCGTAGGCCGAGGCCAGGGTGCGGTCCGCCCACAGCCCGCTCCACCAGGCCCGCTCCCCGGGCGTGGCGTACGTCCAGGTGCCGGAGGTGGCCGTGATCTCCCGCAGGCCCGCGGCCATCGCCCATGCCTTGAGCCGGCGTCCGGCGTCGGGCTCGCCGCCGTTGGCCCGGGCGACCCGCTCGTACAGGTCCAGCCAGTCCTCCAGGCCCGGCACCGCCGGATACCAGGTCATCGCCGCGTAGTCCGCGTCGCGCACGGCGATGAACCCACCCGGTCTCGTCACCCGGTGCATCTCGCGCAGCGCCTGCACCGGGTCGCCCACGTGCTGGAGCACCTGGTGGGCGTGGACCACGCAGAAGGTGTCGTCGGGGTGGTCCAGGGCGTGCACGTCGGCGACCGCGAAGTCCACGTTGGCCAGTCGGCGCGCGGCGGCCGTCTCACGGGCCTGCGCCAGGATCCCCGGCGCCCGGTCGACTCCGGTGACGTGCCCCTCGGGGACCAGCTCCGCCAGATCGGCGGTGATGGTCCCCGGCCCGCAGCCGATGTCCAGGATCTTCATGTGGGGCTTGAGCACACCGAGCAGGTAGGCCGCGGAGTTGGCGGCGGTCCGCCAGGTGTGCGACCGCAGCACCGACTCGTGGTGCCCGTGCGTGTAGACGGCACTCTCCTGCTTCTGCGGCATGGCTGTACCCCTCCTCGTCGTACCCGGTGCGGGGCCGGCGACCCCGTCCTGCGGCACGTCCCACGGTACGCGCGCATGCCGAATGATGAGACTCCCGTTTCACGATGCGGACTTGGACGGTTCACGGCAGGGGCCGGTAGACCGTCAGGGCCTCGGGCAGCTTCTCCACCAGCACATCCCCCCGCACCTCGGTGACCTCCCCGTCGTACGCCAGGGGTGTCCCCGGGGTGAGACCGGTCAGCCGCAGCCGCTTCACCTGCACCGCCGCGTGGGCCGGGGAACGGGTCAGCGGACCCGCCGCCGCGGCCGCCAGCAGCCGCAGCGCGGGCAGGCGGCTGCCGTGCACCACCCGCACGTCCAGCAGCCCGTCCGCCAGGTCGGTGCGGCGGCCGGGCGCCAGCCCCATCCGGCGGTAGACGCCGTTGCCCACGAACAGCAGCCACAACGGGCGGCGCCTGCCGCCGATTTCGGCCACCAGCGGATGCCGGCCCTCGCGCAGCACCTGCAACGCCCCGAACATCCCGGCGGGCCAGCCGCCGATCCGCGACGACCAGCGCTCCCGCTCGCGCACCAGCTCCGGATAGACGCCCAGGCTCAGCGTGTTCAGGAAGACACCCTCGCGGTCACCGGCGGCGAACCGTCCGACGTCCACCCGGACCGCCTCGCCCCGGCACACCGCAGCGGCCGCCCCGCGCTCGTCCTCCACCCCCAGGTCGTGGGCGAAGTGGTTGAGCGTGCCGCCGGGCACCACCGCGAGGGGCAGTCCGTGCCGCAGCGCGACCGCGGCCGCCGCGTTCGCCGTCCCGTCGCCCCCGCACACCCCGAGCGCCCGCGCCCGCGCGGCCGCCTTCTCCAACTCGGCTCCCACGTCCTGGGGTTCGCACTCCAGGACCTCCGCCCCCGGCAGCGCGTCGCGCAGCGCGCGGACCCGCTCCGAGGGGCCCGAGGCCCGGTTGGCGACGACCACGAGCCCCTCGCCCCCGGTCAGGGACGGCACCTTCGCCCTCGGCCGGGCCGGCGGCGCGGCCTGCGGCCTGGTCGGCACCAGCGCCCGCACGGCGAACGCGGCTCCCGCGCCCAGCGCCGCCCCCACGAGGACATCGCTCGGGAAGTGCACGCCCGTGTAGACGCGGGAGGCGGCCACGGAGAACGCCACCGGCGCCACCAGTGCCCCCCACGCCGGGGACTCCAGGGCCACCCCGGTCGCGAAGGCGGCGGCCGACGCGGCGTGACCCGACGGGAAGGAGGTGGTGAAAGGCTGCCGATCCAGCCGCCGCACCAGCGGCACCGGGTCCAGCACCGGCCGCGGGCGGCGCACCGACCGCTTGCCGAGGGTGTTGATGGCCAGCGAGGCCATGCCCAGCGAGGCGACCCCGCGGACGGCGGCCCGCCGGGCCCGCGGCGTACGGCTCGCCGCGATCGCGGCGGCCGCCGCGAACCACAGCACACCGTGGTTCGCGCTCCGGCTCAGCCTCGGCAGCACCCGCTCGGCGCCGGGCCAGTGCCAGCCGGCGGCGGCCTCGAAGAGGCGGCCGTCCAGGGTGAGCAGCCGCTCGCGCAGGGCGTGCCGGCCGGTCGTCGGGGCGACGGTCAGATCGAAGTCTGGGCTCATGGGGGTCCGGTTACCCTGAAGCGGCCGATTCCTTTGTCCGCGTACGCCCGACGGCGTGACCCGACGCGAGAGGATCCCCCGGATGCGCCTGCTCCTCATACGCCACGGACAGACCCCCTCCAACGTCGACCGCCTGCTGGACACCGCCGTACCCGGTCCCGGACTGACCCCGCTCGGCGAGCGGCAGGCCGCCGCCCTGCCCGAGGCGCTCGCGGACGAGGACATCGAGGCCCTCTACGTCTCCCCCCTGACCCGCACCCGGCTCACGGCCGCCCCGCTGGCCGCCGCCCGCGGCCTCGACATGATCATCCGCGCGGGCCTGCGCGAGCTGTCTGCCGGGGACCTGGAGATGCGGCCCGGCGACTCCCCGGAGGGCGAGCTGTACCTGCGCACGGTGTTCGCCTGGGCGGCCGGGGACACGGCGCTCAGGATCCCCGGCGGGGAGAGCGGCACGGAGGCCCTGGCCCGGTTCGACGCCGTGATCGCCGAGGCTGCGGCGAGCGGCGCCGGCACCGTCGCCGTGATCGGCCACGGTGCCGCCATCCGGGTGTGGACCGCCGCCCGCGCCGGCAACGTCGAGGTGGCCTTCGCCGCCGCCCGCCCGCTGCGGAACACCGGCGTGGTCGCCCTGGAGGGCTCCCCGTCGGACGGTTTCCGGGCACTGTCCTGGGCCGGCGCCGCGGTCGTACCGGCGGGGGAGGGCGGCCCGGCCGGAGAGCCCGTGGACGCGGCGGGTTGACGCGACGAGCGGCCGGGCCCGCCCCCGGATCCCGCGGACCCCGAACGACGGGTGTCCGCCCCGAAACCGGTCGGCTCCACGCTCGAAGCGATCATCGTCGGCGCCCAGGTGATCACCTGCCGTCCCGTGGCGGACGACTGCCCGGCCGCCCGCCGCGCGTACGGACGGGTGCTCACGGTAGGTACGAACGGGCGCTCGCCGTGCGACCGACGGATACGCGCCGTACCGGCGGTGAGCGTCGGCCGTACCGCCGATATGCGTTTGCCCCAGGTCGGTGGCGCCCCACAGAATGCCTCTTCATGGGACATCTGGAAGCCGCGCACCTCGAGTACTACCTCCCCGACGGGAGGGCGCTGCTCGGCGACGTCTCCTTCCGGGTCGGCGAAGGCGCCGCCGTGGCGCTGGTCGGCCCGAACGGCGCCGGCAAGACGACCCTGCTCCGGCTGATCGCGGGCGAGCTGAAACCGCACGGCGGCACCGTCACCGTCAGCGGTGGCCTCGGCGTGATGCGCCAGTTCGTGGGCTCCGTGCGCGACGAGACGACCGTACGCGACCTGCTGGTCTCCGTCGCCCCGCCCCGCATCCGCGAGGCGGCGAAGGCGGTCGACGTGGCCGAGCACGCCATCATGACCGTCGACGACGAGGCCGCCCAGCTGAAGTACGCCCAGGCCCTCGCCGACTGGGCGGAGGCGCGCGGCTACGAGGCCGAGACCCTGTGGGACATGTGCACCACCGCCGCGCTCGGCATGCCCTACGAGCGGGCCCAGTGGCGCCGGGTGAGCACCCTCTCCGGCGGTGAGCAGAAGCGCCTCGTCCTGGAGGCGCTGCTGCGCGGCACCGACGAGGTGCTGCTGCTGGACGAGCCGGACAACTACCTGGACGTGCCCGGCAAGCGGTGGCTGGAACAGCAGTTGAAGGAGACCCGCAAGACGGTCCTGTTCGTCTCCCACGACCGTGAACTCCTCGCCCGTGCGGCCGGGAAGATCGTCTCCGTGGAGCCCGGCCCGGCCGGTGCCGACGCCTGGGTGCACGGCGGCGGCTTCGCCACCTACCACGAGGCCCGCCGCGAACGCTTCGCCCGCTTCGAGGAGTTGCGCCGCCGCTGGGACGAGAAGCACGCCCAGCTGAAGAAGCTGGTCCTGAACCTCCGCCAGGCGGCGGAGAACAGCGCCGACCTGGCCTCCCGCTACCGGGCCGCGCAGACCCGCCTGCGCAAGTTCGAGGAGGTGGGGCCGCCGCCCGAGCCGCCCCGTGAGCAGGACATCACCATGCGGCTGAAGGGCGGCCGCACCGGCGTACGCGCCGTCACCTGCAAGCGCCTGGAACTGACCGGCCTGATGAACCCCTTCGACCTGGAGGTCTTCTACGGCGAACGGGTCGCCGTGCTCGGCTCCAACGGCTCGGGCAAGTCGCACTTCCTCAGGCTGCTCGCCGGGGAGGACGTGGCCCACACGGGGGAGTGGAAGCTGGGCGCGCGGGTCGTCCCCGGCCACTTCGCGCAGACCCACGCCCACCCGGAGCTGCAGGGCCGCACCCTCCTCGACATCCTGTGGAAGGAACATTCCCAGGACCGGGGCGCGGCCATGTCCCGGCTGCGCCGCTACGAACTGACGGGCCAGGCCGAACAGTCCTTCGACCGGCTCTCCGGCGGCCAGCAGGCCCGCTTCCAGATCCTCCTGCTGGAACTGCAGGGTGTCACCGCCCTGCTGCTGGACGAGCCGACCGACAACCTCGACCTGGAGTCCGCGGAGGCCCTCCAAGAGGGGCTGGAAGCCTTCGAGGGCACGGTCCTGGCGGTCACCCACGACCGCTGGTTCGCCCGTTCCTTCGACCGCTTCCTGGTCTTCGGCACGGACGGCCGTGTCCGCGAGACCTCCGAGCCGGTCTGGGACGAACGCCGGGTGGAACGGGCCCGGTAGCCCCCTGCGCGGATGCGGAGGCCCGGTGGCCGGGATGTTCGTACAGTGGTCTCAGGAACGCGAGCTTCACGGCTCCCTCCCGGAATCGCTCGGGGGCAGTGCATTCCGGGCGGGCGGCCGGACCGGATGAACGAACACGACGAGCGGGGCACCACCATGACCGGAGTCGACCCCAGCCGACTGGACGACACGCAGCTCATGAAAGAGCTGGAGACGATCCACCGCACGCGCCACGACACCCTCCTGTACGGCTCGAACGACGCGCTGCGGGCCCACAACGAGCGCATGGCGCAGCTCGAGGGCGAGTACCTGCGGCGCAACCCGCGCCGCCTGGTCAGCGCGGCCCGCACCCGTGAGGGCGCCCGCGGGCGCTGCTGCGGCGAGGCAGCGACTCCGGGCCCGTCCGGCTCCTGAGGCGACTTCACGCGGGCGGCGCCCCGGCCCGCCTCACCGGCACAGCCCTTCAGCACCGGGGGCCGGGCCACGGCCGATCCGCCCCCGACAGGCGTCCGGGCTCATCAGCCGCTCACCAGCGCCTCGGCCAGTTGCTGTACGTGGGCGTACCGTGACGAGCGCGGAAGCCTGCCCACCGCGTCGACCAGCGCGCCCGGGGCATTGCTCCGGCGCAGCGCCCGGGCCAGCTCGCCCGCGCTCGCGGGGAACGCGTGCCGGTTCAGACGCCGGGCCAGCTCCAGCCGCACCCGGTCCAGGGACGCCGGTGATCCGATACCGCCCACCGGCCCGCTCCAGACCTCCGGGTCGTCGTCGGCGGCCGGTTCCGGATCGTGCCATTCCTCCACGCGCGTCGGGTGCCCGGACCGGAGCAGGTCCCGCAGCTCGTGTTTCATCTCGTCGTCCCGATGGACGCTCAACCGGTCACTGCCTCGCTGCATGTCTTCCTCCAGAGCGGAGTGGGTCCGCACCGCGTACCCGGCTGCGGGCGGCCGACACGGGATCCGTCCGGTACGGCCGCCGCCCGCCCGGGCAGGCCGCCCGCGCGGTTTCCGGGGCTCCTCACAGCCGCTTCACGTATCCGGCGGACGGTCCGGCCGGCACCTGCCGAGTCACCTGCGCGAGAGAGGGAAAACCTGTCCGCAGTCGCCTGGGGGCGGGAGTGCGACGAGCGGCCGGCGGCCGGCCCCGGGGTCACCCGTTGGGCTGTTCGCGTCCCGCGAATGGGGTCCGGCCGCGCGCGGTGCGGCGGCAGGCGGGCTGTGATGGCAGGGAGGGCACGACCACCGTGCCCCGCCGTCCCGGCGGCCGCCGCCCGGTGTCCGCCGCCGTGCCGAGGAGCCCGCCCCATGCGCCGCACCGCCCGTGCCCTGTCCGTCGCCGTCCTGGCCGGTGCCGGGCTCTTCATAGCCGGGCCCACCGCCCTCGCCGCCCCCATGGTCCCGGGCGGCCCCGGCACGGGCCCGCCCGGTGTTCCCGCGGCCGCCTCCGTGCCCTGCGACGCCCCCGCCGGGCCGGTCCCCGACACCCTCGACCCCGTCTCCGGGGGCTTCGACGAGGGCGTCGTACCGTGCAAGGACGGGGGCGGCGACGGGAACGGCGACGACGGCACGCCGTGCCGGGCGGGCGAGACCTGTCGTGAGGCGGCCGCACCGCAGGAGGAGACCGGCCAGTACGACGGGACGGCACCGCGCGACGGGAGCGCGTCCCACGACGCGACGGTACCGAAGGAGGGAACCGGGTCCCACGACGAGTCCGTGCCCCACGAGGGGACCTCGTCCCATGACGCGACGGCGCCGCACGACGGAACCGCGTCCCACGACGAGTCCGTGCCCCACGACGGGACCTCGTCGCACGAGGCGACGGCGCCCCACGACGGGACCTCGTCCCATGAGGCGACGGCACCGCACGACGGGACCTCGTCCCACGACGGGGCCGCGGCGTGCCGGGACGGCGATGCCTGCACCGGTGGCGACCGTGAGTGCGGGGACTCGGGCGGCGCGTCCTGCGCGGGCGGACACACCTGCGGCGAGCCCGGCAAGGACGCCGACTGCGCCCCGGCGACCGTGGAGCACGGTGCCGACGCCGGGCGGGGAGGCACCTTCAACGACTCGGTCCCGGCCCTGGTCGCCGGCGGGATGCTGATCGCCGCCGCCTGTGGGGGCGCCCTCTACCGGCTGCTGGGCCGCAGAAGGCCCGCGGACGGCTGACGCACGGCGCCGCACGGGGCCGTCACGGGGCGATCCGGGGCACCGGCCTTGGAACGCCCCCGGAGGGGTACACACCATCCCGAAGGCACCAGCAGTGAGCACCGTCCCCACCAGCCAGGCAGCCGGCACCACGGAAGGGGCCACCGCACCGGCCGACGAGGGAGCACGGCCCGGACGGGAAGAGCACACGGCACCACGGACTGCGCGGAGGCGGACATGCGGCGGACGGACCCGGAGGGCCACGGCCCCGTCCGTTACGGGCCGCCCCTGCCCGGCGACGGCCTGCCGGTCCTCCCGGAGCTCGCCGCCGTCCTCGCCGCCGCGGCGGGCCGCGCCGACGCCCAGCCCGTCGGCGGCGCCCCCGCCCTGCTGGAGGCGGCCTGCGGCTACTGGACCCGGCGCGGACTGCCCTGCGTCCCCGACCGGGTGGCCGCCGGCCCCGGCGCCCCCGCCCTGCTGCTCGCCCTGACCGCGGCGGTCGCCGGCGACGACGGCGACGTGCTCGTGCCCCGCCCCTGCGCCGCCTGGTGGGCGCCCTACGCCCGACTGCTCGGCAGGCCCGTCTTCCACGTGCCGACCCCGGCCGAGAGCGGCGGCGTCCCGGATCCGTACGCCCTCCTGGAGACGGTCCGCCGGGTCCGGGACGAGGGCGGCCGGCCCCGGCTGCTGGTGCTCTCCGTCGCCGACGACCCCACCGCCACCGTCGCCCCGCCCGAACTGCTGCACGAGACCGCCGAGGCCGCGGCCGCCGAGGGCCTGCACCTGGTCAGCGACGAGACCTGGCGCGACACCCTGCACGCCCCGCACGCGACCGTTCTGCTCAGCCCCGCGGAGATGCTGCCCGACCGGGTCACCGTCGTCACCGACCTGGCCGGTGCCCTGCTGCCGCCCGGCTGGCCCGCCGCCGTCGCCCGCTTCCCCGCCGGGCAGGAGGGGGAGCGGCTCCACGCGCGCGTGCTCGACATCCTCACCGCGCTCGGCGCCCGGGTCGCCCAGCCGGTCGCCGCCGCGGCCGGGTACGCCCTCGACGAACCCGAGCCCGTCACCGAGCGCCGCGAGGCCTGCGTACGGCTGCACGCGCGCATGGCCGCCGCCGTGTACGACGCGGTCGTCGCGGGCGGCGCGCTCGCCCGGCCGCCGCAGGCCGGCCGTCATGTGTACGCCGACCTCGGCCCGCTGCGCGAGGCGCTCGAGGATCTGGGCGTCGGCGACGCCCAGGAACTGGAGGACCTCCTCACCGCCCGGCTCGGCATGCCGGCGCCCGGCGGCCACCGCTTCGGCGACGACCTCGGGGCGCTGCGCGTGCGGCTCGCCACGGGGCCGCTGCTGGGCGGCACGGACGACGAACGCACGGAATGCCTCAGGTCACCCTCACCGTTGGAACTGCCACACGTGCAACGTGCGTTGATCTCCTTGAGGTCGGCCCTGTGCGGCCTCAGCGACGACGCTCAGCGATGGGAGCCTCCTCGATGACGCAGCAGACGCATGAGCCCGGATCCGCCGCCACGAAGACCACCACGACTTCCGCGACCACAGTGACCGCCGTGCCCGGCACGCCCAGGGCGACCACCACGACCGCTACGACCGGCACGACCGGCACGACCAAGGCGACCGCCAGGGCTCCCATGCCTCCCATGGCTGCCACGGCTGCCACGTCGGCCACGTCGGCCACGGCCAAGGCGACCACCACGACCGGAGCGACCACTGCGGCCACGGCGACCGCGTCGAGCGGCGCGGCCCGCGTGCCCACGGCGCCCTCCCCCTTCGCGCCCCCCTTCCCGCCGCTGGCCGAACCCCGCCCGCTCGGTGAACACCGCGTGTGGCCACGGACCTTCCACGACCGGCTCACCGCCCCGCTGCCCGGCCTCAAGGCCTTCGCCCGCTTCGCCCGCGAGGGCTCCGTACGGCCCGGCCCCGAGGGCCTCGCCGACATCTCACGGCTGCCCTACGAGCCCGGCCCCCTGCCCCGCGCGGACACCCGCACGCTCTCCGTCTCCTGGGCGGGACACGCCAGTTGGATCGTCCGGATCGGCGGACTGACCGTGCTCACCGACCCGGTCTGGTCCCGGCGTATCCTCGGCACCCCGGCCCGCATCACCCCCGTCGGCGTGGCCTGGGAGAACCTGCCGCGCGTCGACGCGGTCGTCATCAGCCACAACCACTACGACCACCTGGACGCCCCGACCCTGCGCCGGCTCCCGCGCACGACCCCCGTGTTCGCGCCCGCCGGGCTCGGCGCCTGGTTCCGCAGACGCCGGTTCACCTGCGTCACCGAGCTGGACTGGTGGGAGGGCGCCGAACTGTCCGGGGTCCGCTTCGACTTCGTGCCCGCCCACCACTGGTCCAAGCGCACGCTCACCGACACCTGCCACAGCCTGTGGGGCGGCTGGGTCCTGACGGCGTCCGGCGGACAGCGCCTCTACTTCGCCGGCGACACCGGCTACGGCCACTGGTTCTCCCGTATCGGCCGCCGCTACCCGGGCATCGACCTCGCCCTCATGCCCATCGGCGCCTACGACCCGCGCTGGTGGCTCAGGGACGTCCACTGCGACCCGGAGGACGCGGTCCGGGCGACCGTGGACGTCGGCGCGCGCAGGATGGCCCCCATGCACTGGGGCACGTTCGTGCTCTCCGCGGAGCCGGTCATGGAGCCGCTCGCGCGGGTGCGGTCGGCCTGGGAGAAGGCGGGCCTGGACCGGGAGGACCTGTGGGACCTTCCGGTGGGCGCGTCGAGAGTGCTGGACCGGACTCCCTGAGGGGGCGGAACGCCGGCACGAGGCTTCGCCGGGTGGGCGCGACAAGCCGTGGCCCACCCGCACTCCGGCGCCGGGCGGTTCGCCGACGCCGCCACCGCGAAGAGCGCCGCGCCGCCCCGCACTCCGGCGCCGGGCGGTTCCCCGGCGGCGCTAGCGCGAAAAGCGCCGTACCGCATTCGGGACCGCGCTGATGACCACGGTCAGGGCGACCGCGGCCACGACGCCCTCCCACGGTTCGTCGAACAGCGACCCGCCGAGCACGCCGATCACCTGATACGTCAACGCCCATGCCAGACAAGCCGGCAGGTTCCCGCGGGTGAAGCGCCGCAAGGGCCACTCCGCCAGCAGACAGGCCAGCATCACCGGCAGCCGGCCGGCAGGCACCAGCCGGGACAGCACGAGCACGGCGACCCCGTGCTCGGCCAGCTGCTCGCGGGACCGGGCCAACCGCTCCTCCGGCGCCCGCACCCGTATCGCCTCCAGCCAGCGCGAGCCGCCCCGCGACCGCATCCCGCGCCGCCCCAGCCAGTACAGCGTCGCGTCCCCGAGGAAGGCCGCCAGCGACGCCGTCACGCAAACCAGCGCCAGCGAGAACGGCGCCGTCTGATGGAACGCCACCACCGCCGCCGAACTCACCAGCGCCCCGGTCGGTACCACCGGTACCAGCGCTCCGACGAGCACCAGCAGGAACAGGGACGGGTACCCGACCGCCTGCTGCGTGGACTGAGGCGGTGCCGTGGACGTCGCAGCAGCGGCCAGCGTCGCCGCGGCGGCCGTCCATCTCACCGCGCGACCTCCAGGCGCACGCTCTCCCCGTGGCCCAGCCGCTGCACCGCCACCTGGGGCGCGGCCGCGGCCGCCAGGCGCACGAACTCGTCGCCCGGCGCATGGAATTCGTGCGGGCGCACGGAGTCCATGCCGATCGGCCAGTACGTCCCGTAGTGCACCGGCACCGCCAGGCGCGGCTCCAGCCGGGCCAGCGCCTGTGCCGCCCGCCCCGCGTCCAGATGTCCCTCACCCAGGTACGGTCCCCAGCCGCCCACCGGAAGCAGCGCCACGTCCACCGGTCCGACGTGCTCCGCCATCGCGTCGAACAGGCCCGTGTCCCCGGCGAAGTAGGTCCGTGCCTCGCCCTGGACGACGTACCCGAGCGCGGGGGAGCGGTGGGGGCCGACGGGCAGCCGCCGCCCGTCGTGCCGTGCGGGCACCGCACGCACCAGCAGGTCACCGACCCGGACCTCCTCGCCCGGGGCCACCTCGGTGATGTGCAGCTGTCGCAGCCGGCGCAGACCGGGCACCGACCGGGGTGCGCCCCGGGGCACGAGCAGGCGCGTGCCCGGGGCGAGGGCCGCCAGCGACGGCAGGTGCAGGTGGTCGGCGTGCAGATGGGAGACGAGCGCGAGGTCCGCGCGGCGGGCCCCGGCAGGGGGCACGGCGCCCCGGCGGCGGCGCAGATGCGCGAGCCGGCGGGCGAACAGCGGGTCGGTGAGCACGCGTATGTTCGAGTCTTCGAGTGTGCAGGTGGCGTGACCCCACCAGGTGATCTCCACCGGCACCTTCTTCGCCTCCTTCGCGCGACTCCCCGAAGCCTACGGGCAGGAGTAGGGTCTGCGACGAAACCCGGAGGTGAGGGGGACGCCATGGGACAGTTGCGGGGTGCCTGCGGCCGGCTCGCGCCGGTGCGGGTCACCGCCATCGCCAGCCTGACGCCTCTGGAGGAGCTGGAGGCCGACCCCTTCCTGGTCGACTCGCGCAGCCAGCACGCCATGTGCGCCCGGTGGGCGGCGGACCACGGCTACGTGGTCGCGCGGGAACTTCTGGTCGGCGGGCTGCGCTTCGACCACTGCGCCCTGTGGGACGGGGTCCGGCCCGGCGTGGACCTGTTCGTCGCGCCCAGTCGGCGCGTGCTTGCGCGCGCCCTGTCCTCGGTGGAGGAGTTCACCGCCGAATGCGCCCGGCGCGGCGTGCGCGTGGAGACGGTGGGGCGCGCCGAGCCGTGCTACGACGCCCAGATGAAGGCACGGGTGCACCGGCGCCTTTCGATGCCGACGGCCGGGTACGACGGGCGGTAACGGCTCGCAGACCGGCACCGCGCGGCGCCGCCCTGTGTGACAAGGTGGACAACGGCCCGGGGAACGGGAGGGCCGGGACGTGAGGTGTGCGGGGCGTGCGGGGCGTACGGGGCGTACGGTGGCGACGGGTCGCCAGTCAGGTCGGACGGAGCGCCACGGTGTGGGCCGTCTCCACGCTCACCATGCTCGTCCTCGCCGGTCTCCTGCCCGACTTCCGGCTCCAGTCCGCCGACGGCGACAGCGCCACGCGGATAGCGGTCACCGCGGCGTGCGGCGCCGGTGCCTTCGGTGTGCTGTCGGCCGTGGTGTGGCCGCTCCTGGTCCGGCTGCTGCTGCTCGTGCCCGCCCTCGTCCTCGGCCTGCTGGTCTTCTTCCTCAACGGCTCCCTGCTCCTGCTCGCCCTGCGCATCAACCCCTCCGGGCGGGGCGAGGCCGCCCCGGAGACCGCCGTCATCGTGGCGGCCGTGATGTCGGCCGTCGCCTCGGCCACCGGGGCCGCCCTCGCCGTACGTGACGACGACGCCTACCGCCGCCGCCTGTTGCGTCTGGCGGACCGCCGGCGCAGAGCCGGGCCGCCGTGCGCGGCCACGCCCGGCCTGGTCTGTGTCCAACTGGACGGCGTCGGCCACGACGTCCTTTGCGACGCGGTCCGCAAGGGGCTGATGCCGACGGTCGCCCGCTGGCTGTCGACGGGCGACGGCATGCGGCCGACCCACCGGCTCACCCCCTGGCACACCGACTGGTCCAGCCAGACGGGCGCCAGCCAGCTCGGCATCCTGCACGGCAGCACCTTCGACGTGCCGGCCTTCCGCTGGTACGAGAAGGACCGCGGCGAGGTGATGGTGTGCAACCGTCCGACGAGCGCCGCGGAACTGCAGCGCCGCGCCGTCGAGCGGACCGGCGACGGCGGGTTGCTCACCGTCGACGGCGCGAGCCGCGGCAACCTGTTCAGCGGCGGCGCGGGCGAGCAGGCCCTCGTCCTGTCCATCGCCGCCCGCCGCCGCGGCCGGGAGAACCGTTCCCGCGCCGGCTACTTCGCGTACTTCTGCGACCCCGCCAACGCGGTCCGCACCGCGCTGTCCTTCGTCGCCGAGGTCGTTCGTGAGACCGGCCAGTCCGCCCGCGCACGGTTCCGGGGGCAGCGGCCCCGCGTGCGCCGCGGCGGCCTCTACCCGTTCGTGCGGGCCTTCGCCACGGTCGTCGAGCGGGACGTCGTGGTCGCCGCCGTGATGGGCGACCTGCTCGCCGGGCGCACCGCCGTCTACGCCGACCTCGTCGCCTACGACGAGGTCGCCCATCACTCCGGACCGCACAGCCGGGACGCCGAGAAGGTCCTGGCGCGCCTGGACCGGTCCCTCGCCCTCGTCGAGAAGGCCGCCGAACACGCCCCGCGCCCCTACCGGATCGTCGTCCTGTCCGACCACGGCCAGAGCCCCGGCGAGACCTTCCGTGCCCGCTACGGCCTCACCCTCGCCGACCTCGTCCGGGCGGGCTGCGGACTGCCCGTCTCCCGCAGGGCCGAAGGAACCCGCAGCGGCGCCGAGGCCCGCGCCGCCGTCCGCGCGGCGCTGCGCCGGCCTGTTCAGGACAAGAGCGAAGGGCACCGCCCGTCCCCCGCGCTGCGGGCGGGGGAACCCCCTTCACGCGTCGCTCCCGGCCCGGAACCGGTCGTGCTCGCCTCCGGCAACCTCGGCCTGGTCTCCTTCCCGGACGTGCCGCACCGCATGAGCAAGGAGGAGATCGAGGCCCGTCACCCCGCCCTGCTCACCACCCTCGCCAACCACCCCGGCATCGGCTTCCTGCTGGTGCGCAGCGAGGAGCACGACGGCGTGCTGCTCGGCCCGTACGGCACCGAGATCCCGCTGTCCGAGCTGGACGCCACACCCGGCCCGCTGGCCCCCTTCGGCCCCGGCGCCGCCGATGCCGTGCGCCGCACGCACTCCTTCCCGCACACCGCCGACATCATGGTCAACTCCTTCCACGACCCCGCCGACGGTGAAGTCCTCGCCTTCGAGGAGCAGATCGGCTCCCACGGCGGCCTCGGCGGCACCCAGTCCCGTCCCTTCCTGCTCTCACCGCTCACGCTGTCCGAGCCCCACGCCGAGGGCGAGCGTCTGACCGGCGCCGAGCAGGTGCACCGCGTCCTGCGCCGCTGGCTGCGCGAGGCGAACGGGCCGCAGGTACCGCTCACCACCACGGCGGCGGAGGAGGAGCGCGCCGCCTGATTCCGGAAGCCCGGTCTTCACGGTGCGGTGCGCCCGGATGTGATCGGATGGGAGACGGAACCCAAAGTCTCGGATCCCACGTGAAAGGAAGAGCCGTGGCAACCACGCGCACCGCACACACCGTCTGGGAAGGCAACCTCCTGGAGGGCACCGGCGTCGTCACCTTCGACTCCTCCGGCATCGGCGAGCAGCCGGTCTCGTGGCCGTCGCGCGCCGAGAAGGCGAACGGCAAGACCAGCCCCGAGGAGCTGATCGCCGCCGCCCACTCCAGCTGCTTCTCGATGGCCCTCTCGCACGGTCTGACCGGCGCCGGCACGCCGCCCACCCGCCTGGAGACCAAGGCCGACGTCACCTTCCAGCCCGGCGAGGGCATCACCGGCATCCACCTCACCGTCCGCGGTGCGGTGCCCGGCCTGGACGAGGACGGCTTCCGCTCCGCGGCCGAGGACGCCAAGAAGAACTGCCCGGTCAGCCAGGCCCTGACCGGTACGACCATCACCCTGACGGCCGAGCTGGCCTGACCCGGCCGTCGCCCGATGCCGCGTCCCGCCCGGGGCGCGGCATCACCGTTTCCGGGTACCCGTCCATTGACAAGGACGTACGCACGATCTGTGCTGGGAGTGCGGTCGGCACTCCGGCGGATCCGTCCTGGTGGAAGGGGACGAACCATGGCACGCGCGGTCGGGATCGATCTCGGGACGACGAACTCGGTGGTGGCCGTCCTGGAGGGCGGCGAACCCACCGTCGTCGCCAACGCGGAGGGCGCTCGGACCACCCCCTCCGTGGTGGCGTTCGCGAAGAACGGCGAGGTACTGGTCGGCGAGGTCGCCAAGCGGCAGGCCGTCACCAACGTGGAGCGCACCGCGCGCTCGGTGAAGCGGCACATGGGCGATCCGGGCTGGCGCTTCCCCGAGCAGGGCACGGTCGACGGCACCCGGATGCGCGCGCAGGAGCTGTCGGCGCGGGTGCTGCAGAAGCTGAAGCGGGACGCGGAGGCCTACCTCGGCGAGGACGTCACGGACGCGGTGATCACCGTGCCGGCGTACTTCGACGACTCCCAGCGGCAGGCCACCAAGGAGGCCGGGGAGATCGCCGGCCTGAAGGTGCTGAGGATCATCAACGAGCCGACCGCCGCCGCCCTCGCCTACGGCCTGGACCGCGGCGAGGAGCAGACGGTCCTCGTCTTCGACCTGGGCGGCGGCACCTTCGACGTGTCGCTGCTGGAGATCGGCGACGGCGTCATCGAGGTCAAGGCCACCAACGGCGACACCCACCTCGGCGGCGACGACTGGGACCAGCGGATCGTCGAGTACCTCGTCAAGCGGTTCAAGGGGCAGTACGGCATCGACCTGGGCGCCGACAAGATGGCCGTGCAGCGGCTGCGCGAGGCCGGCGAGAAGGCCAAGATCGAGCTGTCCTCGTCCTCGGAGACCACGATCAACCTGCCCTACATCACCGCCTCCGCCGACGGGCCGCTCCACCTGGAGGAGAAGCTGACCCGCGCCCAGTTCCAGGAGCTGACGGCCGACCTGCTGGACCGCTGCACGACGCCCTTCCACCAGGCGGTCCGGGACGCCGGGATCCAGCTGTCCGCCGTCGACCACGTCATCCTGGTCGGCGGCTCGACCCGGATGCCCGCCGTCACCGACCTGGTCAAGGAGCTCACCGGCAAGGACCCGCACAAGGGCGTCAACCCGGACGAGGTGGTCGCGGTCGGCGCGGCCCTCCAGGCGGGCGTCATCCGCGGCGACGTCAAGGACGTCCTGCTCCTCGACGTCACCCCGCTGTCCCTGGGCATCGAGACCAAGGGCGGCATCATGACCAAGCTCATCGAACGCAACACGACCATCCCGACCCGCCGTTCGGAGATCTTCACCACCGCCACCGACAACCAGCCCTCGGTCGGCATCCAGGTCTACCAGGGCGAACGCGAGATCGCCGCCTACAACAAGAAGCTCGGCGTCTTCGACCTCACCGGCCTGCCGCCCGCCCCGCGCGGAGTCCCGCAGATCGAGGTCGCCTTCGACATCGACGCCAACGGGATCATGCACGTCTCCGCCAAGGACCTCGGGACCGGCCGCGAGCAGAAGATGACCGTCACCGGCGGCTCCGCCCTCCCCAAGGACGACATCGACCGCATGATGCGGGACGCCGAACAGTACGCCGAGGAGGACCGCAGGCGCCGCGAGGCCGCCGAGACCCGCAACCAGGCCGAGCAACTCGTTTACCAGACCGAGAAGTTCATCCGCGACAACGAGGACCGCATCCCGGCCGACACCCGGTCCGAGGTGCAGGCCGCGGCCGGCGAACTGAAGGGTCTGCTGGAGCAGAACGCCGACACCGGCGCCCTGCGCACCGGCGTCGACAAACTGGCCTCCGTCAGCCAGAAGATGGGCCAGGCCATGTACGCCCAGGCCCAGCCCCAGGCCCCGGACGACGCCCCCCGCGAGCAGGCGGCGCCGCAGGACGAGGAGGGCGTGGTGGACGCCGAGATCGTGGACGACGAACGGGAGCAGAGGGGAGGCGCCGCCTAGCCTGCGGGGCCCGTGCCACGGCTCGCGACCCCGGCAGGGTCCGAAGGAGAGGGCCTAGCCGCCGATCCGTTCCCAGCCCCGTCGCTCCGGCCGCGGGCCCAGCTGACCGGGGTCGCGCCTGCGGTAGACGATGTAGGGGCGGAACAGGTACGGCACCGGCGCGCTGAACATGTGGACCAGGCGCGTGTAGGGGACCATCGCGATCAGCACCATGCCGATCACCGCGTGGATCTGGAACAGCACGGGCACGTCGGCCATCAGCTCCGTCCTGGGCCGCAGGAGGAACAGACTGCGGGCCCAGGGGGCGATGGTCTCCCGGTAGTCGTAGCCGTTGCCGGAGGTGTGGCTCAGCTTGGCGACCATGCCCATGATGAGCGCGGCGAGCAGGACGGCGTACATGGTCTTGTCGTTGGCCGTCGTCGCCCTGAACACGGGAGCCCGGGTGCGGCGGCGGTGGACGAGCAGCAGGATCCCGGCGACGGCGAGCGCTCCGGCCGCCGTCCCGCCGTACAGCGAGAACAGGTGGTAGGTGTGCTCGCCGATGCCCAGGGACAGCGTCCAGGACGCCGGTACGAACAACCCGATCAGATGACCGGCGAGCACGAACAGGATGCCGTAGTGGAACACCGGCGAGGCGATGTTCAGCAGCCTCGACTCGTACACCTGCCAGGAGCGCGTGGTCCAGCCGAACTTGTCGTAGCGGTAGCGCCAGGCCAGTCCGGCGACGAGGCTGACGAAAGCGACGTAGGGCAGGGCGCCCCACACGACTGTGGTCATGAGCGCACCCCCGTGCGGACGGTCGGCAAGGTGGCGCACACCGCGTCCAGGACGGACGCGTACGGTGTACCGGCATCGCTCAGCCGGGACCGCAGCTGCTGCAGTCCGTCGTGGTGGTCCGTCAGCGGGTCGGTGTTCCCGGTGCGGGCCGCGAACTCCAGCACCGCCGGCAGGAAGTCGGGCAGCTCCTCGCCGGTGAACTCCAGACCGTACGCGCGGTACAGGTCCTTGAACCGCACCAGCGACATCCCGCGCCGCCGGGTGTCACCGTCGCGCCACCAGCTCAGATAGAGGCTGTGCCGGTTCTTGAAGTCGAAGACCTCTACGTAGTGCGCCGCCAGGTCGGGCAGCGGGGTCCTGGTCGCGTGGTCCACGAACGCCCGCAGCCGCGGGGCGGCTTCGCGCACCAGCGGCAGCCTCTCCACCAGGTCCTCGTCCGGATACGTCAGACAGAGCGCCGACGCCTGGTACAGCACCGCGTCCGAGTGCATCACGCCTCCTTGGCGTCGTCGGTCGTCTGCCGTCTGCGCAGCGCGTGGAAGTTCTCCACCGAGACCAGCGGCAGCGTCCTGCGCCCCGAGTCCCCTCCGAAGGGTCCGTCGCCGCCCATCCCCGGCCCGCCGTCGTAGTCGAGGCTGCACCCCTCGGGCAGCGCCGACTCCTCCAGCCGCCGGGCGTCCCCCACGGCCGCGGTCGGAATCACGTACCGGTCCTCGTACTTGGCGATCGCCAGCAGCCGGTACATCTCCTCGATGCCGCCCGGATCCATGCCGACGGCCGAGGCGTCGCCCGACGCCGGCTCCTCGCCCAGGTTGATCGCCCGCATGTGGGAGCGCATCGCGGCGAGCCGTTCCAGCGCGGCGCGCACCGGCCCGGTGTCGCCCGCCGTGAACAGCTCCGCCAGGTACTCCAGCGGGATGCGCAGGGTGTCGATCGCGCCGAACAGGTTCTGCGTGCTCTCGCCGTCGTGCCCGGTCTCCGTGAGTGCGTCCACCACCGGCGACAGCGGCGGGATGTACCAGACCATCGGCAGCGTCCGGTACTCCGGATGCAGCGGCAGTGCCACCCGGTACTTCGCGATCAGTGCGTACACGGGGGAGCGGCGCGCCGCCTCCAGCCAGTCGTCCGGGATGCCCGCCTCCTGGCAGGCCCGTCGCACCCCGCGGTCCTCCGGGTCCAGGAAGACGTCCAACTGGGCCTCGTACAACGCCTTCTCGTCGCGCACCGAGGCGGCCGCGGTCACCTTGTCGGCGTCGTACAGGAGCACGCCGAGATAGCGCAGGCGGCCCACGCAGGTCTCCGAGCACACCGTGGGCAGGCCCGCCTCCAGGCGCGGATGGCACAGGGTGCACTTCTCCGCCTTGCCGGTGGCGTGGTTGAAGTACACCTTCTTGTACGGGCATCCGGTCACGCACATCCGCCAGCCCCGGCACTGGTCCTGGTCGACCAGGACGATGCCGTCCTCCTCCCGCTTGTACATCGCGCCCGACGGACAGGACGCCACGCACGAGGGGTTGAGGCAGTGCTCGCAGATGCGCGGCAGATAGAACATGAACGTCTGCTCGTAGGCGAACAGCACTTTGTCCGAGGCCTGCCGGCGCGTGCGCTCCACCATCGGGTCGAGGTCGCCGTGGGTGGGAGCCCCGGCGAGGTTGCCGTCCCAGTTCGACGACCACTCGATCTTCATCGGTTTCCCGTCGAGCTGGGACAGCGGACGCGCGACCGCGAAGTCGTCGCCGAGCGGGGCGTCGGTGAGGTTCTTGTAGTCGTCCGTCCAGGGCTCGTAGTAGTCCTTGATCTCCGGGAGTCTCGGGTGGGAGAAGATGCCCACGAGCTTGTGCAGCCGGCCGCCCGCCCGGAGCTTCAGCGCGCCCCGGTGGTTCAGTTCCCAGCCGCCCCTCCACTTCTCCTGGTCCTCGTACCGGCGCGGATAGCCCTGGCCGGGCCGGGTCTCGACGTTGTTGAACCAGACGTCTTCCATGCCGCGCCGGTTGGTCCACGCCTGCTTGCAGGTGACCGAACAGGTATGGCATCCGATGCACTTGTCGAGGTTCATGACCATCCCTATCTGGGCCATGGGACGCATCAGTACTCGACCTCCTGGCTGCGGCGCCGGATCACCGTCACCTCGTCACGCTGGTTGCCCGTCGGGCCCAGGTAGTTGAACGCCCAGGACAACTGGGCGTAGCCGCCGATCAGATGGGAGGGCTTGAGGATCAGAGGGGTCAGGGAGTTGTGGATGCCGCCGCGCATGCCGGTGGCCTCCGTCTTCGGAACGTTCACCGTGCGCTCCTGCGCCTGGTGCATGCAGACCGTGCCGGCCGGCATCCGGTGCGAGACGACCGCGCGGGCGACGACCACGCCGTTGCGGTTGACCGCCTCGACCCAGTCGTTGTCCTTCACTGCGAGCGCGTCGGCGTCCACCGGGGACATCCAGATGTTCTGCCCGCCGCGGGCGAGGGCCAGCATGAACAGGTTGTCCTGGTACTCGGAGTGGATGGACCACTTGTCGTGCGGCGTCAGGTAGCGGACCGTCACCTCGCGCTGCCCGTCCGGGCCGAGGTGCGGCTCGCCGAACAGCTTGTTCATGTCCAGCGGCGGCCGGTACACCGGCAGCGCCTCACCCAGCTCGTGCATCCAGTCGTGATCGAGGAAGAAGTGCTGGCGCCCGGTGAGCGTGTGCCACGGTTTGAGGTGCTCGGTGTTCAGGGTGAACGCGGTGTACCGCCGCCCGCCGGACTGGCTGCCCGACCACTCCGGCGACGTGATCACCGGCACCGGCGCCGCCTGCGTGTCCGCGTAGGTGACCCGCTTGCCCTCGTGCTCGGCGGCCAGATGCGCCATCTCCTGGCCGGTGCGCGTCTGCAGCGTGCGAAATCCCTGCATGGCGAGCCGGCCGTTGGTCGTCCCGGACAGTGCGAGCACCGTGTTCGCCGCCTTCACCGCCGTGTCCAGCGCCGGCCGCCCCTCGGCGGGACCGGCGCGCACCGTGCCGTTCAGTTCCCGCAGCCGTTCGACCTCCTCGTCGGGCCTGAGGACGATGCCCTTGGCGGGCAGTCCCAGCTCCTCCGCCAGCGGGCCCAGCGCCGCGAACTTCGCACCGATCGCCGTGTAGTCGCGCTCCACGACCGTCAGGTTCGGCATGGTCGTGCCGGGCACCGGATCGCACTGCCCGCGCTTCCAGTCCAGGACGACCCCGCCCGGCTGCGCCGTCTCTCCCGGGGTGTCGTGCTGGAGGGGAGTGGCGACCAGGTCCCTCCGCACGCCCAGGTGGCCCACGGCCAGCTCGCTCAGCCGCTCGGCCAGCGCCTTGAACGCCTCGAAGTCGGTCCGCGCCTGCCACGGCGGATCCACGGCCGGGGTGAAGGAGTGCACATAGGGATGCATGTCCGTGCTGGACAGGTCGTGTTTCTCGTACCAGGTCGCGGCGGGCAGCACCACGTCCGACAGGAGGGTGGAGGAGGTCTGGCGGAAGTCCAGGGAGAGCAGCAGATCGAGCTTGCCCTCGGGTGCCTTTCCGTGCCACGTCACGTCCCGGGGCCGTACGTCCTCGGGTGCCTCCTCGGCCCGCAGCGACGAGTGGGTGCCCAGCAGGTGCCGGGTGAAGTACTCGGCGCCCGTCGCCGACGAGCCGAGCAGATTGGCCCGCCACAGCGTCAGCACCCGCGGCCAGTTCTCCGGCGCGTCCGGGTCCTCGCAGGCGAACTTCAGCGTGCCGGCCCGCAGTTCGGCCACCGTCCGCGCGACCGGGTCTCCGGACGCCTCGCCCAGGTCCAGCGGGTTGCGGTCGAAGGTCGGGTACGACGGCATCCACCCGGCACGTGCCGACAGCGCCAGGCAGTCGGCGCCCGTCATGCCCGCGAACCTGCCCTCGCCCAGCGGCGAGGCGAGCACATCGGCGCCGAACCGGTCGTAGCGCCACTGGTCGGCGTTGAGGAACCAGTACCCGGTGCCGATCATCTGCCGCGGCGGGCGCGACCAGTCCGACGCGGCCGCCAGCGTCGCCCAGCCGGTCACCGGGCGGCACTTCTCCTGCCCGCCGTAGTGTGCCCAGCCGCCGCCGTTGCGGCCCTGGCAGCCGGTCAGCTGGAGCAGGGCGAGAAAGGCCCGGTAGATCGTCTCGGAGTGGAACCAGTGGTTGGTGCCGGCGCCCATGAGGATCATGCAGCGGCCCTTGGACCGCTCGGCGGTCCGCGCGAACTCGCGGGCGATCCTCACACAGGCGGCGGCGGGGACGGAGGTGTGGACCTCCTGCCAGGCGGGGGTGGCGGGGGTGGCCGCGTCGTCGTAGGAGGCCGGCCAGCTGCCCGGGAGGCCGTGCCGCCAGACGCCGTACTGCGCGAGCAGCAGATCGAACACGGTCGTCACGAGGGGGCCGTCCGCCCCGCCCAGCCGCGTCGCCGGCACCGACCGGCGCAGCACCTCCCCACGGCCCTGTCCGTGCACGCCCCCCTCGGTGTCGAACCGCGGCAGCAGGACCTCCACCGGCACCGCGATCCGGCTGCCGTACAGGCTCAACTGAGGTGATATCTCACCCAGTTCGAGATTCCAGCTGCCCCGGCCGGACTCGGTCCAGCGGAAACCCAGCGAACCGTTCGGGACGACCGCACGCCCGGTCACCTCGTCGAGGACGACCGTCTTCCACTCCGCCCCCTCGTCCCCCTGGCCCAGGTCCGAGGCCCGCAGGAACTTCGCCGGCACCTGCGCCCCGTCCCGCTCCGTCAGCCTCACCAGGAACGGCAGGTCCGTGAACCTGCGCACGTAGTCCGTGAAGAACGGCGTCTGACGGTCGACGAAGAACTCCCTGAGGATCACATGCCCCATCGCGAGCGCCAGCGCCCCGTCCGTCCCCGGATGCGGATGCAGCCACTCGTCGGCGAACTTCGCGTTGTCCGGCGCGACCACCACCACCTTCTGGCCCCGGTATCGCGCCTCCGCCATCCAGTGCGCGTCGGGCGTCCGGGTCACCGGGACGTTGGAGCCCCACATCATCAGATAGGCGGCGTCCCCCCAGTCACCCGACTCCGGCACGTCCGTCTGGTCGCCGAAGACCTGCGGAGACGCCACGGGAAGGTCCGCGTACCAGTCGTAGAACGACAGCATCGGCGCGCCGATCAGCGAGTGGAAGCGCGCACCCGCCGCGTGCGACACCATCGACATCGCCGGAATCGGCGAGAAACCCGCGATGCGGTCGGGGCCGTACGCCTTGATCGTGTGCACCTGCGCGGCCGCGACGAGTTCCACCGCCTCGTCCCAGCTCGCCCGCACCAGACCGCCCTCGCCCCGCGCCCGCTGGTAGCGGCGCCGGCGCTCCGGGTCCTGCTGGATGTCCGCCCACGCCAGTACGGGATCCCGCAGACGCCGCTTCGCCTCCCGGTACATCTCCAGCAGGACGCCGCGCACATAGGGGTGGCGCACCCGCGTCGGCGCATACGTGTACCAGGAGAACGCCGCGCCCCGCGGGCAGCCCCGCGGCTCGTACTCGGGGCGGTCCGGGCCCACCGACGGACAGTCCGTCTCCTGGGTCTCCCAGGTGATGATCCCGTCCTTGACGTACACCTTCCACCGGCACGAGCCCGTGCAGTTCACCCCGTGCGTGGAGTTCACGACCTTGTCGTGGCTCCAGCGGTCACGGTAGAAGGCGTCCGCCGCCCGCCCGCCCGTCAGCCGGACACTGTGCAGATCCGGGGAGGGCGTGCCGGGCCGGAAGAACCTCCCGATGCTCAGCAGCGCCGCGTCCGGCTCCGTGGGCGGTATGTCGGTGTCGGTCACCTGTGGCTCCCTTGCTGGCCCATGGTTCGAACCTAGGGGCGAGCAGGGGGACGCACCTGTTCAGACCGCCCGTCCGGGTCAGGGCTTGCGCGCCACCCCCGCGTACACGGGGACGACACCCTCCGCCTGCGCCGCCACGTCCTCGGGCTCCGGACGCCACCCGTGCACGGGAATCACCCCCGGACCGAGCAGTTCCAGGCCGTCGAAGAACCGCCGGAACTCGGGCAACGTCCGTGGGTGGAAGGGGGTGCCGCCGCGGCGGAACAGTTCCGCGGCCCGCGCCACACCGTCCGGGCTGAGGTCCTGTGTGACCTGGGACAGGATCAGGAAGCTGCCCGGGGCGAGCCGCGCGACATAGCGCGCGACGAGCCCGTACACGTCGTCGCCGCCGTCGGTGTCGGCGGCGTCGTTCAGGTAGTGGGTCAGCGCCACCAGGGACAGCGCGACGGGCTGCTCGAAGTCGAGGGTCTCCGCCGCCCGCTTCAGTATGCCGCCCGGGTCGCGTACGTCGGCGTGGACGTACTGCGTGCTGCCCTCGGCCGTGCCGTGCAGGAGCGCCTCGGCGTGCCGCAGCACGATCGGATCGTTGTCCGCGTACACCACCCTCGACTCCGCCGCCGCGGCCTGCGCCACCTGGTGCAGATTGGGCTCGGTGGGGATGCCCGTGCCGATGTCCAGGAACTGGCGCACCCCGGCCTCGGCGGCCGTGCGCACGGCCCGGTGCATGAACCGGCGGTTGGCGCGCGCCCCGCGCACCGCCGTGCCGTCCGCGGCCAGGATCCTGCGGGCCAGCTCCTCGTCCACCGGGTAGTTGTCCTTGCCGCCCAGCCACCAGTCGTACACCCGCGCGGGGTGCGGCCTGCTGGTGTCGACCGTGCGGGGTGCGGACTCGGATCCGGTCATGCCGTGGGTGCTCCTCAGCCGGTCACAAGGGCGGTCAGAAGTTCTCGCGGTACTCCCGCAGCAGCTTCTCGGTGCGCTGCGCGGAGGCGGCCCGTGCCGTCATGTGGTCCAGCACCTCCAGATGCGCGGCGACCTCCTGACGGGAGTCCAGGTACAGCGCGCCGGTCAGATACTCGGTGAACACCATGTCCGGCAGCTCCGGCTCGGCGAACCGGAACAGGGTGAACGGCGCGTACGTCCCCGGATGCGGACCGGCCGCGAACTCGGCGAGCTGCACGGTGACCCGGTCCCGGGCGGCGTACTCCAGCAGCCGGTCGAGCTGGTCGCGCATCACCTCGGGCCGGGTGCTCACCGGACGTCTCAGCACCGTCTCGTCCATGATCACCCACAGATGAGGCGGATCGATCCGCTCCAGCAGCCGCTGCCGCTCCAGGCGCAGCGACACATGCCGCTCCACCGTGTCCGGCCCGGTCTGCCCTATCGTCCCGGCCTCCATCACCGCGCGCGCATACGCCTCGGTCTGCAGCAGACCCGGCACGAAGTGCGGCTCGTAGGAGCGGATGATCCGGGCGGCGCCCTCCAGACTCACATACAGGCTGAACCAGTCGGGCAGCACGTCGTGGAACCGCTGCCACCAGCCGGGCTGGTTCGCCTCCTCGGCCAGCCGCACGAACGCGGCCGCCTCCTCCTCGGCCACCCCGTAGGTGGACAGCAGCACCTGGACGTACGGGATCTTCAGCGCGACCTCGGCCATCTCCATCCGCCGAACGGTCGCGGGCGCCACCCGCAGCACCCGGGCGGCCTCCTCACGGCTGAGCCCGGCCGCTTCCCGCAACTCCTGCAACCGTTTGCCGAGCACCACCTGGCCCACGGTGGGCGCAGCCCGCCGCTCACTCACGCCACGCCCTCCCCTACGCGCCGAAAGTACCCGCGCAGTCTGCCATGCGACGCGCGCTCGCACACGCTCTCGACCGGACCCGCACCCGTCGGGGTGCGTCAACCAGCCAGTGTGTGCAGGTACTTGGTGGTCGCCGGGTCGGCGGGCAGAAACGTCTCGATGGCGAGCTCGGCGACCGTGACGTCCATGGGCGTGTTGAACGTCGAGATCGACGACACGAACGACAGGGTGCGGCCGTCGTGCTCGATCACCATCGGCAGCGCGAAGTACGGCACCGGCTCGGCCGGTTCGGTGCCGGACGCGTCCGCGGGCAACGGGTAGGCCGCCACCTCCTCGTACAGGGCGCGCAGCGGCTCCGAGCGGTGCAGGGCGAGCTGCCGCTCCATCTGCGCGAGCAGATGACCGCGCCACTCGCGCAGGTTGCGGATGCGCGGCGCGAGACCCTCCGGGTGCAGCGTCAGCCGCATCGCGTTCGGCGCCGGCGTCATCAGCTTCTCCGGTACGCCCTCCAGCAGCATCGTGATCCCGCGGTTGGCGGCGACGACCGTGTACCCGGCGTCGACCACCAGCGCCGGGTAGGGCTCGTAGCCCTGGATGAGACGCTCCATGCCGTCGCGCAGGACGTCCATCGCCGGGTCGTCCAGCGGGGTCTCCGGATAGTGCGGGGCGTGACCGGCCGCCACCAGCAGGGCGTTGCGCTCGCGCACGGGCACGTCCAGGTGTTCGGCCAGCCTCAGCACCATCTCCTCGCTGGGCCGGGACCGGCCGGTCTCGATGAAACTGATGTGCCGCGCCGAGGAGTCGGCGCGCAGCGCCAGCTCCAGCTGCGAGATCCTGCGCCGCTCCCGCCAGGCGCGCAGCAGCGGACCCACGCCCTTGTCGGTCCTGTCGGTCCTGTCCGTCCTGCGGGCCCGGTCCGCGGGGGCGGTGGCGGTTGCGGTGGGGCCGGTCGCGACAATGGTCATACGGACGACCGTAGTCGAGGAGGACGTGCCGCGGCCGAGGAGTTTCCCGGTGGCCGCGGAGGCTGCCCGACAGCCCGGGAGACCGGTCCCGTCCCCGCCGCAGACCGGAGTTGAGGACCGCACGCATGAACCAGCCCTGGAAGCCGTCCTGGGAGGCCGAGGCGGTGTACCGGGCCAGAGTCCGCGGCTGTCTCCTCGGCGGAGCACTCGGCGACGCCCTCGGGTACCCCGTCGAGTTCTCCTCCCTCGACCGGATCCGCGCCTCGCACGGCGAGCGCGGCGTGCGGGGTCTGGTGCCCGGCGCACACGGGGTGGTGGGCCGGATCAGCGACGACACACAGATGACCCTCTTCACCGCCGAGGCCCTCGTCCAGGCCCACGCACGCGAGCGGGAGAAGGGCACCGGCGGCGGCTGGGCCCTGCTGCTGCGGTGGGCCTACGAGCGGTGGCTCAGGACCCAGACCAGCTCCGGCCCCGAGGAGGCCGCACCGCCGCAGAACGGCGCACCCGCGGGCGGACTGGTCACCGAGGCCTGGCTGTACTCCCGGCGCGCCCCCGGCAACGCGTGCCTGTCCGGAGTCGCCCAGATGTACGCCCCCGACCCCGCGCTCCCGCTCGACGGCACACCGGGAGAGGTCAACCCCGACTCCAAGGGCTGCGGCGGGGTGATGCGCTCGGCCCCCTTCGGCCTCGTGTGCCCCGCCGACACGGCCTTCGCCATGGCCGCCCGCGGCGCCCAGATCACCCACGGCCACCCCACGAGTACGGCCGGCCGAGCAGGAAGCGCACACGGGCGGCTGAGCGCGAAACGCCTACGTCGCGGCTGCGCGTGGAGTGCTCAGCGGGCCGGGCATGACGTGCGTGCGGGGCTGAACCCGGAGCACGTACGGAGTCGTTCGCCGAGTCCGTGACGGGCCGGACGTGGCAGGCTGAACGAGGACCCGCCCGCCCCGAAGGGAGACCGGCCATGGCCGTCGAACCGCTGTCGCAGAAGGAGATCGAGGACCGGCTGGCCGAGCTGCCCGGCTGGTCGCTGGAGGGGGACCGCCTCACCCGCACCTACCGGCTCGGCTCGCATCTCGCTGCGGCGGCCTTCGTCGTGCACATCGCGCAGATCCAGGACGAGCTGGACCACCACTCCGACCTCACCCTCGGCTATCACACCGTCTCCCTCAGCGTGAACACGCACAGCGCGGGAGGCGCCGTCACAGAGAAGGATTTTGCGCTCGCCCACAGGGTGGAGGACATCGCCCCAGGTCACCGGACACACTGAGGGATGTGCTCGACTACGACAAAGAAGCCGACGCCTACGACCTCTCCCGTGGCGGCGAACCCCGCGCCGAGGCAGCCACCCGGGCCGTCCTCGGCCTGATCCCCGACCGGCCGGGCCGTCTCCTCGACGCCGCCTGCGGCACCGGGATCGTCACCCGGCGTCTGGCCGCGGCCCGGCCCGCGCTGCGGGTGACCGGCGCCGATCTCGCCGCGGGCATGGCGCGCCGGGCCGCTGCCCGGCTGCCCGGCACGATCCTGCAGGCGGACAGCCGCCGCCTGCCCTTCGCCGACGCCACGTTCGACGTGGTCACCAGCATCTGGCTGCTGCACCTGCTCTCCGACGCCGCCCAGGTGCGGGCCGTCGTCGCCGAGTGCGCCCGCGTCCTGAAGCCGGGCGGGGTCTATGTCACCACCGTCGACAAGGCGGACGCGCACGACGTCGGCAGCGACATCGACGTCGTCCTCGCGCCGCGCCCGCGGCGCGCCGCCCAGGACGCCGTGGGCGCCGTCACCGCACACGCGGCCGAGCACGGACTGGCCCCGTCCGGGCATGCCTCCTTCCCGGGCGTCGGCCAGGGCCGCAGCCCTCGCGTCACCATCGCCGACCTCGGCCGCGGCTGGTTCACCCTGCTGCCGCCGGGCGATCCGCGCACCGAGGAGTTCGCCGCGGGCCTCGCCCGTCTGCCGGACCAGGACCGCCCCCGCCCCGACCCCCTCTTCGCGCTGCGCGCCTTCAGGAAGCCGGCGGACGGCTGAAGTCCATCGTCCAGTTGGTCACCCAGGTCGTTCCGCCGTCCACGGAGAAGGCCTGCTCCCAGTGGGCGGCGGCCGGGCAGACGCCCGACCAGACGAACCGCACCCGTACGTCCTTGCCGTCATGGGTGTCGTCACCGTGGAACTCGCCGCGGTCGCCCTCGAAACGGCCGGTCACGGGCGGGAAGAGCGTGCCGGTGCGGCTGGCGGCCCAGTGCAGGGACCACTGCCCGCTCTCCGGGTCGAACAGCCGCAGGGTGAGCCCCCTGGCCCCGAGGTGGGGCAGGTCGACCTCGTCGATGTTCGCGGCGCCGTCGAACAGCGCTCGGCAACGGCTCGTGGACCGGAACTCCTCCCAGTCGCTCGCGGGGTCGAGAAAGTCGGTGCGGCGGCGGTGGCGGACCTGCCACGCGCCGTGGAGGAAGTCGAAGTCGTGCGGGCTGCTCATGAGCGGTCTCCTGTGGTTCCCTCGGGCATGCTGTCGGTCAAGTAGGCCTCCAGGTCCGGGACTTCGGGGACGAGCAGGTGCCGCACCCAGGCGTCCCGTTCGTGCCGGATGGGCGGCAGCTCCCAGACACAGCCGATCCAGGGCAGGTCGGGCCGGACGAAGCGGGTGGGATCGCGGTCCGGGCAGCCCAGCACCGGCTGGCCCGCCGCGGCGCCCCGGAATTGCAGCACGTTGTCCCACACCCAGCTGTACGCGTTGAGGTAGGCGCCGCTGTCGCCGCCCCGGTGCAGGACGACGAACGTCGCGGCCGGCGTGCCGTCGGATGCGGGCAGCAGCTCCGGCAGGATCGCGTACGCCGCCTTCTCCACATCGGGCTCGATGCCTGCCGGGTCGGCGGTGACGTGGTAGCGCTTGATGTGCCGTCCCGCCACCTCGATCGGCGGCGGCACGGTCAGCAGTTTCTCCCTGAAGGCCATGACCGCGACGCTAGGACCGCTTCCCTGACATCCTGTGTCAGTGAAGTCCAGCCGCCTCGTCTCGATCCTGCTGCTGCTCCAGACCCGGGGCCGGATGACCGCCGCCCAGCTCGCGGAGGAACTGGAGGTCTCCGCGCGCACCGTCTACCGCGACATCGAGGCGCTGAGCGCGGCGGGCGTCCCGCTCTAC
The DNA here is from genome assembly GCF_042958635.1 of Streptomyces sp. NPDC007971. Classification (NCBI taxonomy): domain Bacteria; kingdom Bacillati; phylum Actinomycetota; class Actinomycetes; order Kitasatosporales; family Streptomycetaceae; genus Streptomyces; species Streptomyces sp. NPDC007971. The sequence goes on from NZ_JBIBJK010000007.1 coordinate 148,759, forward strand.
GGCGACGCGGGCCACGCCGGCGGCTACCGTCTCCTCGACGGCTACCGCACCCGCCTGACCGGCCTCACCACTGGCGAGGCCGAGGCCCTCTTCCTGGCGGGCGCCCCCGGCCCGGCCGCCGAGCTGGGTCTCGGCCCGGTCCTCGCCGCCGCTCAGCTCAAGGTCCGTGCCGCCCTGCCCGCGGAACTGCGTGCCCACGCCGACCGGATCAGCGGCCGCTTCCACCTCGACGCCCCCGGCTGGTACGCCGACGCCGACGAGGTGCCCCACCTCGCGGCCGTCGCCGACGCGGTGTGGCGCAGCCGTGTGCTGCGGGTCCGCTACCGGCGCTGGCGCGAGCCCACCGACGTGGAGCGCCGCCTGGAGCCGTACGGGCTGGTGCTGAAGGCGGGCCGGTGGTACGTGGTCGCCGCTCCCGGACCGCGCACCTACCGGGTCGACCAGATCCTCCGGCTCACCACGTGCGAAGAGGAGTTCAGCCGCCCGGACGACTTCGATCTGGGCGCGTACTGGACGGCCTACCAGCGTGACTTCCACGATCGTCTCTACCGGGGTGAGGCGGTGGTCCGGCTGGCCCCGGGCGCCCTGCCCACCGGCCCGGCGGCCGCGGCCGTCCGGGCCCGCGGCCGTGTCCAGCCCGACGGGTGGACGCTCGTCACCCTGCCCATCGAGTCCGTCGAGCACGCGCACGGCGAGTTCCTGCGGATGGGCTCGGACGTCGAGGTGCTCGGGCCGCCCGAACTGCGCGAACGGATCGCACGCACGGCGGCGGAGCTGGCCGAGCGGTACGGCGGCTCCCGTGCGGCCCCGGCCGGCGGACGGCCCTGGACGAGGGACGGGCCCCGACGGACCGCCTCCTGCACCGGAGAGTGAGTCCCGTCCGATGCCGCAGAGCGTTTGCCGTCCGAGCGGTCCGGCTCGTAGGCCGTCGCCGGTCGCCTTGCCGTGGCGCATCTCCCTTTTGCCGTATCGGCAAGGCTGCTGGCCTGTGTCCGGTGTGCCGTCGCACCCTGGCGGCACACCGACGAGAGGCTGACCACCATGGCGCACGACCACCACCCGCACGACCGGCGCTCCCACGCGCAGCACGAGGACCGGCACGGACACACCCATGGGCACGACACCGACCTCGACTGGGGCGTGATGGCCCCCGAACTGGAGTCACAGGCCGAGCTGTTCACACCCGTCCACGAGCGGATCATGGCCTGGCTGGCCAAGGAAGTGACCGACCCGGGGCTGATCGTCGACGCGGGCAGCGGCCCGGGTGTCGTCGCATGCCTGTTCGCCGACATCTTCCCCGGGGCCCGGATCGTGGCCGTCGACAGCGCCGAACCGCTGCTGGAGCGCGCCCGTGCCCGTGCGGTGCGCCAGTCGGTCGCCGACCGCCTCGGCACCCTCGCGGGCGAACTGCCCGGCGTACTGGACGAGCTGGACTATCCGGCCGACCTGCTGTGGGCCAGCCGCAGCCTGCACCACCTCGGGGACCAGCGGGCCGCGCTCGCCGCGTTCGCCGCCCGGCTGGCCCCCGGCGGCACCCTCGCCCTCCTCGAAGGCGGCCTGTCCGCGCGCTTCCTGCCCCGGGACATCGGCATCGGCCGCCCCGGACTCCAGACACGGCTGGACGTGGTGCAGGAGGAGTGGTTCGCCCGGATGCGCGCCGACCTGCCCGGCTCCGTCGCCGAGACCGAGGACTGGCCGGCGCTGCTGACCTCTGCCGGTCTCCGGCACACCCGTACCCGCAGCTTCCTGCTCGACCTGCCGGCCCCCGCGACCGCCCGGGCGCGTGCCTACGTCGTCACCCAGTTGTCCCGGCTGCGCGACGTCGGCACCGAGGAACTGGATGCCGAGGACCGCGCCACCCTGGACCGCCTGCTCGACCCGTCGGACCCGGCGAGCGTGCACCACAGGCCGGATGTGTTCGTCCTCGCCGCGTACACGGTCCACACGGCGGTACGGCCCGTCTAGGCACCGCGCTCCTCCGCGCACTGCGACCCCGGCGCGCTCGGCCGCGGACTGCGACCCCGGCGTCCGCAGCCGGGGTCGGCCAGCGACCACACGCGGCGCCGCCCGGGCAGGTACAGCACTCCGTCGGCATCCCGCCCCGCCGCGCGGACGGCGGCGGCGACCGCCGTGACGTCGTCCGGACGGCTGCCCGGGGTGTGCAGGTCCCGGGTGACCGGCAGCAGCGCGGCCACCGAGGTGTGCGAGGCCGCCGCCCCCGTCCGCCGGCCGCGCAGCTGCCCGTCGGGGACGGGCCGGTCCTGGCCTTCGGCTTCGGACCGGACGGAGAGGAGCTGCACCTCGCGACCGCTCATCCGGCCGACCGGACGAGCCCGTTGGCACCCGAGCGCGCGGCCGCCGTGGTCTGCACCCGTGCCCACGGCGGCCTCGCGCGCGCCGGCCGGCACCGCTACCTGCCCTCGGCGTCCTACCGCCGCACCTGTGACGGCACTTGACTTCGAGCCTTCTCGAAGTGATGAACTCCCCCCGTTCACCGGCACACACAGGGGGAAACCATGAACGACTCACCGGTCGCGCTCATCACCGGCGGCGGCAGCGGCATCGGTGCCGCGGTCGCCCGGCAGCTGCTGGACGCCGGACACCGGGTCACCGTCACCGGGCGCGGGGAGGAGAGGCTGCGGGAGTTCGCCGCCGGCCTGGGCAACCCCGGCGACCTGCTGACGGTCCCCGGCAGCGCGTCGGACTTCGACGACGTCCAGGACGCGGTCGACCGCACGCTCAAGGCGTACGGCCGACTGGACACCGTCATCGCCAACGCCGGCTTCGCCACCCACGACACCGTGGCCGACGGCGACCCGGCCGGCTGGACCGAGATGGTCCTCACCAACGTCCTCGGCCCGGCCCTGCTCATCCGGGCCTCCGTCGACGCCCTCAAGGAGACCCGCGGCCGGATCGTCCTGGTCGGCAGCGTGGCCGGGTTCGTGAACACGCCCGGCAATCTCTACGGCGCCACGAAATGGGCGGTCACCGGACTGGCCGAGAACACCCGGCGTCAGGTCACGGAGTTCGGTGTCGGCGTCACGCTGGTCGCTCCCGGCCGGGTGGAGACCCCGTTCTGGGACAGCACCGGCGGCCTGCCCCCGGGGCACCTGCTGACCGCCGAGCAGATCGCCGAATCGGTTGTCTGGGCGATCCGGCAGCCGGCCGGGGTCGACGTCAACACCTTGGTCGTACGTCCGCTGGGGCAGCCCAACTGACGTACGTCCGGCCTCAGTTGTTGGCCAGGAACTGCTTGGCCAGCTGGTCCCCGAGGGAGACCGCCGCGCTGTGGCTCTCGATGGGGGAGACCTTGGAGTTCTTGAACAGGATGTAGGTGACGCCGGAGTCGGCCCCGCCCGTGGCCGGGTCGGGGTCGATCCCGAGCCCCTTGGCGGTGGCGTACGAGGCCTCGCCGATGATCTTCGTGGGGCCGGTGTCGCCAACGACGGCGTACTCGACCTTGTTGTTGTAGATGACCGCGACGACACCGCCGCCCTTGATGCCGGCGCCGGAGTAGTTCCAGATGCTGCTGGAGCTCGGGACCACCACGTACGGCAACGACTCGGCCTTCAGGGCCTTGCCGTCGGACTGGTGGAAGGCGGTGTCGTCCTGGTACCAGGGGTCGCGGTTCTCGTTGCAGTTCGTGGTGCGCTGGCCGTCGCAGTCGATGTCCATGTCGGCCTTCCAGAACACCGCGCCGTTCTTGCCGCACACGGGGACGGTGGCCGACGTCTCGTCGTCGGTCTTGTACTTGCCGTTGGATATCTGCGAGCAGCTCGTCACCTTGGCGAGCAGGTCGGCCGCGCTGACCGAGCCCTCCTGGGCCGAAGCGGGGGTGTTCGCAGAGGCGTGGGCGGGGAGCAGTCCGGCGGCGAGGAGGGCGGCACCGGAGGCCGCGGCGAGGGTCAGTGTTCGAAGGCGCACTGTGGGGGGCCCTTCTGTTAGGAAAGTTTCCTTACTGAGTGTCGTACAAGGTGGTCCCGTCCGCATGTCCTCGTCAACCCTTCGGGTGAAAGTCGAGCGCATTAGGCCGTTTGGGGTGGTTTGTCCCGCGGGAAAGACTGGTCATGTCGAGCTGGGAGGTGACGTGCCATGTTCGTGCGCAGCATCTATGTGACCGGCGACCCCACGATGATCGACACCGCTGTCCGGGCGCTGAACAGTGAAGGGCGGGATCTGCTCGAAGAACGTCCGGGCTACCGCGGAGCCGGGGTCTTCGTGGACCGGGAGCTCGGCAAGCTGCTGGGAGTGAGCTGGTGGGACTCCCCGCATGCGCGGCAGAACAGCAACGAGGTCATGAGCGAGCACCGACCGGCGCTGCTGGATCCGTTCGCGGGCACGCTCGCGGTGGAGAACTTCGAGGCGGTGGTGATCCACCCGGTCCAGGGGCCGCGCGTGGGCGGCGGACTGCGCCTCACCCGGGTGGAGTTCGACCCCGCGGACGTCGACCTGATCGCCGACACCTTCCGCTCGACCGTGATCCCGCGCCTGGAGACCCTGCACGGGCTGGCCAGCGCCACCCTGCTCGTCGACCGGGAGCGCGGCGCGGGCCGGGCCGTCGTCCTCTTCGTGGACCGCGCCTCGATGGCAGCGTCCCGGGCCGGTCAGGCCGCGGCCCGGCACGAGGGGGCACCCAAGGCCCGCGTGAGCGTCACGGGCCTGGAGGAGTTCGAGGTCGTCCACTCGGAGGTACGCCTCAACTGACCCGTCGCACCCGGCGGCTCCGGCGGGCCTCGGCCGGCACGTCACGCCCGGGAGGTCCGGGCCCCGGTCGCCCCGTCCCTCCCGGGAGTTCTGCGCCTCGGCCGAACGTCGTGCCCGGGAGTTCCGGTGTGGCCTCGGCGCAGGTCGACGTCGTCCTCGTGGTTCTCAGCCCAGGTCGAAGGTGGCCGGGTCGGGGCCGATCCGCCGGTCCTCGTTCAGGGCGCTGATCGCCGCGAGGTCCTCGTCGTCCAGGCTGAAGTCGAACACCGCGATGTTCTCCCGGATCCGCGACGGCGTCACGGACTTCGGGATCACGACGTTCCCCAGCTGAAGGTGCCAGCGCAGCACGATCTGTGCCGCGGTGCGCTGGTGCTTCTGCGCGATCGCGACGATGGCCGGCACCTCCAGCAGGCCCTTGCCCTGGCCGAGCGGTGACCAGGCCTCGGTGGCGACGCCCTGTTCCGCGTGGAGCGCGCGGGACTCGTGCTGCTGCAGGTGCGGGTGCAGCTCGATCTGGTTGACCGCCGGGACGACCGAGGTCTCGGCGATCAGCCGCCGCAGGTGCCCGGGGAGGAAGTTGGACACGCCGATCGCCTTCGCGCGGCCGTCCGCGTACAGCTTCTCGAACGCCTTGTAGGTGTCGACGTACGTGTCGCGGGACGGCAGCGGCCAGTGGATCAGGTACAGGTCCACGTAGTCGAGGCCCAGCTTCGCCAGCGACGTGTCGAAAGCGCGCAGGGTGGCGTCGTACCCCTGGTCCTTGTTCCAGAGCTTGGTGGTGACGAAGACGTCCTCGCGGGGCACGCCGGAGGCGGCGATGGCCTTGCCGGTGCCCTCCTCGTTGCCGTAGATCGCGGCTGTGTCGATGCTGCGGTACCCGGCCTCCAGTGCCGTGGCGACGGCCCGCTCGGCCTCGTCGTCCGGAACCTGCCACACGCCGTAGCCCAGCTGGGGCATCTCGACGCCGTTGTTGAGGATGATCGGGGGGACCTTGCTGCTCACGAGCTTGTTGATCCTTCGGTTGTCGACAGGTGCTGTTCCCATCCTCAACGATCACGGGCCGGGATGCATTCCTGACCGCGCGATCCGCACCAACTGACCGGCCAGTCAGTTCCGGGAGTAACGGATTGGCCGGAAATGCATCCGACGTTATGGGTCCGGACCATTGACCGCGAGCCGTCCTCCCGCGACTCTGTATCGCGCCACCGGACGTATCGCTGAACCCGGTGCATCCATGTGAACGGCCTCTGACCTTGGCCGCTGTCTGCCCTCTGAGAACCCCCACCCTCAGGAAAGCGGGTACGCACACATGAACCACACTCTGCTGACGACCCCTCCGGCGAGCCGCCCCGGCCCGCAGACATCGGATGAAAAGACCTGGCAAAGCCCTGGATATCAGGTCGTGGAAACCGCACTGGAAGTGACCGCCTACGCGCTCGCCGACCGCCGGCCGCCCGAGCCGCCCCCGGTCTCATGACGTCGGCGCCTCCGCGCACCGACGAGACCGGGGCCGCCTGGCCGGCCGACGAGTTCACCGAACGGCTGCGCGCCGTCACCGCCGCCCGCTACCACGACCGCCACCCCTTCAACCTCCGCATGCACCGCGGCGAACTGACCCCCGCCGAGGTGCGCCGCTGGATCGCCGCCCGCTTCCACTACCAGCGGCACATCCCCGTCAAGGACGCCCTCATCCTCGCGGGCCTCGACGGGCCCGGGGAGCGTCGGACCTGGCTGCGCCGCATCCGGGACCACGACGGCACGGCCGACGGCGGCGAGGGCGGCATCGAGCGCTGGTTGCGGCTCGGCGAGGCGGCCGGCCTCACCCGCGAGGAACTGTGGGACACCTCCCGGGTGCCGCCCGGGGTGCGGTTCGCGGTGGAGGCCTACGTCACCTTCTGCCGGCAGCGCCCGGCTCCGGAAGCCGTCGCCGCCTCCCTGACCGAGCTGTCCGCCCCGGACCTGATGCGCACCCGCATCGCCGCGTTCGAGCGCCACTACCCCTGGATCGACCCCGCCGGACTCGCCTACTTCCGCACCCGCGTCACCCAGGGGGCCCGCGACGGCGCGGAGGCCCTCGCCCTGGTCCTCGCGCGCTCCCGCACCCGTGAGCAGCAGGAGCGGGCGGTGGCCGCGCTCACCTTCAAGTGCGAGGTGCTGTGGGCGCTGCTGGACGCGGTGGACACCGCACCCGGGACCGGACCATGACACCCGGCCGACCCGGCCCCGCCCCGGGTGCGCCGCGCGGCCGTCCCGGTCCCGTCCCGGGCCGGCCCGCCCGGTGTCCCGTGCTCGCCCGGGGTGTGGTGCTGCGGCACGACCGGGTGCGGGACGTGGATCTGCTGCTGTTGCCGGAGCGCGTGGTCGTCCTGCACGGATGCGCGGGGGGCGTGCTCGGGCTCTGTGACGGCAGCCGGACCACGGACGAGATCGTCGCCGAGCTGTCCGCGGAGTTCCCCGGCGCTCCGGTGGCCCGAGAGGTCCCGGACTTCCTCGGCCGACTCCACGCGGAGGGCTGGCTGACATGACCCCCCAACCTCCACCTGACACGATCCCCGAACCTCCGGCCGGCACGACGCCCGTACCTCCGGCCGACGTGACCCCCGAACTCCTGCCCGACACGACCCCCGAACCTCCACCCGGCGTGACGGCAGGCCACCCCTGGGCCCTGCTCGCCGAGCTCACCCACGCCTGTCCGCTGCGCTGCGGTTACTGCTCCAATCCGGTCGAACTCATAGGCAGGAAGGTTGAGTTGACCACCGAGGAGTGGGCCGGGGTGTTCCGGCAGGCGGGTGCGCTCGGCGTCGTCCAGACCCATCTGTCCGGCGGCGAGCCGCTGCTGCGCCGCGACCTGTCCGACCTGGTGGCCGCCGCCGACACGGCGGGCCTGTACACCCAGCTCGTCACCAGCGGGGTGGGCCTCGGCGAGTGCCGGCTCGCCGGCCTGGTCGAGGCCGGGCTGCGCAGTGTGCAGCTCTCGGTGCAGCACGCGGATCCCGGGGCCGCCGAACGGATCGCGGGCGTACGCTCGTTCGCGGCGAAGGAACGTGCCGCCCGGCTGGTCCGCGAGGCGGGCCTGCCGCTCGGGCTCAACGCCGTCCTGCACCGCGGCAACCTCGACGACCTCGACGCGTTGATCCGGCTCGCCGTGGACTGGGGCGCGGACCGGATCGAGCTGGCCCACACCCAGTACCACGGCTGGGCGCTGCGCAACCGCGCCGCCCTGCTGCCCACACCCGCCCAGGTGGAGCGGGCGCGCGGCACGGTGGGCCGGTGGCGCGAACGGCTCGGCGGCACACCGGAACTGGTGTGGGTCGCCGCCGATCTGCTGGATGCCACGGCCAAGCCCTGCATGGGCGGCTGGGGCCGCATCTCGCTCACCGTCACCCCCGACGGCACCGTCCTGCCCTGCCCGGCCGCCGCCGGTCTGCCGGGCCTCGATCCGCCGAACGTCCGGGAGTGCCGACTGGGCTGGATCTGGTGGGAGTCGGCGGCCTTCAACGCGTACCGGGGCGAAGCGTGGATGCCCGAGCCCTGCCGCGGCTGCGCCCTGCGCACCACCGACCACGGCGGCTGCCGCTGCCAGGCCTACGCCCTCACCGGCGACCCGGCCCGCACCGACCCCGCGTGCCGGCACGCCCCGGACCACCACCTCGTACGCGATCTCGTGGCCGGGCCCAGGCGGCTCGCGTACGCCCACCGCGAAGCCCGGCCAGAGGGAGGACCATGAGACGCCAACGCCTGCGGGCGGCCCTGACGGCACTCGCGCTCACCACCGCCGGCCTGTCCGCACTCCCCGCGGCCGTGCCCCCGGCCGCCGCGGCCCCGGCCCGGCCCCGGCCCGCCCCCGCCACGGACTGGTCCAGGGCCGTGGTCGACTCGACCACGGCCCGCTTCACGCCGACGAGCATCGGAGGCTGGTCGTACCCGGTCGGCCTCTACCTCTACGGCCAGTACCTCACCTACCGGCGCACTCACGACGAGCGCTATCTGACCTACATCCAGAGCTATGTCGACCGTTTCGTGAAGAGCGACGGCTCCATCGGCGAGTCCTTCGACAGCCTCGACAGCATGCAGGCCGGCCGGCTTCTGGTGATCCTGCACCACGAGACCGGCCAGGACCGCTACCGCAAGGCGGCGAAGAAGATCCGCGACCGCCTCGCCACCTACCCGCGCACCGGCGACGGGGGCTTCTGGCACGCCGACAACAGCAGCCGCGCCCACCAGCTGTGGGCGGACGGCGTCTACATGGTGAACCCGTTCCTCGTCGAGTACGGCAGGGAGTTCGGCGACAGCGCGTCCACGAACGACGAGGCGGCACGGCAGCTCGCCGTCTACGGCGGTCATCTCCAGGTCGCGAACGGCCTGCTGAAACACGCCTACGACGAGTCGAGGACCGCGGGCTGGGCCGACCCGCGGACCGGGCTGGCCCCGGAGCATTGGTGCCGTGCGGACGGCTGGTACGCGATGGCGATCGTCGGCGTGCTGGACGCGATCCCGGCGGACCATCCTCTCCGCGGCCGGCTCCTCGGGATCTTCCGGCGCCTGGCGGCGGGCCTGGAGAAGTACCAGGATCCGGCCACCGGCCGCTGGTTCCAGGTGATGGACAAGGGGACGAGGAGCGATGACTGGACCGAGACGTCCTGCTCCAGCATGTTCACCTATGCGCTCTCGCGCGGGGTGCAGCAGGGCTATCTCGACCCGCACTACGAGGCCGTCGCCCGGCGCGGTCACCAGGGCGTGCTCGCGGAGATCTCGCTCGGTGCGGACGGCCGCACGAACCTCGCCGGCATCTCGGTCGGCACGAACGTCGGCGACTACGCGTACTACGCCGCCCGCACCCGGGCCACCAACGACTTCCACGGCCTGGGCGCCTTCCTGATCATGAACGAGCAGCTGCGAGGAGATTAATGTCATGAGCACGACCAGAAAAAGGGTGGGGCGACACCCCTGTGCTGCTCACCGGCCTCCCCGGCCGCCAACTCGTCCGAGGAACCGCCCTGTGCGACCTCCCAGCCCCCACAGGAGAGGCGCGACGGCGATCGTCCTGTGCGTCCTCGCCGTCGTCCTCGGTCTCACCCACCCCTCGGCCCTCGCCGCCCAGCAGCCCGGGCACCCCGCCCCGGCCGCCGTCTTCGACGTCCGCGACTACGGCGCCAGGGGCGACGGCTCCGCCAACGACACCCCCGCCATCGACAGAGCCGTCACCGCGGCGAACGCGGCCGGCGGCGGTACCGTCCGCTTCCCCGCCGGCACCTACAGGTCCAAGAACACCCTCCACATGAAGAGCCATGTGACGCTCCGGCTCGACCGGGGCGCCACCCTTCAGGGCTCAGGCGCCGACACCTACGACAAGGCGGAGCCCAACCCGTACGACGCCTACCAGGACTACGGGCACAGCCACTTCCACGACGCGATGATCTACGGCGACAGGCTGACCGACATCGGCTTCGTCGGCCAGGGCGTCATCGACGGTATGGGTGATCTGATCACGGGCAACCCCGGGCCCGGCGAGGCCGACAAGATCATCTCGCTCACCCGGTGCGACGGACTGAGGATCGGCGACGGTCTCACCCTGCGCCGCGGCGGCCACTTCGCGGCCCTGGTCAACGGCTGCAGGAACGTCGTCTCGGACCATCTGACCATCGACACCGCGAGCGACCGCGACGGCTGGAACGTCATCTCGACGACCGACGCGACGATCACCAACGCCACCATCCACGCCAACGACGACGCCCTGGTCTTCAAGAGCGACTACGCCCTCGGCGCCAAGCTGCCCAACGGCCATGTGCGGGTGAGCGATTCGACCCTCGGCGCCAAGTGCTGCAACGCCCTGATGTTCGGCTCCGAGACCTGCGGCGACTTCTCGGACTACCGGTTCGAGAACATCCGCATCGACGGCGCCGGCAAGTCCGGCCTCGGCATGGTGTCCATGGACGGCGCGAAGATCTCCGACGTCCACTACCGCGACATCACCATGACCGGCGTCCACTCGCCGGTCATGCAGAAGATCGGCACACGCAGGCGATGCGGCAACGGTCCCGGAACCGGCTCGATCAGCGGCATCACGTACGACGACATCACGGCGACCGGCAGCACCCCCTCCTTCAGCCCGACCCTGTGGGGCGAGAGCGGCCATCGCATCAACGGCGTGACCTTCGACCACGTCGACATCACGGTCCCCGGCGGCAACGGCACCATGTCCACCGGGGTGCCGGCCAACGACCCGAAGGACTACAACCCGAAGAGCATCGGCACCCGGCCGGCGTACGGCTGGTACCTGCACGACGCGGACAACGTCCGGTTCACCGACAGCTCGGTGCGGTTCACGGCCGACGACGGCCGGCCGGCCGTCGTCGCCAACGCCGCGAGCGGCCTGCGCCTCACCCGCTTCACGGCTCAGAAGGGCGGCAACTCGCCCTTCGACGTGGGCCTTCAGAACACCACCGGTGCCTGTCTGGCGGACAGTCACAACACGTCGGGCGGCGCCCTGCGCGTCTCGGGCGGCCAGGACTGCGGCACGGCGGCGAAGCCGCTCGACCTGGAGAACCCGCGCCAGGACTTCCTGCGCAACTCCGTCGGCGGCCTCTTCCTGCACTGGGGCCTGCGCACCGCGCCGGCCCACACCAGCTGCACCGCCTGGGAGAAGGACGTCACCGGCGGTGGCTGGACGCCGGACTACTGGGTGAACGAGGCCCGGAAACTGCACACGCAGTACCTGGTCCTCGCCACCTTCCACAGCCGTCTCGGCTACGCCCGCCCCTGGCCCTCGAAGATCCCCGGATCCTGTTCCACCCGGCGCGACTTCCTCGGCGAGCTGATCGGGGCGGCGAAGGCCAAGGGCATGAAGGTCATCCTCTACATGACGGACGACCCCCAGTGGCACGACGAGGGCGGCCACGAGTGGCTCGACTCGGCCGCCTACTCCGCCTACAAGGGCAAGAACGTCGACCTGACCACCCGCGACGGCTTCGGGCAGTTCAGCTACGACAACTTCTTCGAGGTCATGGACCGCTACCCCGACCTCGGCGGCTTCTGGATCGACAACGACAACGCGTACTGGGAGAGCCACCACCTCTACGCGCAGATCTACCAGAAGCGCCCGGCGTACACCCTCAGCAACAACAACGAGGACACGCCGATCATGGACATGATCAGCAATGAGCAGAAGACGGGGATGACGCCCGCCTACGACTACCCGCAGGCGATCTACACGGCCCAACCCCGCCTGACCGAGGCCGACTTCAAGCTGCCCTCGACCGGCGCCTGGTGGTACGACGGCTCCGACCCGGCCGTCGACAAGAGGCTCACCCTCGGTCGCCTGATCACCAGCGCGGGCTCCTCCGTGAAGGCCCTGATGGCGGAGACCGCCCAGGTCGACGGCCGCTTCCCGGCGAACCAGGCGTCCTTCAACACCTTCGCCGACTCCTATCTCGACCCCATCCGGGAGTCCCTGCAAGGCACCGAGGGCGGCGGCTACCTGTACGGCGGCCTCAAGCCCGGCTTCTGGAACGACGGCGCGCACGGCGTGACCACCGTCGCCAAGGACGACCCGGACCGGCAGTACATCCACGTCCTGACCCCGCCCGGCACCGGCACCCTGCGCATCCGTGACAACGGATACCGCATCGCCTCCGTCACCAACCTGCGTACGGGCAGGGCTGTTTCCTGGTCGCAGTCCGGTGGGGTGCTCACCCTGAGCGGCCTCGGCGACTGGGACCCGTACGACACCGTCTTCAAGGTCACCACGGCCGGCCGTCAGGGCATCCTCACCGGCGTCGGGGTCACGGCGAGCGCCTCGGCGGTCGGACACACGGGCGCGGCGGCCGGTGACGGCGACCACCTCACCTACTGGGACAGCGACAGGACCCTGCCCGTCTCCCTCACCTTCGACCTGGGCTCGGCGAAGAAGGTGCAGTACATCGGGCTCAACCAGCGCGAGGACTCGGTCGCCTACGCCCGCTCCGGCACCGAGCAGTCCGCGCGCATCAAGGACTACAAGGTGTTCCTGAGCGACGACGGCTCCACCTGGGGCAGCGCGGTCAGGACCGGCCGACTGCCCAGCCGCCGCGGCATCCAGGGCATCGACCTGAGCGCCGCCACCGCCCGCTACGTCCGCATCGAGATCGACTCCACCTGGGCCGCGGCCAGTGACACCGTCCGCTACAAGCGGCTGCGGATCGACGAGGCCTGGATCGGCACCTCCTATGCGACACCCGCGAACGGGGGACACGCATGACCCGCACCGGATCGCTCACCGCGGCGGTCGCCGGCCTGCTCGTGGCGGCCGCGGTGCCGCTTGCGGGCACCACCGCACAGTCGGCCGCAGCCTCCGACAACGGCCAGTCCGCACGGCCCGCCATGGGCTGGTCCAGCTGGAGCTTCGTCCGCCGGTGGCCCACCGAGGCGAAGATCGAGGCCCAGGCCGACGCACTGGCGGCCTCCGGCCTCAAGGACCACGGCTTCGTCCAGGTCAACCTGGACGACTTCTGGCAGAAGTGCGACGCCGACGGGTTCGAGGTGGACACCTACGGCCGCTGGGCCGTCGACACCGGCAAGTTCCCCGGCGGCATCAAGGCGGTCGCCGACCACGTCCACGCCAAGGGCCTGAAGTTCGGCTTCTACGTCACGCCCGGCATCGCCAGGAACGCCGTCACCAGGAACACGCCGATCGAGGGAACGCCGTACCACGCGAAGGACATCGCGGACACCTCGAAGACCGAGAAGAACTACAACTGCAAGAACATGTACGCGATCGACTACGCCGCACCGGGCGCGCAGGAGTTCGTGGACTCCTGGGCGAAGCAGTTCGCCTCCTGGGGAGTCGACTACCTGAAGATCGACGGCGTGGGCAGCCAGGACATCCCCGACGTCCAGGCCTGGGACAAGGCCCTGCGGGCGAGCGGACGGCCCATCACCTTCGCCCTGTCCAACAACCTTCCGATCGCGAACGCCGCCACCTGGCGCCGGCTCGCCAACAGCTGGCGCACACAAGGGGACGTGGAGTGCTACTGCGGGCCCGGCCCGAGCGGCAGCGGCTACCCCCTCACCGACTGGTCCCATGTCTCGGCCCGCTTCACCTCGGCCGCCGCCTGGCAGCCGTACGCCGGACCCGGTGGCTGGAACGACCTGGACTCCCTGGAACTCGGCAACGGCGACCGGGCGGGCCTCACCGCCGACCAGCGCCGCTCCCATCTCACCCTGTGGGCGATGGCCGCCGCACCGCTGCTCCTCGGCACCGACCTCACCCGCCTCGATGCCGTCGACAGAGCCATGCTCACCAACGACCGGCTGATCGGCGTCGACCAGGACGCAGTCGCCGCCCGGCGGATCGTGAACAGCGGTGTGCGGCAGGTGTGGAGCAAGAAGGAGAGCGACGGCCGGTACGTCGTCGCGCTGTTCAACACGGGCACCTCCGGCACGGCCACGGTGAGCGTCGACTGGTCGCGGGTCGGCTTCACCGGTTCGGGCGACGTCACCGACCTGTGGTCCGGCTCCCACAAGGGGGTGATCGCGCACTCCTACAGCGCGACCCTGCGCCCCGGCGAGACCCGGCTGATCCGGGTGCAGCCGGCCGGCCCGCCGGGGACGGCGGCGGCCTCGCCGGGCTTCGGCGTCGCCCCCCCCACGCGTCCCCGGCCGGCGCAGTCCGCCCGGCCCCGGCGACTCCGCCGGCGGCGTGACGCAGCAGCCGTACGACCACCTCAGGATCTTCGCCCGGTGCACGGGCTGAGGGGAACACCCATGAATGTCAGAAGAGTTCTGCCCTGCGGCCTGGCCGTCGCCCTCGCCCTGCCCCTCGCCGGGCTGAGCCAGGGCACCGCCCTCGCGGCCGCCGACTACCAGGCCGAGGACGCGTCGATCGGCCAGGGCACGGTGGCCACCGACCACACCGGCTACACGGGCACCGGCTTCGTCGACTACACCAACGTCAAGGGCTCCTACGTGGAGTTCACCGTGAGCGGGGCCCCGGCCGGCACCGCTTCGCTCACCCTGCGGTACGCCAACGGGACCGCCACCGACCGGCCGATGGACATCTCCGTCAACGGCACCGTCGTGTCGTCCGCGGTCTCCTTCCCGGCCACGGCCGACTGGAACAGCTGGGCGACCAGGACCGTCACCGTCCCGCTGACCGGGGGCACCGACAGGATCCGTGCCACGGCCACCACCGGCAACGGCGGCCCCAACCTCGACCGCATCGGCATCGGCTCCGCCACCGACACCCAGGCCCCGACCCGCCCCGGGCAGCCGGGCTGCTCCGGCATCGGCGAGGACGCCCTCACCCTCTCCTGGGGCGCCTCCACGGACAACGTCGGCGTTGCGGCGTACGACCTCTACGAGCACGGCAACAAGATCGGGGAGGCCGCGGGGAGCGCCACCTCCAAGACCCTCACCGGTCTCACCCCGAACACCACCTACGACCTCACCGTCATCGCCCGCGACGCGGCCGGGAACACCTCCGCCGCCAGCCCGGTCGTCGACTGCACCACCCGGCCCGCTTCGGACGGCGTCCCGCCGACCAGGCCCGGCACCCTGTCCGCGTCCGGCGTCACCGCGAACTCGGCCGACCTCGGCTGGGGCGCGTCCACGGACGACCACGCGGTCGTCGCCTACGACGTCCGCAACGACACGACCGTGTACAAGACCGTCACCAGCGGCACGACGACCACCCTCACCGGGCTCGCCTGCAACAGCCCCTACTCCCTGAACGTCGTCGCACGGGACGCGGCGGGCAACGTCTCGCAGCCGAGCAACACGGTCACCTTCACGACCAAGGCCTGCGCCACCGACGGCGGGGTCCCGTCCTCCATCGCCACGCTCTCCACCGGCTGGACCATCCCCTGGGGCACCTACTGGATGCCCGACGGCCAGTCGGCCCTGGTCACCGAGCGGGACGACTTCCGGGTCTGGAAACTGAGCAAGAACGGCACCAAGACCCAGGTGGGAACCGTTCCCAACGCGGTCACCACCAACGGCGAGGGCGGACTGCTCGGCGTCGCCGTCGACCCGAAGTGGGACACGAACCACTACGTCTACTTCATGCACACGGCCGCGGAGGGCAACCGCGTCGTGCGCATGACCTACGACGGAACCCGGCTCGGCGACTACAAGGTCCTGCTCCAGGGCATCAAGAAGAACCGCTACCACAACGGCGGCCGCCTCGCCTTCGGCCCCGACGGCTATCTGTACGTCGCCACCGGCGAGGCCCAGACGCCCGACCTCGCGCAGGACAAGAACTCCCTGAACGGCAAGATCCTGCGCATGACGACCGACGGCAAGCCGGCCCCCGGCAACCCCTTCGGCACCTACGTCTACTCCCTGGGCCACCGCAACCCGCAGGGCCTCGCCTTCGACCGCAACGGGCGGCTGTGGGAGGCCGAGTTCGGCAACAGCTCCAAGGACGAGCTGAACCTCATCAAGCCGGGAGCCAACTACGGCTGGCCGACCTGCGAGGGCAACTGCGACGTCTCCGGGATGACCAACCCCAAGGCCACCTGGAACGTCTCCGAGGCCTCGCCCAGCGGCATCGCCATCGTCCGGAACGTGGTCTACATGGCGTCCCTGCGCGGCGAACGGCTGTGGCGCATCCCGATCAGCGGGGACACCGAGAAGGTCGGCACGCCGACCGCGTACTACGTCGGTTCCTACGGCCGGCTGCGCACCGTCACCAAGGTGCCCGGCGCCGACCAGCTGTGGCTGTCCACCACCAACTGCGACAACAACGGAGGAGCGGCGGACGGATCCGACAAGATCTTCAAGGTGACGATCAGCTGACGAGGCGTCAGGCCTGGTAGAGGGCCTGGACCTCGGTGTCGTACGCCTTCTCGATCGCCTTCCGCTTCAGCTTCAGCGACGGTGTCAGCAGGCCGTGCTCCTCGGTGAACGGCTGCGCCAGGATGCGGAAGGTGCGGATCGACTCGGCCTGGGAGACGAGGGTGTTGGCGGCGACGACCGCCCGCCGCACCTCCGTCTCCAGGTCCGGGTCGCGCACCAGCTGCGCGGGGGTCAGCGGGGGCTTGCCGCGCATCTGCAGCCAGTGCTCGACGGCCTCCTGGTCGAGGGTGATCAGGGCCGCGATGTAGGGGCGGTCGTTGCCGACGACGATGCACTGGTTGACCAGCGGATGGTCACGGACCCGCTCCTCCAGGACACCGGGGGAGACGCTCTTGCCGCCGGAGGTCACCAGGATCTCCTTCTTGCGGCCGGTGATGGTCAGATAGCCGTCCTCGTCGAGCGAGCCGAGGTCACCGGTGCCGAGCCAGCCGTCGTGCAGGGTCTGGTCGGTGGCCTTCGGGTTGTTGAGATATCCCTGGAAGACGTTCCCGCCGTGCAGCCAGATCTCCCCGTCGTCCGCGATGTGCACGGTGACGCCCGGGATGGCCTGGCCGACCGAGCCGTAGCGGGTGCGCTCGGGCGGGTTCGCGGTCGCCGCCGCCGTCGACTCGGTCAGGCCGTAGCCCTCGTAGATCTGCACGCCCGCGCCGGCGAAGAACAGACCCAGCCGGCGGTCCATCGCCGAGCCGCCGGACATCGCGTTGCGGATCCGGCCGCCCATCGCCGCGCGCACCTTGGCGTACACGAGCTTGTCGAAGAGCTGGTGCTGCATCCTCAGGCCCGCCGACGGGCCCGGCCCGATGCCCCAGGCCTTGGCCTCGACGGCGTCGGCGTACTTCACGGCGATCTCGACCGCCTTCTCGAACGGTCCCGCCTTCCCGTCCTTCTCCGCCTTGCGCCGCGCCGCGTTGAAGACCTTCTCGAAGATGTACGGCACGGCGAGGATGAACGTCGGCCGGAACGCGGCCAGGTCCGGCAGCAGCGCGGCCGCGTGCAGCTGCGGCTGGTGCCCGAAGCGGACCCGGCCGCGGATCGCCGCGACCTCCACCATCCGTCCGAAGACGTGCGCCAGCGGCAGGAACAGCAGCGTGGACGCGGCGTCGTCCTTCTTCGTGTGGAACACCGGCTCCCACCGCTGGATCATCGTGTCCGCCTCGAACATGAAGTTCGCGTGGGACAGGACGCAGCCCTTGGGGCGGCCCGTGGTGCCCGAAGTGTAGATGATCGTGGCGATCGAGTCCGGGGTGACCGCCTGCCGGTGCCGGTGCACCATCTCGTCGTCCAGGTGCGCGCCCGCGTCGTACAGTTCCTGCACACAGCCCGCGTCCAGCTGCCACAGTCGGCGCAGCTGCGGGAGCCGGTCGATGACGGTGGCGATGGTCATCGCGTGGTCCTCGTGCTCCACGATCGCCGCCGACACCTCGGCGTCGTAGAGCATCCAGAAGCACTGCTCGGCCGACGACGTCGGGTAGATCGGGACCACCTGGGCGCCGACCGTCCACAGCGCGAAGTCGAAGAGGGTCCACTCGTAGCGGGTGCGGGACATGATCGCGACCCGGTCGCCGAAGCGGACGCCCTGGGCGAGGAGCCCCTTGGCGAGCGCGAGAACCTCGTCGCGGAACTCGGCGGAGGTCACGTCCCGCCACTCACCCGCCTCGTCCTTGCGGCCGAGGGCGACGTGCAGGGGGTCCGTCTGGGCATGGTCGAAGACGGCATCGGCCAGGCCGCCGACCGGCGGCGCCGACGCCAACGGAGGGTTGGTGAACTCGCGCAAACCTCGCTCCCCGTCTCCTCAATCCTCGATAACGCCCACGATGCTCCGCTCGGCGCCGTGAAAGCTACCTCACACATTCGCCGGACGGGAGGGGCGTGGGAACCTGGCAAACCGCGCCTTCTGCCCGGTCGGCGACCGGAAAATGCCCGCACATGGGGAAGGGCCGGACACAATACTGACGGGTCAGTAAGTTTCGGCGCCGTAATCTCCACCGAATCTGTACGACCCGATTACCGCCCACGGTCCTGTCCGCACACGGGAGAGGGCGGCCCCGGGCGTCCCCGGACCGCCCCCACCAGGGCGCCCGTCACCTGCGCCTGGGCGCCGCCGCAGCCCCCTGCCGCACCGCCCCGGAGGCCGCGGTCGCCACGGGCCGCGCGGACCGCACGAGCACCCCGGGCCGCCGCCCCGCACCCCCCACCGCCCCCCTGCGCCCCCGGACCGCCGCTGTGCGCTCCCGACCGCCGCTCTGCGCCCCGGGCCGCCGCTCTGCGCCCGTATCAGCGTGCGCCGTGCGGACCCCGGTGCAGCCGCTCCCCGCCCGCGAGGATCGCCGCCGCCAGCGCGTCGGCCGCGCTCTCCGCGGCGCCCCGCCGGCTGCCGTGCACCAGGACGAAGTCGACCTTGCCGAGCTCCGGCAGGCCCGCCCGGTCCGGCAGCCGGAGCAGGGCCGGCGGGATCAGCCGGCGCGAGTGGGCCATGACGCCGAGCCCGGCGCGGGCGGCGGCGATCAGACCGTTGAGGCTGCCGCTGGTGCAGACGATGCGCCAGGCACGCCCCTGGGCCTCCAGGGCCTGAAGGGCGCGGGCCCGGGTGATGCCGGGCGGGGGATAGACGATCAGCGGGATGGGCCGGTCCGGGTCCAGGCGCAGCTGCTCGGAGCCGATCCACACCAGGTCGTCCCGCCACACCAGCTCCCCGCTCGGGTCCTCGGGGCGCCGCTTGGCCAGCACCAGGTCGAGCTTGCCGGCGGCCAGCTGCGCATGCAGGGTGCCCGACAGCTCCACCGTCAGCTCCAGGTCGACCTCCGGGTGGTCGTAGCGGAAGCCCTCCAGGATCTCCGGCAGGCGGGTGAGGACGAAGTCCTCCGAGGCGCCGAAGCGCAGCCGGCCCCGCACCCGGGTCCCGGTGAAGAACGCCGCGGCCTGCTCCTGCACCTCCAGCAGCCGGCGGGCGAAGCCCAGCATCGCCTCGCCGTCCTCGGTCAGCTCCACGGAGTGGGTGTCCCGGGAGAACAGCTGGCGGCCGGTGGCGTCCTCCAGCCGCCGAACATGCTGGCTGACTGTGGACTGGCGCAGCCCGAGGCGCCGGGCCGCCTGGGTGAAGCTCAGCGTCTGGGCCACCGCCAGGAACGTGCGCAGATGCGTGGGGTCGTACACGGCGCCAGCGTACGCCCGGTCATCGCGGAACGCGATGACAGTCAGAGTGGTGTGCGGGATTCCCGATCGGCCCGGGCGAGAGGACGATGGAGGGGGGTCCTGCGGACCCGTGCAACACCTGAAGAGCCACCCACCCACGAGCAAGTGGAGCACCGTGAAACGCCTGCGCTGGCCGAGCTGGATGCCGATCGACCCGTACATCGTGCTGCTGCTCGGCACCGTGGGCCTCGCCGCGCTCCTCCCGGCCCACGGCACCGGCGCCGACGTGGCCTCGGGCGCGTCCACGGCGGCGATCGCCTTTCTCTTCTTCCTCTACGGGGCCCGGCTCTCCACCCGTGAGGCGCTCGACGGCCTCAAGCACTGGCGTCTGCACGTCACCGTGCTGGCCTGCACCTTCCTCGTCTTCCCGGTGCTGGGCATCGCCGCCCGCGGCCTGGTCCCGGTGCTGCTGACCCACCCGCTCTACCAGGGCCTGCTGTTCCTCACCCTGGTGCCGTCCACGATCCAGTCGTCGATCGCCTTCACCTCGATCGCCCGGGGAAACGTGCCTGCCGCGATCTGCGCCGGCTCGTTCTCCTCCCTGGTCGGCATTGTCATCACGCCGCTGCTGGCGGCGGCGCTGCTCGGCAGCTCCGGCGGCGGGTTCTCCGCCGACTCGCTGGTCAAGATCGTGCTCCAGCTGCTCGTGCCGTTCCTCGCCGGGCAGGTGCTGCGGCCGTGGATCGGCGCCTTCGTCGCCCGGCACAAGAAGGTCCTCGGCCTCGTCGACCGCGGCTCCATCCTGCTGGTCGTCTACACCGCGTTCAGCGAGGGCATGACCCAGGGCATCTGGCACCAGGTGAGCCCCGTGCGTCTCGGCGGCCTGCTCGCCGTCGAGGCCGTGCTGCTCGCCGTGATGCTGGCCCTGACCTGGTACGGGGGCAGGGCGCTCGGCTTCGGCCGGGAGGACCGGATCGCCATCCAGTTCGCCGGGTCGAAGAAGTCCCTCGCCTCCGGCCTGCCCATGGCGAGCGTGCTGTTCGGCGCCCACGCCTCCCTGGCCGTGCTGCCGCTGATGCTCTTCCACCAGATGCAGCTGATGGTGTGCGCGGTCATCGCCAAGCGGCGGGCCCGCGATCCGCAGGAGCCCGTGCGGCCGTCAGCCGCTCACCCGGTCCAGGGGCAGCCACAGGACCGTGTCCTTCGGTGACCGCAGCACCTTGGGGTCGGCCAGCTCCTGGTCGGTCAGCGCGCGGTCCCAGACGTGCACCTCGTCGATCGCGCCGGTGAAGAAGGCCCTGCTGTCCATCCGCTGGCCGATGTGCACGCCGAAGGGGTCGTTGCGGCTGACCGAGCCCGGCACGTCGGCGACGCCCGACTCCGTACCGTCGACGGACAGCGACAGCCTGCCGCCGCCCCGGCGCACGACCGCGTGGTGCCACTGGCCGTCGTTGTACGCGGCGGATGTGCGCACGAACGCGGTCTGCGGAGCGGACGCGCCGTTGCGCACGGTGATCAGTGCCTGCAACCGGTTGTTCGCCGGCTCGCCGCGCAGCCACACCTGCGGCTGACTGGTGCCGACGCCGCCCATCCACAGCAGCGGCTGTTCCCCGGTGGTGGCCGAGTACCGGAACCACAGCGACGCGGTGAAGTCCTTGCTGCCGAGGGGCAGCTCCGGGCGGTACGGCAGCCGCACGGCGTCGTCGGTGCCGTCGAACTCCAGCGCGCCGCCGCTGACCCCGTCCGTCTCCTCGGGGTCGCCGAGCACCGCGGCCGGGCGGGCTAGCGGGGCGAAGTCGGCGGTGCGCGGGTCGGGACCGCGGCGCGGTGCCAGCCAGTCCTCGGTGAAGCGGGCGAAGCGGATCTCGTCGCGTGCGTCGACCGCCCCGCCCTCGTACAGCAGCCCCACCGTGTCGTGGTCGGCGCGCACCAGGTCGGAGTAGCCGGACCAGTCCGTGGTGACGACCGTGCCGCGGTCCACGCTGTCCCAGGTGCGGCCGCCGTCGTAGGAGGAGCGGATCATCATCGTGCGGCGCCGGTCGGGGTCGGCGGGGCAGGCGAGGAGGATGCGGTCGCCCACGCGCAGCATCGAGCCCTGCACCATCGGGGCGTAGAGGTCCGGCAGGTCCTGGAAGGGCGCGGTGAAGCTGGTTCCGCCGTCCCGGCTGACGGTCTGGGTGCGGTGGCCGAGGTCGGTGCCGTCCTGCTCCCGGCCGCTGACCAGGATCGAGCCGTCCGTGCGTTCGGCCAGGGTGAGCTCGGAGGGCTTCTGCCGGAAGGTGCCGTCGGCAGCGATCGGCCAGGTGTCACTGGCGCCGATGCGCCAGTGGCCGCCGTGGTCGTCGCTGACGATCAGCGCGGCGTGGTTGGCGCTGACGCGGCTGCCGTCCCACGTCTCGGTGTTGACGCCGAAGACCAGCCGGCCGGCGTAGCGGCCCCGGGTGAGCTGGATGCCGTGCACGGGGCCGGTCGCGTACCAGGAGTTCCAGTCGGCGGGCAGGATCTCGGGGCTCAGATCGCGCGGCGCGGACCAGGTCAGCCCGTCGTCGTCGCTGTACTGCAGGTGCGGGGTGCGGTCACAGGGAATGGAGCAGCTGGCGCTGTCCGTACGGCCCGTGTTGTAGGTCTCGGCGATCCAGATGCGGCCGGTGTCGCGGTCCACGATCGGGGCGGGGTTGCCGTGGGTGTCGCCCGCCCCTTGGTTGACCACCTGCAGCGGGCCCCAGGTGCGCCCGCCGTCGGTGGAGCGCTTGACCACGATGTCGATGTCGGCGGCGTCCCCGCAGTTGAGGACCCTGCCCTCGGCGAACGCCAGCAGGGTGCCGTCGGTCGTCCGCACGATCGCGGGGATGCGGAAGCAGGCGTAGCCCGGGTCCTGGGACGCCTTGAAGAGGACCTGCTGCTCGAAGTCCGGCGCACCGGAGGCCGGCTGGGCGTGTGCGGGGTGCGGGGCGGCCAGCGCGAGCACGAGCAGCGCCGCTGCCGTGAGGGCGGTGACCAGAGCGGATCTGAGACGGGCGTGAAGACCTGACGGCATGGAGCGACCTGCCTTTCGGCGCACGGACGTCCGGACATCCGGACGTCCCACGTCCAACGTCCGCCCCATCGAAGGTAGTTGGGGCCCGAGAGCCCCACAAGAAGCGTGCAGCAGTGGAGCGGAACAAGGGGCGGCACGGGCTACGGGCGCAGGACGACCTTGCCGAGGTTGGCCCGTGTCCCGATCGCCTCGTGCGCCTTGTCGGCGTCGTCGAGGGAGAACTCGCCGTGGACGGCGGGCTTCAGGGTGCCGTCGGTGAACATCCGCCACAGCTCCCGGCGCCACTGCTCGTACAGGTCCGGCCTGCCGGTGGCGATCAGCCGCATCTGGAAGCCGATCACGGACTTCGCGCCCACCAGCAGGTCGTACGCCTGGATCGTGCCGCCGCCGGAGCTGTAGGCGACCAGCCGGCCGTGCGGGGCGAGCGCGGCGACGGCGGGAGCGAGCAGTTCACCGCCGACCGCGTCCAGGACGATGTCGGCGGGCTCTCCCCAGCTGTCGTCGCCGTACCGGACACAGTCGTCCGCGCCGAGCGAGCGGACGAAGTCCGCCTTGGCCGGATCGGAGACGGCGCCCACCACCCGGCTCGCGCCCCGTGCCCGCGCCAGCTGCACCGCGAGATGCCCGGCCCCGCTCGCCGCGGCCGTGATCAGTACCGATTCGCCCGGCTGGGGGCGAGCCGCCTCCAGGGCGCCGAATGCGACCAGCCCGCCGCGCACGAGGGCGACCGCGTCGACGGCGGTGGCCTCGTCGGGCACGGGGGTGGCCATGGCCTCCAGTAGCACGGCGAAGTCGGCGTACCCGTGGCCGAAGCACAGCCCGGTGACCCGGTCGCCGGCACGGAAGCGCGTCACGCCCTCGCCGGTCGCCACCACCTCGCCGGCGATCTCCCCGCCCAGCGCGATCGGCTCGGCGGCCTCGGTGACCTTGCGGACGACGGGCAGGGTGACGCCGACCGCCTCGCAGCGCACCAGCAGCTCGCCGGGGCCGGGCTCGGGGACCGGAGCCTCCTCCAGGAACAGGGGGCCGCCGGTGGATTCGTAGCGGACGCGCCGCATGCGCAACCTCCAGACGCCGGGCACACCGGCAGGTCGTTGGGAACACCCATGAACTCGTTGGGAGTCCCAACGGTACACAGAATTCATGGGGAGGTCCAATGATTCTTGGGTAGGCTGGCCGCATGGCCGAAGCACCCCTGCCCGCGATCCGCGCCCTGCCCAGCTGGCACCTCGGCCGGGCCGCCGCCCGCGGCCGGGCCCTGGTCGCCGAGGCGCTCGCGGCCGAGGGCATGAAGATGTGGCACCACGTGGTCCTCTCCGCCGTCCGCGACCTCGCCCCCGTCGCCCAGGCCGACCTCGGCCGCAGCGTGGGCCTGGACCCCAAGGACCTGGTCGGCGTCCTCAACGACCTGCAGTCCGCCGGCCTCGTCGTCCGTGCCCCCGACCCGAAGGACCGGCGCAAGAACGCCGTCTCCCTCACCGACGGCGGCGACCGTCTGCTCGCCCGTTGCGAGGAAGCCGCCCGCCGGGCGAACGACGAGCTGCTCGCCCCGCTGTCGACGTCCGAACGCGATCAGTTCATGGGCCTGTTGATCCGGATTTCCGGCACGGACGGCTGACGGCGGCTAACGTTCCGTCATGACCGCAGCACCCGTGCTTGATCCGCGCCGCACCGCGCTCGTCCTCGTCGACCTGATGGACCGCATCGTCGCGCTGCCCCTCGAACCCCGCAAAGGCACCGATGTGCTGGCCGCCTCGCAGGAGCTGGCGGCCGCCTTCCGCGCGGCCGGCGCCCTCGTCGTCCTGATCCGGGTCGAACGCCCCTCGGTCGCCGAGCAGCCTCCCGGCAGCGCTCTGGTGGCAGGCCTCGCCAGGGACGGCGACCTGGAGGTGGTCAAGCGCACCATCGGCGGTTTCCAGGGCACGGACCTCGACCGGGTGCTGCGAGAACACGGCATCCGCACCCTGGTGTTCGGCGGCATCGCCACCAACCTCGGTGTCGAGTCCACCGCCCGAGCCGCCGCCGACCTCGGCTACGACCTCGTCTTCGTCGAGGACGCCATGGCCGCGCTCACCGCCGCCGAGCACGAGGCATCCGTCCGGCTCGACTTCCCGCGGCTGGGCACGGTCGTCACCGCGGCCCGGGTGCACCTCCCGACCGGCTGACCCTCACACGAGGGTCCCGCCTCCGTCCACGACCACCACCGAACCCGTGCTGTAACCCCCACGCATCAGGTACAGGTACGCCTCCGCTACATCCGCCGGCTCGCCGACCCGCCCCACCGGCAGCGACTCGGCGGACGACCGGAACAGCCCGTCCCGCTCCGCCTCGGGCAGCTCGCGCCACAACTCGGTGCGCACCATGCCGGGCGAGACCACATTGACCCGTACCGGCGCCAGCTCCAGGGCGAGTGCCCGGGTCAGGGACTCCATCGCGCCGCACAGCGCCGCCGCGGCGGTCATTCCCGGCAGCGGGCGCCGCCCCGCCGTCCCGGTGGTCAGCACCACGGAGCCGCCCTCGCGTATCGAGCCGGCGCCGTACTTCACCGCCGTGTACGCACCCCACAGCCGGGTCTCCAGGAACCGCCGGGCCTGCCCGAGATCCGTCTCGGCCAGGCTCCGGAGCAGCAACGACTCACCGGCCGTGTACACCAGATGGTCGAAACCGCCGATGCTCTCGAAGAAGCCCCGCACCGCGCCCTCGTCGTTCACGTCGAGCACCCGGCCCCCGGCGCCCGCCGGCAGCCGCTTCAGCGCCGCGTCCACGCTCTGCTGCCGGCGCGAGGCGACCACCACCTCGGCGCCCTCCCGTGCCGCGCCCTCGGCGACCGCGAGCCCGATGCCCGACGTACCCCCGATGACGACGACACGCTGACCCTGCAAAACCATGGGAAGCCCCTCTTCAAGCCGGTGTTCCACCTCGTTCGGACGCTTTCCAGCCTGCGGCCCCGGGGGTGCGGCCGTCCAAGACCTCTTCCGCGCCCGGCGATACCCTGAAGGCATCGCCACCGGGACGACGGAAGGGGCGGCCATGGACCTGGACCTGCGGAAGGTCCGCTACTTCGTCGCCGTCGCGGAGCTGCTGCACTTCGGCCGCGCCGCCGAGCAGCTGCACATCGCCCAGCCCGTGCTCAGCCGCCAGATCCGGGCACTGGAGAAGGACTTGGGTGCCGAGCTGTTCGTACGCGACAGTCACGGCGTGACGTTGACCGACGCCGGGCGGCAACTCCTGGACAACGGACGGCAGTTGCTCGTCCTCGCCGACGGGACACGGCGCCGCGTCCTGCGGGCCGCGCGCGGGCCCCGGCGGCTCGTCGTCGGATTCCGCGCCGGCGTCGTCGTCACCCACGCCCTGCGCGCCTTCCGGGCCGCCCACCCGGACGTGGACGCCAGCGCCCACAGAGTGGAGTGGGACGACCAGGAGCGGCTGATCCTGGACGGCACCGTCGACGTCGCCTACGTACGACGGCCGGTCCAGGGGGACGGGCTGGACCTGCTGCCCCTGTACGGCGAACCCCGCGTGGCCATGCTCCCGGACGGCCACCGCCTCGCCGGGAAGCAGGAGCTCTCGCTCGCCGACCTCGACGGCGAGACCTGGCTCCACTACGCCGACCCCCGGCCGGGCGACCTGCCGATCCGCACCATCGAGGAGAAGTTCGAATGCGTCGCCGCGGGCACCGGCATCACGCTCGTCCCGCGCTCGGTCGCTGAGCAGTACTCCCGCCCGGGCATCAGCTACGTACCGGTCACCGACGCCGAACCCGACCAGGTGCTGCTGGCCCGGGCGGCCGGCCGGCACGCACCTCTGATCGCCGCCTTCGCCGAGGTCGCGGCGGCGGTGGGCGAGGAGCGGGCGGCGGACCCGGACGCCGGACGCGGCTGAGGCGGGGCTCCGCGGCGCGGGGGTGCTCCGGTGCTCCCCGCCGCTCGGGGCCCCGCCGCCGGGCCGCGGCTGACCCGTCAGCCCTGGGCGGCCGCGGCCGGCAGGGCGACGCGGTCCTCGCCCGCGTACACGTTCATCGAGCTGCCCCGCAGGAAACCCACCAGGGTCAGACCGGTCTCGACGGCCAGGTCCACCGCCAGCGACGACGGCGCCGACACGGCCGCCAGCACCGGGATCCCCGCCATCACGGCCTTCTGCGCCAGCTCGAACGAAGCCCGGCCCGAGACCAGCAGGACAGCCCGTGCGAGCGGCAGCTCCCCGTTCTGCAGCGCCCGCCCGACCAGCTTGTCCACCGCGTTGTGGCGGCCCACGTCCTCCCGTATGTCCAGCAGCTCCCCGGCCTCGGTGAACAGGGCGGCCGCGTGCAGGCCCCCGGTCCGGTCGAACACCCGCTGGGCGGCCCGCAGCCGGTCGGGGAGGCTCGCCAGCAGCGCGGGGGTGACCCGGACCGGGGGAGTGTCGGCGATCGGCCAGCGAGCCGTCGTGCGGACGGCGTCCAGGCTGGCCTTGCCGCACAGCCCGCACGAGGAGGAGGTGTAGACGTTCCGCTCCAGGGTGAAGTCGGGCAGCCTGACGCCCGGCGAGGTCCGCACGTCGACCACGTTGTACGTGTTCGAGCCGTCCGCGGTCGCCCCCGCGCAGTAGACGATGTTCTGCAGATCGTCCGCCGACGCCAGGACCCCCTCGCTCACCAGGAACCCCGCGGCCAGCGCGAAGTCGTCGCCCGGTGTGCGCATCGTGATCGCGAGCGGCTTCCCGTTCAGCCGGATCTCCAGCGGTTCCTCGGCGACGAGCGTGTCCGGCCGGCTGGAGACCGCGCCGTCCCGGATCCGGAGGACCTTGCGTCGTTCCGTGACTCGTCCCATGTCGTGATCAGCCCCGGTTCTGTACGTGCTGGCAGCCGAAACGGCCCTTGATGCGGAGATTGCCGTGGGTCACCGGGTTGGCGTGCGGAGAGGTGACCTTCACGATCTCATTGTCCTGCACGTGGAGCGTGAGGCTGCAGCCCACTCCGCAGTACGCGCACACCGTGGTCGTCTCCGTCTGCCGCGCCTTCTCCCAGGTACCCGCCGCCCCGGCACAGGATGCACTTGCCGTAGTCGCGCACGCACAGCCCGTTGTCGACCTTCGGTGCCTCGTCCGGCCGGGCCGCGCCGGGCCCGAAGCCCTCGGCTCCGTCCGGTTCGAGGCAGCCCCCCTCTCGCACCCGTGGGCTGGAGCCGCTGGCTCGTCCCGCCCGCCGCCCTCTCCATCCATCTCTCCATCGGCCGGGCCTACGCCTGGAGTGTGTTCAAACCGCCCCTCGTATCCGCTCTGCACCTCGACGGCACCCAGAGCGCACTGCCCTTCCAGCTGGCCATCGTGATGCTCGGGCTGTCGGCCGCGTTCGGCGGCACGCTCGTCGAGCGCAACGGGCCCCGGTGTCGGCGGCCGCTGCCGCGGGGTTCGTCGCCCTGCTGTCCGCCGCCAACATGGCCGGACGCATAGGCTGGTCGTCCACCTCCGACCTGATCGGGCGCAAGAACATCTACCGCCTCTACCTCGGCCCCGGCGCGCTGATGTACCTGCTCATCGCGGTGTTCGGCGACTCCTCCAAGCCGCTCTTCGTCCTGTGCGCGCTGGTGGTCCTCTCCTTCTACGGCGGCGGCTTCGCCACCGTCCCGGCGTATCTGAAGGACCTCTTCGGTACCTACGAGGTCGGCGCGATCCATGGCCGTCTGCTCACCGCCTGGTCCACGGCGGGGGTGCTCGGGCCGCTGATCGTCAACTGGATCGCCGACCGCCAGAAGGACGCCGGCAAGCACGGCCCGGCCCTGTACACACTCTCCTTCGGCATCATGATCGGGCTGCTCGTCGTCGGCTTCGCCGCCAACGAACTGATCCGGCCCGTCCACGTCCGCCACCACCTTTCCGCTCCGAAGGAGGCCGCCGATGCCGAACGCCGGCAGTCCGCCTGACCGCCGCCTGCTGATCGCACTCGCCTGGCTCTGGGTGGGCGCACCCTTCGCGTACGGGGTCTACGAACTGGTCCGGGAGGCGACGCAGCTGTTCAACGGGTGACCTGCGGGAAGGACCGGGCGGCGGGGGGTTCTGCGGGAAGCCGACAACCCCGACGCCCGATTCCTGTGACTTCACCTGCCCTCGTACCCGTGAGTCACTGATCAGACTGGTGGATCCCGCTACCCACGGCAACGAGGGGGATCCCGCCATGAACGGCACGCGTATCGCCGCCATCGGTCACTACCAGCCCGCCAGAGTGCTCACCAACGAGGACCTGGCGAGCATGGTCGACACCAGCGACGAGTGGATCCGCAGCCGGGTCGGCATTCGGACCCGGCACATCGCCGGACCCGACGAGCCGGTCGACGAACTGGCCGCGCACGCCGCCGCCAAGGCCCTCGCCGCGGCCGGGCTCACCCCCGGCGACATCGACCTGGTCCTCGTCGCCACCTCCACCGCGATCGACCGCTCACCGAACACCGCAGCCCGGGTGGCCGCCCGCCTGGGCGTCCCGCAGCCGGCCGCGATGGACGTGAACGTCGTCTGCGCCGGCTTCACCCACGCCCTCGCCACCGCCGACCACACGGTCCGGGCGGGCGCGGCGACCCGTGCGCTCGTCATCGGCGCCGACAAGATGTCCGAGGTCACCGACTGGAGCGACCGCACCACCTGCGTCCTGGTCGGCGACGGTGCCGGCGCGGCCGTCGTCGAGGCGTGCGCCCCCGGCGAGGAGCCCGGGATCGGCCCGGTGCTGTGGGGATCGGTGCCCCAGATGGGCAACGCGGTGCGCATCGAGGGCACACCGCCCCGGTTCGCCCAGGAGGGACAGAGCGTCTACCGCTGGGCCACCACCCGGCTGCCGGCCATCGCCCGAAGCGCCTGCGAGAAGGCCGGAACCGACCCCGCCGACCTCGCCGCGGTCGTCCTGCACCAGGCCAATCTGCGCATCATCGAGCCGCTCGCGGAGAAGATCGGTGCCGTCAACGCGGTGATCGCCCGCGATGTCACCGAGTCCGGGAACACCTCCGCGGCCAGCATCCCGCTCGCCCTGTCCAAGCTGATCGAACGGGGCGCGGTCCGCAGCGGCGACGCGGCCCTGCTGTTCGGCTTCGGCGGCAACCTGTCGTACGCCGGGCAGGTCGTGCGGTGCCCGTGAAGCCGCGCGCGGGGGAGGGTGTATGGGTGGTGTGACCCGCTCAACTCCCGCTTCCCCCGGCTTTCGTGCACCGTAGACTGTAGACGAAAGACAATTCACAGTGGGCAGTCCACCGTGTGCCGCACACCGTCCGCTGTGTACGGCAGCCAGCCCAGGGGGACCGCGATGTTGCCGACCGGACTGCCGCAGGGGACCGTGCCCAAGCTGGAACGCCCCGGCCCGCTGCGCGACCGCGTCTACGAGGCACTGCTGGAGCTGATCACCACCCGCGTCCTGCAGCCCGGCCAGCACCTCGTGGAGAGCGAACTCGCCGGTCATCTCGGCGTCTCCCGGCAGCCCGTGCGCGAGGCGCTGCAGCGGCTGAACACCGAGGGCTGGGTCGACCTGCGGCCGGCGCAGGGCGCGTTCGTCCACGAGCCCACCGAGGAAGAGGCCGACCAGCTGCTGACGGTCCGCACGCTCCTGGAGGCGGAGGCGGCCCGGCTCGCCGCCCTGAACGCCGACGAGACGGGCATCGGCGCGCTGGAGGAGCTGTGCGACCAGGGCGAGAAGGCGGTCGCCGCCGAGGACGTGGACCGCGCGGTCGCTCTCCACGCGGCCTTCCACACCAAGGTGAGGGAACTGGCGGGCAACACGGTCCTCGGCGAACTGGCCGCCCAGGTCGACCGCCGGGTGCGCTGGTACTACACGCCGGTGGCCCGGCAGCGCGGGCGGCAGTCGTGGATCGAGCACCGCGGGCTGATCACCGCGATCGCGGCGCATGACGAGCAGCGTGCCACGCACCTGATGCGTGAACACACCGAGCACACGCGGGCCTCGTACCACGAGCGGAACGCGACCTGACCGACGCGTCGTACGGCTCCTGCCGACTGCCGACTGCCGACTGCCGACTGCCGACTGCCGGGCCGGCGCAGCAGCAGGGCCATCACCGCCGTCACCATGGACGGCGCCGCCCACCGGGCCGCCGAACTCGCCCGCACCGCCTGAGGGGACGGGACAGGGCGATCTACCTCACCCGGCAGAGCAAGGTCCCCGTCGGCGACACCGTCGCCTTCAACGCCCACGCCGCACGGCGCGGCACCCGCGTCATCGGCCCGAACTGCCCCGGCCTGGTCAGCCCCGGCCGGTCCACGCCGGCATCATCCCCGCCGACATCACCGGATCCGGCTCCTGCGGCACCGCTCGGGCGAAGAAAGCGGCGCTGGAGGCGAGCGGCGTCAGGGTGGGAAGCACCCCGACCGGGACGGCGGAGCCGGCGCTCGCACAGCCGGCCCGGGCACAGTGATGTCACTCATAGTCCACTCCGGGTGACTGTCGGCTTCCGCGAGCCTTCGGTACCTTCGCGCACGACGTCCGGCACATCAGGGTGCGAGTCGTGCGCCGGACGGCCGACAGCCTCCAGCAGGTCCGTCTGCCCGATCTCAGCCCTTTTCTCTCGACCGTGCACCGGGAGTGGAGCGATCACATGGCACCCACCCTCACCGTCAAGACCGGAACGTCCTGGTCCGAGGCCTGGCGCAACTGCCTCGCCGTCGCGCCCGAGGCCTTCCGGGACGACCGCGTCCTCAACCTCTGGAACACCGCCTGGCGGCCGGACGGCCGCGCACTGCCCGCCACCAGCCCGGTCGACGGCGGCCCGATCGCGGGCCCGCCCCGCCTGGACCGGGCCGCCGCACACCAGGCCGTCAGGGCCTCGCTCGACCAGCACCGCGCCTGGCGGCACATTCCGCTCGCCGAGCGCCGGGCGCGGGTCGCGGCCACTCTCGACGCACTCACCGAACACCGTGACCTGCTCGCACTGCTCCTCGTCTGGGAGATCGGCAAGCCCTGGCGGCTCGCCCGGGCGGACGTCGACCGGGGCATCGACGGGGTCCGGTGGTACCTGGACGGCATCGAGCCGATGATGGCCGGCCGGACACCGCTGGACGGTCCGGTGTCCAACATCGCGAGCTGGAACTACCCGATGAGCGTGCTCGTCCACGCCATGCTGGTCCAGGCGCTCGCGGGCAACGCGGTCATCGCCAAGACCCCGACCGACGGCGGCGTCGCCTGCCTGACCCTGGCCGCGGCGCTCGCCGCCCGCGAAGGGCTCCCCGTCACCCTGGTCAGCGGCAGCGGGGGCGAGCTGTCCCAGGCGCTGGTGCGGGCGCCTGAGATCGGCTGCGTGTCCTTCGTCGGCGGCCGCGACACCGGCGCCGCGGTGGCCACGGCCGTCGCCGACCTCGGCAAGCGCCACATCCTGGAGCAGGAGGGGCTGAACACCTGGGGCATCTGGAACTACTCGGACTGGGACACACTGGCCGCGGTGGTCCCGAAACTCTTCGACTACGGCAAACAGCGCTGCACGGCCTATCCGCGGTTCGTGGTCCAGCGCGACCTCTTCGACGCGTTCCTCGGCGCCTACCTCCCGGCAGTGCGCCGGGTCCGCGTCGGCCACCCCCTGGCGGTGGAACGCAGGGACGACCCGTACCCGGAGCTGGACTTCGGCCCGGTGATCAACGCGGCGAAGGCCAAGGAGCTGCGGGACCAGGTCGCGGAGGCCGTCGACCGCGGAGCCGTCCCCCTGCACCGCGCACGGCCGGCGGACGCCCGCTTCCTGCCCGGCCAGGACACGGCGGCCTACGTCCAGCCGGTCACCCTCCTCAACCCGCCCCGTTCCTCCCCGCTGCACCACGCGGAACCCTTCGGCCCGGTCGACACGATCGTCCTGGTCGACACGGAGGCCGAACTGCTGGCTGCGATGAATGCCTCCAACGGCGCCCTGGTCGCCACCCTCTCCACGGACGACAGGGCCACGTTCGACCGGCTGGCGCCGCAGATCCGCGCTTTCAAGACCGGCCACGGCAAGCCCCGCTCCCGCGGCGACCGCGACGAGCTGTTCGGCGGCCTCGGCGCCTCCTGGCGCGGAGCCTTCGTGGGCGGGGAACTGCTAGTGAGAGCGGTGACCCAGGGGCCGACCGGGGAACGGCTGCCGGGGAACTTCCCGGAGTACCAGCTCATGCCCTGAACGGGCACCGGGCGTGCAGCTGCCGTCACCGCACGTGCGGCCCGGCGGCCGGGGTGTCCGAGGGCGCTCCGGCCGCCGTTCACCGGGCGGATATGCAGGTGAAAGGCACTCCGAAACCTTGCTATTGTTGTCCCTGTCGCCGCGGGGAACAGCCCCGGAAAGGCGGCAGACACCTTGTCCGGGTGGCGGAATGGCAGACGCGCTAGCTTGAGGTGCTAGTGCCCTTTATCGGGCGTGGGGGTTCAAGTCCCCCCTCGGACACTCAAACTCAACTCTTCATGGCGAGGGCCTCGACCTGACGGTCGGGGCCCTTGTTGTGTTCCCGTAGGCGATCGGGATACGCGCGGCGTCGCAGGGTGGTCCCCTCGTCGTCGGCGCCGACGGCCTGGACACGTCGTGCGATGTCCCCGAGCCTGTCAGTGGTCCCCCGGTCCCGTCAGCGGTGAGGGGAGGCGCTCTGGCGGTGCCGGCCCCCGACGCCGCAGGCGGCGGCCGGCATGGTGTCGGCCGCCGCCCGGCGGAAGGGATTCGGGTTCCTAGGGGTGGAGCGAGGTGGCGTCAGCCGGTCGGGCTGCCCGAGACCCACTCGGACCACGGCACGTTCCAGTCGCCGAGGCCGTTGTCCGGGGCCAACGCGCTCTTGTCCTGGGAGTTCTTGACGATCACGACGTCCCCGATCATCGAGTGGTCGAAGAACCACGCGGCGGCCTGCCTGGCGTCGCCGCCGCCCTTGACGTCCTTCAGGCCCACGCAGCCGTGGCTGGTGTTGGCGTGGCCGAAGACCGAGTCGGCACCCCAGTAGTTGCCATGGATGAACGTGCCCGAGTCGGTCAGGCGCATGGCGTGCGGTACGTCGCCGATGTCGTACGCCGGCTTGCCGTCCTTGTCCGTGAGGCTGACGCTCGCAGCGCTCATGCGGACCTGCTTGAACTTCTCGGAGACGACCATCCGACCGTTGTACGTCGGGTGCTCGGGGCTGCCGGACGAGATCGGGACGGTCTTGATCGTCTTGCCGTTCCGCACGACCGTCATCTGCTTCGTCGCGGCGTCGACGGTGCTGATCTGGCTCCGGCCGATCTTGAACGTGACCGTCTTCTGGACGCCGAGGAGGTTGAGCTTCACGGTGACGGTGGAGCCGGGCGTCCAGTAGTTCTCGGGGCGGAAGTCCAGGCGGCCTGCGTTGAGCCAGTGACCGACGACCTGCTGACCGCTGCTGGAGCTGACCTGGATCTTCGACTCCACGGCGGCCCTGTCGCTGATCGCCCTGCCGAAGTTGAACGTCACCGGCATGCCCACGCCGACGGTCGAGCCGTCCAGGGGGGAGAGGTGCCCGATGAAGTCGTTGGCCGGGGAGACGGTGGTGATCGTGGCGTTCCCGGTGGCGGGACGGCCCTTGGCGTCCTGGGCCTCTGCGGCGACCTGATACCTGGTGGCCCGCTCCAGCGGGGCGTTCGGCTTCCAGGACGTGCCGTCCGCGGACAGGGTGCCCGGAATCTCGGCACCGGTCGCGACGGCGGTCATGGTCACCTTGGTGAGCTTGCCGTTGCTGACGGTGGCCAGGACGGGGTCGGTGATCCCGACGTTGTGGGCACCTTCCCCGGGCGTGATCTTTATCAGGGCGTCGGAAACGTCCTGGGTGCCCGTCTGATCCGACTGCGCCTGCGTCTTCGGATCCTTCGCGGGGCCGTTGTCGCCGGTGGCAGCGTAGCTGGTACCGCCCAGGACCGTGACTGCGAGTACGCCGCCGAGTACGCCGGCGGTAGCCATCAGCCCGTTGCGTCGCTTACGTACCGTGATCAAACGCTTCTCCCATGCCGCTGGTCGTTGAATCCCTGGAGCTGGTTACCGGAGGAGCGCAACCAGCTCTAAAACCACTCTTATGCTTTATTCGCCCGGAAGGCGACACATTGTGGTGGATTCCACGCGCTGCAAGAGCGCCGTCGAGACTCCGCACGACGGCCGGACGGCGGGTGGTCGCTCTGCTCCCGCAGCCCCGGTGCGGGTGTTCGTCCCGTCCGTGCCTTTGGTGTACGTACCTCTCGGATGCCGGGTGCGAACAAGCGCCTGATCAAGTCGGGGTACGGCAGACCTGCCTCGGCGAGGATCGTCCGGAGAGCCCGCGGCGGG
The DNA here is from genome assembly GCF_042958635.1 of Streptomyces sp. NPDC007971. Taxonomy (NCBI): domain Bacteria; kingdom Bacillati; phylum Actinomycetota; class Actinomycetes; order Kitasatosporales; family Streptomycetaceae; genus Streptomyces; species Streptomyces sp. NPDC007971. The sequence goes on from NZ_JBIBJK010000007.1 coordinate 183,697, forward strand.
CCCGCTTGGAGCGGGGCCGGAGCACCGACACGGCCGGGTACCGCGGAGAGGTCGCCGCCGCTGAACCGCGACTCGGCGGTGGCCGGCGGACGTACCCGGTAGGTGCACCAGACGCGCGTCGGGGGACCCAGCAGGACCAGGTGGGGAGCGGCTCAGGCGGCGAAGGCCCGTCGGCTCCGGCCGCGTGCCCGGACGAGGACGCCGCCCGCGTGGTGACGCCCGAGCCGTTCCGCGGCCCTGGTCACGACAGGCAGCGGGTTGCCGAGGGTGCCCGTGATCTCCCACGGTCCGTCCTCGCACGTGGCCGAGAGGCCGGGCCCGGCCAGCTCCTCGATCACCTTCGCGTGGGGATCGTCCTCCTGGGCCAGGGCGATGAGCCGTGCCACCTCGCTCCAGGCCGCGACCCGCGCGCGGGCCTGCTCCGGAGGGATCAGCAGATCCTCCGCCTCGGCGGGCTCCGCACACGCGATCAACGCCCTGGCCATGGTCCAGGCGCGGGCGGCCGGCACATCGTGCTCGCCGCCCCCGGTGAGCGTGGCGTCCTGCAGGAGCAGCGTCATCAGCACGGCCGCCACCGCGCGTCTCCTGATGTCCGTCGCCCTCGTGCCCGCGCAGTTCGATGGCAAGGCCCAGGATGCGCAGACTCGCGCGCCGGGTGCGATCGGAGGCCTCCCAGGCGTCCGGTTCGTGGGTGCCCCCGTCCCCGGTCGCCGTCAGAATCCCGGTCAGCCATTCCCGCTCGCCCGGGCACGGGACACCCAGGGCGGCCTGCCCGGCTCCTTCCAGCGCCGCGAAGGGCACGGCATCCCTGGTCACGAGAGCCAGCAGCGGGGCGAACAGTTCCCTGACCGGGGCAGGGCACAGGTGCCGTCCGGGCCTGAGCGCGCCGTCCCGGACGGCCACGGTGCCCAGGAGCATGGCGGGTCCGCCGTACTGTTCCCAAAAGCCCCAGCTGCGCGGTGAGTACGAGCGGCTTCGGGTCTCCTCGTCGGCGGCTCGCGCCAGTTCCAGCTCCTCCCCCCAGAAACCCCGTACCCGGTCGACGCCGTGGGCGAGCCATGCCGGGTCCGTCCCCGTGTGGTGCTGGAGGGCTGCCATCAGCACCTCGCCCCGGCGCACCGACCGGCGGCACGCCGCCCTGTCCCAGTCGTGCTCTGCGGCATGCGCGGCGATCGCCGCGTACAGCGAGTGGTGACGGATGTAGCGGGTCACCGTGGACACGCCGGGCACCAACCGGTCCACGGCCCGCGTCACCGGGCCCTCCACCGCGAGCGGATACCGTCCGGACCGTACGCCCAGCTCCTCCAGTGCCCAGGCCGGCCCATGGACCTGCGCCGTCACGTCGTGACCTCCCGCACCGCGCGGACCCGCAAAACGGCGCGTCGGCGACCGTTCGTGATCCTCCCTCAGAGTAGGGGCCGGGAAATTCGGTGTGCGCCGTCGGCGCTTTTTCCTAGACTCGCCCTGCACCGCGCGCCGCACCGACATCGCGGCGGCGCGCTGCATGACCGCTGATCCATGACCACCGAGGGGAGCCCGGCCGTGCGTGACCGTACCGCCGTCGTCGTTCCCCCGTCGCGGTCCGAGGTGATCCTGGTGTCCTCGTCCGTCCGGTGCCCGCTGCGCGGCCGGCACCGGAGGCCCGTGACGCACGGCTGACGTTCCCACCCCTCCCGTCCGGTACAGACCGCCGGTTCCGGGTGCCGTCATGTCCCCTGCGTGTCACGGGAAATCGCGCTGCCCCTTTTTTTTGACTTCCGGACCCCTCGTCCAGGGATCCGACCTGAAAGGCATCGGGCCGTGCGCACGAACACCAACCCTCTCACCGCCGTACGCAACCTCGGCATCCTCGCCCACGTCGACGCGGGCAAGACCACCGTCACCGAGCGGATCCTGTACGCGACCGGTACGACCCACAAGCGGGGCGAGGTCCACGACGGCACCACCGTCACGGACTTCGACTCCCAGGAACGCGACCGCGGCATCACCATCTTCGCCGCGGCCGTCAGCTGCGCCTGGGACGGCCATCGCATCAACCTCATCGACACCCCCGGACACATCGACTTCGCCGACGAGGTCGAACGCTCGCTCAGGGTCCTCGACGGGGCGATCGCCGTCTTCGACGCCGTCGCCGGGGTCGAGCCGCAGAGCGAGTCGGTGTGGCGGCAGGCCGACCGGCACGGCGTACCGAGGATCGCCTTCGTGAACAAGCTCGACCGCGCGGGCGCCGACCTCGACCGGGCCGTCGGCTCGATCCGGGAGCGGCTGCATCCCGCCCCGCTGGTCGTGCAGGTGCCGATCGGCACCGAGGACGCCTTCACCGGCGTGGTGGACCTGGTGCACCTGCGCGCGCTGGTGTGGGCCGACGGTGACGGTACGGCGGTGCAGGGGCCCGTTCCCGAGGAGCTGCGTCAGGACGTCCTGCGCCGGCGCCGCGCCCTGGAGGAGTCCGTGGCCGAGCTGCATCCGGCGGCGCTGGAGGAGTTCTGCGCCCGGTCGGCACTGTCCGCACAGACCCTTGCAGCCGCCCTCAGGGACCTCACCCGTACCGGCGAGGGCGTGGTCGTCCTGTGCGGCTCCGCCTACCGCAACCGCGGCATCGAACCGCTGCTGGACGCGGTGGTGGCCTACCTGCCCTCGCCGCTGGACGTGCCCGCCGTACGCGGTGTCCACGACGGCAGCCCGCAGCGGCGGGCCGCCGACCCCGAGGCACCGTTCGCGGCGCTCGCCTTCAAGGTGAACGCGAGCGGCACCGGGCGCCTGACCTGCGTACGCATCTACTCGGGCACGATCGAGAAGGGAGACACCGTGTGGGACCCGGGCGCCGGGCGCACCGAGCGCGTGGCGCGCATCCTGCGCGTCATGGCGGACCGCCATGTCCAGCTGGACCGGGCGGTCGCCGGGGACATCGTCGCGCTCGCGGGGCTGAAGTCGGCGCGGGCCGGTTCGACCCTCTGCGATGCGGGCGCCCCCCTGCTCCTGGAGCCGCCCGTGGCCGCCGAACCCGTGGTGTCCGTGGCCGTCGAGGCACGGCGCGCCACCGACACCGGCAGGCTCGCGACCGCGCTCGCGCGGCTGGTGGAGGAGGATCCCTCGCTGGTGGTGCGCACCGACGCCGAGACCGGGCAGACCGTCCTGTCCGGGATGGGTGAACTGCACCTGGAGGTCGCGGTGGAGAAGGTCCGCCGGGACGGCGGACCCGAGGTCACCGTGGGGCGTCCGCGGGTCGCCCACCGCGAGACGGTCGTCGACGGCGTGCGCGGGTTCGTGTTCCGGCACGTCAAACAGGACGGCGGGGCGGGCCAGTTCGCCCATGTCGTCCTGGACGTGGAGCCGCTCGGTCCCGAACCCGGCGTCACCGGCTTCGAGTTCCGGTCCGCCGTGGTCGGCGGGCGGGTGCCGCAGGAGTACGTGCGTGCGGTGGAGGCCGGATGCCGGGACGCGCTCGCCCAGGGGCCGCTCGACGGGCATCCGGTGACCGGGCTGCGGGTCACGCTGACCGACGGCTCGACCCATGTGAAGGACTCCTCCGACACGGCCTTCCGCACGGCCGGCCGGCTGGGTCTGCGCGAGGCGCTGCGCGCCTGTGCAACGGCCCTGCTGGAGCCGGTGGCCGAGGTCACCGTCACCGTTGCCGAGGACGCGGTCGGCGGGGTGCTCGGCGATCTCGCGGCCCGGCGCGGCCGGGTCACCGGCTCCGAGAACCGGGGCGGCGCGGCGGTACTGACCGCCACCGTGCCGCTGGCCGAACTGTTCGGCTACGCAACCCGGTTGCGCAGCCGAACCCAGGGCCGGGGCACCTTCACGACCCGGCCCGCGGGCTACGCCCCGGCGCCGCGACCGGTGCCGGTCCGGTGAGCAGTGCCGGTCCGGTGACCGAGGGCCGGCGGTGACCGAGGTCCGGCGGTAGCCGGGAGCGGGCGGTAGCCGAGCGGGGGTCCCGCACCACGAGCCGACACGGTGCGTGGTGCGGAGCCCACCCCCAACAGCGCCGGAGATCCCCAACGCCGGAGGTCCCCAACGCCGGAGGTCCCCAACGCCGGCCGCCCCTCTCACCGGCCGTCCTTTGACACCGGCCGTCCCCTGACACCGGCCGTCCCTCACACCGGCCGTCCCTCCACCGTCGTCCGCCAAGCCGGTGTCGGTGCCGTGTCCGGTGCGGGGCGTGGGCGGTGACCGCCTGCCGAGAAGAACGCGGCCAGGGGGAGGACCGCCGCGCCCACGGTGACCGCGTCCGGGCCGAGGCGGCCCAGGGCGATGCCGGCCCGGCCCGCGGGGAAGCGGAGGGCGTGCGCGAGGGCGTGCCCGCGGACCTCCTCCAGGAAGGCGCCGCCGAGCTGGAGCCCCGCCCAGCCGCCGATCAGGATCCGTTCGGGCTGGAAGAGGTTGATCAGGTCGGACAGGCCGGCGCCCAGGTACTCGGCGGTCTCGGCGAGGACGGCCGCCGCCACAGGGTCGCTCTCGCGGCCGTCGGCGGGGCGGGCCGCGGCGAGGAGTTCGGTCAGGGCCCGTTCCTCGTCCGCTCCGGCCGACGGCTGCCCGCCGGCCTCCCGCCACCGTGCCACCAGGGCCTCCGCGCCCGCGTACGCCTCCAGGCAGCCGCGTGCACCGCACCGGCACCGGCGCCCGCCGACCCGTACCGTCAGATGACCCCACTCCACCGCGCGGCCCTGCGCCGCCTCCTCGGTGACCACGCAGGCACCGACGCCGGAGCCGAACAGGACCACGACGGCACTGCGGGCCCCGCGCCCGGCGCCGAACCACATCTCGGCCTGGCCCAGTGTCTTGGCGCCGTTGTCGATGTGACAGGGGACGTGCACAGGGAGCCGGCCGGCCGTCCGCAGCAGTCGTTGCAGGGGGACCGCGTCCCAGCCGATCGTCTGGCCGTGCACGACGGCGCCCGACTCGGCGGTGTCCTCGACGATGCCCGGCACACCGATGCCGACGCCGAGGAGTTCGCCGGGGGCGAGCCGGGCCGTGGCGAGCACCTCGGCGATGCCCTCGTGCACATGGCCGACGACGGCGCCGACGTCGTATCCGCGCGGCCCCAGGGGCCGTTCCGTGCGCGCCAGTTCGGTGAGGGTGAGGTCCAGCAGCTCGACGCGGACCCGGGTCTCGCCGACGTCGACGCCGATGAGCCGCCCGCTGTCCGGCCGTATCCGCAGCAGCCGGCGCGGCCGGCCGGCCTCGGAGCCGACGCTGCCCGCCTCCTCCACCAGCCCGTCGGCGATCAGTTCGGCCACGACGTTGCTGACGGACCCCGAACTCAGGCCGGTCGCCGGGCACAGGGCGTGCCGGCTCATCGGGCCGTCGAAATACAACCGTTGCAGAACGGCGCTGCGGCTCTCCCGCCGCAGGTCATGGACCGTACGGCCGCCCAGCCCTGCCACCTGGCCTCCCTGGTTCGCGCGCAATTCCCGCCCGCCGGAGGGGAAGTCGCTGCCGGATCCCTTGACGAGCGTTTCTCTTGAGGTTTAACTCACATCCTAAATTAAGCCATGAGGGGCTTCGGGAGCCGAACGGGGTGTCGGCTTCCGGGAGCGGGTCCCTCGGGGTTTCTCGACTCCCGGAAAGGGACCCAGGAGCCATGCGCAGCATCCGAGCCGCGGCCGTAGGCGCCGTCACCATGTCTCTCGCCCTCGCGGTCACGGCCTGCGGAGGCGGTTCGTCCAGCGGCGGAGGGTCGAACGACTCGCCGAAGACGCTCACCTACTGGGCCTCCAACCAGGGCGCGAGCATCGCGGTCGACAAGAAGGTCCTGCAGCCCGAACTCGACAAGTTCGAGAAGAAGACGGGCATCAAGGTGAAGCTGGAGGTCGTGCCCTGGTCCGACCTGCTCAACCGGATCCTCACCGCGACCACCTCCGGCCAGGGCCCGGACGTGCTCAACATCGGCAACACCTGGAGCGCCTCGCTGCAGGCCACCGGCGCGCTGCTGCCCTGGGACGCGAAGAACTTCGGGAAGATCGGCGGCAAGGACCGGTTCGTCGACTCCGCGCTCGGCTCGACGGGCGTCCAGGGCAAGGACCCGGCCGCGGTCCCGCTGTACTCGATGGCGTACGCGCTCTACTACAACAAGCAGATATTCGCCGACGCCGGTATCTCCAAGCCCCCGGCCACCTGGGACGAGCTGGTCGCCGACGGAAAGAAGATCAGGGCGAAGGGCAAGTCCGTCCTCGGCGCCGAAGGCTCGAACGTCTCGGAGAACATCCACCACGTCTTCGTCTTCGCCAAGCAGCACGGCGCCGACTTCTTCACCCCCGACGGCAGGCCGAACTTCACCGACCCCAAGGTGGTCGACGCGGTCCAGCAGTACGTCGGCCTGATGGCCAAGGACAAGGTCGTCCCGCCCGGTGACGCCGAGTACGCGCAGAACCAGTCCGTCAGCGACTTCGCCAAGGGCAAGCAGGCCATGCTGCTGTGGCAGTCCGCCGCCGCCAACCTCAAGTCCCAGGGCATGAGCGAGGACGCCTACGGCATCGCCCCCGTGCCCGTGCAGTCCGGGACCCCAGGCACCGGAACCCAGACCAACTCGATGGTCGCCGGCATCAACATCGCCGTCTTCAAGAACAGCCACAACCTCGACGGCGCCACGCAGTTCGTGAAGTTCATGACCGGGGACGACGAGCAGAAGATCCTCAACACGGCCTACAGCACCATCCCGCCGGTCAGGACGGCCCAGCAGGACGCGGCCTTCAACGCCCCGGCCGACGCCGTCCTGAAGAGCACCCTCGCCACCAGCGCCGCCGCCCTGCCCCAGGTGGCCTCCGAGTCGCAGTTCGAGACGACGGTCGGTACGGCCGTCAAGGAGCTGTTCGCCGACGCCGCCGCAGGACGCGCGGTGACCACCGACTCGGTCAAGGCGAAGCTGGAGAAGGCGCAGCAGCAGATGCCGGCGGCGTGAGCAGAATGACGACCACCGCGCTGAAGGAGCCGGTGCGCACGACGTCCCCCGGTGCGGCGCGCGCACCCCGCCGCCGCACCGGGCGGATCCGCCGCCTCTCGCTGCCGTACCTGCTGCTCCTGCCCGCCCTGCTGCTCGAACTCCTCGTCCACCTGGTGCCGATGGTCATCGGCATCGCGATGAGCTTCAAGGAACTCACCCAGTTCTACCTCCGCGACTGGAGCAGCGCCCCCTGGTCCGGCCTCGGCAACTACAGGGTGTCGGTGGACTTCGACGCCCCGGTCGGCGAGGCCCTGCTGCACTCCTTCCTCGTCACCGTCGGCTTCACGCTGCTGTCGGTCGGCCTGTGCTGGCTGATCGGCACCGCCGCCGCCGTCTTCATGCAGGACGCCTTCCGCGGCCGCGGCCTGCTGCGCGCCCTGTTCCTGGTGCCCTACGCGCTGCCGGTCTACGCGGCCGTCATCACCTGGGTGTTCATGTTCCAGCACGACAACGGCCTGGTGAACCACGTCCTGCACGACCAGTTGCACCTCACCGGCAAGCCCTCCTTCTGGCTCATCGGCGACAACAGCTTCTACGCCCTGCTGACCGTGTCCGTCTGGAAGGGCTGGCCGTTCGCCTTCCTCATCGTGACGGCCGGACTGCAGAACATCCCGGGCGAGCTGTACGAGGCCGCGGCGCTGGACGGAGCCGGGATGTGGCAGCGGATCCGCCGCATCACCCTGCCCTCGCTGCGGCCGGTCAACCAGGTGCTGGTCCTGGTGCTGTTCCTGTGGACGTTCAACGACTTCAACACACCGTTCGTCCTGTTCGGCAGGGCCGCACCCGAGGCCGCCGACCTCGTCTCGGTCCACATCTACCAGGCCTCGTTCGTCACCTGGAACTTCGGCACCGGCTCCGCCATGTCCGTCCTGCTGCTGCTCTTCCTGCTGGTCGTGACCGGCGTGTACCTCCTTCTCACCTCGCGCGGACGGAGGGCCGCCGATGTCTAGCCCCAGCTCCCCGACGGCGCCCCCGCGCTCCTTCGTGTGGTCCCGGCGGATCTTCCTCACTCTCCTGACCGGCTTCGTGCTGGTGCCGGTGTACGTGATGGTCTCCAGCTCGCTGAAACCCCTCGCGGACGTCACGGGCAAGTTCCGCTGGCTGCCGAGCGGGCTGACCATCCGGCCGTACATCGACATCTGGTCGACGGTCCCGCTCGCCAAGTACTTCGTGAACTCGCTGATCGTGGCGGGCGCGGCGACCGTCTGCTCGGTGGTCATCGCCGTGTTCGCCGCCTACGCCGTCAGCCGCTACGACTTCCGTGGCAAGCGGGTGTTCACGGTCACCGTGCTGTCGACGCAGATGTTCCCCGGCATCCTCTTCCTCCTGCCGCTGTTCCTGATCTACGTCAACATCGGCAACGCCACCGGCATCGCCCTGTTCGGCTCCCGCGGCGGCCTGATCCTGACCTACCTCACCTTCTCGCTGCCGTTCTCCATCTGGATGCTGATCGGCTACTTCGACTCGGTGCCGCGCGAGCTGGACGAGGCGGCCCTGGTGGACGGCTGCGGACCGCTCGGCGCACTCCTGAGGATCGTCGTGCCGGCGGCGGTCCCCGGCATCGTCGCGGTCGCCGTCTACGCCTTCATGACCGCGTGGGGAGAGGTGCTCTTCGCGTCCGTCATGACCAACGACACCACCCGCACCCTCGCCGTCGGCCTCCAGGGCTATTCCACCCTCAACGACGTCTACTGGAACCAGATCATGGCCGCCTCGCTCGTGGTGAGCGTGCCGGTGGTCGCCGGGTTCCTGCTCCTTCAGCGCTATCTCGTCGCCGGTCTGACGGCGGGCGCCGTCAAGTGACCAACACCCCGCATTCCGAAGGGACTTCCGTGTCCGAACGCATCGACCTCGCCGCACTCCCGCACGACTTCCTGTGGGGCACGGCGACAGCGGCGTACCAGATCGAGGGGGCCGTCGCCGAGGACGGCCGTTCACCGTCGATCTGGGACACCTTCTCGCACACCCCGGGGAAGATCGCGAACGGCGACAACGGTGACGTCGCCTGCGACCACTACCACCGCTGGCGCGAGGACGTCGGCCTGATGCGCCGGCTCGGCGTCAACGCCTACCGGCTGTCGGTGGCATGGCCGCGGGTGATCCCCGGCGGGACCGGCCCGGTCAACCCCAAGGGCCTCGCCTTCTACGACGAGCTGGTGGACGCCCTGCTGGAGGCGGGCATCACCCCGTCCGTCACCCTCTACCACTGGGACCTGCCGCAGGTGCTCCAGGACCGCGGCGGCTGGCCGGAGCGGGCGACCGCCCTCGCGTTCGCCGAGTACGCCTCGGCGGTCGCCGAACGCCTCGGTGACCGTGTGAAGCTCTGGGCGACCCTGAACGAACCCTCCTGCTCGGCCTGGATCGGCCATCTGGAGGGCAAGATGGCCCCCGGTGGCCAGGACCTCACCGCCGCCGTCCGCGCCTCCTACCACCTGCTCCTCGGCCACGGCCTCGCCACGCAGGCCGTGCGCGCTGCAGCTCCCGGCGCACAGGTCGGCATCGTCAACAACCTGTCCACCGTGTACGCCGTGACCGACCGCCCCGAGGACCGGGCGGCCGCCCGCCGTCACGACGGCCACGTCAACCGCTGGTGGCTCGACCCGGTGCACGGCCGCGGCTTCCCCGCCGACATGGTGGAGACGTACGGCGTCGAACTCCCCGAGCAGCCGGGCGACCTGGAGACCATCGCGGCCCCGCTGGACTGGCTCGGCCTGAACTACTACTTCCCGGCGTACGTCGCCGACGACCCGGACGGGCCCGCGCCGCGCGTGCGTTCCGTACGCCGCCCGGACGTGCCGCGCACCGGCATGGACTGGGAGATCGACCCGAGCGGCATCGAGACACTGCTGCTGCGCCTCACCGAGGAGTACGGCGCACGGAAGATCCATGTCACGGAGAACGGCTCGGCCTTCGCGGACGTGGTCCGCGCCGACGGCACGGTCGACGACCCGCAGCGCCAGGACTACCTGGAGCGGCATCTCGCGGCGTGCGCCTCGGCGGCCCGCAAGGGCGCCCCGCTGGCCGGCTACTTCGCCTGGTCGCTGCTGGACAACTTCGAGTGGGCGTACGGCTACGCGAAGCGCTTCGGGCTCGTCCACGTCGACTACCGCACCCAGGTGCGCACGATCAAGGGCAGCGGACACCGGTACGCGGACATCGTCCGCGTCCACCGCGGCCAGGCACGCCGGGCCGCCTGAGCCGGGGCCCGGACGGCCGGTGGGCAGGGGGCGGACCCTGCCCACCGGCCCGCACCGCGCTCGCCCGAGTTCCTTGGTCTGTCATGCGCGCGCCATGAATGGTCGCGACCGGACGGGTGACTGAACAGCGCACCGGTGCCCTACGTATCCCCCGACCGTGGGAGGATCCCTCACGATGAGTGCGTCACCGGCGGTAAGGAGCCTGCGCGCCGCAGTCTTCGCCGCGGTGTGCGTACTGCTGGCTGCCGCCGGGCACGGCCTGGCCATGGGGGACATGCCGCCGCTGTGGGCCGACGCCCTCGCCTTCCTGGCCGTCTTCGCCCTCGGGTGCACACTCGGCGGGCGGGAGCGGTCGCTGCCCGGCATCGGTGTGGCCATGCTCCTCACCCAGGCCGGCTTGCACGTCTTCTTCGACGCGGCCCACCAGAGCACCGTCCCGGGCCGTGCGCACATGCTCCGCATGGCGTCCATGCCCGGTCACGCCATGGTGATGACGTACGCCCACGCCCACCCGGGGCACACCCACCCGACGGCCCACGCCACCGTCGCGCACCTGCTCGCCGCCCTGGTCGCCTCCTGGTGGCTCAGGCGGGGCGAGGCCGCGCTGTGGTCGCTGCTGCGCCGCGCCGCGGTGCTCGTACCGGCGGGGCTTCTCGCCTGGTGGCGGGGCACCCGGCTGCCCGCCCCCGCCGGTCCCGCCCTGCGGGGGCCGGAAGGCCCCGAGCCGCCCCGCCGGACCGCGTTGCGGCACTCGGTCAGCCGTCGCGGGCCCCCGGCCCCGATCCCGTACCCGATCTGACCCGTTCCTCCACGTCACTCGTACGGAGATCCACTCACTCATGTCCGTCATTTCAGCGAACCGCATCCCCCTGCGCCGTGCCGGTACCCTCACCGCCCTGACCGCCGCCGGATTCCTCGCCGCGGCCGGCGTCGCCTGCGCGCACGTCACCGTCCACCCGGAGAGCTACGCCAAGGGGGCCACGGACGGTGTGCTGACCTTCCGCGTGCCCAACGAGGAGGACACCGCCTCCACCACCAAGGTGCAGGTCTTCCTGCCCACCGACCACCCCGTCCTCGGCGTCCTGGTCCACCCGCAGGACGGCTGGACCGCCAAGGTGACCACCACCAAGCTCAAGAAGCCGGTCAAGACCGACGACGGCACCATCACCGAAGCCGCCTCCGAGATCACCTTCACGGGCGGGAAGATCGACGCCGGGCAGTACGAGGACTTCGACGTCGCCTTCGGCCAGCTGCCCGACGACACCGGCCAGTTGACGTTCAAGACGCTGCAGACCTACTCCGACGGCAAGGTGGTCCGCTGGATCGAGGAGCCGAGCGGCGGGGACGAGCCGGAGAACCCGGCGCCCACGCTCAAGCTCACCGCGGGCGGCGAGACCGCTGCCGCGGCGCCGGCCAAGAGCACCTCCGCCGCCACGGCCAAGGCCGCGGACGCCAGCGACTCCACGGCCCGCGGCCTCGGCATCGCCGGGCTGATCGTGGGCGTACTGGGCCTCGCGGCGGCCGCCTTCGCCCTCGTCCGGAGCCGCTCCGCCCGGTCGTAGTCACCAGGCGAAGGGCCCCGAAGGGCCCGGAGAAGCGAGGGGGCCCGGAAAGGCGAAGGGCCCAGGAAAGCGAAGGGCCCGGACCGGTCACCGGTCCGGGCCCTTCGCGCTGCGCCCTCAGCGCGCCGCCAGCTCCAGCATCCGCGGCTCCACCGGTGCCTCCTCGGCAGCGTCGAAGGCGCTCGTGCGGGAGTTGCGCCACAGCCACAGCACGTCCCGGCCGAACGACCACAGCAGCGAGCCCAGCGCCAGCAGCACGACCGCCAGGTTGACGGCGAGCGGCAGCAGCTCGGCACCGGCCAGCAGAAGGCAGACGCCCTGGACCGCGGCGACCGTCTTGCGGGCGAACGACGGGGGCAGCGGCGCGTTCAGCCAGGGGGCGACACGGGCCGCGGCGACGAACGCGTAGCGCATCGAGCCGATCAGCACCACCCACGGGCCCAGCTGCATCGCCACGTACACGCTCAGCACCAGGATCAGGAACGCGTCGACCTCCATGTCGAAGCGGGCGCCGAGCGCGCTGGAGGTTCCGGTGCGGCGGGCCACCTTGCCGTCCACGCCGTCCAGGACCAGCGCGACGGCGGTCAGGCCGACCAGCAGCGCGACCGGCGGCGTGCTCTCGAAGGAGTCCGCGACCAGCGCGGTCACCCCGCCGACCAGGGTGGCCCGGCCGAGGGTGACCCGGTTGGCGGGTCCGAAGGAGCTGAGCCGGGAGCGGTGCAGGGCGCGGGAGAGGACCGCCCAGGTGGCGAACGCGAAGGCAAGTCCCGTCAGCCAGCCGGCCGGCCCCATGCCGATCGCCGTGCCGAGCAGGGCCAGCAGCAGGATCTGCACGCCCGCTCCCACAGCGGTCTCCTGCTGGAGCCTCGCGTCAAAAGTGTTGTTCAGGGCCACCGCACACCCTCCGGCCGAGTGACAGAGTCGATCAACGCCGCGTACTCTGCGCGGCCTGTGCACTTCTCGGTACGTGAACAACTTCCCGATCGTTCAGGAGGATGCCGATGAACCGCTCGGCCCGCGCGTTCTGGCTCCGCTCACCCGGCCACGGCGAGCTGCGCGAGATCACTCTCCCGGACCCCTCAGAGGGAGAGGTCCTGGTCCGCGCGCTCTTCTCCGGAGTCAGCCGCGGCACGGAGACACTGGTCTTCCGCGGAGGGGTGCCCGAGAGTCAACACGCCGTGATGCGGGCGCCGTTCCAGGAGGGCGACTTCCCCGCGCCGGTGAAGTACGGCTACCTGAGCGTCGGGCTCGTCGAGGAGGGACCCGAGGCGCTCGTGGGGCGCACGGTCTTCTGCCTGTATCCGCATCAGAGCCGATACGTCGTTCCGGTGAACGCCGTGACCGTGGTGCCCGAGCGGGTGCCCGCCCGGCGGGCCGTTCTCGCGGGCACCGTGGAGACCGCCGTCAACGCCCTGTGGGACGCTTCCCCGCAGATCGGCGACCGCATCGCGGTGGTCGGCGGCGGCATGGTCGGCTGCTCGGTGGCGGCCCTGCTCGCCCGCTTCCCCGGCATACGGCTCCAGCTGGTCGACGCCGACCCGGCCCGCGCGAAGACCGCCGAAGCCCTCGGCGTGGACTTCGCCGCACCCGCGGACGCCCTCGGCGACTGCGACCTCGTCATCCACGCCAGCGCCACCGAACAGGGCCTCAACCGCTGCCTCGAACTCCTCGCCCCCGAGGGTACGGTCGTCGAACTGAGCTGGTACGGAGACCGGCGCATCGCCCTGCCGCTCGGCGAGGCCTTCCACTCGCGCCGGCTCACCGTGCGCAGCAGCCAGGTGGGCACCGTCTCCCCGGCCGCGCGCCCCGGCCGCGGCTACGCCGAGCGGATGGCGCTCGCCCTCGACCTGCTCGCCGACCCGGCGCTGGACGCCCTCGTCACCGGCGAGAGCACCTTCGAGGAACTGCCGGAGCTGATGCCCAGGCTCGCCTCCGGCGAGATCCCCGCCCTGTGCCACCGCATCTCGTACGGCGAGAACGGCCTGACCTGAGAAAAGAGTGAGACAGGGCTGAACGCGGGGAAGCGAAGAGCCGTACTAGACGTCATCCTCCGGCAGTCGACCGCCGGGGGGACCAGACGCGCCGCACCTGGAGGGTCGTCCGTTGTTCAGCATCACCGTCCGCGATCACATCATGATCGCCCACAGCTTCCGCGGCGAGGTGTTCGGGCCCGCGCAGCGACTGCACGGCGCCACCTTCCTGGTGGATGCCACCTTCCGTCGCGAGCAGCTGGACGAGGACAACATCGTCGTCGACATCGGCCTGGCCACCCAGGAACTGGGCGCCGTCACCGGTGAACTGAACTACCGCAACCTCGACGACGAGCCGGAGTTCGCAGGGACCAACACCTCCACCGAGTTCCTGGCCAAGGTCATCGCCGACCGGCTCGCCGAACGCGTCCACAAGGGCGCCCTGGGCGAGGGAGCCAAGGGCCTCTCGGCCATCGCCGTCACGCTGCACGAGTCGCACATCGCCTGGGCGAGTTACGAGCGTGCCCTGTGACCGATCTGACGCTGGAGAAGGCCGGGCAGACGCCGCTCGCCCATGTGCCCGCGCAGCGCGCCGCCGTCGCCCCTGCCTCCTCCCTGTCCTCCCTCGCCTCCGCCGCCCCCTCCGCCTCCGAGAACGCCGGGATCGTCCCCATGTCCCTGCGCACCGTGCACTTCGTGATGCCGGGCGGTGTCGACGACCCGGCCATGCCGAGCGGCGGCAACGCCTACGACCGCCGGGTCTGCCTGGACCTGCCGGGCTTCGGCTGGCAGGCCGTGCGGCACCCCGTGCCCGGCAGCTGGCCCGAGCCCGCGCCGGCCGACCGTGACGCGCTCGCCCGCACCCTGGCGGACCTGCCGGACGACACCGTTGTCCTGCTGGACGGGCTGGTCGCCTGCGGCGTCCCGGAGGTCGTCGTGCCCGAGGCCGAACGGCTGCGGCTCGCCGTGCTGGTGCATCTGCCGCTCGGCGACGAGACCGGCCTGGACGCGGCCGTCGCCGCCGACCTGGACGCCCGCGAGCGGGCGGTGCTGCGGGCGGTGCCCGCGGTCGTCGCCACCAGCGACTGGGCGGTCCGCCGGCTCGTCTCCCACCACGGCCTGGCCCCCGAACGGGTGCACGTCGCCGCCCCCGGCGCCGACATCGCGCCCCTCGCACCCGGCACCGACGGCGTCACCCACCTGCTCTGCGTCGCCGCCGTCACCCCGCGCAAGGGCCAGCACCGGCTGGTGGAGGCGCTGGCAGCGGTGCGGGACCTGCCGTGGCACTGCACGTGCGTCGGTGGGCTGACCAACGACCCCGAGTACGTCGCCCACTTGCGCGACCAGATCCGGCACCACGGCCTGCAGGACCGCCTGGAGCTCGCCGGACCGCAGTCCGGGGCCGCACTCGACGCCAGCTACGCGGCGGCCGACCTGATGGTCCTCACCTCGTACGCGGAGACGTACGGCATGGCGATCACCGAGGCCCTCGCCCGCGGTGTCCCGGTGCTGGCGACCGATGTCGGCGGTGTGCCCGAGGCCGTGGGCCGCGCCCCCGACGGCGGTGTCCCCGGCATCCTCGTCCCGCCGGAGGACCCCGCCGCACTCGCCGCCGAACTGCGCGGCTGGTTCGGCGAACCCGACGTACGCCGCCGGCTGAAGGCGGCGGCCCGCAGCCGCCGCGCGGCCCTCGGCGGCTGGGCGGCCACCGCCCGCGGCCTGGCCGCGGTGCTCGGCAGGCTTCCCGAAGCACCGAGGAGGGCGGCATGAGGGACACGACGACGGTGACCGGAGGCATCCCGGCCCAGTCCGGGCCCCGCGCGGCGGAGTCCGGACGCGGAGGCGAGGAGCCCGTCGCGGACGGCGCGCCGCACGAGAGCGGCCCGTCCGGGGTGATCGCCGGTGCCGGGCCCGTGGCCGGCCCCGGTGAGCGGGCCACGGTACGGCTGCGCGACGGCGCGCAGGAGGAGGAGCCGCGGTACGCACCCGAGTGGCTGCAACTGCGGGAAGGCGCCGACGCGGGCGCCCGGGCGCAGGATCTGCTGGACCCGCTGCGCATCCGGCTGGCCAATCTGGCCGGCCGGGCGGGCGGTCTGGTCGTGCACGACCTGGGCTGCGGCACCGGCTCGATGGGCCGCTGGCTCGCACCCCGCCTGGACGGCGCCCAGCACTGGATCCTGCACGACCGCGACCCCTATCTGCTGCACTTCGCCGCCGTGGCCTCGGCGCGCACCGCCGCCGACGGCAGCCGGGTCACCGTCGAGACGCGGCGCGGCGACGTCGCCCGGCTCACCCCCGACGCGCTCACCGGCGCCTCTTTGGTGACCGCCTCGGCGCTGCTGGACGTCCTCACCCGCGAGGAGATCGAGACCCTCGCCGCCGCCTGCACGGGCGCCGGCTGCACGGCGCTGCTCACGCTGTCCGTGGCGGGCCGCGTCGAACTCAGCCCCTCCCACCCGCTGGACGCCGAGATCGCCGAGGCGTTCAACGCCCACCAGCGGCGCACCGGAATGCTCGGTCCGGACGCGGTCACGGTGGCCTGCGAGGCGTTCTCCGAGCGCGGGGCGACGGTACGGGTGGATCCGAGCCCGTGGCGGCTCGGCCCCGACGAGTCCGCGCTGACCGAGCAGTGGCTGCGCGGATGGGTCGGTGCGGCCGTCGAGCAGGAGCCGGGCCTGAGCGAGCGCGCCGAACGCTACCTGGAGGAGCGCCTGGCGGCCTGCGCGGCCGGTGAGTTGCAGGTCGTGGTCCACCACAGCGACCTGCTGGCCCTGCCGGGCCCGGTGGGAGGGGCGTCATGAGCAGCCGCACGGTGCGGGCCGGCACCGGACCGCGCACGATACGCAGGGGAGCCCGGCCGCGAGTGACACCCCTGGGCACCCCGGAGGTGCGCGAGGTGTCTCTGGGTACGGCGGAGGTGCGCGAGGTGTCTCTGGGCACGGCGGAGGTGGGCGCGGCGTCCCTCGGAAGGACCGAGGTGCGTGAGGCGTTCCTGGGCGCGGCGGAGGTCTGCGAGGCGCCCCTCGGTACGGCACATGCCCGTACGGAAGATGCCGGCCCGTGCCCTGACGGTCTCCCGCACCCGCGCACGCCCGGTGCGGCCGCACTCAACACCCCGCGCGCCCCCCGCACCTTCCTCTCCCGCCTCAACTCCCGTGCGGTGCGCACCCATGTCGGCACGGTCGTCGGTGCCGCCATCCTCGCCGCCCTGCTCTGGCGGCTGGGCACCGGAGTCCTGCTCGACGGACTGCGGCGCATCGACACGGTGACGCTGCTGGCCTCCCTGGGGATCGGCGTGGTCACCACCGTGTTCAGCGCGTGGCGCTGGCAGTTGGTCGCCCGGGGGCTGCGGCTCCGGCTGCCGTTCGGGCCCGCGCTGGCCGACTACTACCGTGCGCTGTTCCTGAACGCGGCGCTGCCCGGCGGGATCCTGGGCGATGTGCACCGGGCGGTGAGGCACGGGCAGAGCGCCGGTGACCTGCGACGCGGTGTGAAGGCGGTGGTGCTGGAGCGGGTCGCCGGGCAGATCGCGCTGACCGTGTTCGGCGCGGCGGTGCTGCTGACCCTGCCCTCGCCCGTCCGCGCCGACGTCCGCGGCTTCGCCCCGCTCGTGGCCCTGGCCGCCGTCGGTGCGCTCGCCGTCGTCGTCGCCGTCCGCATGAACCGCGCCTCCGCCCGGCGCCGGGGCGCGCTGCGCACCACCCTCGGCGAGGCGCGGCAGGGGCTGCTGTCCCGGCAGGCCGGACCGGGTGTCGCGCTGTCCTCGGCGGTCATCCTCGCCGGTCACGTCGCGATGTTCGTCGTGGCGGCCCGTGTCGCCGGATCCGGTGCCTCGGTGCCGGTGCTGCTCCCGCTCGCGGTCCTCGCCCTGGTCGCCATGGGCCTGCCGCTGAACGTCGGCGGGTTCGGCCCCCGCGAGGGCGTCACCGCCTGGGCGTTCGGCGCCGCGGGACTCGGCGCGAGCAGCGGAGTGGCCGTCGCCGTGGTGTACGGCGTGCTCAGCTTCGTGGCGAGCCTGCCCGGCGCCGTCGTCCTCGTCGCCCGCTGGTACGGCGGGCTGCGCGGCTATCCCCGTACGTCCCCGGACGCGTCGGTCGACGTGAGCAACGCGAACGTCGCGCCGAAGGATTCCACGAGGCTCGCCAGCAGTTCCTTCCCCTTTTCCGCCGACCCCAGCGAAGGACGGCCGATGACGCCGGATTCGGTATAGGCGGACATTCCCAGGGTGAGCAGATGACGACGGTCGTCAGCGGTGAAATCGGCGGACTCGTAACCAGGGCGGACGAATTCGGGATGAGCGTGCAGCAGAATGGAGGTCTCGATTTCTCCCGCATGCATGTCGGTGAGCAGCGAGGTGAGCACCCCGGCCCGCTCCCGGGCCGTCTCCCAGTCCTCCGCCGCCGGGAACAGCGCCGCCTTCTCGCCGCGCGCAAAGGCCTCCTGCACGACGTTGCCCAGCACGTAGTTGCCGCCGTGTCCGTTGACCACGACGAGCGCGTCCACGCCGGAGCGGCGCAGCGAGTCCGCGATGTCCCGGACCACCGCGTGCAGGGTCACGGCGGAGATGCTGACGGTCCCCTGCCAGGCCGCGTGCTCGTGCGAGCAGGAGACCGTCACCGGAGGGAGGAGGTGCACCGGGTACGCCTCGGCGATCTCCCGTGCCACGGCACAGGCGACGAGCGTGTCGGTCGCCAGCGGAAGGAAGGGGCCATGCTGTTCGAAGCTGCCCACGGGAAGGACGGCGACCTGTGCTGAAACGCTCGCCCCCCGCATCCGTACGTCTTCGGTAGTGTCCGCCGGCACCACGCCGTAAGCCGCCGTACGCGCGCCCGAACCACTCATCTTTTCCCGGCCTTTCGTCTCTGCTTAGGAATCAGATCATGACAGAAAACATCGGCATCCTCGGCCAGAAGTCCCAGCGGCGTTCGGGCGCCGAACGCGTCGTGAATGCCCCGCTGCCCACGGTGTACGGAAAATTCCAGGCGATCGGCTACCTGGACCACGACCGCGGTGACGAGCAAGTCGCCCTCGTCCACGGCGAGATCGGCAGCGAGAACGTTCTGGTGCGGCTGCACTCCGAGTGCCTGACCGGGGACGCGTTCGGTTCGCAGCACTGCGAGTGCGGCGACCAGCTGGCCTCGGCACTGCGCGCGGTGGTCGCCGAAGGCAGCGGCATCGTCGTCTACTTGCGCGGTCACGAGGGCCGCGGCATCGGCCTGCTCGCCAAGCTGCGCGCGATGGCCCTGCAGGCGGAGGGCCTGGACACGGTCGAGGCCAACCTGGCGCTCGGTCTGCCCGTCGACGCCCGCGACTACGGTGTCGCCGCGCAGATCCTGCACGACCTCGGGGTGCGCTCGGTGCGGCTGATGTCCAACAACCCGCGCAAGCGCGAGGCGCTCGTGCAGCACGGCATCCAGGTGGCCGAGCAGGTGCCGCTGCTGATCGAGCCGTGCGAGAGCAACATCACCTATCTGCGCACCAAGCGCGAGCGGATGGACCACATCCTGCCCCACCTGGACGCGGTCGCCCACGGCTCCTGATTGTCCCGGCGGCCGCCCGGACAGGATCACGGGATGACCGACGACGTCCTCTTCCTCTCCTCGGCGCAGGTGACCCGACTGCTCGGCACCGACGCCGCGATCGCCTCCCAGCGGGCGGCCTTCACCGCGCTCGGCACCGGCGGGGCCGACCTTCCCGGGAAGATCATGGAGCCGAGCCGCTTCGACGACAGCGTGGTCTTCGCCTACGTCTCCCGGCTGTCCGCGGACACCGGGGCGGTGGCGAAGTTCGGCAGCGTCAATCCGGCCAACGCGGCCGTCGGACTGCCCACCGTGCACGCGGTCGTCACCGCGCTCGACCCGGAGACCGGCCGGCTCGCCGCGGTCCTGGACGGCACCGCGCTGACCACCCTGCGCACCGCCGCGGGCAGCGCTGTCGCCGTGGACGCCCTGGCCCTGCCCGGCCGCACCGAACTGGCCCTGCTCGGCTCCGGCACCCAGGCCCTCGCCCACGCCCGCATGATCGCCCGGGTGCGGGAGGTGACGGCGGTTCGGCTGTGGAGCCCCGACCCGCACCGGCGCGCCGCGGCCGCAGGCACCCTCGCCGCCGGGCTCGGCGTGCCCGTCCGGGCGGCGGACAGCGCAGAGGAGGCCGTGACCGGGGCGACGGTGGTCGCCGCCTGCACGCTCAGCACGACCCCCGTGGTGCGCGGCGCCTGGCTGGCACCCGGCTGCACGGTGGTCAGCATCGGCTCCTTCGAGCCCACCCGCCGGGAGGTCGACCCCGAGGTCGTACGGCGGGCCGCGGCCGTCGTCGTCGACGACCCCGAGACGGCGGCCGGGCACGCCGGACCGGTCGTGGACGCCCTGCGCGACGGCCTGCTCACCCCGGCCGGTCTCGTCCCGCTGGGCGAGGTGCTCACCGGGCACCGTAGCGCCCGCACCGCTTGCGAGGACATCCTTTACTACAACAGCGTCGGACTCGGCATCCAGGACGCGGCGGCGGCCTGGGCCGTGATCCGCGCGGCGAGGAAGGCAGGGGTGTGAACCTTCGGGCCCGCGTGGTCGTCGTCGGCGGCGGAGTGATGGGGACGAGCATCGCCTGCCATCTCGCGCGCGCCGGAGTACGGGACGTCGTCCTGGTCGAGCGCGACGAACTCGCCGCCGGCTCCACCTCCAAGGCCGCGGGCGGGGTGCGCGCGCAGTTCTCCGACGAGCTGAACATCCGGCTGGGCGCGCGCAGCCTGGAGGCCTTCGCCCGGTTCGAGGAGGAGACCGGCCAGGACATCGGGCTGCACCGGGTCGGCTATCTGTTCCTGCTGTCCGCACCGCAGCAGGTCGCCGGCTTCGAGGCGGGGGTCCGGCTCCAGAACTCCCTCGGCGTGCCCAGCCGGCTGCTCACCCCGCGGGAGGCCCGCCGCCTCTGCCCGCTGATCAGCACCGACGGCCTGCTGGCCGCCGCCTGGTCGCCGGACGACGGCCACTGCACGCCGGAGGCGGTCGTGCACGGCTACGCGGCCACCGCCCGTGCCCACGGTGCCCGCATCCTGCGCCACACCGAGGTCACCGGGATCGAACGGCACGGCGCCGCCGTCACCGCCGTCACCACCACCCTCGGCCGCATCGCCACCGACACGGTGATCTGCGCGGCCGGCGCCTGGTCGAGAGCGGTCGGCGCGATGGCGGGCGTCGACCTTCCGGTGGAGCCGGTGCGCCGTCAGATCGCCGTCACGGAACCGGTTGCGGGTCTGCCGCCCGCGCTGCCCATGACGATCGACTTCGCCACCAGCCTGTACTTCCACGCCGAGGGCCCCGGCCTGCTGCTCGGCATGTCCGATCCGGACGAGCGGCCGGGTTTCGCCACCGACACCCACGACCGCTGGATCCCCGCGTTGTGCGAGGCGATGCAGCGGCGCGCCCCCGCCCTGCTCGACCTGCGCCGCACCGGCGGCTGGGCGGGCCTGTACGAGAACACCCCGGACCACAACGCCCTGATCGGCGAGGCGTCGTCGGTGTCCCGCTTTCTGTATGCGACCGGGTTCTCCGGGCACGGCTTCCTGCAGGGTCCGGCCGTCGGCGAGATCGTCCGCGACCTGTACCTGGGCCGCCGGCCCTTCCTGGACGTCCGCCCCCTGAGCGCCGACCGGTTCGCGGCCGGCGCGCCGCGCCCGGAGACCACCGTGGTCTGACCGGGGCGGCAGGGTTCGCGGCCGGGCCGGACGTGGTCCGGGCGCGGCGCGGGACGGGTTCGTGGCCGGGCCGGCCGAGGTCCGGGCGCGCCGAGGGACGGGGCCGTGGCCGGGCCGGACGTGGTCCGGGCAGAGCGCAGGTCGGGGCCGTGGCCGGGACGTCAGTCCACCAGCGCCTCGTGCACCAGCCGACGCAGCTCCGGGAAGACCTTCAACGTCTTCGGACGCAGCTGGGTCATGAACTGCACCGTCAGATCGTGGCTCGGGTCGACCCAGAAGGCGGTGGAGGCCACGCCGGTCCAGCCGTAGGTGCCGAGGCTCTGCGGGGCGGCGGTGCGGGCCGGGTCGACGACCACGGAGACGTTGAAGCCGAACCCCAGGCCGTCGTTGCTGCGCTCCTGGTGGGCCGGGGCACCGAAGGCGTGCCGGTCGGCACCGCCGGGCAGCTGGTTGCGGGTCATCTGCGCGACCGTGGCGGGCGACAGCAGGCGGGTGCCGTCCAGCTCGCCGCCGCGGCGCAGCATCTCCATGAACCGGTGGAAGTCGTGTGCGGTGGCGACCATGCCCCCGCTGCCGGACAGGAACCGCGGCCGGCTGTGCACGGGCAGCCCGGGCACCGGAGTGATGCCGCCGTCGTCCGTCTCGCCGTACAACTCGGCCAGCCGCTCCGTCTGTCCGGGGGCGAGATGGAACCCGGCGTCGGTCATGCCGAGCGGGCGGAAGATCCGCTCGGCGAAGAACTCGTCCAGCGGCTGCCCGGAGACCACCTCGATGACCCGGCCCAGCACATTGGAGGCGACCGAGTAGTTCCACTGCGTGCCCGGCTCGAACTGCAGCGGCAGGCTCGCGTACATCTCGACCGTCTCGGCGAGGCCGGCGCCCGGCGGCACGGAGTACTCCAGGCCATGTGCGCGATAGAGCTCGTCGACGGGGTGCTTGTAGTAGAAACCGAAGGTCAGTCCCGCCGTGTGGGTGAGCAGATGCCGGATCAGGATCGGGCCCTCGGCCGGGCGCGTACGCATCCCCGTTCCCGAACCGCTCTCGTACACACGCGGGCCGGCGAACGCGGGGACATGGCGCTCGACCGGGTCGTCCAGGGACAGCCGTCCCTCCTCGACCAGTTGCAGCACCGCGACCGCCGTGACGGGCTTGGTCATGGAGTAGATCCGCCACAGCGTGTCGGCCTCGACGGGGAGCCCGGCCGCGACGTCCCGGAGGCCGTGCGTGGTGAGGTGGGCGACCCTCCCCCCACGCGCCACGGCGATCAGACAGCCGGGCAGGCGCCCTTCGCCGACGTGGCGGGCGAAGTGCTGGTCGAGGCGCTCCAGGGCCCTCGCGTCCAAGCCGGCCTCGTCCGGGCCGACTTCCTGTCTCAGCTGTGCCATCGCTCTCCTTCGGTCGCGTCGTGCGCGGGACGCCCGGTCTGCCGGCCGGGACGACCTGACGCCTCATCGTCGCGCAGGTGCACCGGCCCGGGCCTGCTCATCGGGGCAGGGTGTGATCGACGCGACGCCGCGGCCCGGCAACGCACGGGCCGCCGGTACGGCGCACACCGCCACGGCGGCGAGTACGAGCAGCGCCGCGCGCGGTCCCGCACCCATCAGCGCGGTGCCTGCCGCCACACCGACGACCGGGCCGACGTTCAGCGCGGTCTGCTGCAGCCCGCCCGCCACCCCGGCGACCGTCACGTCCGCACGGCGTACGACGACGTGGGTGGCCGCCACCATCACCGTGCCGAACCCGGCGCCGAGCAGCGCGAAGCCGCAGCCGAGCGCGAACACGCCGGTGGCCCGGGACAGCACGAGGACGCCCAGCGCGAGTGCCGCCGTCGCCGCACCCGCCGTCCACCGGAGACCCACCCGGCGCATCAGCACCGGGCACAGCGGAGCCGAGACCACCATCAGCACCGCGAGCGGCAGGCTGCGCAGCGCACTGTGGAACGGATCCAGACCGAGCCGGCGCTGCAGGACGTACGTCTCGACGAACAGCGTGCCGAACAGCGAGGCCGACACGGCGACGAGCAGGCCGAGCGCCGCCCCGACGGCCGGCGAGCCGATCACCCCGGGCGGCAGCAGCGGCTGCGCGGCCCGCCGTTCGTGCCGCACGAAGGCCACACCGGCGAGTGCGGCACCCCCGAGCCCGGCCGCGGTGGCCGCACCGGAGCCGGGCAGCGCGACCAGCGTGTGCACGAGACAGGCCAGCGTGACCGCGAGGAGCAGGGCTCCGGGGAGGTCCAGGGACACGGACGGCGGGAGCCGGCCCGGCGAGCCGTCCGCGGTGTGCCGGTCCGCGAGGACGGCTTCCTTCGTGCGGTCCGTACCCGCCAGGGCGGCGGCCAGGCCGAAGCCGGCCGCCGGGAGCACACCGAGGAAGAACACCGCCCGCCAGCCCAGGCCCGTGACCAGCGCTCCGCCCAGCAGCGGACCCGCGGCCGCGGCCAGGCCGATCGCGCTGGTGCGCACCGCGAGCGGCATCGCCAGCCGGTCCGGCGGGAAGGCGGCCCGCAGCATGCCCAGCGTGGCGGGCTGGAGCAGCGCCCCGCACACGCCCTGCACCACCCGGAGACCGATCACCCAGCCGATGCCGGGCGCAAGGCCGATGCCCGCCGAGGCCGCGCCGAATCCCAGCATGCCGAGCGCGTACATCCGCCGGTGCCCGTACCGGTCGCCGAGCCGTCCCGCGAACACCAGCAGGCTCGCCACCGCGACGAGATACGCGGTGCTCGTCCACTGCACCTGGGCGAACGACGCGTGCAGCGCCCGTTGCAGACTGGGCTGGGCGACCGTGAGGACCGTACCGTCCAGGGCGACGAGCACGGCCCCCGCCACGCTGCTCACCAGCGTCAGCCGGCGGTTCACCGGCCCTCCCACGGGCCCAGATGGGCGGCCAGGGCCGTCTCCAGCACAGGAGCGAAGTCCTCGCTGCCGGTGGCCAGTTGGAGGCTTCCCCAGCGCCACAGCTGGGCGATTCCGTGGAGGTTGGCCCACAGGGCCCCGGCGACGCGGCCGGCGTCGGCCCCGGGGCGGATCCGGCCCACCAGATCCGCCAGGACCCCGAAGAGCGGCAGGCTGGTCCCGCGCAGCCCCAGGTGTCCGCTCTCCAGCAGGTCGTGACGGAACATCAGCTCGTACATGCCGGGGTTGCCCAGCGCGAACTCCAGGTAGGTCCGGGACAGTTCCGTCACCTGTGCGCGCGGATCGCCGCCGTTCGCGAGCGTGGTCCGCACCCGGTCGCCGAGGTCGGCGAACCCCCGCTGGGCGATGGCGGACAGCAGCTCCAGATGGGTGGGGAAGTGGCGTCGCGGCGCCCCGTGCGAGACCCCCGCACGGCGGGCGATCTCCCGCAGGGTCAGCGCCTGGACGCCCTCGGCGGCCACCAGGTCCACGCCGACGTCGATCAGACGGGCCCGCAGCCCCGTGTCGTTCTCGGTCATGGACAGTGTCTACCAGCCGCGAGTAGACACTGTCTACTGGAGGGGTGTGCGCAGGGGGAGTGCGCCGGTCGCGCGTCGGGAATGCGTGGCCCGTCCGGCCGAGTTGACCCCGATATGACTCAGGACGCCACGCAGGACGCACTGCTGAAGCTGCTCTCCGGGGAGAACGGAGGGGTGCTGGTCACCCTCAGGAAGGACGGCCGTCCCCAGCTGTCCAACGTCAACCACGCCTACTACCCGAACGAGCGGATCATCCGGGTCTCGCTCACCGACGACCGCGCCAAGACCCGCAATCTGCGCCGCGACGGCCGCGCCTCCTACCACGTGACCACCGCCGACCGGTGGGCGTACACGGTCGCCGAGGGCACGGCCGACCTGTCGCCGGTCGCCCGGGATCCGCAGGACGCCACGGTCGAGGAACTGGTCCGGCTCTACCGCGACGTGCGGGGCGAGCACCCGGACTGGGACGACTACCGGGCCGCCATGGTCCGCGACCGCCGTCTCGTGCTGAGGCTGCGGGTCGAGCGGGCGTACGGCATCCCCAGGGCCTGACATCCTCCGGGCCTGGCACCCCTCCGGGCGTGACGCCCCCCGGGGCCGGCCTACGGCGCCCCGGCGGTCCGTGCCTCGATGGCCCTGAGCACGGCCACCATGTCCTGCCCGCCGTGGCCCTGTGCCACGGTCTCCTCGAACAGGTCGTGGCACACGTCGAGCAGCGGCGAGGCCAGGTGCGCCTTGCGGGCCGCCCCGGCGATGAGCCGGTTGTTCTTGAGGACGTCCAGGGCGGCCGCCTGCACGGCGAAGTCCCGCTCGCGCAGCTTGGGCGCCTTCATCCGGGAGACCCCGCTGGCCATGGGGCCCGCGTCCAGCACGTCCAGGAACAGCCGCCGGTCCAGGCCGTGCCGCTCGGCGAAGTGGAACGCCTCGGTCAGCCCGGTCACCAGGGTGATCAGGAACAGGTTCACCGACAGCTTCATCAGCAGGCCGCCCGGGACCGCACCGCACACGAACGTCTCCCGGCACAGCGGTGCGAGCAGCGGCCGCACGGCCGTCACGGCGGCCTCCTCGCCGGCGATCATGGCCACCAGGTTCCCCTGCTCCGCCGGGACGCGGGACCCGGAGACGGGTGCCTCCACATACCTTCCGCCCGCGGCCCGTACGTCGGCCTCCAGGGCGTGGGAGTACTCCGGGGACGTCGTGCCCATGTGGACGACGGTCCGCCCGGCGACGCGTGTGCCGAGGGCAGGAGTGCCCCGGCCGAGGACGGTGTCCAGCGCCGCCTCGTCGGCGAGCATCAGCAGGATCACCTCCGCCCGCGCGAACACCTCGTCCGCGTCGGCCACGACCTCGGCGCCCGCCGCACGAAGCGGCTCGGCCCGCTCCGGGGTCCGGTTCCACACCACCAGGGGCAGGCCGGAGGCCGTGAGGCGCAGCGCCATGGGCAGGCCCATCACTCCGAGACCGATGAAACCGACGTGCACGGGGCCGCCCTCCGCTCGACGAGCCGGTTATGACCGCTGTCATAGTAGCCCCCGTTATGACGCCGGTCATAGGGTGGGGGCGAGGAACGGAGGACGGACATGGCCGAGCGGCGGTACGGACCGCGCGAGCGGATGGTCTTCAGCGCGGCCCAGCTGATCCGGCGCGACGGGGTCGGCGCGACCGGCATGCGGGACGTCGCCGCACACGCCGGGGCGCCGCGCGGATCGCTCCAGCACTACTTCCCGGGCGGCAAGGAGCAGCTGGTCAACGAGGCCGTGACATGGGCCGGCCGGTACGCGGGCCGGCGCGTCGAGCGCTTCCTCGCGGCACTCGACGAACCGGCGCCGAGCGGCCTGTTCGCGGCGATGGCGGCCCAGTGGACCCAGGAATACGAGACGGAGGGCTTCGCCGCGGGGTGCCCGGTCGCCGCCGCGACGGTGGACTGCGCCGCCACCGGCCCCGCCGCCCGCGAGGCCGCGGCCGCCGCGTTCGCGGCCTGGTGCGGCCCGGTCGCCGAGGCCCTGACCGGCATGGGGGTGTCCGCAGCCCGGGCCGCCTCCCTCGCCACCTTGATGATCAGCACCCTGGAGGGGGCCATCCTGATGGCCCGCGCCGAACGGGACGTACGTCCGCTGACGACCGTCGTGGAGGAACTCGGACCGCTGCTCGACGCCGCGGTGGTCCCCGCCCGGTGAGACGCGGTCCCCAGGTGCTTGTCCCGCCCGGCGTCCCGCACTAGCCTCCGCCCGTGATCAATGGCGCACATGTGGTGATCTACAGCCGGGACGCCGAGGCCGACCGGACCTTCCTGCGGGACGTCCTCGGCTGGGCGCACGTCGACGCGGGACACGGATGGCTGATCTTCCAGGCACCGCCCGCGGAGGTCGCCTGCCATCCCACGGACGGGGAGCCGTCGCACGAGCTGATGCTGATGTGCGACGACCTGGAGGCGACACGGCAGCAACTGGCCGAGCGGGGCGTGGAGTTCGCGGAGCCGGTCGAGGAGGCGCGCTGGGGGCGCATCACCGCGCTCCGGCTGCCCGGCGGCGGACGGCTCGGCCTGTACGAGCCGCGCCATCCACGGCCGTAGAGGAACTCAGCCCGCGGTGCCTTCGGCGGTGAGACAGGCGACCACCATGTCGCCGACCATCGTCCGGTAGTGCGCGCGCTGCGCCGCATCCAGCAGGTCGCGGCCGAACAGGGCGCCGAAGGTGTGCCGGTTGGCCACCCGGAAGAAGCAGAACGAGCTGATCATCGCGTGCACGTCGACGGCGTCGAGATCGGCCCTGAACCGGCCCTCCCGCTGCCCGGCCTCCAGGGTCCGCCGGATCACGCCCAGCGCGGGCGAGCCGACCCTGCCCAGCCTGCGCAGGGCGCCGAGGTGCTGTGCCCCGTGGACGTTCTCGATGCTCACCAGGCGGACGAAGTCGGGGTGGCGTTCGAGATGGTCGAAGACGAGCTCGGCCAGGCGCCGGATGGCCGTCACCGCGTCCAGATGCTCGACGTCCAGCTGCTGCTCGGCCTCGTGCAGCTCCCCGTACACCCGCTCCAGCACGGCCGTGAACAGCTGCTCCTTGCCGCCGAAGTAGTAGTAGATCATCCGCTTGGTGGTGCGGGTGCGGGCCGCGATCTCGTCCACCCGGGCGCCGTCGTAGCCGGCCCTGGCGAACTCCTGCGTCGCCACGTCGAGGATCTCGGCCCTGGTGCGCGCGGCGTCACGCGTGCGCGCGTCGGGTGCTGCCGGTTCGTCGACGCTGGTCATGGAGTTCCTTCGGGCAGGGGGCGGGCGATGCTCGCGCGCGTGCCGGAGATTCTAGAAGCAGGGCCCGGCGGCGCGGCCGAGGTCTTCGTCACGCCCGCGGTGCCCCCGGTCCGTCCGCCGCCCGCGAGCCGGCGGCCGGACCCGGCTGCCGAACGCCGCGGCCCGGGTCACCCACGGTGACCCGGGCCGACGGCAGGGCTGTTACGGGTGCCGGTTCCACTCCGCGATCACGGGCCGCCCGTGTTCCGTGGAGAGCCTGCTGACCGTGCCGGTCGCCAGCTGGAACAGACGGCCTTCGGCGGGCGGCAGACCCAGCCGCCGGGCGGTGAGCACCCGCAGGACGTGGGCGTGCGCGACCAGGATCACGTCGCCGCTGTCCGTGGCGAGCGCCCGCTCCACCCGGGCCAGCACCCGGTCCGCGCGCGCCCCGATCTGCTCGGGGGACTCGCCGGGACGGCCGTCGGGGCCGGGCGGCACACCGTCGGTCCACAGGTCCCAGGCGGGGCGGGTGCGATGGATGTCCACCGTGGTGACGCCCTCGTAGCCGCCGTAGTCCCACTCGTGCAGATCGGGGTCGGGCACCGTCCCGGTCAGGCCCGCCAGCTCGGCGGTGCGGATCGCGCGGCCCAGCGGACTGGTCAGCGCGAGCGCGTAGGTCCGTCCGGTGAGGAGCGGGGCCAGGGACTTGGCCTGTTCCTCACCGTGCGTGGTGAGGGGCAGGTCGGTCCGGCTGGTGTGCTGCCCGGACAGGCTCCACTCCGTCTCACCGTGCCGGACCAGCAGGAGGTCGCCCACGGCTGCTCAGTCCTTCTTCTCTACGGCATGCCCGCCGAACTGGTTGCGCAGCGCGGCGATCATCTTCATCTGGGGGGAGTCGTCCTGCCGGGAGGCGAACCGGGCGAACAGGGACGCGGTGATCGCCGGGAGCGGCACCGCGTTGTCGATGGCGGCCTCGACCGTCCAGCGGCCCTCGCCGGAGTCCTCCGCGTACCCGCGCAGCTTCTCCAGGTGCTCGTCCTCGTCCAGCGCGTTGACCGCGAGGTCGAGGAGCCAGGAGCGGATGACGGTCCCCTCCTGCCAGGAGCGGAACACCTCCCGGACGTTCTCCACCGAGTGGACCTTCTCCAGCAGCTCCCAGCCCTCGGCGTACGCCTGCATCATCGCGTACTCGATGCCGTTGTGGACCATCTTCGAGAAGTGCCCGGCGCCGACCCGGCCGGCGTGCACGTAGCCGTAGGGGCCCTCCGGCTTGAGCGCCTCGAAGATCGGCTTCAGGCGGTCCACGTTCTCCTTGTCGCCGCCCACCATCAGCGCGTAGCCGTTCTGCAGGCCCCACACGCCGCCGGAGACGCCCGCGTCGACGAAGCCGATGCCCTTGATGCCGAGTTCGGCGGCGTGCTTCTCGTCGTCCGTCCAGCGGGAGTTGCCGCCGTCGACCACCGTGTCGCCCGGGGACAGCAGGTCCTTGAGCTCGTCGACGACGGTCTGGGTGGCGGTACCGGCCGGGACCATCACCCAGAGGGTGCGCGGCGCGTCGAGCCGCCCGACCAGTTCTTCGAGGCTCTTGACGTCGGAGACCTCGGGGTTGCGGTCGTAGCCGATGACGGTGTGGCCGGCGCGGCGGATCCGCTCGCGCATGTTGCCGCCCATCTTGCCGAGACCGATGAGACCGAGCTGCATGTCGTTCACTTCCTGAGATTGCGGTAGGCGGCGACGAGGGCCGTCGTGGACGGGTCGAGACCGGGCACCTCGGCGCCCATGGTCAGGGCGGGCTCGATGCGCCTGGCGAGGACCTTGCCCAGCTCGACGCCCCACTGGTCGAAGGAGTCGATGTTCCACACCGCGCCCTGGACGAACACCTTGTGCTCGTAGAGCGCGATCAGCTGGCCGAGGACCGACGGGGTCAGGTCGGCGGCGAGGATCGTGGTCGTGGGGTGGTTGCCGCGGAAGGTGCGGTGCGGCACCTGCTCCTCGGGCACGCCCTCCGCACGGACCTCCTCGGCGGTCTTGCCGAAGGCGAGCGCCTGGGTCTGGGCGAAGAAGTTGGCCATCAGCAGATCGTGCTGGCCCCCCAGCACGTCGCTCAGCTCGGCGACCGGCCGGGCGAAGCCGATGAAGTCCGCCGGGATGAGCTTGGTGCCCTGGTGGATCAACTGGTAGTAGGCGTGCTGCCCGTTGGTGCCGGGCGTGCCCCACACGACCTGGCCGGTCTGCCACTCGACCGGCCGGCCCTGGCGGTCCACCGACTTGCCGTTGGACTCCATGTCCAGCTGCTGGAGATAGGCCGTGAACCTGGAGAGGTAGTGGCTGTAGGGCAGGACCGCGTGCGACTGGGCGTCGTGGAAGTTGTTGTACCAGATGCCCAGCAGGCCGAGGACGAGCGGCGCGTTGGACTCGGCGGGCGCGGTGCGGAAGTGCTCGTCGATCAGGTGGAAGCCGTCGAGCATCTCCCGGAACCGGTCCGGGCCGATGGCGATCATCAGGGACAGGCCGATCGCGGAGTCGTACGAGTAGCGTCCGCCGACCCAGTCCCAGAACTCGAACATGTTCTCCGGGTCGATGCCGAACCCGGTGACCTTCTCGGCGTTGGTCGACAGGGCCACGAAGTGCCGGGCGACGGCCTTCTCGTCACCGAGTTCGGCCAGCAGCCAGGAGCGGGCCGAGGTGGCGTTGGTGATCGTCTCGATCGTGGTGAAGGTCTTGGACGCGACGATGAACAGCGTCTCGGCCGGGTCGAGGTCGCGGGTCGCCTCGTGCAGGTCGGCGCCGTCCACGTTCGACACGAACCGGAACGTCAGCTCCCGTGCCGTGTAGGCGCGCAGGGCCTCGTACGCCATCGCCGGGCCGAGGTCGGAGCCGCCGATGCCGATGTTGACGACATTGCGGATCCGCTTGCCGGTGTGGCCGGTCCACTCGCCCGAGCGGACCCGGTCGGCGAAGCCGGCCATCTTGTCCAGCACGGCGTGCACGGCAGGGACGACGTTCTCGCCGTCGACCTCGATCACCGCGTCCCGCGGGGCGCGCAGTGCGGTGTGCAGCACGGCCCGGTTCTCGGTGATGTTGATCTTCTCGCCGCGGAACATGGCGTCCCGGAGGCCGAAGACGTCCGTCGCGGCGGCCAGTTCGCGCAGCAGCCGCAGCGTCTCGTCGGTGATCAGGTGCTTGCTGTAGTCGATGTGCAGATCGCCGGCCCGCAGGACGTACCGCTCGGCGCGGCCGGGGTCGGTCGCGAACAGCTCGCGCAGGTGCGGCTGCCCCTCGGCGCGGTGGTCGGCGAGGGCCGTCCACTCGGGGCGGCCGGTGGGTTCGATGGTGTCTGACGGTGCGTCGGCCATGTCAGGCGTTCTCCTTGACGGCCTCGCCCCTGAGGGCGATGGCGTACATCTCGTCGGCGTCGAGGCGGCGCAGCTCCTCGGCGATCAGTTCGGAGGTCGAGCGGACCTTCAGGGCGAGGGTGCGCGGCGGCTGGCCCGGCAGGGTCAGCGTGGCGAGCGGACCCTCGGGACGGTCGATGACGATCTCGCCGTTGCCGGTGCCCAGGCGCACCGCGGTCACCACCGGGCCCGCGGTGACCACACGGTCCACCGGGACACCGAGGCGGGCTTCCAGCCAGCGCGACAGCAGCTCGGCGCTGGGGTTGTCCTGCTCGGCCTCGACGGCCGCCGACGTCACCTTGGTGCGGGCCTGGTCCAGGGCGGCGGCCAGCATGGACCGCCACAGCGTGAGCCGGGTCCAGGCGAGGTCGGTGTCGCCGGGAGCGTAGTTGCGCGCCCGGGTCTCCAGGACCTCCATCGGCCGTTCGACCGCGTACAGGTCGGTGATCCGGCGCTGGGCGAGTGCGCCCAGCGGGTCCTTCGACGGGGTGTCGGGCGCGTCCACCGGCCACCACACGACCACCGGGGCGTCCGGCAGCAGCAGCGGCAGGACCACCGAGTCGGCGTGGTCGGAGACCTCGCCGTAGGTCCGCAGCACGACCGTCTCGCCGGTGCCGGCCTCCGAGCCGACCCGGACCTCGGCGTCCAGGCGCGAGGTGGTGCGGTCGCGCAGGGTGCGGGCGTGCCGCTTGATGACCACCAGGGTCCGCGAGGGGTGCTCGTGCGAGGCCTCCTCGGCCGCCCGGATCGAGTCGTAGGCGTTCTCCTCGTCCGTGACGATGACCATCGTCAGCACCATGCCCACGGCCGGGGTGCCGATGGCGCGGCGGCCCTGCACCAGCGCCTTGTTGATCTTGCTTGCCGTGGTGTCGGTCAGGTCGATCTTCATGGCCTGCGCCAGCTCCGTCCGTCTCGTGCGAGCATCTCGTCTGCCTCCTGGGGACCCCACGTTCCCGACGCGTACTGGGCCGGCGTGCCGTGCTCGGCCCAGTACTCCTCGATCGGGTCGAGGATCTTCCAGGACTCTTCCACTTCCTGGTGACGGGGGAACAAATTGGCGTCGCCGAGCAGCACGTCCAGGATGAGCCGCTCGTACGCCTCCGGGCTCGACTCGGTGAAGGACTCGCCGTAGGCGAAGTCCATGGACACGTCCCGGATCTCCATCGACGTGCCCGGCACCTTGGAACCGAACCGCACGGTCATGCCCTCGTCCGGCTGGACGCGGATGACGATCGCGTTCTGGCCCAGTTCCTCCGTGGCCGTGGAGTCGAACGGGGAGTGCGGGGCCCGCTTGAAGACCACCGCGATCTCCGTGACCCGGCGGCCCAGCCGCTTGCCGGTGCGCAGATAGAAGGGGACGCCCGCCCAGCGGCGGTTCTCGATGCCCAGCTTGACCGCCGCGTAGGTGTCGGTCTTCGACTTCGGGTCGATGCCCTCCTCCTGGAGATAACCGACGACCTTCTCGCCGCCCTGCCAGCCGGCCGCGTACTGCCCCCGCACGGTGTGCTCGCCCAGCTCCTCCGGCAGCCGCACCGACTTGAGCACCTTCAGCTTCTCGGTGAGCAGCGCCTCCGCGTCGAACGCGATCGGCTCCTCCATGGCGGTGAGCGCCATCAGCTGCAACAGGTGGTTCTGGATGACGTCACGGGCCGACCCGATGCCGTCGTAGTAGCCGGCCCGGCCGCCGATGCCGATGTCCTCGGCCATGGTGATCTGCACGTGGTCGACGTAACTGCGGTTCCAGATCGGCTCGTACATCTGGTTCGCGAAGCGCAGCGCCAGGATGTTCTGGACCGTCTCCTTGCCGAGATAGTGGTCGATGCGGAACACCTGCTCCGGCTCGAACACGTCGTGCACGACCGCGTTCAGGTCCTGCGCCGACCTCAGGTCGTGGCCGAACGGCTTCTCGATGACCGCGCGCCGCCAGGAACCCTGCGGGGGGCTGGCCAGGCCGTGCTTCTTGAGCTGCTGCACGACCTTGGGGAAGAACTTCGGCGGCACGGAGAGGTAGAAGGCGAAGTTGCCGCCGGTGCCGCGGGAGGCGTCCAGCTCGTCGACGGCGTCCTTGAGCTGTTTGAAGGCGGTGTCGTCGTCGAAGTCGCCCGGGATGAACCGCATGCCCTCGGCGAGCTGCTGCCACACCTCCTCACGGAACGGGGTCCGGGAGTGCTCGCGCACCGCGTTGTGGACGACCTCGGCGAAGTCCTGGTCCTCCCAGTCCCGGCGGGCGAAGCCGACCAGCGAGAAGCCCGGCGGCAGCAGGCCGCGGTTGGCCAGGTCGTAGACCGCAGGCATCAGCTTCTTGCGGGACAGGTCGCCGGTCACACCGAAGATGACCAGACCGGACGGGCCCGCGATACGGGGCAGCCGGCGGTCGCGGGTGTCCCGCAGCGGGTTCGCCCAGTCGGCGGCCGGGGCGACGGGGACCCGCACCTCCTGCTCGGCGGGCGTCCCGGGTTCCGGGGCCTTCGTCGTCATCACGCGTCAACTCCCTTGCTGTCCAAAGCCTTGGTGACAGCGTCCAGCAGGTCCTGCCACGCCGTCTCGAACTTGGCGACGCCTTCGTCCTCCAGCTGCTGGACGACCTCGTCGTAGGAGATGCCGAGCCGCTCCACGGCGGCGAGGTCCGCGCGGGCCCCGGCGTAGCCGCCGGTCACCGTGTCGCCGGTGATCACGCCGTGGTCGGCGGTGGCCTTCAAGGTGGCCTCCGGCATGGTGTTGACGGTGCCGGGCGCGACCAGCTCGTCCACGTACAGCGTGTCCTTGTAGGCGGGATCCTTCACACCGGTGGAGGCCCACAGCGGGCGCTGCCCGTTCGCCCCGTCACCGGCGAGCGCCTGCCAGCGCGCGGACGGCTGTGTCGCACCGTCGGCGGAGCCGAACACCTCCTCGTACGCCTCGTAGGCGAGCCGCGCGTTGGCGAGGGCCGCCCGGCCCTTGAGCGCGAGGGCCTCGTCGGTGCCGAGGACGGTGAGCCGCTTGTCGATCTCGGTGTCCACGCGGGAGACGAAGAAGGACGCCACCGAGTGAATACGGGACAGGTCCAGTCCCCGCTCGCGGGCCTTCTCCAGGCCGGCCAGATAGGCGGCCATGACCTCGCGGTAGCGCTCCAGCGAGAAGATCAGCGTCACGTTGACGCTGATGCCGAGGCCGATGACCTCGGTGATCGCCGGGAGACCCGCCCGGGTCGCCGGAATCTTGATCATCACGTTGGGGCGGTTCACCAGCCAGGCCAGCTGCCTGGCCTCGGCGACGGTCGCCACGGTGGCGTGGGCCAGGCGGGGGTCGACCTCGATGGAGACGCGGCCGTCGCGGCCGTCCGAGGCCGTGTACACGGAATGCAGGATGTCGGCGGCCGCGCGCACGTCGGCGGTCGTCATCATCCGCACCGCCTCGTCCACGGTCACACCGCGCACGGCCAGGTCCGCGAGCTGCTCCTCGTACCCCTCGCCGGAGCCGATGGCGGCCTGGAAGATCGACGGGTTGGTGGTGACGCCGACCACGCCACCGCTCTCCACCAGCTCGGCCAGGCCGCCCGAGGTGATCCGCTTGCGCGACAGGTCGTCCAGCCAGATCGAGACGCCTTCGTCGGCGAGGCGCTCCAGGGCTGCCGGGGTCGCGAGTGCTTCGGTCACAGTGCTCATCTTTCTGGTTGCGTCGGTATCAGGCGCGCGCGGCGGCCAGCGATTCGCGGGCAGCGGCGGCGACGTTCTCGGGGGTGAAGCCGAATGCGGTGAACAGGGTCTCGGCGTCGGCGGAGGCACCGAAGTGTTCGAGGGACACGATCCGACCAGCGTCGCCCACGAACCGGTGCCAGGTCAGACCGATTCCGGCCTCGACGGCGAGCCGGGCCTTCACGGACGGCGGCAGGACACGCTCGCGGTAGGCCCGCGGCTGCTGCTCGAACCACTCCACGGACGGCATCGACACCACACGCGTGCCGATGCCCTCGGCCTCCAGCTGCTCCCGTGCGGCGACGGCCGTCTGCACCTCGGAACCGGTCGCGATGATGATCACCTCCGGGGTCTGGGTGGAGGATTCGCGCAGCACGTAGCCGCCCTTGGCCGCGTCCGGGTCGGGCGCGTACGTCGGCACGCCCTGGCGGGTGAGCGCGAGCCCGTGCGGGGCCGGATCAGTGGTGTGCCTCTTCAGGATCTCGGCCCAGACGATCGCGGTCTCGTTGGCGTCCGCCGGGCGGACGACGTTCAGGCCGGGGATCGCGCGGAGCGAGGCCAGGTGCTCGACCGGCTGGTGGGTGGGTCCGTCCTCGCCGAGGCCGATGGAGTCGTGCGTCCACACGTACGTCACCGGCAGCTGCATCAGCGCCGACATCCGCACCGCGTTGCGCATGTAGTCGGAGAACACCAGGAAGGTGCCGCCGTAGACACGGGTGTTCCCGTGCAGGGCGATGCCGTTCATCTCGGCGGCCATCGAGAACTCGCGGATTCCGAAGTGGACCGTACGGCCGTACGGGTCGGCTCCGGGCAGCGGGTTGCCCTCGGGAAGGAAGGAGCGGTTCTTGTCGATGGTGGTGTTGTTCGACCCGGCGAGGTCGGCGGAGCCGCCCCACAGCTCCGGCAGGACCGGGCCGAGGGCCTGCAGCACCTTGCCGGAGGCGGCACGGGTGGCGACCGCCCTGCCCTCCTCGAACACCGGCAGGGCGTCCTCCCAGCCCTCGGGCAGCTCGCCCCTGGCGACCCGGTCGAAGAGGGCGGCCCGCTCCGGGCCGGCCGCGCGCCACTCGGCGATCCGCTTGTCCCAGGCCGCGTGCGCCTCGGCACCGCGCTCCAGCGCCCGCCGGGTGTGCGCGAGGACCTCGTCCGTCACCTCGAAGGACTGCCCGGGGTCGAAGCCGAGGACGCGCTTGGTGGCGGCGATCTCGTCCGCGCCGAGCGCGGAGCCGTGGGAGGCCTCGGTGTTCTGCGCGTTCGGGGCCGGCCAGGCGATGATCGTGCGCATCGCGATGATCGAGGGTCGGCCGGTCTCGGCCCGTGCGGCCCGCAGCGCCGCGTACAGCGCGGGCACGTCGACGTCGCCGTCGGCGGTGGGCTCGATGCGCCCGGTGTGCCAGCCGTAGGCCTCGTAGCGCTTCAGCACGTCCTCGGAGAAGGCGGTCGCGGTGTCGCCCTCGATGGAGATGTGGTTGTCGTCGTAGAGGAGGACCAGATTGCCGAGCCGCTGGTGGCCCGCGAGCGAGGACGCCTCGGCGGAGACGCCCTCCTCCAGGTCACCGTCGGAGACGATCGCCCAGACGGTGTGGTCGAAGGGGGAGGTGCCCTCGGGGGCCTCCGGGTCGAACAGGCCGCGCTCGAAGCGGGCCGCCATGGCCATGCCGACGGCGTTGGCGACGCCCTGGCCGAGCGGACCGGTGGTGGTCTCGACCCCGGCGGTGTGCCCGTACTCGGGGTGACCGGGCGTCTTGGAACCGTGGGTCCGGAACGCCTTCAGGTCGTCCAGCTCCAGCTCGTACCCGGCGAGGAAGAGCTGTGTGTAGAGGGTCAGCGAGGTGTGGCCGGGGGACAGCACGAAGCGGTCACGGCCGGTCCACTCCGGGTCGGCCGGATCATGTCGCATCACCTTCTGAAAGATCGTGTACGCGGCAGGGGCCAGGCTCATCGCGGTGCCCGGGTGGCCGTTGCCGGCCTTCTGCACGGCATCGGCCGCGAGAAGACGGGCGGTGTCCACGGCACGCCGGTCGAGGTCGGTCCACTCGAAGCCGTCGGAGGTCTGCGTGCTCATCTTCAAGAAGTCCTCGTTGAATGCGTGATTGCTGACCGGACGCGTTCAAACTTAAAAGTCAGACTTTTTTGGTGGAAGGTCGGGGTGTGTCAGCCTGTGGTGAATCTGGGACAGCGATCGCGGGACAGGGACGGCACGGAACGAACATGGCGGACAGAACACCCCAAGTCGCCGGCACCGGGGCAGGCGACCGCGCGGACGGCGGCACCCTGGCCGGCGGCCGCGTGGCCGGGGAGCACATGGACCGCGACGCCCGGGAGAGCGACGGCCCGGACCAGGACGGCCTGGAGGGAGACGGCCCGGGCGGCGGCGCACTGGACCGGGACGGCCTGGACGGCGACGGGATCAGGACCTTCCCCTTCCCCAGCGAGCTGGCCGTCGGCGGCGTCGGCATGCAGATCGGCCCCATGGGGACCGACCGCACCTGGCACGCAGACGCCCCGCTGCACCGCGTCCACCGCATCGACTTCCACGTCGTCATGCTCTTCACCGGCGGCCCCGTACGGCACATGATCGACTTCGCCGAGTACGAGGCCTCGGCCGGCGACCTGCTGTGGATCCGCCCCGGGCAGGTCCACCGGTTCTCCCGGACGAGCGAGTACCGCGGAACCGTCCTCACCATGCAGCCCGGATTCCTGCCCCGCGCCACCGTCGAGGCCACCGGCCTCTACCGCTACGACCTGCCGCCGCTGCTGCACCCCGCACCGGCCCAGCTCGACGCGCTCCAGGCGTCCCTGGACCAACTGCGCCGCGAGTACGAGGACACCGCCACCCTCCCGCTGAGCCTGCACACCGCGGTGCTGCGGCACTCACTGACCGCGTTCCTGCTGCGCCTCGCCCACCTCGCGGCCCGTTCGGAGGAGGCCTCCCGGCAGCGGGCGGACACCACCTTCACCCGCTTCCGGGACGCGGTGGAGAAGGGCTTCGCCGCCCACCACAGCGTCAGCGCGTACGCCGACGCGCTCGGTTACTCCCGCCGCACCCTCGTCCGCGCCGTCCGCGCGGCCACCGGGCAGACGCCCAAGGGGTTCATCGACAGACGGGTGATCCTGGAGGCCAAGCGGCTGCTCGCCCACACGGACATGCCGACCGGCCGCGTCGGGGCGGCCGTGGGCTTCCCCGACGCGGCGAACTTCTCCAAGTTCTTCCATCTGCACACCGGCCAGACACCGGTGGCGTTCCGGGCGGAGCTGCGTTAGCGGCGGACCGATCGCCGGTGCGCCGTCCGGCCGGGTCGTGCCGCCGTCCCTGCCCGGCGGGGTGGCCTGCGGGTCACCTGCGCCAGAACAGGTGGTGCGTCACGCCGCTCGGGCTGGGAACGACCTCCAGGTGGAACCGGTCGAGCAGTTCGTCGGGGGACTCCCACAGGCGCAGTCCGGACCCGAGCTTCACCGGGGAGACCACCACATGCAGGGTGTCGACGAGGCCGGCGTCGAGGAACTGCCGGATGGTGGTGACCCCGCCGCCGAGCCGGACGTCCTTGCCCTGCGCCGCCTCCCGCGCCTGGGCGAGGACCGTGGCCGGGTCGCCGGCGACGAAGTGGAACGTGGTGTCGGAGAGCGTGAAGGAGGGGCGCCGGTGGTGGGTCAGGACGAACACCGGGGTGTGGAACGGCGGCTCGTCCCCCCACCAGCCGCGCCACTCGTCGTCGGTCCAGGGCCCGCGCTGGGGCCCGAACTTGTTGCGGCCCATGATCTCGGCGCCGATGTTGCGTGCGAAGTCCCGGGTGAAGTAGTCGTCCAGGCCCCGGCTCCCTCCGGGGTCGGTGCGCATGGGCCAGCTCGCCGTGGCGCCGGCCCAGGAGAACAGCCTCCCCGGATCGACGTGACCGAACGGCCTTTCGAGGCTCTGGTCCTCGCCGGCACCGATTCCGTCGCTCGAGACAGTGAAGTTCTGGACTCTCAGCAGCTGAGTCACGTTTCCTCCTGCGTGGTCGGTAACGGTGACGAGACTCTCCGGGGCGGGAGAACTCATCGCCGGTCCGGAGAGTCCCGTCCGCTCCGGGGCGGCCAACGGCACAAGGGTGCCCCGCGGTCGGCCGCGGGGCACCCCCGACACCCTTGTCAGTGACCGAAGTCGAACCAGTTCACGTTCACGAAGTCGGCCGGCTGGCCGCTGGTGAACGTCAGATACACATCGTGCGTGCCGGTCACCGGGCCGATGTTCGCGGGGACGGTCCGCCAGCTCTGCCAGCCCCCGGTGCCGGCCAGCGCGAAACTGCCGATCGGTGCGCTGCCGCGGCTGTCCAGGCGCACCTCGACGAGCCCGCTCACCCCGGACGCGGCCCCGCTCGCCACCCGGGCGTAGAACTGGGTGGCCGGCCGGGAGCCGAAGTCGACTCCTTTGTAGAGGGCCCAGTCGCCGCCCGCGAGGTACCCGATGTCCTGGCCACCGCCGTCGTCCGTGGTGGACTCGGTGCCGACGCCGGACTGGCTGTCGTAGGACTCGGCCTGGATGGCGCTGTAGGCGTTCCGGTTGCCCGGAGGCGGGGGAGTGGTGCCGCCCCCGTCGCCCGACGACCGCAGCACCTGCACATAGTCCACGGCCATCGGGTGGCCGGGCTCGGTACCGCTGTCGGGACCGCCGCCGAACGCCGCCGGGAAGCCGCCGCCCATCGCCACGTTCAGGATGACGAAGAAGCCGTGGCCGGTGGCGTTGGCCCAGGTCGTCGCGTCGACCTGGTCGGCCCTCACGGTGTGGAAGTCGACGCCGTCGAGGGAGAAGCGGATCTCCTCGGGGCTGGTCGAGCGGTCCCACTCCACGGCGTAGGTGTGGAAGCCGGCCTGGCAGCTCGTGCCGGAGCAGGGTGTGTTGCCGCCGATGCCGGTCGTCTCGTTGCAGGGCCCGCCCGGGCTGGTGCCGCAGTGCATCGTGGCCCAGTCGGTGTTCAGGCCCTGGACGTTCTCCATGATGTCCAGCTCGCCGACGCCGGGCCAGTTCCAGTAGTTGCCGCGGAACGGCGCGCCCAGCATCCAGAACGCGGGCCAGTAGCCTTTGGCGGCGGCGCCGGTGACGTTCGGCATCTGGATCCGGGCCTGCACCCGCAGCTTGCCGCCCGCCGGCGGCTGGAAGTCGGTACGGGTGGTCTCGATGCGCCCGGAGGTCCAGTTGCCGGATGCGTCGCGGCGCGGGGTGATGAGCAGGTTCCCGTTGCCGTCGAGCGCGACGTTGCCGGTGCTGGAGGTCATCGTCTCGACCTCGCCGGTGCCCCAGTTGCCCGCGCCGCCCGGGTACGACGTGCCGGTGTCGTACTGCCAGTCGGAGGTGTTGACGCCGGATCCGGCCGGTCCGTCGAAGTCGTCCAGGAAGACCTGGGTCCAGCCGGACGGGGGCGTGGGGGCGGAGGCGTTCGCGGGCGCGGGGGCGGCCGTCGCGACCGCTGCGGCCAGGCCGAGCGTGGCGAGCGCGGCGACGAGTGCGCGACCAAGGGCACGGGGTCTGGGTATGCCGGAGGTTTCGGTCATGGGGGAGGGCCTCTCGGGAACGGGGAGAGCGCGGGAGTCCCGTGAGAGCGCTCCCACGGCGGGCGTGAGAGCGCTCTCACGGTGCCGTCAATGTGCTCCCCGCCCCTGGGGCCGTCAAGAGTCAAAGCGGAGAAAGTCCTTTGGTCGCACGGGAGTTCATCCCCTGAAGACGTCCTCGTCGGCGTGGAACTCGTCGTCGTCCATGGACGGGGCCGGGCCGGCCACCGGTCAGGAGGACGGCGACGGCGGTCGGGGCGACGGTGACGGCGGTCAGGAGGACGGCGAAAGCGGTCGGGACGACGGTGACGGCGGTCAGGAGGAGGGTGACGGCGGTCAGGACGACGGTGACGGCGGTCAGGAGGAGGGTGACGGCGGTCAGGACGACGGTGACGGCGGCCTGGGGCCGGTGCCCGTCTTCGCCCTGCCGAGTGCGGCGAGCACGAAGGTGACGCTGATGAGCAGGGCCCAGGCGCCGAACTTGTCGACGTCGACGGGCTGCCAGCCGTGGAGCTGGTACGGGTAGCGCCACGCGCCCAGGTAGGTGGCCAGGTTCTCGGCCAGCCACAGGAAGAACCCGATCAGGACGAAGGACAGCGCGAGCGGCATGCGCCGCCGTACGCCGCGCACCGTGTAGTGCACCCAGGTGCCCGCGGTCACGGCCAGGAGGAGGGCCGCCAGGGGCCGGCGGACGTCGGGCAGCCAGTGGTGGCTGAAGAAGTTGACGTAGACGGCGGTGGCCACCAGTGCCGTCGCCCGCGGCCGGTAACGGGTCAGGCGCAGGTCGAACAGGTGCCAGGCGCGGCAGACGTAGCTGCCCACGGCCGCGTACAGGAAGCCTCCGTACAGGGGGACGCCCGCGAACTTCAGGACGGCGGGTTCCGGGTAGCTCCACGAGCCGAGCGAGACCTTCACCAGCTCGAAGGCGAGCCCGGTGACGTGGCAGGCGGCGATGACGGCGACATCCCGTCCGCTCTCCCAGCCGCGATGCCAGAACAGCAGCGTGAGGAGCACGCCGTAGCCGACGAGCAGGTCGTAGCGGGCCACCGGCAGGGGCGGCAGCAGGGCCGATGCCGCCACCCCGGACAGCAGGGCGATGGCGAAGGCGCAGGCCCGGGTCTGTGTCCAGGTGAAATCGAGCAGCTGGCCGACGGGAGAGGCCGGTGGGCCGGCCGGATTCGTGGTGAGCATGGTGACCAGGAGGACGACGCCAAAACCTTTTCCGGTTGCCCGGCCAAGCTAGTCACCGGCACACAGGCTTGTCCCTCCGGTTCGTCGTCCTTTAACTATCAGCGCTTACCTACGGCTCCGTAACCTCTCGGCCTGCCCTGCTTCACGTAGCTCTTCACCCCACAGAAGGGACGCTCTGAAGTGGTGATTCCCCACAGGTCGAGGAAACCGCATCCGAGGAGAGCCGCACTCCTCGCCGCCGCAGCTCTGCTCGGTGGACTGCTCACCGTGCCGGCGGTGACCGCGGCGGCCGGGACGCCGCAGGCGTGCTCCGCCGCGGACGCCGACATCTACCGCCCTTCGGACCACGCCACCGCCGCACCGGGCGACGTCGTCGCCTGCCGCCGGGTCGACTCGCTGCCCATGGTGGTCGGCGGCCCCCCGCTGAACGCCTGGAAGGTGCAGTACGGCTCCACCGACGGGCAGGGCCGGCGCGTCCTGGCCGCCGGCACCGTCGTCGTGCCGCAGAAACCGTGGACCGGGCCGGGCGAGCGGCCGCTGGTCGCGTTCGTGCCGGGCACTCTCGGCATCGGGCCGCAGTGCGCGTTCTCCAAACAGCTTGCGGGCCAGTACCAGGACGCCTACGAGGGCCCGAACATCGCCTCGCTGCTCAACGCCGGTTACGCCGTCGCCGCGACGGACGGCCAGGGCTACCTGGACGGCGAGGTCCACCCCTA
This sequence comes from Streptomyces sp. NPDC007971, assembly GCF_042958635.1. Classification (NCBI taxonomy): domain Bacteria; kingdom Bacillati; phylum Actinomycetota; class Actinomycetes; order Kitasatosporales; family Streptomycetaceae; genus Streptomyces; species Streptomyces sp. NPDC007971. The sequence goes on from NZ_JBIBJK010000007.1 coordinate 226,217, forward strand.
CGCCTCCGGGCCCGAGGCCGGTCACGCCGCCCTCGACATGGCCCGCGCGGCCTCCCGGGTGCCCGGCACCGGCGTGAGTCCCGAGGCACGGGTCGGGATCTGGGGCTACTCGGAGGGCGGCTCCGGCAGCCTGTGGGCGGCCCAGCTCGCCCGCTCCTACGCCCCCGAGCTCACGGTCGTCGGTGCGGCCTCGGGCGGGATCCCCGCCGACCTTGAGCAGGTGGCGAGCAACCTCGACGGGCAGTTCTTCGCCGGGTTCCTGGTGGACGCGTTCATCGGTCTGTCCGTCACGCACCCGCAACTGCCGTTCGACGACCTCCTCGACGACACCGGCCGCAAGGCCGTCAAGGACGCCGAGTCGCTGTGCGCGCTCGGCACCGTCGGCCGTTTCCCGCTCACGCGGATCGAGCAGCTGACCAAGGACGGGCTGACGCTCGACCAGATCTACGCCCTGCCCGGCCCGGACGGCACCACCTGGGGCGACGCGGTCGAAGCCAACAGGCTCGGCGCCGGGGTGGGCACCCCCGGGTCCGGCGCCCGCTACGAGATCGGCTTCCCGGTGTACCAGTACCGCGGGATGCTGGACGAGGTGATCCCCGCCGGCACCGCGCATGCCACCCGCCGCGCCTACTGCGGGGCCGGCATCAGCACCCGCTGGACCCCGTACGTGGGCGATCACCTCACCGCTGACGCCCAGGCGGTCGGTGACGTGGTGAAGTGGCTCGGCGACCGGTTCGACGGCAAGGCGGACGCCGGGAACTGCTGATCGGGCGGCCGGTGCAGAGGGACGGCGGCGGGAAGCCCGCCGCCGTCCTGCACCGGCCGTACCGTTTCTGCGCGGATATGCCTACTGCTGCCGGTAGGCGTACACGGTCGTCGCGACCGCGCACACGCCCGGCGAGATCACCTCGGCCCGCAGCGTGCCACTGCCCGGGTCGTAGTCGACGCCCTCCGCCTCGAACGTGCCGGAGCACACGCTCTTCTGCGGAACACCGAACAGGCTCGTCACCCTGCCGGTGACGGGCCGGCCGTCCAGCGTGTGCTCCAGGTCGACCTGGAGGAGCGGCCGGCTCTGCGGGAAGAGCGTGCCGGAGGCATCGTCCGAGGCGCACACCAGCCGGGTGGCGGTGACGAAGTCACAGCCCTGGATGTCCCGCACCGGCTTGTCCAGGCTGATCTGCCCGGCCTGCGCCAGCGATCCGCCGGTGGCCGGCGTGGCCGGGTTGAGCAGGGGCGCGGGGAACACCTGGAGCCGGTTCTGGTCGCCCCACTCGCCCGACACCAGCCACTGGCCGTCGGGCGAGACGGTGGCGAAGGAGTTGTTCACCTTCTCGCCCGCGTCCAGGGGATGCACGTAGTCGTAGCGCTTCCCGGACGGCGTGGTGACCGCGTACAGCTTCGAGCCGGCCGTGTCGGCGCCCTGGTAGGCGTCGAAGACATAGCCGCGCGCGATGTCCGGGTCGCCGACGTGGTTCCAGCCCTTGATCCTGAGGTCCAGCGGGATGTCCAGCAGCCCGCGGTGCAGCAGCGACCCGTCCGCCCGGCTCGCCAGTCCCTGTCCGCCGCCGAGGGTGTCGGTGTACGAGGTCCCGGCGGGCGCCCAGCGGGGGCCGTCGGCGGCGAAGGCGCTCGGCGCACCGAGCGCGAGAGCACCCAATAAGGCGCTGAGGGTGAGGAGATGACGCTTCATCGGACTCCTGCCACATCGACGAAAATGGGGTTCGAATAGAACCACGTATCGGCCCACGGGTCACCGTTTCCGGGCTCGTGGGGGACCGGTCCGTGCGGGTCGACGGACGCGCCCAGGAGGCCGGCGCCGTGCCGGTTGCCGTCGCTGCCGCGCAGCCGCACGTAGAAGGACTCCTCGCCGGCGGTCAGCGGAATGCGCAGGGTGTACGTCCCGTTGCGCCCGGACACGTCGACCGTGTGCACGACCCGGGTGTCCGGTGCCTGCCAGGTGTCCCGGTCGCTGCCCGGGCCGCGCACCGCTCCCCGGATCACGTCCACGTGCGCCAACCGGGGCAGGATTCCACGGGGGTTGGTCCGCGAGGCGGTCGTCACCGTCACGTACAGCGTGATCCGCTCGCCCCTGCCGACGCGCAGCCGCCCGCCGAGCGTGATGCCCCGGCCCCGGTCGCGCTCCCCCTTCACCCGCACGTCGAGCCCGTCCAGCAGATGCCCGTGGTCGAGCCAGACACGGCCGGCGCGCAGGCCCGCCATCACGGCGCGGTGGCCGTAGCGGGTCACGCCGACGTGGGTCCGGCTGAACTCGCCGGGCCAGAAGTCGCTGCCGGGCTGCGGGGATCCGGTGTCGACCGGGTCGGGCAGCCTGCCGGTGTCGTCGAAGTTCTGGCCGGGCTGCCAGTCGCCGTTCTTCCAGGTGTCGAAGACGGTGCGGTGGTTGTCGGAGTTGGTGGTGATCGAGAACGGCCTGCCCTCGGCGAGCATCGAGTCCCACAGGCCCCCGACGGTCGCGGTCGCCCAGTCGAAGCCGCCGTAGGTGAGGTAGGCCTCCTTCGGGTAGCCCGCCCAGGACTGTGCGGACGGGCTGTTCTGGTACTCGCCGCGGATCGAGGCGGGACCGCCCCAGCCCGGGATCGCGGCGCCCTGGGCGCCCGGCGCTCCCTCCATGCCGATCATGATCTCGGGGGCCGCGTCACGCCAGTTGCGCATCTCGTGCGGGGAGTCGATGCCGAGGCGCAGCGGATGGTTGGCGAGGACGAGGACGTCGTCGACGTAGCCGCTGCGGCGCTGCTCGGCCAGCCACTGGATGGCCCTGACGGCGTGGGCCTCGTTGCGGGAGGTGTCCGCGTCGGCGGCGCCGCCCTTGTCGTAGCCGAGCAGCTTGCCGTCGTAGGCCAGCTCGAACCGGGTGAGCAGGTCGACCTCGTGCGGGCCGGGTGCAGCGAAGACCGTGCAGTGCTCGGCGGCCGGGATGTACCACTCCAGGCCCTGGAAGATCAGCTGGCGCGGGTTCTCGGCGCGCGCCTTCAGGATCTCCTGGTGCTCCAGCTGCGCGCCGTAGCGGGCGTGCCCGAAGTTGGAGTGCTCGTTGAACACCATCCAGTCCAGGCCGTACCGGGCGGCGGCCCGGGCCTGCTGGGAGAACGTGTACTTGGCGTCGTGGCTGTAGACGGAGTGGACGTGGTGGTCGCCGACCAGGTAGGCGAGGTGCGGGTCCTCGCCGCCGGGGCCCCGGCCGGTGGCTGCGGCCGGCGAGGCCGCCCCGCCCAGGGCGAACGCGGCGCCGAACAGGCCGGCGCGGCGCAGGAGCCGGCGTCGTGAGACGCCCTGGGCGTCCAGGTCGGCGGGGGAGACCGCCGGGTCGGCCCAGACGGGCAGTTGCTGCTCGGTCATGGTCGTCCTCCCGATGGGGGTCAGTGGGTCATGAAGGAGGTGACGGGCAGCGCCCGGGACACGATCCGGACGTCGCCGAGCCGTCCGTGCAGAATCTGGTCGATCTTCCCCGCGTACTCGTAGCCGCCGAGCAGCCAGGGCAGCCCGGCCGTGGCGATCCCGACGGCGGGGGCGTGCGGGTTGCGGGCCACGGGGCAGCCCTGGACGTACATCGTCGTGTGCCGTCCGTCGTTGACCACGGCCAGGTGCCACCACTGCTCGCGGGCGGTCTCGTCGCCCCAGTTGGTGGCGAGCTGCTGCCGGCCGAGCGGACGGGCGGCCCACTGCGGACCCGGTCCGTCGGAGACGGACAGCGTGGCGAGCGGTTCGTCGGGGTCGTCCGTGACCGGGCCGGCCGAGCCGTTGCGGCCGCTGCGGCCGACGAGGCCGGACCAGGCGTGGTGGGCGGCGTCCCAGTCGGCGGGCAGGCGGTAGAACACCTCGATGGTGTAACCGCTCCTGAACGTGGCCGAGTTGAGCGGGGCCCCGTCCACCGTGCGCAGATAAGCGCCCCGCAACGGGGACTTGTACCCCTGGAACTCCAGGCTGCCGTGTCCGGGCTGGTCCGGGTGGTGGTCGGCCGACCAGGTCAGGGCGGATTCGCCGACGGTGACCACGGTGAGGTCGTTGCCGTGCCCGGACAGGTCCCGGACGGTGCCGGTCACCGCCGTACCGCTGTCGTGGCCGTCGAAGCGCCAGTACGCCATCGTGCCCGGGACCAGCATCTTCGACGCGGGCCGTGCCGGGCGGGCCGGCACCGGGTCGAAGCGGGAGAAGCGGCCGGCGAAGTCGATGCCGACCGAGAAGCGGTCCGCGTCCCCGCTCAGCTCGATCTCCTGCCGCTCCAGCTCGTTGAGGCCACCGGCGGCGCGGCCCAGGATCCATGGGGAGACCGTCTCGACGTCGATGACGCCGCGGTCCAGGTCGAAGCGGTAGAGGCGGATCATCGCCGCGCCGCCGAAGTAGCGGTTCTGGTAGTTCGTCAGGTGCAGGTGGACCTCGTTGCCCGCCGCGTTCTTGCGGACCGCGCGGCCCGCCGGCCAGTAGTGGCCGTTCAGGGTCAGGAAGATCTGGTCGTGCTCCTCGATCAGACCGTCCCACAGCTGCTGCCCGTACGCGGACAGGGAGTCGTCCTCGACGACCAGCTCGTGCGTGGTGAGGACGACCGGCGTCCTCGGGTGCCGCGCGAGGACGTCCTTCGCCCAGGCGTATCCCTGCGCCGACAGCCGCCAGTCCAGCGCCAGTACCATCCACTCGCGCCCGGCCGCCCGGAACAGGTGGTACGTGTTGTAGCCGTCCGGGGAGGAGCCCCCGAAGGTCGGCCTGTGCCCAAAGCGCTGCGGACCGAAGGCGTCCAGGTACGGCGTCGGACCGCGCTGGTCGTCCGTCGACGACCGTACGTCGTGGTTGCCGGCCAGGACGCTGTAGCCGACGCCTCGCCGGTCGAGGATTCCGAACGCCTTGCCGATGGCGTCGAATTCCTCCTGCGCGCCGTTCTGGGTGAGGTCGCCGAGGTGGGACAGGAAGACGATGTTCTCGTCCCTGCCGCGCTCCAGCAGATAGCGCAGGGACGCCTCGACGGGCGCGGGGTTGATGCTAGGCCCGTCGAAGAGGTACTGGGTGTCGGGCATCACGGCGAGCGTGAAGCGGCGGCTGTCGGTGTCGGGCCGCCAGGTGCCCGCGGGAGCCGCCTCGGCCGCGGCCGGAAGCGCGACCCCGGCGGTGGCGGCGGCACCGAGCAGCGCCGTGGCGCGCAGGAAACTGCGTCGTCCGGCGCCGGCCTGCGCGGCCTCGCCCTGGCTGTGGTCATGCGACGTACACACGTGTGCTCCGGGAAGGGTGAGGTGACGGGTGGGGCGGGGTCACACAACGCGCAGGGTCCGGCCGCGGCGGTGGAAGTCCGCCGGGGTACGGCGCCCGGAGGAGGCGCCGGGGCCGGGCGACGCCGTGCCGGGCACCCGCAGCGCGGCGTCGATGCGCACCACGGGCGCGACGGGCGCGACAGGCATCACGGGCGCGACGGGCGCCCGTAGCCGCAGCCGCGGCGTGCACACCGGTGTGCCGCGCGGCGCCCACGGCTCGTCCTCGGTGGTGGTCACCCGCAGCGTCAGCCAGGCCTCACCGCCGTCCGGGGGCAGTGCGAAGGGCAGGGGCACGGCGGCCGTCTCGCCCGGCTGCAGATCGGGCAGCCCGGCCGGACCGGTCAGGGTCCGGCCGTCGGCCAGGGTCAGCTCCCAGGTGGCCGCCAGCCGGCTCAGACCGCGGACGGACTGGTGGTTGGAGACGACGATCCCCTCGTGCCGGTAGCAGCGGATGCTGACCGGGACCGCGAACCCCCGGTGGTCGTACAGGGCCGGCTCCGGAGGGGGGCCGGACAGGACCGTGCCGCCCGTGCCGCCCGTGCCGAACGGGCGGTCCTGCATCGTCTCGTGGACGTCACCGCCGTACGCCGGACGGCGGTGAGGCCTGGTGACACCGTTGTCAGGCAGTCCGGCGCCCGCGGGCCCGGCAGGTCTTCGCTCGCTCACGCGGTGCAGAATTCCGTGGCCCCGGAACTCTCGGATGAAGCATCCCTGAAGACCCGGCGTTGACTCGATGGCCGCCCAGTGGTGCGGGGAACCACCGCCGGACGACCGCTACGGCGAGGCCCCCGACGCTCTTCCGGGCGCCGGGCGCCGCATCCGGGCGTCGGGTGCTGGGTGCTGGGTGCCGCGCGTCGGGTGCTGCGTGCCAGAACCTGGCCGGTGTCCGGGCGGAACTGCGCATGAGGCTGAAGGAGGAGGACGAGTAGTGTTCATGGTGTGCTGGTGGAACGACGACACCACCTCGTCCTGCGGGTCCTGCGCTCCGGCGGCCCGGCGGCCGACACCGACCTCTCCGGGCAACGGGGCGTGAGCCCCGCCACGGTCAGGCGGGACGACCTCGTCGAACTGCCGGTGGACGGCCCGCTCACCCGGGTGCACGGTGGCGCGGTCGCGGACGCGGGCGACCAGCCCTTCGCCGAAGCCACCGGCAACCCGCTGGTCACCGGCATCCTGCTGTTCGTCGGCGGCCCGGCGGTCACCGGCAGCCCGCTGGTCACCGAGGAGCCCGGTGGTCACCCGAGGAGCCGGTGGGAAGGGCGCAGGTCCGCGGTCCCGGGGACCTGGACGTGATGGTGACGAACGAGATGGTCGACCCGGCGGCCGGCTCCTCGCTTCAGGAGGCGGGCGTCGAGGTGGTCCCGGCAGGAGAGGTGCAGGCGTGAAGCTGACGATTCTGGGCGGCGGCGGGTTCCGGGTGCCGCTCGTGTACGGGGCGCTGCTGGCGGACCGTGGCGAGGGACGGGTCACGGAGGTCGTGCTGCACGACCTGGACGACAGCCGCCTGCACGCCGTCGTGCGGGTGCTGGCCGAACAGGCGTCGGCCGTGGACGGCGCCCCCCGCGTGAGAGCCACCACCGACCTCGACGAGGCCCTGCGCGGCGCCGACTTCGTCTTCTCCGCGATCCGCGTGGGCGGCCTGGAGGGCAGGGCGGACGACGAGCGGGTGGCACTCGCGCAAGGCGTCCTCGGCCAGGAGACGGTCGGCGCCGGCGGGATCGCCTACGGTCTGCGCACGGTCCCGGTCGCGGTCGACATCGCCCGGCGGACGGCCCGCCTCGCCCCCGACGCCTGGGTCATCAACTTCACCAACCCCGCAGGCCTGGTCACCGAGGCCATGTCCCGCCACCTGGGCGACCGCGTCATCGGCATCTGCGACTCGCCGGTCGGCCTCGGTCGCCGGATCGCCCGGACGCTCGGCGCGAACCCGAAGGAGGCGTGGATCGACTACGTCGGCCTCAACCACCTCGGCTGGGTGCGCGGCCTGCACATCGCCGGACGCGACGAACTCCCGCGCCTGCTCGCCGACCCCGGCCTGCTCGGCTCGTTCGAGGAGGGCAAGCTCTTCGGGGCCGACTGGCTGCAGTCCCTCGGCGCGATCCCCAACGAGTACCTGCACTACTACTACTTCAACCGCGAGGCCGTACACGCCTATCAGGAGGCCGAGAAGACCCGGGGTGCCTTCCTGCGCGACCAGCAGGCACGGTTCTACGAGGAGGCCGGGCGCGCCGACGTCCCGGCCCTGGACCTCTGGGACCGCACCCGCGCCGAGCGCGAGGCGACCTACATGGCCGAGAACCGGGAGACCGCCGGCGCCGGCGAACGCGAGGCCGACGACCTCTCCGGCGGCTACGAGAAGGTCGCCCTCGCCCTGATGCGGGCCATCGCCCGGGACGAACGCACGACCCTGATCCTCAACGTGCGCAACCGGGGCACCCTGTCGGTCCTGGACACGGACGCGGTCATCGAGGTGCCCTGCCTGGTCGACGCCAACGGCGCCCACCCGGTCGCCGTCGCCCCGCTGCCCGGCCATGCCACCGGTCTGGTCTGCGCGGTCAAGGCGGTCGAGCGCGAGGTGCTCGCCGCCGCCGCGTCCGGTTCGCGCGCCACGGCCGTGAAGGCGTTCGCGCTGCATCCGCTCGTCGATTCGGTCAACGTGGCCCGGCGTCTGGTCGAGGGGTACACGGCCGTCCATCCTGGCCTCGGATACCTGAAGTGAGCTCCGGCGGCCTTCCAGATCCTGACCCTGCGCCTGCGTCGCGCCGAGGCGGGCTGAGCGGCAGTCACCACGACCGCGTCGCCCTGCGGGACACGCCGTACGGCGATCTCGGCCAGGTGCGCGGTTCGACGGGCGGCTTCGCCGGGGGTGGGTCGCTTCTGACGGGCAGCGTCCCACCGGTGCCGGCGCGCGCTGTGTTCCGGCGCCGGGAGACGCACATCGGGCCGGCCGGTCGCTCCCCGTGATCGCGACCGGCCGACCCGATCCCCCGTGCCCCCGCGGCCCCCGTGCCCCGCGGCCCCCGTGCCCCCGTTGTGCATCCCCCGCCGGTTTGTTTCCCCTAGTGCTTCCCCCGGCTGGTGCTTCCCCCGTGGTGGTGCTTCCCCGTGGTGGTGCTTCCCCCGTTGTTCCTTGTTCCTGATAGTGAGAGCGGGCGGGGCGCCCTCTGATACACCCCGGGCGGAAAAAAAATCCCCCCGGCCCGGAAGCCGGGGGGACGGTCGTCGTCTTGGTGCCGTGCTCAGCCGGTGAAGCCGGCCGTGATCGAGGTGAACTGCCAGTTGTTCTGGCTGATGCCGGAGCAGTTCTCGGCGACTCCGCCGCCCGGGCAGGGCCGGTCCCGGTTGACCGACCAGAAGGCGAGCCGGGCGATGTGGTGGCTGTTGGCCCAGTCACGGATCTGGGTCCAGATCGCCGGGGTGGTCGTCTCCTGCTGGTCGGACAGGCCGTTCATGCCGGAGATGCCGATGTGGGAGTAGGCGGTCGCGTCGTCCCAGCCGAACGTCGACTTCAGCTTCGCCTTCAGGCCCTCGGCCGCGGCCACCGTGTTGCCGTACATGTCCGAGCCGCCGCCGAAGTCGAACGGCATGATGGTGAAGACGTCGATGTCGGCACCGAGCGACTTCGCCTGCTCGATGAGCCGGTTGCCGTAGTAGGTCGGGCCGGTGGTCGCGGTGCCGAAGGTGACGATGGTCTTCAGGCCCGGGTTGTTCGCCTTGACCGTCTTCAGCGCGGTGAGGATCTTCGCCTGGACGGCCTCGTTCTCGAACTCGTCCGTGTTCTCGATGTCCATGTCGATCGCCTTGAGCGAGTAGGCGTCGATCACCTTCTGTATCGCTCCGGCCAGCGCGCTCGACGAGGAGCAGTTGGCGCCGAGTTTGCTGCCCTGCCAGCCGCCGAACGAGGGGACGATGTCACCGCCCGCCGAGCGGATCTGGTTGACGGCGTTCTGGTCGACCCCGCCGGTCAGCGCCCGGCTGCCGTCCCAGGCGGGCGTGCAGCCGCCCGAGTCCAGCACGAACGCCATCGTGAACCACTTGGCGCCCGTCGCGCTCATCACCGTGGACGGGCTCGGCGGATCGCCCCAGCCCTCGTACAGATACGGCGCCGCCTGCTTGAACCCGCTGCCGCCACCGCCGCCGCCACCGCCGCCCGCGTCCGTGGTGACGGTGACGGGGCCGGAGGCCGCCGACACGTTCCCGGCCGCGTCCCGCGCCTTCACGGTGAAGGTGTACGACGTGCTCGGCGACAGCCCGCCGACCGTGGCCGACGTGCCGGAGACGCTGAGGATCCGGCTGGAGCCGTTGTAGATGTCGTACGCCGTCACGCCCACGTTGTCCGTCGAGGCGTTCCACTTCAGCGACACGCTCGACGAGGACGTGCCCGTCGAGGCGAGCCCGCCGGGCGCGGTCGGCGCCTGGGTGTCCCCGCCGCCTGGGCCGCCCGGGCCGTCCAGGCTGATGTCGTCGGCGTAGTACGAACCCTGCGCGTACCAGCCGTGGACGTAGATGGTGGCGCTGGTCTGCGAGGCTCCGGTGGTGAAGGAGACCTGCAGCCGGCTGTAGGCCGACGGGGACGTGGTCCAGGTGGAGGCGCCGCCGTCCACGCCGAGGTAGACGTACGAGCCGCGGACCCAGCCGCTGAGGGTGTACGTGGTGTTCGGCTGGACCGCGACCTGCTGGCTGCACTGCGCGTCGTCGCTGGAGGACACCGCACCCTGCAGGGCCTGGGAGCCGCCGTGCACGGGGGAGGAGACGACCGAGCCGAGGTTGCCGGTGCAGCTCCAGGGGGAGACGCCGCCCGACTCGAAGCCGGGGTTGGTCAGGATGTTGGCCGCCTGGGCCGTGCCGGGCAGCGCGACGGCCCCGCCGGCCGCGAGGGCGGCGGACCCGAGCAGAGCGAGAATCCGGCGTCTGGGACGCCCGAGTATGTGGCGCACGCGATCTCCCTGTGGGGATGGGGGTGTTGGGAGTACAGGGGAGTGCGGAAGAGATGCGCCAACCAAGTTGGTATGGACCAATCCACCTGTCAAGGAGTCCCGACGGAATTGGTCCATACCGGTGGTCCGAAGTGCCCCCCAAAGGGGCGCGGGGAACTGCGCGAGCCACCACGGACAGACCCGCGGCCGGCCGGCAGCCTAGAGCGGCAGCACCGCAGCGGCACCGGCCGAAGCGGCCTGTACAGGCGCCTGCACGGGCGCCGGCACCGCCGGCAGCAGCACCTCGGCCTCCTCCACCCGCTGCCGCGGAAGCGCAGCGGGCAGCAGCGGCCGCGGCCCCGACACCACCGCGTAGTCCTGCCCCAGGAACGGCGGCTCGATCACCCCCGGGTCCTCGCCCAGCGCCAACTGCACCGCCGCCCAGGGGGCGTTCACCCCGCAGAGCGACAGCTGGTGCAGGCCGCCGGCGGGCCTCGTGTTGACGTCGAGGAGCACCGGGCGGTCGCCGAGCATCCGGAACTGGATGTTCGACAGGTAGTGCAGTCCGAAGCCCTCCGCGATCAGCCGGGCGGGTTCCAGCCACTGCTCGTGCAGGGTGAAGCCCCGGCGGCGGCCGTTCTTGGTGCGGCCCACGGCCAGCCGGATGTGGTTGTCCGGCCCGGTCAGGCAGTCCACGGACACCTCCGGCTGCTCCAGGCGGGGCATCACCAGCCAGTCCACCGGTTCCCCGGCCCGCTGCAGCGCCTCGACCACCAGGTCCAGCTGGACGTACGGGCCGGGGAAGCCGTTCAAGTGCATCAGCGACAAGGGAGTGCGGGTGATCACACGGAACCCGACCCCGCCCGCGCCGGCCGCAGGCTTGAAACACGCCCTGTGCCCGGCGGCCTCCAACTCCTCGACCGCCGCGACGAGTTCGTCCGCCGTACGCACCCGCCACCACGGCGGCACCGCTACACCGACCGAGCGGACCGCCTCGTACGCCGTCGCCTTGTCCTCGAACACGGCCACCGCCTCGGGCGTCGGCGCCAGCAGCGCCGTACCCGCCGCCGCGAACTCCGCACGGTGCGCCACGACGGCCCTCTGGTGCAGCCGGGGCACGAACACGTCGATGCCGCGCCGCGCGCACTGGTCCAGGGCGTACTCGACGTACGCCGCCGGGGACAGGCCCTCCGGCTCCAGGTCGGCGGTGTCGGCCGCGGCCAGCACGGGGGAGTCGGCGTCGCCGTGCGTGGCATGGATCTCGACCGCCCGGTCGCTGGGATTCCTGCGCAGCTGATCCATGAAGAACACGTTCTCCGCGTACGTGCGGTTGAGCCAGACGCGTACGCGAGAGGGCATGCAGGCCGCCTTCGGGGAATGCGGGCAGGGCTCAGCGGCCCGTGCCCGGGCAGGAGGAAGGGAAGGGACACCAAACGGCCCTGTGACAAGGGAGGTTAGGGGCGTCGGCGTTGGGGCGATCATACGGCTTTCAAGTGGACGCGCGTGCAACGCGCAGGTTACGGATTTCGCCGGGCTGTCCAAGTGCGCCACGCCCGAATCCCCTTGTGTTCCGGCCGGTGAATGTGTTGTCGTGGTGTGGACCGCATGATCGGAAGGGGCGAGGGGTGGAGTCGACGGCCGGGGCCGCGCAGCTGCTGGCCATCAGCGACCTGCACATCGGCTATCCGGAGAACCGTGAGCTGGTGGAGCAGATGCACCCCCACACGGAGGACGACTGGCTGATCGTCGCCGGGGACATCGCGGAGACCGTGGACGACGTCCGCTGGACCCTCGACACCCTCGCGGAGCGCTTCCGCAAGGTCCTGTGGGTACCGGGCAACCACGAGCTGTGGACCCACCCGAAGGACCCGGTCACCCTGCGCGGCGTGGAACGCTACGAACACCTCGTCGACGTCTGCCGCGAGCTGGGCGTGACCACGCCCGAGGACCCGTACCCGGTGTGGGAGGGCCCCGGCGGCCCGGTCGTCGTCGCCCCGCTGTTCCTGCTGTACGACTACTCGTTCCTGCCGCCCGGCTGCGTCACCAAGGCGCAGGGCCTGGCCTACGCCGAGAAGACGGGCGTCATCTGCAACGACGAGTTCCTGCTGCACCCCGATCCCTACCCGACCCGCGAGGCCTGGTGCCGCGCCCGGGTCGCCGAGACGGAGCGCAGGCTCGCCGAGCTGCCCGAGGACCTGCCCACCGTCCTTGCGAACCACTATCCGCTGGACCGGCATCCCACGGACGTGCTGTGGCACCCGGAGTTCGCGATGTGGTGCGGCACCGAGCTGACCGCCGACTGGCACCGGCGGTTCCGCGTGCGGACCATGGTCTACGGCCATCTGCACATCCCGCGGACCACCTGGCACGAGGGCGTCCGTTTCGAAGAGGTGTCCGTGGGATACCCCCGCGAATGGCGCAAGCGCCCGGTGCCCCCGGGACAGCTGCGCCGCATTCTGCCGATGGAGGTCGGATCCGGTGATCGAGGAGCTGCTCCCGGAGTCGGTGGTGGCCGTGGAAGTGCTCGGGGATGAGGAGGCCCAGGACTCTCCCCTGTACCCGGAGGAACAGCAGCTCGTGGCGCGGGCGGTGGACAAGCGCCGGCGTGAGTTCACCTCCGTGCGGGTCTGCGCCCGGCGCGCCATGGAGAAGCTCGGAGTCCCGCCCCAGCCCGTCCTGACCGGTGAGCGCGGCGCCCCGATCTGGCCCGAAGGGCTGGCCGGCACCATGACCCACTGCGACGGCTACCGCGCCGCCGCCCTGGTCCGCGCCGCCGACCTGGCCTCCCTCGGCATCGACGCCGAGCCCCACGGACCGGTGCCGGACGGCGTCTTCGAGGCCATCGCGCTGCCCTCCGAGCAGGACCGGCACCGCGATCTGTGCGCCGAACGGCCCGCCGTGCACTGGGACCGGCTGCTGTTCAGCGCCAAGGAATCCGTGTACAAGGCGTGGTTCCCCCTCACCCGTGCCTGGCTCGACTTCTCCGAGGCCGACATCGAGCTGTTCCCCGCACCGGGCGCCGGCACGCGGGGCCGCTTCCACGCCCGTCTCCTGGTCCCCGGCCCGCTGGTGGGCGGTACCCGCCTGAGCGGGTTCGAGGGCCGCTGGCTGGCACAGGACGGGCTGGTGCTGACGGCGGTGACCGTCCCGCACCGCTGAGCGGTCGCGCGGAACGGCCACCGGGAATCCGCTCACGCCTCGGGGCACCAGTGGCGCAGCAGCCGGAAGAACTCCTCCTCGTTACCGGCGAGTCCCGCCTGCGCCAGTGCGCCCTCCGCCTCCGCGAGCACGGCGGGCGGCACGACGACGGGACGGCCGCCGTCGGGTGGCCCGTCGAGAGCTGCGCGCACGGTGTGCAGCAGCCGGAGGTAGGCCTGCACGGCCGTGCGTTCGCGGTCGGTCAGTACGGCGGTGGGCATCGGTCGGCTCTCCCCGGTTCGGCGTCACGGTCACGCGCCCTGCGGCGCACGTAACAGCTTGCCCTTTGCCACTGACAATGCCGGATGAATGCCGGGCGGCTCGCCAGCGCGGATCCCTCAGCCCTGCGGACCCAGATACCCCAGGGACGCCTCGATGCGGCCCGCCACGTCGTCCCGCTGGACCGGGCCGCGCAGGGACGAACCGGCCAGCCGGGTGCGGCACTTGCTGGCGAGCAGCAGCCCGAAGGCCTCCGCCTCGCGCTCCTCGGACTGGTCGAAGCGGGTGCGGGCGGCGACCCGGAGCACCGCGGCCGCCAGCGCCCCCGGGTCGCAGTCCTCGCTGAGCAGACGCGTGGCGACACCGACCCCCGGCCCGTCGGCGAGGTGACCGCAGTGCCCGGCCTGCATGTGCCACAGCTCGTGGCCGAGGATCACCAACTGGTGGTCGGGCGCGGTGCGTTCCTCGACGACGACCAGATCGCGGTCGGTCATGTCCAGCCACAGCCCGCTGGCCGTGCCGGGCGGGAAGACCGCCGTGCGGAAGTGCACGGGGCGGCCGCGGCGGCGGCTCATCGCGTCGCACAGCGCTCGGTACAGCTCGTGCGGCGGAACCGGACCGGGCAGGGCGAGTTCCCCGACCAGTTCGGTGCACAGCCGCCGCATGTCCCTGCCGATGCCCACAGTTCTCTCCCGGCTCACGACTCGGGCCGCTTGACGCTCTCCAGGAGCATGTCGAGCCACTCCGCGACCTTGTCCCGGTGCTGGTCCGTGGGCAGTTGCGCGGCCCGCCAGGCGATTCCGCGCACCCCGTGGTCCTGCAGCAGCCGCTCCAGAGGATCGTCCGCGGCCGCGGCCGCGGCCCGCTCCCGGTCGGCGAGCTTCTGCAGCAGCTCCTGCTCGGTGCGCTGCAGCGCACCCGCCAGCGCCTCGGGGTCCTCCGCCGTGAGGAAACCGGCGTGCACCCGGAAGAACCTCTGGAGTGCGTCGCAGTGCTCCATGGTGGGCCGCCGGTCGCCGTTGATCAGCGCCCCGGCCTGCTGCCGGGACATGCCGGCGCCGTCGGCGATCTCCTGCTGGGTGTACTTGCGCCCGTTCGGTTTCAGCCGGGTGCGGCGCAGCAGGTCCAGGCGCTGCAGGAAACGCGCTTGGACGTCAGGTTCGCCCGCGGGGCGGCCGCTGAGCAGCGCCTTGAGCACCGGTTCCGGGACCCCACAGGCGACGGAGAGCCGCCTGACGTCGAAGACCTCGGAGTGCGGCACGCCGAGCCGGTCGGCGAGCCCGGTGACGCGGGCGACTACGGCCGACAGCTGAGCGGTCTCCGTGGCGCCCGGATCCTCGTAGCCATCCGTCACCGACAGAACTCCTACGTCTCTCGAGGGCTTCAGGGGTGTCCGTGTGCTTCTCACAGCGGTGGGCAACTTCCCGGAGAGTATCCGGTGCTTCGAACTCACATCCAGGTCTCGCCACAACTGTGGCGAATTTCAGCCGTCAACCGGCGTGGAATGCCACGATAGTTGACATGACTCTCGCCTGGGCAGCAGGATCGCTTCGCCGCGTGAAGGCCGCAGAGGCAAGAGGGGTGACCTCCCGATGGCACATCAGGCAGGAGGGCAGTGGCAGGCGCCGCGGCCCGTCCCCGAGGGCTGCGAGGCCCAGGCGTATCTCCATGACTACGCCGCACTTCTGGAGGCCGTTTCCTTCCCGTCCCTGGTCGTCGACCACCGCTGGAACGTGGTGATGGCCAACGGTGCGTTCGAGACACTGTTCCGCGGTGTGCGGCCTCATCCCACGGCCATGCCCGGGGACAACTTCCTGCGGTTCGTCCTGTTCCACCCGGACGCCCGCGACGTCCTCGGCGAGCACGAGCCGGGCTGGTGCCTGCCGATGCTGGCCCACCTCAGGACCGCCCTGGAGCGCTGCCCCCACGACCACGAACTCCAGGCGATCCGCCGGGAGGTGGCCCAGGACCCGATCATGGAGGCCGCCTACCGGCAGGGTCTGCCGCACTGGATCCGCGCCGTCGGCGAGGCGGCGACCCGGCTCGACGGGGCGGTGCGGCTGCTGCTCCACCCCGACCCGCGCCGGGGCCCGACCGAGTGCCGGATCGTCGACGAGACGACCCCCACCCTGCAGGGGGCCGGCTGCACGCGCCTGACCATGGTCCTGCGTGACGCCCGCCGCCCGGTCGCGGCCGCGCGCCGGCCGCGCCGTCCGCGCGGCACGGGCGCCCATCTGACGGTCGTCCCGGCACCCGAGGACTGACCCGGCTCCGTCGGCGTTCAGGTCGCCGACGGGGCCGGGCCGGAAACCCCCCTTCCGTCCGCGCCGACGCCTGACCCGACTACGCAAGCCGCTTGCGCTTCTTGCGCTATTCTTGCGCTCATGACGCGACGACTTGCGGAAGTGGCGAAGAAGGTAGGGGTCAGCGAGGCCACGGTCAGCCGGGTGCTCAACGGCAAGCCCGGAGTCTCCGAAGCCACCCGGCAGGCGGTGCTGTCCGCCCTCGACGTCCTTGGCTATGAGCGTCCCACCCAGCTGCGCGGCGAACGCGCCCGCCTCGTCGGCCTGGTCCTGCCGGAGCTGCAGAACCCGATCTTCCCGGCCTTCGCCGAGGTCATCGGGGGCGCGCTCGCCCAGCTCGGGCTCACCCCGGTGCTGTGCACCCAGACCAAGGGCGGGGTCTCGGAGGCGGACTACGTGGAGCTGCTGCTCCAGCAGCAGGTCTCCGGTGTGGTCTTCGCCGGCGGCCTGTACGCGCAGGCGGACGCGCCGCACGACCACTACCGGCTGCTCGCCGACCGCAACATCCCGGTGGTGCTGGTCAACGCGGCCATCGAGCACCTCGGCTTCCCCGGGGTGTCCTGCGACGACGCCGTCGCCGTCGAGCAGGCCTGGCGGCACCTCGCCTCCCTCGGCCACGAGCGCATCGGCCTGGTCCTCGGCCCCGGCGACCACGTCCCCTCGGCGCGCAAACTGGCCGCGGCGCGCGCCCTCGCCGGCGACCTGCCCGACGAGTTCGTCGCCCGGGCCATCTTCTCCCTCGAAGGCGGTCACGCGGCCGCCTCCCGGCTGATCGACCGGGGTGTCACCGGCATCATCTGCGCCAGCGACCCCCTCGCCCTGGGCGCCGTCCGCGCCGCCCGCCGCAAGGGACTCGACGTCCCCGGTCGGATCTCGGTCGTCGGCTACGACGACTCGGCCTTCATGAACTGCACCGAACCCCCGCTGACCACCGTCCGCCAGCCCATCGAGGCCATGGGCCGGGCGGCCGTGGAGCTGCTGAACGCCCAGATCGCCGGCACCGCCGTACCTGCCGAGGAGTTGCTGTTCGAGCCCGAGCTGGTGGTCCGCGGCTCCACCGCGCAAGCTCCGCGCG
Organism: Streptomyces sp. NPDC007971; assembly: GCF_042958635.1. NCBI lineage: Bacteria > Bacillati > Actinomycetota > Actinomycetes > Kitasatosporales > Streptomycetaceae > Streptomyces > Streptomyces sp. NPDC007971. The sequence goes on from NZ_JBIBJK010000007.1 coordinate 243,186, forward strand.
ACTGAGGGCGGGGGCGGGAGCCGGCCGACGCCGGGGCGGGATCCAGTAGATCCAATGGACTGTCGAACAATTTCAGATTCTGCGCGACATCTTGCGTCACGATGTCGTCGGTGCTTGAGTGTGCGGCGCCCACCGCTCCTGCCTTGAGGGGTCCACCGATGAGAAGCACCGGGTTCCGCCGTACCTTCGCCACGATCGGCGTCTGTTCCTCCCTCGCCCTCGCCACAGCCGCCTGCGGGTCGGGCGACGACGGCACGGCGAGCGGCAAGACCCGCATCACCGTCAACTGCGAGCCGCCCCGCAGCGCCAAGGTGGACCGGAGGTTCTTCGAGCAGGACATCGCCTCGTTCGAGAAGCGGAACCCGGACATCGACGTCGTCGCGCACGACGCCTTCCCCTGCCAGGACCCCAAGACCTTCGACGCCAAGCTCGCCGGCGGGCAGATGGAGGACGTCTTCTACACGTACTTCACCGACGCCCGGCACGTGGTCGACATCAACCAGGCCGCCGACCTCACCCCGTACCTGAGGGAACTGAAGAGCTACGGCACCATCCAGAAGCAGCTGCGGGACATCTACACCGTGGACGGCAAGGTCTACGGCATACCCCGCACCGGGTACAGCATGGGGCTGCTCTACAACCGGAGGCTCTTCGAGAAGGCCGGACTCGACCCCGACAAGCCCCCGGCGACCTGGGACGAGGTCCGCGCCGACGCCAAGAGGATCGCCGCGCTCGGAGGCGGCACCGTGGGATACGCCGACTACAGCGCACAGAACCAGGGCGGCTGGCACTTCACCGCCGAGCTGTACTCACAGGGCGGCGACGTGGTCGGTGCCGACGGCAGGAAGGCCACCGTCGACACCCCGCAGGGCCGTGCCGTCCTGCAGAACCTGCACGACCTGCGGTGGACCGACGACTCCATGGGCAGCAAGCAGCTCCTCGTCATCAACGACGTGCAGCAGATGATGGGTTCGGGCAGGCTCGGCATGTACCTCTCCGCCCCCGACAACATCCCGATCCTGGTCAAGGAGAAGGGCGGCAACTACAAGGACCTCGCCCTGGCCCCCATGCCCGGCGGCCAGGGCACCCTCATCGGCGGCGACGGCTACATGTTCAACAAGAAGGACACGCCCGCCCAGATCCGCGCCGGCCTGAAGTGGCTCGACCACATGTTCCTCACCCCCGGATCCGGCTTCCTCGGCGACTACGCCCGCGCCAGGAAGAACGACGCGCCCGTGGGCCTGCCCGAGCCGCGCCTGTTCACCGGCGCCGCCGACGCCAGGGACCAGCAGGCCAAGAAGGCCAACGCCAATGTCCCGGTGGAGAACTACCGGGCCTTCCTCGCCGGCAACCAGCAACTGCGGATGAAGATCGAGCCGCCTGACGCCCAGCAGATCTACTCCGTCCTCGACGGCGTCGTCTCCGCCGTCCTCACCCAGAAGGACGCGGACATCGACCGGCTGCTGAAGGACGCGTCCGGCAAGATCGACAGCATTCTGGCCCGGAGCTGACCGCCATGACGAAGACGGCCGAGCGCCGCCCGGCCGAGCAGATCGCCGCCCACCCGGTCCAGGCGCCGCCCCCGGCAGGGGACCGGGGACGGCGCCGTCCGGCCGACCAGGCCCGCGCCTACGCCTTCCTCCTCGGCGCACTGATCTGCTTCGCGCTGTTCTCCTGGTACCCGGCGATCCGCGCGGTGGTCATCGCCTTCCAGAAGTACACGCCCGGCTCCTCGCCCCAGTGGGTCGGCACCGCCAACTTCACCCGCGTCTGGCACGACCCCGAGTTCACCGCGGCCTGGCGCAACACCCTCACCTTCACCCTGCTGGCCCTGCTGATCGGGTTCGCCGTCCCTTTCGTCCTCGCCCTGGTCCTGAACGAACTGCGGCACGCGAAGGCGTTCTTCCGGGTCGTGGTCTACCTGCCGGTGATGATCCCGCCGGTGGTCAGCGCCCTGCTGTGGAAATGGTTCTACGACCCGGGGGCCGGCCTCGCCAACGAGACGCTGCGCTCGTTGCACCTGCCCACCTCGAACTGGTCCAACGGCACCGGCACCGCACTCGTCTCCCTGGTGATCGTGGCCACCTGGGCCAACATGGGCGGCACCGTCCTCATCTACCTCGCAGCCCTGCAGTCCATCCCCGGTGAACTGTACGAAGCCGCCGAACTCGACGGCGCGAACCTGCTCCAGCGCATCCGTCACGTGACGGTCCCGCAGACCCGGTTCGTCATCCTGATGCTGATGCTCCTGCAGATCATCGCCACGATGCAGGTGTTCACCGAGCCGTTCGTCATCACGGGCGGCGGACCGGAGAACGCGACGGTCACCGTCCTCTACCTCATCTACAAGTACGCCTTCCTCTACAACGACTTCGGCGGCGCCTGCGCGCTCAGCGTCATGCTCCTCGTCCTGCTCGGCGCCTTCTCCGCCGTCTATCTGCGGCTCACCCGGTCCGAGGGGGACGCATGAGCACCCGGACGCTGATCTCCCCGGCGGCCCTCGCCCGCCCGCGCGGCAGAGCCGTCTACTGGACCGTGTTCACCGGTGTCGTCCTGCTCTTCGCGCTCGCCTTCCTCTTCCCGGTCTACTGGATGGTGACCGGTGCGATGAAGTCCCCGGACGAGGTGGCCCGGACGCCCCCGACGCTCGTACCCGAACACTGGCACCTCGGCGGCTACACCGATGCCTGGTCCCTGATGGAACTGCCGCGGCACCTGTGGAACACGGTGGTGCAGGCGGCCGGCGCCTGGGCGTTCCAGCTGGTGTTCTGCACGGCCGCCGCCTACGCCCTGTCCAGGCTCAGGCCCGCCTTCGGCAAGGTGGTCCTCGGCGGCATCCTCGCCACCCTGATGGTCCCGGCCCAGGCGCTGGTCGTCCCCAAGTACCTGACGGTCGCCGACCTCCCGCTGATCCACACCAGCCTGCTCAACGACCCCCTCGGCATCTGGCTGCCGGCGGTCGCCAACGCCTTCAACCTGTACCTGCTCAAGCGGTTCTTCGACCAGCTGCCCCGAGACGTCCTGGAGGCCGCCGAGATCGACGGCGCCGGCAGACTGCGCATCCTGTGGTCGGTCGTCCTGCCCATGTCCCGGCCTGTCCTCGGCGTGGTGTCGATCTTCGCGCTGGTCGCGGTGTGGCAGGACTTCCTGTGGCCGCTGATGGTCTTCTCCGACACCGGCAGACAGCCCATCAGCGTCGCCCTGGTCCAGCTGTCGCAGAACATCCAGCTCACCGTGCTCCTCGCCGCGATGGTGATCGCCAGCATCCCGATGGTGGCGCTGTTCCTGGTCTTCCAGCGGCACATCATCGCCGGGATCGGCGCGGGCAGCACCAAGGGCTGACGCAGCCGCCCCGTCTACAGAAAGGCACGCCCCGTGGGACAGCCCACCCATGCCCCCAAGGACCGTGACTGGTGGCGCTCGGCCGTCATCTACCAGGTGTACATCCGCAGCTTCGCCGACGGTGACGGCGACGGCACCGGCGACCTCGCGGGGGTCCGGGCGAGACTGCCGTACCTCGCCGAACTCGGCGTGGACGCCCTGTGGTTCAGCCCCTGGTACGTGTCGCCCCTGAAGGACGGCGGCTACGACGTCGCCGACTACCGCGCCATCGACCCGGCGTTCGGCACGCTCGCCGAGGCCGAGAAGCTCATCGCCGAGGCGCGCGAGCTGGGCATCCGCACGATCGTCGACATCGTGCCCAACCACGTCTCCGACCAGCACCCCTGGTTCCGGGCCGCCCTCGCGGCTCAGCCCGGCAGCCCGGAGCGCGAGCTGTTCCACTTCCGGCCCGGACGCGGCACGCACGGCGAACTCCCGCCCAACGACTGGCCCTCGCAGTTCGTCGGCTCCACCGAACCGGTGTGGACCCGGCTGCCCGACGGCGACTGGTACCTGCACCTGTTCACCCCCGAGCAGCCCGACCTCAACTGGGCCCACCCGGCCGTCCGCCAGGAACACGAGGACATCCTGCAGTTCTGGTTCGAGCGCGGCGTCGCCGGCGTCCGCATCGACTCCGCGGCCCTGCTCGCCAAGGACCCGGGCCTGCCCGACCTCGCCACGCACCCGGACCCGCACCCCTTCGTCGACCGCGACGAACTCCACGGCATCTACCGCTCCTGGCGGTCCCTCGCCGACGCCTACGACGGCGTGTTCGTCGGCGAGGTCTGGCTCCCCGACGCCGAGCGCTTCGCCCGCTACCTGCGCCCCGACGAACTCCACACCGCCTTCAACTTCGCCTTCCTGTCGTGCCCCTGGGACGCCGGACGGCTGCGCACCTCCATCGACACCACCCTCGCCGAGCACGCCCCCGTCGGCGCCCCGGCCACCTGGGTGCTGTGCAACCACGACGTGACGCGTACGGTCACCCGCTACGGCCGCGAGGACACCGGCTTCGACTTCGCCACCAAGGCCTTCGGCACCCCGTCGGACCGGGTGCTCGGCACCCGCCGGGCCCGGGCCGCGGCGCTGCTGTCGCTGGCGCTGCCCGGGGCGGTGTACCTGTACCAGGGGGAGGAGCTGGGGCTGCCGGAGGCCGAGATCCCGGCGGACCGCATCCAGGACCCGATGTACCACCGGTCGGGCGGTGCCGACCCGGGCCGCGACGGCTGCCGGGTGCCGCTGCCCTGGGCGGCCGACGCGCCGCACGCGGGATTCGGTTCGCGCGAGGAGCCGTGGCTGCCGCAGCCGGTCGGCTGGACGTCGTACGCAGTCGACCTCCAGCAGCAGGACCCGCGCTCCGTGCTCGCCCTCTACCGCAAGGCGATCGCCACCCGCCCGGTCTTCGGCGAGGCCCCCCTGACCTGGCTGTCCGCCCCCGAGGGCGTGCTCGCCTTCTCCCGTGCGCAGGGCACGCGGTGCGTCGTGAACCTCGCCGCCGCCCCCGCCGAACTGCCCGCACACTCCCGGCTCCTGCTCAGCAGCGGCCCGCTGGACGACGCGGGCCGGCTGCCGCAGGACACGGCGGCCTGGCTGCGCGCCTGAGCCGCACCCGCACCACTTGCCATCCCCTGCACCCCCACCACGAAGGGATCAGGCACATGTACACCAGCACCCCTGAACATGTCAGGCGCATGCCAGCCGTTGGGGCGGTGGTCGCCCTCGCCGCCGGGATGCTCGTCGCCGTGGCCCCCACCGCCCACGCGGCCGCCGGCGCCTCGCTCCCCTTCACCTCGGCCGAGGCCGAGTCGGCGAGCACCACCGGCACGAGGATCGGACCCGACTACACCCAGGGCACCCTGGCCTCCGAGGCCTCCGGACGGCAGGCCGTACGGCTCACCTCGGGGCAGCGGGTGGAGTTCACCGTGCCGCGCGCGTCCAACGCGGTGAACGTCGCCTACAGCGTCCCGGACGGCCAGTCCGGCTCGCTCGCCGTCTACGTCAACGGCACCAGGCTCGCCCAGTCGCTCCCGGTGACCTCCACGTACTCCTACATCGACACCGGCTGGATCCCCGGCGCGAAGACCCACCACTTCTTCGACGACGCCCGGCTGCTGCTCGGGCAGAACGTCCAGGCCGGCGACAGGATCGCCTTCGAGTCGACGGGCACCCAGGTGACCGTCGACGTAGCCGACTTCGAGCAGGTCGCGGGGGCCGCCTCCCAGCCCGCCGGATCGGTGTCGGTCGTGTCCAAGGGCGCCGACCCCAGCGGGAACGGCGACTCCACCCGGGCCTTCCGGGACGCCATCGCGGCGGCCCAGGGCGGCGTGGTGTGGATTCCGCCCGGCGACTACCGGATCACCTCCTCGCTCAGCGGTGTGCAGAACGTGACCCTGCAGGGCGCGGGCAGCTGGTACTCGGTCGTACACGCCTCCCGGTTCGTCGACCAGTCCAGTTCCTCGGGCAACGTGCACCTCAAGGACTTCGCGGTCATGGGCGAGGTCACCGAGCGCGTCGACTCCAGCCCGGACAACTTCGTCAACGGCTCCCTCGGCCCGAACTCGTCCGTCTCCGGCATGTGGATCCAGCACATGAAGGTCGGGCTGTGGCTGATGGGCAACAACGACAACCTGGTGGTCGAGAACAACCGCATCCTCGACACCACCGCCGACGGCCTCAACCTCAACGGCTCCGCCAAGGGCGTCCGGGTCAGCAACAACTTCCTGCGCAACCAGGGCGACGACGCGCTCGCCATGTGGTCGCTGTACTCCCCGGACACCGGCTCCAGCTTCGAGAACAACACCATCTCGCAGCCCAACCTCGCCAACGGCATCGCGATCTACGGCGGCACGGACATCGCGGTCCGCAACAACCTGGTCTCCGACACCAACGCCCTCGGCAGTGGCATCGCGATCTCCAACCAGAAGTTCCTCGACCCCTTCTCCCCGCTGTCCGGCACCATCACCGTCGACGGCAACACGCTCGTGCGCACCGGCGCGATGAACCCCAACTGGAACCACCCGATGGGCGCGCTGCGCGTCGACTCCTACGACAGCGCGATCAACGCGACGGTGAACATCACCGACACGACGATCACCGACAGCCCTTACAGCGCCTTCGAGTTCGTCTCCGGCGGCGGACAGGGGTACCCGGTGCGGAACGTCAACGTGACCGGTGCGACCGTGCGGAACACGGGGACGGTCGTGGTCCAGGCCGAGGCGCAGGGCGCGGCCGCCTTCCGCAACGTCACGGCCACGGGCGTCGGCGCCGCCGGCCTCTACAACTGCCCCTACCCGGCAGGCTCCGGCTCCTTCGCGCTCACCGACGGCGGCGGCAACTCCGGCTGGTCCGGCATCTGGTCGGACTGCTCCACCTGGCCCCAGCCCGGCCAGGGCAACCCCGACCCCGACCCGAACCGCGACCTTGCCAGGGGACGCCCGGCCACCGCGACCGGCTCGCAGGACGTCTACACGCCCGGCAAGGCGGTCGACGGCGATGCGAACACGTACTGGGAATCCAGCAACAACGCCTTCCCGCAGTCCTGGACGGTCGACCTCGGCTCCGCCTACGCGGTCCGCCGTCTGGTGCTCAAGCTGCCGCCGTCCTCGGCCTGGGGCGCCCGCACCCAGACCATCACCGTGCTCGGCAGCACCGACGGCTCGGCCTACTCGACCGTGGCCGGACCCCAGGGCTACCGCTTCGACCCGGCCGACGGCAACACGGCCACCGTCCCCCTGCCCGACGGCACCAGCCTGCGCCACCTCCGCCTGACCGTCAGCGCCAACACGGGCTGGCCGGCCGGGCAGTTCAGCGAGGTGGAGGCGTATCTGACGCCCTGAGCCGGCCCCGGTGACCGAACGGCTCGCCGGTCAGGGGATCCGGGAGGCGGCGGTGCGGGCCAGCGCCAGGGTGCGGGAGCGGTCCGGTGCCGTGGGGCTCCCCGCGTCGCTGAGCACGACGAGGGTGCGTCCCACGACCACCAGGACCAGGGTTTCCCGGACGGTGAACGTGCCGGTGGTCGCGGTGACCGTGGCGTGCCACGACGCGTCCCCGATCCCCGCCGGACCGTGCGGCACCACCTGCTCGGTACCCGTCCCGCCGTCCTTCCAGCCGAGGGAGAACCCGGCGCAGCCGGAGAGCGTACGCGCCGCACGGTCCAGGTCCTGCCGTGCCTGTGTGCCGGGCAGCCGGCGCAGCACCTGCTGCAGGAACGGGCCGCTCCTGCTCTGGGCGAAGGTGACCCTGGCCTCGACGGAGCCGGGGCGGCTGCTGCGGGAGGTCTCCAGCCCGTTGAGCGAGGAGAGGCATCCGGGACGGTCGGAGCGGGTCGGCGGGTCGTTGCGCAGCACGGTCTTCACATAGCCGGCCGGTAACTGGGCCGTGGTGAGCAGTGCCGCGGACAGGGCCGCGGCGGCGGGGGAGTCCGCCGTGGCGGGAGGCTGCGTGGAGGGCGCCCGCGTCGGCTCGACGGTGTCCGACTGCTGCCGGCCGCAGGCGACGAGGGACGTGGCCGCCAGCACGGCCGCCACAGCCGGTGCGAGGACCGGCCGGCGTCGGCCGGCGGCGGACGGCAGGACGGTACTCGGTCTCACGGGTGCCTCCTCGCACGGTGGGCGGATCCGCGTACGCGACCGGTCAGCGGCCGTAGCGGGAGTAGAGGTCGCAGCGCAGGACGGAGGCGGTCAGGGCGTGTGCGTCCACCGGCCCCCTCGGGTCGCGCAGCAGGACGGCGGAGGCGGCCCGCAGCACCCTGTCGTCGAGCCCGCCGAGCAGCCCGGCCAGGTCGGCCCGGCGCACGGGGTCGGTCCACACGGTGGCTCCGCCGAGGGTCAGCGCCCGGCAGACGAGGGCGGTGTTCGCCCGCAGGGCGCCCGTGCGCTGCTCCACGGGCGGAAGCACGGGCAGTTGGTCCAGGGGGACGGTCCGGTCCGCGCCACCGGGGACGGCGGCGCCCGGTGTGCTCGGCGGGTCCGTCGGATCTGCTGTGTCCGCCCTGTCCATCCCGTTCGCACCGTCCGCTCCGTCGGTCGTCCCTTCCGTTCCGTCCGTTTCATTTGTTCCGTCCGTCCCGGTCGGCGGGTCCTTCGGGACCGCTGTGTCCGGTTCGGTCGGCGGGTGGTTCGGGTCCGCGGACACCGTCGGGCCGGACAGGTGCGCGGTCGGGCTCCCGGCCGGACCGTGCCCGTACGCCGCCCATCCGGCCCCGGAAGCGACCAGGACCGTGGCCGTGGCCAGCAGGGCCAGTTGCCGGTTCCGTTCGGCACCGTGCGGCTTCGGGAGCCGCGGCCTGCGGGCGGCCACCAGCGGCACCAGCGCGCCGCCGATGCTCGTCGCCATCCCCGCCACCCACCAGGGCGTGTCGAGGACGGCCCACCGGATGCCGGGGGCGGCCCGGGCCGCCGTCAGCCGGGCGAACAGGAACCAGCTGCCCAGCGGTACGGCCAGCAGGAGACCGGCCAGCCCGACCGCGGCCGCGCAGACGGGCCCCGACCGGGGACCCTCCACCGTGGCCCCGAGGGCACGGGCGAGAGAGGTGGTCCACAGGGCGAACAGCGCCCCGCCGGCCATGAGCACCGCTCCCAGGGCCAGGGCCTGCCCACGTGGCACGTGGGTCAGGGAGAGCGCCGTCGCCAGCCCGTCCACCGTGCCGGTGTCCCGTATCCAGTCACCCGCCGCCCGCCCGGCCAGCTGGCTGCCCAGGAACACCCCGAGACCGAGCGCGGCCCCGGCCGGCGCCGCACGCCGGGCGGACGCGTCACGGTGCCCGACGGCCACGGCCCGCCACCACGCCACGGTCACCACCCCGGCCACGATCCAGCCGGTCAGCAACCCGCCCAGTGCGTATGCCAGTTGGGTGTGACCGGGCATCAGGGCGGCCACCAGCAGGGTGAGGTCGGTGAAGACCAGGCCCGCGCCGATCCCGGTGGTGAGGCATTCGGCGGACGACAGACCCCAGGTCCGCGCCGGATCGGCGAGCACGGCCAGACGGGCCGCGGGCGCGGGGTGCGTGGCCAGCCCCAGGGGCCGTACGAGGCGTTCGGCGCGGCCCGGGGGAAGGGCCGACCCGAGATGGGCGGCGGTGGCGCCGCGGGGCGCGCGCGGATCCGCCGACGCGGCGAGGTCGGCGTCGTGCTCCCGCACCCGCAGCACGGCACGCAGGGTGAGGAACACGACCACCAGGACGATCCCCATCCGCACCAGCAGACCGACGCCCAGCAGCCCGGGGTCGCGGACCAGCGCGACCCCCATCGGCAGCGTGACCCCGAGCAGCAGGAGCCACCACGCCGTGACCGCCAGCCGCACCCGGCCCACGTCCCGCAGCCGCAGATGGGCCAGTTCATGCCGGAAGATCGCGTCCACACGGTGCTCGGGCAGGCTGAAGACATGCGAGTCGGCCACGATCCGCGGTCGGCGCGCCGTGCCCGCGGCACGCGCGCGCAGCCCGACGCGCCGGCCGCGCACCCACAGTTCCGGCCGGGGCCCCGGGCCTTCGGGCGTCACGGCGGCCAGGCGCAGCGCGAGCGGTGAGGAGTGGTCCGGCGTGGCCCGGTGGCGCCACAGATTCAGCCGCCGTCCGGCGGTCAGGCAGAGCACGGCGAGGGCGAGCAGGGCGAGCGGCCCGCACACGACCACCGCCGACTGCGTCAGCCGTACGTCGTCGACGCAGCCCGTGAACCGGTCGAGAACCTCCTGGGGCGCGGCGTCCGCCGTGGGCAGACAGGCGAGCTGGGCCTTCGGCCAGTTGGCCCGGCCCAGCACCAACCACCACCAGGTGGCGAACGAGGCGCCGGCGCCCGCCACCAGGACCAGCAGGACCAGACGGGTGGTGGTCGGCAGCGGCAGCGGGCTGGAGACCAGCGCGCGGGCCGTGTCGGGCCGCTCGACCGGGGCCGGGGCAACTGCGGTGCCGGTGGAGGAGGACGGGCCGAGGGGTCCCGGCGTGGCGCTCACGAGGGCTAGGGGGTGGCGGTCGTCGGTGCGGCGCTGGTCTCCGGCCGGGGAGTCGCCCTCGCGTCGTCGTCCCGGCCTGCGGCTGCCGCCGCGCGCGGGCCGACATCGGCATGGTGCCCGGGCTCCGGGGCCGCTGGATACGGCGATGCCGGGGCCGTTACCGACGCCGGTGGGGTTGCCGGTGCCGACGGGCCTGCCGGTGCTGGGATCGGAGCCGGAGTCGGTGCTGGGATCGAGGCCGGAGGCGGAGCTGGAGTCGGTGCCGGACCGGGGACCGGTGCCGGTGCCGGGATCGAGGCCGGTGTCGGTGTCGGTGTGGGGATCGGAGCCGGGATCGGGACCTGAGTCGGTGCCGGTGCGGAGCCCGGCGGCGGGCCGGTTGCCACGCTGCCCTGCGCTGCCGCGGCCTGACCGCTCTCGGGCGCCGTACTCCCGCGCACCACGGCCACGACTATGACCTGGGCGCAGATGTCGGACTGGGCCGCGGACAGACCGACCGCCCGGCCCTGGGCCGTGGCCCATTCGGTGAGTTCCTGGCGCGTCACCTCGGACAGTTCGGGGACGGCGGAGGTCAGCGCGGCTCGTCTGCCCTCGGCGGCGGCCCCGCGCCGGTGCTGCCACCAGCGTGTCAGCCGGGTGCCGCCCGCCCGTATGCGCCCCGAGGCGAGATCGGCGAGCACCTGCGAGACCACCGACACCAGCAGCGGCAGCAGCACCGCCGACTCGACGCCGATGCCCAGCGGATCCCCGGCCGGCCGGTGCAGGCGCTGCGGAGGGTGGGGCCGGACGAGGTACACCCGGCAGGTCTCGTCCAGCTTGTCCAGTTCGGCCGGAGCGACACGGCGGACCACGTCGCGCAGGACGTCCTGGCCCGTGCGGTGGTGCATGAGTTCCTCCTGTGCGGACGGGCCGTCGGTGCGCTCGCTCGTGGCGGTGTCCGGGCTCGATCGCGGGCGGGCTCAGTGCCGGCCGCGGCGGCCTCGGCGGATCATCACGAGGGTGACACCGGCGGCGAACACGAGGGCGGCCACGCCGGCCGCCACGATCGGTGCGGATGCTGCGGAGTCCGTGGGCCTGTCGCCTGCCCCGTCGCCTGGCCCGGGGGCGGCGGCGGAGGGGGGAGACGAGGAGGGCCCGGTCGAGGTGGAGTCGTCCGGTGTCGCCGTATCGCTCATCGGAGTGTCCTGGTGCAGACCCGGCGTAGCCGAGTTGGGGGCCGTCGCCGGGGCGGAGTCGGGTGCCGGTGTGGTCCCGGTCCCCTCGTCGACCACGGTGCAGGAGGCCTTGCCGTCCATCAGGGTCGCCGGGGCGGACGCGGCCGTGGGCTGGATCAGACCCTGCGCGACGAACTGGAGGGTGGCCGGCGCCGGCACCCCGGAGGCCAGCGAGACGCGCAGCGGGATGCGTGCGGAGTCACCCGCGGGGAGCGAACTCACGGACGGCAGCCCGGCCTCGGTGCTGAGGTATCCGCTGAGCGCGGTCTCGCCCGGTGTCAGCTTCACCGGCCGCCAGACGGACGGGCCGGCGTCGAACCACTCCACGACGACCTGGGCCGGGCTCAGCCGTGCCGCCGGCGGCGCGAGCCGGATCCCGACGGCGACGATGAAGCTGTTCGTGATGTCGGTGTCCAGTGTGTTGTGGAACGTGGCGTCCAGGGCCAGCGGGCTGCCGCCCGGCTCCACCTGCCCGGAATCCGGTGTCAGTTCGACATAGGGCGCGGCCCTGTCCGCGGCGTACGAAGGCGCTGCGGACAGGCAGGGCGGAAGCAGCAAGGCGGCGCACCACAAGAGGGTCGCGCGCAACGGTCTCAGGCGCACCGGCACCAGCTCCCCCCGCGCCCCCCGGCGCGCTTCCCGGCGTGATGCAGGAAAGTTTAAGGGACAATGCGCTTCAAAGGGCGGCTCATTCCTATTCAGTCGGAAATGAACAGAAGTGAATTTCTGTGTGCCTTGTGTCTCCGGGTGCGCGCTCAGTCTCCGGGGTCGACCACGACGTCGTAGGGAGGCGTCGACAGGGAGTGCAGGGGGGAGTCGAGTTTCTCCGTGCGGAGGATGTAGGTACCCGGGGCCAGATCCTGGATCTGCTGGTAGCGGCCCGTGAAGTCGGGCTCCGTTCCGGTCCAGTAACCGGATCCCAGGCTGTTCTTGAGGACCCAGCCGCTCGGCTGGACGATCGCCGGATACACCGGGCCGAGCGCGCTCTGCGTCAGGACGAAGGACGCTCCCGCGTGGGCGTTCGAGCCCGGTGTGCCGGAGAGCGTGAACGAGAAGTAGCGGACGTTGAACGGGGAGCCGGAGGTCAGCGCCGGACAGTTCCGCGCGGTCACGGGGCCGTCCACGGTGCCGAGTTGCAGCGGGTCGGTGAAGGTGCCACTGCCGGCGAGGCTGCCGCAGTCCAGGTCCCCGTCGCCGGTCTGCTGCTCGTCGTCACCGCTGGTGTCGTCCTCGCTCGACGTCTGCGGGGCCTCGGTGCTCGCGCTCTGCGGGGTGGAGCTCTCCTCGACGGGTTCCTCGGTCGTGGGGGTCTCCTCGGGTGCGGACGTGGTGACGTCCGGTGTCGCCGAGGGGGTGTCGGAGGCGGACCCGGAGACGTCCGCCGACGGCGACTGCGCCGTACTCGATCCGTGGTGCGAAGCACTGCCGCAACCGCCGGCGAGCAATATGACCCCGAGGGTCCACCCGCATTTTCTGATCATGGAATTCCGCCCCCTCCCGCACCGCCGGGAACGGCCCGGCGGACGTCATGTGCGCGGGATATTACAGTTCTTCGCCCCTTCGATACCGCCATATGGCGACTTCTCCGAACTGGGGTGCACTCCGGACGGTGAAGCGGCGGCGAACTCCCGGGGAAGCAGACGGCAGCGGTCCGCAACCGCTCCCGGCCCCATGTCCGGGGCCGGGAAAAAGAAGAGGCAAAAGCCGCACCAGTTTCGGTTCCTGTCGGACCCACGACTTTCACATGGGCGCCACCAGACCCTTCCCTGACGTTTGCTGCTCTTGGAACACTCGCAGCGCGCAGATTCCGTCATCCGAGCACCCTCGGATACGTCAGGACGAGAGGACCCTCACCCATGCCCGATGTCAACCGGCGGCGCTTCCTCCAACTCGCGGGCGCCACGACGGCGTTCACCGCGCTGTCCAGCAGCATCCAGCGCGCGGCCGCACTGCCCGCCCATCACCGCACGGGTTCGGTCGAGGACGTCGAGCACATCGTCGTCCTGATGCAGGAGAACCGGTCCTTCGACCACTACTTCGGCTCGCTCCGCGGCGTGCGGGGCTTCGGTGACCCGCGTCCGGTGACGCAGAACGGCAAGTCGGTCTGGAAGCAGTCCGACGGCACCAAGGACATCCTTCCCTTCCACCCGGACGCGGACGACCTGGGACTCGCCTTCATCCAGGACCTCCCGCACGGCTGGAACGACGGACACGCCGCGTTCAACGGCGGCAAGTACGACAAGTGGGTGCCCGCCAAGTCGTCCACGACGATGGCGTACCTGACGCGCGAGGACATACCGTTCCACTACGCGCTCGCCGACGCCTTCACCATCTGCGACGCCTACCACTGCTCGTTCATCGGCTCCACCGACCCCAACCGCTACTACATGTGGACGGGGTACACCGGCAACGACGGCAAGGGCGGCGGCCCGGTCCTCGGCAACGACGAGGCGGGCTACTCCTGGACGACGTACCCGGAGCGCCTGGAGCAGGCCGGCGTCTCCTGGAAGATCTACCAGGACGTCGGCGACGGCCTCGACGCGAACGGCTCCTGGGGCTGGATCCAGGACGCCTACCGCGGCAACTACGGCGACAACTCGCTGCTCTACTTCAACCAGTACCGCGGCGCCAAGCCCGGCGACCCGCTCTACGACAAGGCCCGCACCGGCACCGACGCGCGCAAGGGCGAGGGCTTCTTCGACCAGCTCAAGGCGGACGTCAAGGCGGGCAAGCTGCCCCAGGTCTCCTGGATCGTCGCCCCCGAGGCCTTCACCGAGCACCCCAACTGGCCCGCCAACTACGGCGCCTGGTACGTCTCCCAGGTCCTGGACGCGCTCACCTCCAACCCCGAGGTGTGGGGCAAGACCGCGCTGTTCATCACCTACGACGAGAACGACGGCTTCTTCGACCACGTGATCCCGCCCTTCCCGCCGGGCTCCGCCGCCCAGGGCAAGTCGACCGTGGACCCCGCACTCGACCTGTTCAAGGGCGGCGCGGGGCACCCCGCCGGCCCCTACGGGCTCGGCCAGCGCGTGCCGATGCTGGTCGTATCGCCCTGGAGCAAGGGCGGTTACGTCTGCTCCGAGACCCTCGACCACACCTCGATCATCCGGTTCATCGAGCGCCGCTTCGGCGTCGAGGAGCCGAACATCTCGCCCTGGCGCCGGGCGGTCTGCGGCGACCTGAGCGCCGCCTTCGACTTCTCCCGCAAGGACGCCGCGCCGGTCACGCTCCCGTCCACCGCCGGCTACCAGCCCCCGGACCACGACCGGCACCCCGACTACGTGCCCACCCCGCCCGCGAACCCGGCCCTGCCCAAGCAGGAGCACGGCAGCCGTCCCACCCGCCCCCTCAAGTACGCTCCCGCGGTGGACGGCTCGGTGGACGCGGCGGCCGGGAAGTTCACCCTCGGCTTCGCCTCGGGCGCCCAGGCGGGTGCCGCCTTCCTCGTGACCTCCGGCAACCGCACGGACGGCCCCTGGACCTACACCACCGAGGCCGGCAAGACCCTCACCGACACCTGGAACTCGGTCTACTCGGGCGGCTCGTACGACCTCGCCGTGCACGGCCCGAACGGCTTCCTGCGCCTGTTCAAGGGCAACAACAAGACCGCGGGACCCGAGATCGTCGCCCGGCACGTCGGGGACGACGTCGAACTCACCTTCACCAACAAGGGCTCCGCCTCGGCGAAGCTGAAGCTGGTGAACGGCTACGGCGGCAGGCCCGTCACCGTGACCGTGTGGTCGGGGGCCACGGTGAAGCGCACCGTCAGCCTCGCGGCGAGCAAGCGCTGGTACGACCTCACGGTCACCTGGGAGGCCGACCCGGCCTTCCTGCGCGGCTTCGCCGGCCACGTCGAGAACGGCCGGTCGGGTCTCAGCGACCCCGCGATCATCACGGGGTGAACGGGCGATGAACACCGCTCCGGACGGACTGGTCAGGTACCGGTCACAACAGGGTAGTGTGCCCCGGTGACCACGCAATCGAACACTCCTGCAGGCTGGTATCCCGACCCGCACGGGGCTGCCCAGACGCTCCGTTACTGGGACGGGGCGCAGTGGACCGAGCACACGAACCCGGCTCAGCAGTCCGCCGGGCAGGTTCCGCAGCAGCAGGCCGCCGTCCAGCAGCCCGCCGCCCACATCCCGCAGCAGCAGGGCGCACCCATGCCGCAGCAGCAGGCTGCCGACGCCAGGGTGCAGCGCCAGGTGCAGCAGCAGGCGGGCGTCGCGGGCGGCGGTCCCGGTGGCGGCTCCCTGTTCACCGAGCCCGTCCTGGTGGTGAACCAGAAGGCCAAGCTGATCGAGCTGACCAACGAGTACAAGGTCATGGATCAGAACGGCCGCGAGATCGGCTCGGTCGTCGAGGTCGGCCAGAGCGCGCTGAAGAAGATCCTGCGCTTCGTCTCCAGCCTCGACCAGTTCATGACGCACAAGCTGGAGATCCGCGACGCCTACGGCCAGCCGCTTCTGGTGCTGACCCGGCCCGCGAAGATCTTCAAGTCCCGGGTCGTCGTGACCCGTCCGGACGGCTCGCCGGTCGGCGAGATCGTCCAGCAGAACATGATCGGGAAGATCAACTTCGCGATGAACGCCAACGGCCAGCAGGTCGGCGCGATCAAGGCGGAGAACTGGCGGGCCTGGAACTTCGCGATCGTCGACCACGCGGACAACGAGGTCGCCCGGATCACCAAGACCTGGGAAGGCCTCGCCAAGACGCTGTTCACGACTGCGGACAACTACGTCCTGCAGATCCACTACCAGCTGCCCGAGCCGCTGCTGAGCCTCGTGGTGGCGACGGCCCTGACCGTCGACACCGCCCTCAAGCAGGACTCCCGGGGCCTCGGCTGAGCACGTCCCACGGGGACACGGCGACGGCGGCCGGTGCATGCGGACCATCCGCGTGCACCGGCCGCCGTCCTTCTGCCTCCTGTGGCGCTCAGAGCGCAGTGAGATGCCCGGGCTGCTCCGGCCTGCGGGGCGCCAGCGCCGGTTCCGCGGTCGCCGTCCCGGGTTCGAGGGCCAGGACCGCTGCGACCGGATGCTCGTCGTGGCCGTCTTGCGCGACGTGCTCCTCGTGACGGTCGTGTCCGCCGTGCTCGCCCCGCTCCGGTGCGGGACCGGGGGCCGCCCGGGTCAGCAGGACCACACCCCAGGCGGCCAGGGCCGCCCCGGCCATCGCCAGGAGCACCCCGTCCGCACCGCCCCGCAGGCCCTGACCGAGCAGCGTCAGCCCGATGACCGCGGCGGCCAGCGGGTTGGCCAGGGTGACCACGGCCAGCGGCGCGCCCAGGCCCCCGCGGTAGGCCGTCTGCGACAGCAGCAGCCCGCCGGTGGCGAACGCGGCGACGAGCAGGGTGACCACGATCACCTCCACGCTCAGCGCCGGGCCCGGCCGGTCCGTGGCCGCCACCGTCACCGTCTGGGTGAGCGCCGAGGCGACACCTGAGGCGAAGCCGGAGGCGGTCGCGTGCCTGAGCCCCGGCCGGGCACCCGGCCGGGAGAGCAGGCCGATCAGGGCGGCGGTCGTGCCGGCGACCGCCAGCGCCTCGGTCAGGCTCAGCACCCGCTGCGGTGCCGGTCCCGACGCCGTGACCAGCAGGGCGCCGAGCCCGAACAGCGTGAACGCCGTACCGCGCCACTCCGCCGTGCTGACCCGCCGCCCGGCCGCCCGTGCCCCGAGCGGCACCGCCGCGACGAGGGTGAGCGCGCCGAGCGGCTGGACCAGGGTCAGCGGGCCGTACTTGAGGGACACGACGTGCAGCAGCGCGGCGGCCGCGTTCAGGCCGACCGCCGACCACCAGGCGCCGGTGCCGAGCAGCCGCACCAGGCCCGCGCCGGGGCTGCGGGAGGCGAGTCGCTCCTGGGCCACGGCGGCCGCGGCGTAGGCGACGGCCGAGATCAGCGACAGACCGACGGCGAGCAGGGCTGCGGCGCTCATCGGCCCGCTCCCGCCAGCACGGTCTCCTGCGGAACAAGCCGTGGCGCACCGCGTACCGCCGTACTGGACGTGTGCCGCGGCGGGGGGACGACGGCCAGGGCGGCGCCGAGCATGGCGGTCGCCACGATCGCGTCGAGCCAGTAGTGGTTCGCCGTGCCCACGATCACCAGCAGGGTGACCAGCGGGTGCAGCAGCCACAGCCGGCGCCACCGGGAGCGGGTGGCCGCCATCAGCCCGATGGCCACCATCAGGGCCCAGCCGAAGTGCAGCGACGGCATCGCCGCGAACTGGTTGGAGAGGTGGTCGCTGGAGGGCGGGCCGTAGACGGAGGGGCCGTAGACCCGGGCGGTGTCGACCAGGCCGGTGCCGGTCAGCATCCGCGGAGGGGCCAGCGGGAACGCGAACGGCAGGACCAGGGCGGCGGTGGTGACCACGGCCAGGACCCGGCGTGCCCACACATAGTGCGCGGGCCGCCTGAGGTACAGCCACACCAGGAAGGCCAGAGTGGCCGGGAAGTGGACCGTCGCGTAGTAGGTGTTCGCCAGGTGGACGAGGGTGTCCCCGTGCAGCAGTGCGGCCTGCACGGTCTTCTCGTCGGGAAGGTGCACGGCCCGTTCGAGGTTCCACACGTGGTGGGCGTTGCGGAAGGCCTGAGGGGTGTGGCCGGTGGCCAGCTGCCGCCCGACCTTGTAGACGAGGAAGAGCCCTGCGACGAGCAGGAACTCACGCAGGAGCGGCGGACGCGCTGTCGCCTGCGCCGGTGCTGTGGCCTGCGCTATCGCGTCCGGCTCCGCTTCTGCAGGCTCGGTTCGGGCATTCATCCCCCGGCCCCTTCACTGACGGTCGTGCGTGTGGTGGTGCGTGCCGGGGCCCCGGACCGTGGCCCGGGACCCATCGATACGTTGCCGTACCGATACGCCAGTGTACCGATACGATTGAGTACCGGTACACTTGCGTATCGATTGATGTGCGACACACTGGAGACAGGCTCTGCGGCAGCCCTGGTGGGGCAGCCGCAGCGGGCCCTACGTGAGTGAGGAGAAACAGCGCATGACGTCGCAGGCCGCGGACGGACCGGAGACGGTCGCCGCCTCGCGCCGCTCCAAGATCACGCCCGAGCGTGAGCGGGAGTTCTTCGACGCCGTGCTGGAGCAGATCCGCGAGTGCGGCTACGACTCCTTGACCATGGAGGGCGTCGCCGCCAGCACCCGGTGCAGCAAGTCCACGCTCTACCGGCAGTGGAAGACCAAGCCCCAGTTCGTCGCGGCGGCTCTGCGCGCCAACCGCAAGGTGCGCTTCGCCGGCATCGACACCGGCTCGCTCGCCGAGGACCTGCGCCGGGCCGCGCGCGCGGCGGGCGAGTGGTCCGACAAGGACGCCCGGCTCATGCAGGCCCTCGGCCACGCGGTCACGGCCGACCACGAACTCGCGCAGGCGCTGCGCGAGGCGATACTCCTCCCCGAGATCGCCACGCTTGAGGAGATGCTGGAGCGCGGTGTGCGGCGGGGCGAGGTGCCCGCCGGTCATCCCGCGTTGGAGTACGTCCCCGCCATGATGTTCGGCGTGCTGCGCGTCCGCCCGGTGTTGAGCGGACAGAACGCCGACGCCGACTATCTCGTCCGTTTCGTGGAGGCCACGGTGCTGCCCGCACTCGGACTGACCTAGGACTCAGGCCACCGTTCACGGGATGACGAACGGCGGCCTGCCCGCGCCGCACCGTGGGGACGGGAGCGGCGCGCACCCCCCGGCCGGGTGGGGTACCTCTTGAGCGGAGGGGTGCCCCACCCGGCCGACCTCTGTCTCAGACGTCCTGGCCGTTCCCGCTGCCGGAGGAGACCTTGATCCCCTTCAGGATCTCGTCGACGACGGAGAGCTTCTGCCCGACGTCCACGCCGAAGCGCACCACGACCATCTGCCGGGCGTCGTTGGGGGAGGGGAAGGCGACCGACTCGACGTAGCCGTCGGCGCCCTTGCTGGTGACCGCCTTCCAGCGCACCATGTAGCCCTTCTGCCCGGCCACCGTCACCGCCTGGGAGGCCAGCACCTGGTGCGAGGTGATGCTGCCGTAGGTGGTACCGCCGTAGGACGCCTTGGCGTTGGCCGCGATGTCCTCCTTGGCGACCTGTTCGGCAGTCGTGCCCTTGAGGCGGAGTCCGCGGGCGGGCGCCGTGTAGGCGCCGCCCGCGGTGCACGTCTGGCCGCTGTCCCCGGGGCACTGGTAGGAGTGGTCGGAGGTCACCTGCGCGCCGAGACTGATCGTCTGCCCGGTCCACCCCTGCGGCACGGGCAGGCTGATCCCGTTCAGCGGATCCTGCACCGTGCCCCCGCCCTTGACCTTGGGCGCGCCGGGCTGCCCCGGGGACGGCGACTCACCCGGACCACCGGACCCACCGGGCCCGCCCGAGCCGCCGGACCCGCCGGGCCCTCCGGATCCGCCGCCGGGCCCGTCCTGCCCGCCGTTCTGCCCGCCCTGTCCCTGCCGGGACCCTGCGCGGTCGCTGCCGCCGTTGCCGCCGTCGTTCTTGGTGAGGGCGTACACGCCGACCCCGATGCTCACCAGGACCGCGGCCGCCGCCGCGACGGCTATGGCCGTGCGCAGACCGTGCCGGGGCGCGGGCGGGGGCGGGACGGGATACCACGGATGACCCGGTTGGGCGCCGTACCCCGGCGGAGCCGGCTGCGTGCCGCCGGCAGGCTGCTGCGCCGGGGAACCCCACGTGGCGGCGGTCCCGACGAGGCGGGTCTGGTCCGTCCAGGCCCTGCCGTCCCACCAGCGCTCGGTGGGCGGACCGTCATTCGTCTGCCCGGGGTCGGGGTACCACCCGGGAGGAGTCACCTGCGTCATGCCCATACCGTATGAGGCATCGGTGAAAGGGGGATGAGAAGAACCGATGCCAAGGGCGCGGACCGGCGTATTTCACCCCGGATTTTTCGTGCCGGCGGTCCGGCAGGCCCCGAACGGTGGCCGCGAGGGCGTCCCGCGTGCCGCCGCCGTCCTACCGCGCCCGCTGCTCACGGGTGCCCGCCGTCCGTCTGTACCGTCGGCTCACGGGTGCCCGCCGTCCGACCGTGCCTGCCGCCGGGCCGCGTCCGCCTCATGCCTCCACCGTCAGCCGTACCGGCCCTCCTCGTGCCGGTGGCGGCAGGCGCAGCCCGTCGCGGCCCGGTGTCACCGACCCCAGCACGCTCGGGTGCCGGGCGCCCGTGCTGCGGGGATCGGTGCCGGGCAGGCCGTGGACGGTGAGGAAGCCGAGGACGGCGAAGGCGTAGGCCTCCTTCGCGGCGGCGGGCAGGCCCAGGTCGTCCGAGGTGCTCAGCGCGACCCCGGCGAGCAGGTGCCGCAGCTCGCCCATGAGCACCGGGTTGCGGGTGCCTCCGCCGGAGGCGATCACCTCGGTCGCGCCGACGGACCGGACCCCGTCGGCGACCGTCCGGGCCGTCAGCGCGGTGAGCGTCGCCAGCACGTCCTGCGCCCCCAGACCGTCCAGCCCGGCCGCCCGCAGGTACCCGGCGTGGAACAGCTCCTTGCCGGTCGTCTTGGGCGCGGCCAGCGCGTAGTACGGCTCCGCGAGCAGCCGGTCCAGCAGGGGACGGTGCGGTCGGCCGCGCGCGGCCAGCGCACCCTCGGCGTCGTAGGCCAGGCGCCCTCCGCTGAACTGCCGGGCCGCCGCGTCCAGCAGTGCGCAGCCCGGCCCGGTGTCGAAGGCCGTGCCGTCGGGCGCGGTCAGGTTGGCGATGCCGCCGATGTTCAGCGCGACCGGTGTACCCGGCCTGCCGCGCAGCCACAGCAGGTCGACCAGACTCACCAGCGGGGCGCCCTGGCCGCCCGCGGCGACGTCCCGGGCCCGCAGGTCGGCGACCACCGGCAGCCCGGTCGCCTCGGCGATCCACGCGGGCTGCCCCAGCTGAAGGGTGCCGTGCACCCGGCCGTCCCCGTCGGCCCAGTGGAAGACCGTCTGACCGTGCGAGGCGACCAGCTCGGCCCGCCCGCCGCACAGTTCGCTGTTCGCCCGCACCGCAGCGGCGGCGAACGCCTGCCCGATCCGGGTGTCGAGCCGGCACACCTCGGCGAGCGGCACGGCGGCCGGCGGCAGCGCCGATGCGAGCGCCTCGCGCAGCTCACCGTCGTACGGCGCGCTCACCATCCCCAGCGGCTTCAGCACCAGCGTGTCGCCGTCCAGGCGCAGCTCCGCGGCGGCCGCGTCCACCGCGTCGTACGACGTCCCCGACATCAGGCCGATCACTCGCACCGGTCGTCAGCTCCTCTCACAGGATGGCCGTTTCAGGAGGGCGAGAGCACTCACCGCGCACGCCGCCGCGGCGTAGTAAGCGGGCACGTCCACGTTCCCGGTCCGGCGCACGGCCTCCGTGATGATCAGCCCCGCGCACCCGGAGAACACCGCGTTGGACAGGGAGTAGGCCAGCCCGAGACCCGTCCAGCGCACCCGCGTCGGGAACATCTCGGCCAGCAGCGCGGGTCCGGGCCCCGCCATCAGCCCGATCACCACGCCCGCGGCCCCCGTCGCCAGGCCCTTGACGGCGGTCGTGGTCCCCGGGTCCTGGAGGAGGTCGAACAGCGGCACCGCGAACGCGATCACCAGCAAGGCCCCCGTCAGCATCACCGGCCGTCGCCCGACCCGGTCGCTGAGCAGCCCCGCCGGCAGGATCGCCGCGGCGAACCCGGCGTTGGCGGGCACGGTGGCGAGCAGCGCCTGCCGGACGTCCGCGTGCAGGGTGGCCTGCAGGTACGAGGGCAGGACGACCAGGAACGTGTATCCGGCCGCCGACCAGCCCGTCACCCGCGCGGCGCCCAGCAGGACCGCCGCCGCGGACGGTCCGGCGCCACCGGGAGGATCTGCCGCCCGTTCCCGCTCCCGGAACTCCGGCGTCTCCGCAAGGCCCACCCGCAGCCAGAGCGCCACCAGACCCAGGGGCAGGGCCAGCAGAAACGGCAACCGCCATCCCCAATGGGCGAGTTGGGGATCGGACAGCAGGGCGGCCGTCGCCGCCGCGACCCCCGCCCCGCCCAGCAGGCCCAGTGCCACCGTGAACGACTGCCAGGCGCCGTACAGGCCGCGCCGGCCCGGCGGGGCGAACTCCGTCAGCAGAGCCACCGCCCCGCCGAACTCACCCCCGGCCGACAGCCCCTGAAGAACCCTCAGGAACGTCAGCAGCCAGGGGGCCAGGGCACCGGCCGTGGCGTACGTCGGCAGGACGCCGATCAGTGTCGTCGCGGCCGTCATCAGCGCGATCACCACGAGCAGCACCGGCCGTCGCCCGATCCGGTCGCCCAGTCTGCCGAACAGGGCCGCTCCGAGCGGCCGGAAGAAGAACGCCAGTGCGAAGGAGGCGTACGTGTAGACCAGTGCCTCGGCCGCGCCCCTGCCCGCAGGGGTGAAGAAGCGGTCGGCGAGCACCGTGGCCAGATAGCCGTAGACGCCGAACTCGTACCACTCGACGAAGTTGCCCACCGACCCCGCCGCCACCGCCCGCACCATCGGTGTGCGGGCGGCCGCACGGCCGCGCGAGGCACGGTCGTCGCCGTCGTCGCCGTTGTCCCTGCGGTCTTCGAAAATCAGCTTCATTCCAGGCCCTGTTGACGGATCGTCCGCTGTACACCGGCTGGTCCGGCCGGGTGTGCGTCGCCTGCCCGCACCCACTTTCACCCGGCGGGGCCACACCTGCCCGGACCCGCCACCACACATCCCACCGGACGGCTACGCTCGTGGTCTGTACGTCATTCGGGCGACCTGGGGAGGTATCGGGATGACGGAGGGACGGCCGCCGACGGTCGGCTCGGCTTCCCTGTGGGAGCGGGACGCGGAGATCGCCACCGTCACACAGGCGCTGGACGTCCTGTGCTCCGACCAGTCGTCGGCGGGAAGCCTGCTGGTCTTCCGCGGCGAGGCCGGGCTGGGCAAGACCGCACTGCTGGTCGAGACGCGCCGCATCGCCGAGCGCCGCGGCTGCACCGTGTGGTCCGCGCGCGGCGGCGAGACCCTGCGGTCGGTCCCGTTCAACGTGGTGCGCCAGCTGCTCCAGCCCGCGCTGGTCTCCCTCCTGCCGGAGGAGGCCCGCGAATACCTCGGCGACTGGTACGACATCGCCGGTCCCGCTCTCGGCATAGTGGACCCGGGAGAGGGCAGCGCCGACCCCCAGTACGTCTGCGACGGACTCGTGGCGGCCGTGCGCCGGCTCGCCCGCCGCGAGTGGCCGCTGGTGCTGCTCGTCGACGACGCGCACTGGGCCGACCAGGAGACCCTGCGCTGGCTCGCCGCGTTCGCGGAGCGTCTGGACGATCTGTCCGTGCTGGTCGTGGTCGCCCGCCGCCCGGGCGACGTGAGCGGCGACAGCGCCCGCCACCTCGACGCGGTGGCCGCCGCCGCGGGCCGCCCGGTCAACAACCTGAACGCCCTCACCCCGGAGGCGGCCGCCGGCATCACCCGCGCCACGGTCGGCCGGCACGCCGACGACCCGTTCTGCCGCGAGGTCTGGGCCGTCACCGGCGGCAACCCGTACGACACCGTCGAGCTTCTCGCCAAGGTGCAGGACAGCGAGGTCGAACCCGTCGAGGCCCGGGCGGGCGAACTGCGCGCCCTGAACCGCTCCGCCCGCGGCGGCGGCCTGGTCGACCGCCTCAAGGGACTCGGCATCGAGGCCACCCGCTTCGCCTGGGCCGCCGCCATCCTCGGCACCGGCATCTCCGTCGACCTGGTCGCGCGGCTCGCCTCCATGGACACCGACATCGCCGAGCGCTGCGCCGACCTGCTCCGCACCGCCCGCATCCTCACCGAACCCGACCCGGCGGCCGGCGCCGAGACGGACGACGGCGAACTGGAGTTCGTCCACCCGCTGATCGCGACCGCCGTCTACAACTCCATCCCGCCCGGCGTGTGCACCGCGATGCACGGTGTCGCCGCGCAGATCCTCACCGAGACCGGACACGGCGCCGCCGCGGCCTCCCGGCATCTGCTGAAGGTCCACCCGGACGACGACGAGGAACTCGTCGAGCAGCTGCGCGAGGCCGCCCGCGAGCACCTGGCCGTCGGCGCGCCCGACGCGGCCCGCCGCTGTCTGGAACGCGCCCTGCTCGAACCGCCCGAGCCCGAGGTGCAGGCGCGTGTCCTGTACGAACTGGGCTGCGCCACGCTGCTGACCGCGCCCGCCACCACCATCGACCACCTGCAGAACGCGCTCGCCATGCCCGGCCTCGACGGTACCGAGCGCGTCGACGCCGTCTTCCGTCTCTCCCAGGCGCTGCTCCACAACGACCAGCTGGAGGAGGCCGTCCGTACCGTCGAGGCCGAGGCGGCCCGCCACGAACCCGGCCCCGCCCGAATGCGGCTGCAGGCGGTGCAGTACATGTGGGAGGGCATCTACGCGGGCGAGTCGACCTCACCGGGACGCTCCGAGCGCCTCGCCGAACTCGCCCGGAACTGCACCGGCCGGGACAACGCCGAGCGTGCGCTGCTGATCCTGCGCGGCTTCGACGCCATGACCCACGGCGAGAGCGCCGAGGAGGTCGCCGAGCTGTGCGACCGGGCGCTCGTCAACGGCCGCCTGGCACCGGGGCTCGGCTGGACCGACACCGAGTGGGGCATCGAACTCCTGCTGATGCTGGCCAACGCGTATGCCTACGCCGACCGGCTCGACCGCGCCGAGGCGCTGTACACCGAAGCCCTGCGCACCTACGAGAGCGCCCGGTGGGGCGGCGGCCACCTCGCCCTGGCCCATGCCTACGTCGGTGTCGGGCACCGCAGGCGAGGCCGGCTCAGGGAGGCGGAGGCGTCCCTGCGCGAGGGACTGCGCCTGGCCGAGCGCGTGGGCCGCAGGCTGCCCCTGCACTGGACCGCCACCTGCAATCTCGTCGACACGCTGCTCGCCCGTGGCCAGGTCGACGAGGCGTGGTCGCTCGCCGAACAGTACGGGTTCGCACCGCCGTACCCCTCCACGATCGTGCTGCCCGACCCGCGCTCCGTGCGCGGCAGGCTGCTGCTCGCCGTCGGCCGCATCGACGACGCGGTCGACGAACTGGAAGCGGCGGGAAAGGCGGCGGCCGTACGCGGTCATCACAACCCGGTGATGGTCCCCTGGATGGTCGACCTCGCCCGGGCCCTGGCCCCACGGGACCCGGCGCGCGCCGCCCAGCTCGTCGGTGAGGCCCGACGCCAGGCCGAGCGGTTCGGCACGGACACCGCCATCGGCGAGGCTCTGCGCTGTGCCGCGGCCCTGGAGACCGGGCAGAGCGCGGTACGCCTCGCCGCCCAGGCCGTCGCCTATCTGGAAGCCTCGCCCTGCCAGTACGAACACGCGGCCGCCCGCGTCGAGTACGGCATCGCGGCCCGCTCGGTCGCCGAACTCAACCGGGGCCTGGCACTCGCCCGCTCGTGCGGGGCGGACGGGCTGGTGACACAGGCGCGCGACGTACTGGAGACGGGCCGGGGACTGCGGTAGGGAGTACGGCTCTGCGCCGGCTGCAGACGGTGCGCGGTTGATCGTGTGCGGCCGGCGGCGGATCGGCGTGCCGTCCCCGGCGCACGGCATACCCCAGCGGGACTCGCCCGCTTCCGGTGCACGCCACGGGCTTCAGCGGGACGGACTCGCCCCCCTGCGGCGAACCCCCTGTGCCGCAGGGGGACTCGTCCGCGACCGGTGCATCCCACGGGGCCACGGTGGGGCTCGCCCGCCTCTGGCCGGGCACCCCTGTGCCTCAGCGGGACTCGTCCGGCTCCGCCGTCTCCTCCTCGGCGAGCACCCGCTGAGCCGTGGCGAACGCCGAGTTGGCCGCGGGCACCCCGCAGTACACGGCGGTCTGCAGCAGCACCGCCCCGATCTCCTGGGGCGTCAGCCCATTGCGCCGCGCCGCCCGGACGTGCATCGCCAGTTCGTCGTGGTGCCCCTGCGCGACCAGAGCCGTCAGCGTGATCATGCTCCGCTCGCGGCGCGAGAGCGTCGGATCGGTCCAGATCTCCCCCCAGGCACAGCGGGAGACGAAGTCCTGGAACCGGGCGGTGAACGGGGTCTGCCGGGCCTGTGCCCGGTCCACGTGCGCCTCGCCGAGCACCTCCCGCCGCACCGCCATCCCGCTCGCGGGGGCCCCGTTCAGCTGCGTGCGCAGGGCGGACAGGACGGCGTCAGGGCACTGCGCGGGCGCGAGGTGGGAAGCTTCCGGCAGCTCCACGAGGGCGGCCCCGGGCACCGCGTCCGCGATCTCCCGCAGATGAGCCGGTGGCGTCGCCGGATCCTGCCGGCCCGCCACGAGCAGGGTGGGTACGGAGATGCCGGCGAGCCGGTCGCGCAGGTCGAACGAGGCCAGTGCGTCACAGCAGGCGGCGTACGCCTCCGGGGCGGCCTCCCGGTGGTCCCGGACCAGCCGCGGCACGGTGAAGCCGGGCGTGAACCAGCGTGCGTCGGCGCTCTGAGCCAGCCACTCGATGCCGTCCCGGCGTACCCGTGCGGCACGCTCCCGCCACGGTGCGCTGCCGCCGAAGTGGGAGGACGAGCAGATGACCGCGAGGGAGCCGAGCCGCTCGGGGTGGTGCAGGGCCAGATGCAGGCCGACCGCGCCGCCCAGGGACACGCCCGCGTAGGCGAACCGCTCGATGCCGAGCGCGTCGGCGAGCTCCAGCACCAGCGCGGCGAGATCGCCGACGGTCGCCCCGGGCCCGATCAGGTCCGCCGGGGAGCCGCCGTGCCCGGGCAGGTCCCAGCGCACCACCCGGTGGGTGACCGACAGCTCGGGCGCCACCGCGTCCCACAGGGCGTACGAGGTGCCGAGCGAGGGCCCGAGCAGCAGCGGGGGAGCGGAAGCCGGGCCCTGCGCCAGGTGGTTGAGGAGGTGCACGGTCAACGTCGCTCCAGGGCACGGTCGGTGAGGAAACCGGCGAAGCCGGTGTAGTGGGCCGGGTCGGTGAGTTCGTCGAGGTCGGCGTCCTTCGACTCGTCCAGCTCCGCGAGGAGTTCCCGCAGGGGACGGTTCTCCTCGTGGGCGCGGCGGGCGAGTTGGGCCAGCAGCTCCTTCGACCGTGCACGTCCGAGAGCGGGGGCGAGTGCCGCCGAGATCCGTTCCGAGACGATCAGGCCCCCGGTCGCGTCGAGGTTCTGGCGCATCGCGGCCGGATGCACGCGCAGCCCCTCGGCCAGAGCGGCCGCGTGGGCGGACGCCCCGCCCACCAGCCGGAGCAGGTCGCGCAACGGCTCCCACTCGGCGTGCCAGGCACCGGCCGGCCGTTCGTCCTCGGCGGCCAGGCAGCCGTACAGGGTCGCCGCGAGCTGCGGCGCGCGCCGGGCGGCGGCCGCGAGGAGCGTGGACCGCACCGGGTTGGCCTTGTGCGGCATGGCCGACGAACCGCCGCCGCTGCCCTCGGCCAGCTCGCCGATCTCGGTGCGCGACAGGGTCAGCACGTCCGCGGCGAGCTTGCCCAGCGCCCCCGCCGCAAAGGCCAGGCAGCCGGCCAGGTCGGCGACGGGTGTGCGGAGCGTGTGCCAGGGCAACGCCGGTGCGGCGAGCCCCGCTTCACGGGCGTACGCCTGCGTCAGATCGGCCGGGTCCCCTGCGCCGTACGCCTGGAACGCCGCCAGGGTGCCGGCCGCGCCGCCGAGTTGGACGGGCAGTGTGTCCCGCACCCGGGTGATGCGGTCGCGTGCGTCCAGGACCAGCGCGCGCCAGCCGGCCGCCTTGAGTCCGAACGTCGTCGGTACGGCGTGCTGGGTGAGCGTCCGCCCCGGCATCGGCGTGTCGCGGTGCTCGGAGGCGAGCCCGGCCAGGGCCCGCTCGGTGCGGCCCAGGTCGGCGAGGACCGGTGCCAGGGCACGGGCCGCGACCAGCATCGTGGCCGTGTCCATGATGTCCTGGCTGGTCGCGCCCCGGTGGACGTAGGGGCCGTACTCCTCGCCGACCGCCGCCGTCAGATCGGCGACCAGCGGGATGACCGGGTTGCCGCCGGCCGGGGTGCGTGCCGCCAGGGAACGGATGCCGAATCCCGCCGGGTCGGCCGCCTCGGTCACCGCCGCCGCGGCCCCGTCCGGGACGAGCCCCAGCCCGGCCTGCGCCCGGGTCAGCGCGGCCTCCGCGTCGAGCAGCGCCCGCAGATACGCGTGGTCGCCGGTCTCGGAGGCGGCGGCGGACAGGGCCCACTCGGGGGCGAGCAGACCGGTGTCGGCGTACGGGGGAGACGTAGATGTCACTGGAACTCCAGGAAGACCGTCTCGCCTTCGCCCTGAAGGCGGATGTCGAAACGGTAGGTGCCGTTGCCCTCGTCGCGGGCGATCAGCGTGTCGCGCCGTTCGCCCACCCGGGCGAGCAGCGGGTCGGCGGCGAGTGCCGTCCCGTCGCCCGGCAGATAGATCCGGGTGAACAGGTGCACGAGCAGGCCACGGGCGAAGACGCACACACTCAGGTACGGGGCGCTGCGCCCGCGTGCGCCGGGCCGCAGGGTCCGCGCGTACCAGTGGCCGCCGGCGTCGGTCGGGATGCGGCCCCAGCCGGTGAACTCCACGCCGTTGCGGCCGAGATGGCCACCGGTGGCCGGGTCCCGCCGCATCGAGCCGTCCGCCTGCGGGACCGTGCCGTCGGGGGCCGGGCCCCACAGTTCCACGAACGCGTCCGGCAGGGGCCCGCCCTCGCCGTCGAGGACGTGGCCGTGCACGGTGATCGTGCCGGGGTGGGCCAGGGGCGCGATCTCCTCGCCGCCGCGGAACGGCAGCGCGTACCCGTAGAAGGGGCCGACCGTGTGGGACGGGGTGGGCGGCACGCTCTCGGGGCTGCCGGTGTCGGTCTTCGTCATGGCCCGGGTCAGCGTCCTTCCTCGGCCCAGGTGGCGGCGGGGCCGTCCAGCACGATGTCCCAGCGGTAGCCGAGGGAGAACTCCGGAACCGACAGGCCGTGGTCGTAGGCCGCGACCAGCCGCTGCCGGGCGGCGTCGTCCGTCACGGACTGCAGGATCGGGTCGTACGGGAAGAGCGGGTCGCTCGGGAAGTACATCTGCGTCACCAGCCGCTGGGCGAACGCCGTGCCGAAGACCGAGAAGTGGATGTGCGCCGGGCGCCAGGCGTTGACGTGGTTGCGCCAGGGGTAGGGGCCCGGCCGGATGGTGGTGAAGCGGTAGCGGCCCTCGCCGTCCGTGAGGGTGCGGCCGACGCCGGTGAAGTTGGGGTCCAGCGGAGCGTCGTGCTGTTCGCGCTGGTGGGCGTAGCGGCCCGCCGAGTTGGCCTGCCAGATCTCGATCAGCTGGCCGCGGACGGGACGTCCGGCGCGGTCCGACAACCGTCCGGACACGGTGATCCGCTCGCCGATGGGCGCGCCGGTGTGCCGACGGGTGAGGTCGTTGTCGGTCTCGGTGATGTCGCGCTCCCCGAAGGCGGGGGAGTACAGCTCCACCGCCTCGGGGTCCTGGGCGGTGTCGATGGCGACCGGAGGCCGGCGGGGGCGGCGCAGCAGCGAGGAGCGGTAGGGGGCGTAGTCGCGGCGGGGGTGGTGCTCGACGGGGGCGCCGCCGGCCGTCCGCTTCTCGTACGCGGCGTGCTCGGCCGCGATCTCCTGGTCTATGTCCTGCTGGGTGGGAGCCATGGAGCTACCTGACGCTTCCTGACGTTCGGGGACCGGGGCGAGGCCCTGGCCCGCGCCGATGCGGTGGGTGGTCACGCCGCTGCCGTCGGCGTGGCCGGGGTGGGTGTCCACGACGCGCGCCGGGCCCGGTGCGGGGGTGGTGTGGGCGAGGGGTGCGCGCAGGGAGCGGGCGCCGAGGCTGCCCGGCCGGACGGGGGACCGTGCACCGACGCCGTCCGGCCGGACCGGGGACCGTGCGCCGAAGCTGCCCGGCCGGACCGGGGACCGTGCACCGAGGCCGTCCGGCCGGACCGGGGACCGTGCGCCGTCGTAGCGGTCGATCGGGGTTTGGACGGCGTCCCAGTGCTCGATCGGGGTCCGGACGGCGTCGAGGACGTGGAGGGGGTTCACGGCACGTTCTCCCCGACGGTCAGTGCGGCGTCGGTCCTGACGACGACGTCCTCGACGCTCACACCCGGCGCCGTCTCCACCAGGAGGAGCCCCTTTTCCGTGACGTCCAGCACGGCCAGATCCGTGATGATCCGGTTCACGCACGCCCTGCCCGTGAGCGGCAGCGTGCACTGCTCCACGATCTTCGGAGAACCGTCCTTGGCCGTGTGCGTCATCACGACGACGACCCGACGGGCGCCGTGCACCAGGTCCATCGCGCCGCCGATCCCGGTGACCAGCTTGCCCGGGACCGCCCAGTTGGCCAGGTCACCGCCCTCGGACACCTGCATCGCGCCGAGCACGGCCACGTCGATGTGGCCGCCCCGGATCATCGCGAAGCTCAGCGCGGAGTCGAAGAAGGAGGCGCCCGGCAGGACCGTCACCGTCTCCTTGCCGGCGTTGATCAGGTCCGGGTCGACCTCGTCCTCGGTGGGGTACGGGCCGGTGCCGAGGATGCCGTTCTCCGACTCCAGGACCACCTCGACGCCCGGCGGCAGATGGTTCGGGATCAGCGTCGGCAACCCGATGCCCAGGTTGACGTACTGGCCGTCCTGCAGTTCGAGGGCCGCGCGGGCGGCCATCTCCTCGCGAGTCAGGGCCATCAGGTCCTCACCGTCCGCTGTTCGACCCTCTTGTCCGCGGCCTGCTCGGGGGTCAGCACCACCACACGCTGCACGAAGACGCCCGGCAGGTGCACCGCGTCCGGATCGATCTCGCCCGGTTCGACCAGCTGTTCCACCTCGGCGACGGTCACCCGCCCCGCCATGGCCGCAAGCGGGTTGAAGTTCCGGGAGGACCTGCTGAAGACCAGATTGCCGTGCCGGTCGCCCTTGGCAGCGCGGACCAGCGCGAAGTCGGTGCGGATGCCCCGCTCCAGGACGTACGGCGCGCCGTCGAACTCCCGCACCTCCTTCGGCGGCGAGGCGAGCGCGACACCGCCCTCGCCGTCGTAGCGCCACGGCAGCCCGCCTTCGGCGATCTGGGTGCCCACGCCTGCGGGGGTGTAGAACGCGGGGATTCCGGCTCCGCCCGCGCGCAGCCGCTCGGCCAGCGTGCCCTGCGGGATCAGCTCCACCTCCAGCTCACCGGCCAGGTACTGGCGGGCGAACTCCTTGTTCGCGCCGATGTAGGAGCCGGTCACCCGGGCGATGCGGCCCGCCGCCAGCAGCACGGCGAGGCCGGACTCCATCGCGCCGCAGTTGTTCGAGACCACGCCGAGACCGGCCGTGCCGCGCTCGTACAGCGCCTGGATCAGCATGTTCGGCACACCGCTCAGTCCGAAGCCGCCGACCGCGACGGACGCGCCGTCCGGCACATCCGCCACCGCCTCCGGGGCAGTGGCGACCACCTTGTCCATCCGTGAAGCCCCTCTCTGCAATTAATCAGTGCACTGAGTATTTGGGCGAGGTGCTCTTCACGCTGCCACCGGATGCAGAAGCAGTCAAGGCCTTGTCGTTCGCCGGTTTCGGGAGGCGGACAGGCGGAGGAGCGGGACGCTATCGTTCAGTGCACCTACGAATTGACCAGGGGAGTGCACATGGCCGCGGTGGACCTCGCCACTCATCCCGGGCACCTGGCCCGGCGGCTTCAGCAGGCGCACTACCTGCTGTGGAACACCATGGTCTCGGAAGAGATCACCTCGCCGCAGTTCGCCGTCATGAACGCGCTCGTCGCCGAGCCGGGCCTCGACCAGCGGACCGTGGGGGAGCGAGTGGGCCTGGACCGGTCGACCATCGCCGAGGTCATCAGCCGCCTCGGCCGGCGGGGGCTGCTGCGCAAGGTGCGCGACCCGCAGGACGGCCGCCGCTTTCTGCTCCGCCTCACCGACGACGGGCTGCGCACCCACCGGAAGCTGACCGTGCGCACGGCCCGGATGAACCAGGTCTTCCTCGCCCCGCTCTCCGCCGAGGAGCAGACCGTCTTCTTCGACCTGATCCGCCGGGTCGCGGACGCGGCCGAGGGACTGCGCCACCCGGCGGAGCCGCTCGCGGCCCAGCAGGGCTGAGCCCGCGGCCGCGGTCAGGAGGAGGCCGCGGCGAACACCACCCACACCTGGCCCTCGGCGAAGTTCATCCGGCCGCCGTCCGCCGCCGTGAACACCGTGCCGCCGGCCGCGGACGGCCGCGACCAGGTGGCGTCGAAGGAGCGCCCGTCCCGCAGTACCTCGGCCTTCCCCGAACCGACCGTCTCCGTGTACGGCGTACGGTTGCCGAGCACGTCGTGGTACCCGGAGGAGCGGACCTTCACGTACTGCACGACCACCGTCGGCGGCGCGGGCCGCCCGCCGTCGGTCGTCGTCGTGGGCGTGCCGTCCATCGAGACCAGCCAGCCACCACGCTGCGCGGACCAGGTGAAGGTGAAGCGCGCCGCCGGATAGCGCACGGTCCGTGAGGTCTCGGGCGTGCCGCCAGAGGGCGCCGGGCCGTAGTGGAATCCGGTGGTCAGCGCGCCCCTGCCCGGCGCGGTGGCCAGCAGCCGGGCGGGGCGCAGATAGAGGTTGTGGGGTGCTGCTCTGCCGGGGGCGCGGTAGTAGGCGTCGGCGGCCTCGTCGGGCGACTCGGCGTGCAGGGGCGCCTGCCGGATCAGCGGCAGCAGCGCGCGCTGGGCCCCCGAGAAGGCGAGGGTCGGCTCGTCGAACTGGCGCAGCAGTTCCAGGTCGGACTCGCGGGCGCTGCGCACCGGCCCGACCGCCTTCGGAAGGCTGCCGGCGTACACCGCCATCAGACGGCTCAGTCCGCCCTCGACCTGCTCCGCATACACGATGTCCGCCGCGCCGAGTCCCGTCTGCGGGCGGGCCGCGGACACGTTGTCGATCTTCACGGCGAGCGGTGAACCCGCCGCGGACGCGAGCGTGTCCGGGCTGGTCGGCGCAGTGGGTCTGTGCGGGGTGCGGGCGTCGTCGGGCGGGCGGTGCCGTGTGCAGCCGGCCGTCAGGGAGGCCGTCAGTGTGACGGCGACCAGTGCCGCCGACAGTGCGGCGCGTCTCCTGCGCGCCCTGTGCCCCATGCCCACCGTTGTCACCCCGTTCGTATCTGTCGATTGTGTGCTCATCGGGTCACGGCAGGCCATACCCGGTCAGTACCGGTCGTGCGCGTTCAGTGGGCCGAACGGGCGCACCGGGTTACCCCGGCGGGCGGTCGCCCTGCCCCAGGATCTCCGCGAGGTCGTAGCGCACCGGCTCCTCCAGCTGGGCATAGGTGCAGCTGTCGGGGGTGCGGTCCGGACGCCACCGGCGGAAGCGGGCGGTGTGCCGGAAACGGGCGCCGTTCTCCATGTGGTCGTACGCCACCTCCGCCACCCGCTCCGGCCTCAGCGGCACCCAGGACAGGTCCTTCTTGCCCGACCAGCGGCTGGGCGCCCCCGGCAGCCGGGCCGTCTCGTGGGCCGCCTCCTGCCCCCAGGCCGCCCACGGATGCCCGCTCACATCGTCCAGGCGCAGCGGTTCCAGCTCCTCGACCAGCTCGGCGCGACGCTTCATGGAGAAGGCGGCCGACACCCCCACGTGCTGGAGGGCTCCCCGGTCGTCGTACAGACCCAGCAGCAGCGACCCCACCACCGGCCCGCTCTTGTGCAGGCGGTAGCCCGCCACGACGACATCCGCCGTCCGCTCGTGCTTGATCTTGAACATGGCTCGCTCGTCCTGCAGATACCGCAGAGTGAGCGGCTTGGCGACAACCCCGTCCAGACCGGCACCCTCGTACTGCTCGAACCACCGGTACGCCACGTCCACGTCCGTGGTCGCCGGCGCCAGATGCACCGGAGCGCTCACACCGGACAGCGCCCGCTCCAGCAGCGCCCGCCGGCCGGTCAGCTCCACGTCGAGCAGGGACTCGTCGTCCAGCGCCAGCAGATCGAAGGCGACGAAGGACGCCGGGGTCCTCTCGGCCAGCATCCGCACCCGTGAGTGAGCCGGATGGATCCGCTCGGTCAGCGCATCGAAGTCCAGCCGCCCCTCCCGTGCGATCACGATCTCCCCGTCCAGCACGCACCGCTCGGGCACCCGCTCCCCGAACGCCGTCACAAGCTCCGGAAAGTACCTGGTCAGCGGCTTCCCGGTGCGGCTGCCCACCTCCAGCTCGGCCCCGTCGCGGAACACGATCGCCCGGAACCCGTCCCACTTCGCCTCGTAGTGCATGCCCGGGGGGATCTTCGCCACCGACTTGGCGAGCATCGGCTTCACGGGCGGCATCACCGGCAGGTCCATGCCTCAGATTCTGCTCGCACACACCCCTCGCCGCCCGGTATGCGTGGTATGTCCCCGGCGCCTACCGTGGCCGCATGGGTGATGCGGTGGAACTGGACGTGGCCGGCCGGACCGTACGGCTGTCCAGCCCGAACAAGGTCTTCTTCCCCGAGCGCGGATTCACCAAGCTGGACCTCGCCCGGTACTACGCCTCCGTCGGCCCCGGCATCCTGCGCGCCCTGCGCGACCGCCCCACCACCCTCCAGCGCTACCCCGACGGCGTCGACGGCGAGT
This sequence comes from Streptomyces sp. NPDC007971, assembly GCF_042958635.1. Taxonomy (NCBI): domain Bacteria; kingdom Bacillati; phylum Actinomycetota; class Actinomycetes; order Kitasatosporales; family Streptomycetaceae; genus Streptomyces; species Streptomyces sp. NPDC007971. The sequence goes on from NZ_JBIBJK010000007.1 coordinate 278,143, forward strand.
GGTTCTACCAGAAGCGTGCCCCCAAGGGCATGCCCGACTGGATCCCCACCGCCCACATCACCTTCCCCAGCGGCCGCAGCGCCGACGAGATGTGCCCCACCGAGGAGGCCGCCGTGGTGTGGGCCGCCCAGTACGGCACCCTCACCTTCCACCCCTGGCCGGTCCGCCGCACCCACGTCGACCACCCCGACGAACTCCGTATCGACCTCGACCCGCAGCCCGGCACCGACTACGACGACGCCGTGCGCGCCGCCCATGAACTGCGCTCCGTCCTCGACGAGTTCGGCGGTCTGCGCGGCTGGCCCAAGACCTCCGGCGGCCGCGGACTGCATGTCTTCGTACCCATCGAGCCGCGCTGGACCTTCACGCAGGTGCGGCGCGCCGCGATCGCGGTCGGCCGGGAGATGGAGCGCCGGATGCCCGACCAGGTGACCATCAAGTGGTGGAAGGAGGAGCGCGGCGAGCGCATCTTCGTCGACTACAACCAGACCGCCCGCGACCGCACCATCGCCTCCGCCTACTCCGTACGCCCCCGCCCGCACGCCCCCGTCTCGGCACCCCTGCGCTGGGAGGAGGTCGGCGTGGCCCGCCCCGGCGACTTCGACCTCGCCACCATGCCGGCCCGCTTCGCCGAACTCGGCGACGTCCACGCCGACATGGACGACCACGCCTTCTCCCTGGACGCCCTCCTGGAACTGGCCCGCCGGGACGAACACGATCACGGCCTGGGTGATCTGCCGTACCCGCCGGAGTACCCGAAGATGCCGGGCGAGCCGAAACGGGTCCAGCCGAGCCGGGCGCGGCGGGAGGAGACGTCCTGACGGTCCGCGCTCTAGCGCACCGGGGTGTCCGTGTGCTCGCCGAAGCCGGCCAGCACCCGTCGGCAGTCCGTCTGGAGGGCCACGTCCGCGGCGACGTCGTAGCGCATGTTGCCCGTGGAGTCGTCGTTGGTGTGGCGGCGGGGTGAGGCCAGCTCCGCGCGTATCAGCGGCAGAGCCGGCCTGGCCGCCGGTCCCATGGCGGCCAGGCAGGCGGCCATGCCGGGGCGTTGGCCCGCAGTGGCCGACCACTCGGTCACGATCACGGGCACCGTCTCCTCGGCCTCTCCGGTGACCTGCCACAGGCCGATGGCCGCCTTGGCGGGCGTGTGGCCTGTGCCGATCATCTCGCGCAACCCGGGTGCGAGTGCGGCGCCGGAACGGCCGAGGGACGAGATCAGGTCGAGGGCCGCGGACCGCTCACTCCACATCCGCGACCGCAGGCTCGCGCGCACGGCCGGGAGCACGGCCTCCGTGTCGCCGGTCAGCGCCCACAGGGCGTGGGCGACATGGATGCGGTGCTCGTCGGCAACGCTGACGCCCTCCCACAACTGCCCCACCACCGGCAGGGCTTCGGCCGCCGCCCCGGGGCCGAATGCGGAGAGGGCGCGCAAGACGTCCTTCGTCGTGCAGACCTGCTCGGCCTCCGCGAGGACGTGGGTGAGCAAGGGCACCGATCCGGGGTCTTGCAGCGCCCCCAGGGCGTCGATGAGGCGACCCTGGTCCGAGGAGGGTGTCCGGTTGTCGAGCCCCGCCAGGCGGTTGTGGAGCACGGGGCCGAGCGGAGCCGCCCCCTCCGGTCCGAACGCCCTGATCCAGCGGGCCAGTTGTCCGGGGATCTCCACCGCCTCCAGGATGCGTGCGAGAGCCGGCACGACCCGGTCGTCGCCCTGAAGGGCCAGCACCTCGAAGGCCATGCCGACGGCCAGCGAGGCAAACGGCGTGTCGGCCTCCCACGGCCGGTGCTCCCAGGTCTGGAGGTAGGCGATCACCTCCTCGGACACGCGGTGGGCCGCCGGTGCCAGATAGCGCAGCTCCGACAGCACCGCCTTCTGCACGCGCAGATCGTCGTCGGTGAGCAGCCGGGCCAGTGCCTGCAGCGGCTCGTCGTCCGGAGCCCGCCATCCGGACAGCAGCCGTCCCGCCATGTCGACCGCGTGCCTGCGCCGGCGCGGGCCGGAGCTGCCCAACTGGCCGACGAGGAGGGCGCAGCGCAGGTCGACGCGGTCGCGCAACTCCGTGTCCAGCTCTTCGAGCAGGTCCGCCGCGTCGTCCAGGTCGAGGCTGCGCCGGTGCTCCGCATGCAGCTCGCGCACATGGGAGATCAGCGTGTCCGTGTGCGGTCGCTCGGGCGGGGCAGGCGGCGGGCCCAGCTCGTCCGCCTCGTGGGCGAGCCGCATCACGTGCAGCGCGATGTCCGCGGTGTCCGGGGGCAGTTCGCCGGGCGCGCAGCGTGCCAGCCGGGTCAGTGCCGTCATCCGCAGCCGGGGATCGGGGGTCCCGGACACGACGTCCTGCAGCACCCGCGCCGCCTCGGTGCCCAGCTCGACCGGGTACCGCTCGGCCAGCGTGCCCAGGGCGCACGCCAGGGACCGGGCGGTCCCGGGGTCCGTCTCGGCGGGCATACGGTCGCACAGCGCGCCGAACACCCCTGCCGGATCCGGATGAAGCCGTGCCAGGGCGTCCGCCACGGCGGCCCGCACCTCCGGATCCGGATCGCCGAGCAGGGGCAGGAACGCCCCGGCCCGCTCGCGGACCATGACACGCGCCGCGAAGGAGTGCCGCAGCCACTCCTCCTCGTCGTCCTCGTCGAACCCGGTGAAATCCTCGTCGTCCTCGTCGCCTGCGTACGCTTCCTCGACGGCGTCCGCGGTGTGCGCGATGCTGCACAGCAGCCCGACCACGGCTCCCCGGTCGGCGAACGCAGGATTCCCGATCAGCTCGAACAGGAAAGGGATGCAGGCGACCGTGCTGTCGTACACATCCCCCTGGTGGTGCACCGCCCCGTACATCCCGTCGAGCGCGACCTCCCGGCGCACCGGGTCGTGCGACGCCAACCCCCGCAGCAAATCCGGCACATCGGTCGCCGACTGCGTGTACGCATGGCTCATCGACGCCCAGTCGACGTCGTCGATCCCCCTGAACACCGTGCCTCCCCATGGTCCATGGCGCTTCTTCCGCCACCGATCACAGCATGGCCCACGCCACCGGCATCGGGCCGGGCCTGTGGACAACCGGCCTGTGGACAACCCGCCCTCGGGCAACCCGCCCTCGGACGAGGGGCCTCGGCGAGGGCGCGTGCCGCATCCGGTGGACGGCACGGCCCGGGGACGGCGGAGGCACCCTGTTTCCCGGCCCGACGGCCGGACCGTACCGCGGTTATCCTGATCCGATCGCCAGCCGCCGATGAGGAGTTCCGAAGTGAGCGAGGCAGAGTCGCGCCCCACGCTGGAGGCCGTCGCAGCGCGGGCAGGCGTGTCCCGCGCCACCGTGTCGCGGGTGGTCAACGGCGGGGACGGCGTCAGGGAGCCCCTCGCCGCTCGGGTCCGCGAGGCGGTCGAGGAACTCGGCTACGTGCCCAACCAGGCGGCGCGCAGCCTGGTCACCAAGCGGCACGACGCCGTCGCCGTCGTCATCGCCGAGCCGGAGGCCCGGGTCTTCGCCGACCCGTTCTTCGCTCTGCAACTGCGCGGCATCAGCAAGGAGTTGACGGCTCATGACAACCAACTCGTGCTGCTGCTGACGGAGGGCCGCGCGGACCACACGCGCGTGGCCCGCTACCTGGCCGGCGGTCATGTCGACGGAGCGCTCGTCTTCTCCCTGCACCTCGACGATCCGCTGCCCGGCTTGATCAGGAACGCGGGCGTACCCACGGTGTTCGGCGGCCGTCCCGACTGGAGCGACGGCGTCCCCGGCCCCGTCTACGTGGACAGCGACAACCGGGGCGGCGCCCGTGAGGCGGTACGCCATCTCGTCGGCCTCGGCCGGACCCGGATCGCGCACATCACCGGCGCGCTGGACCAGACCTCGGCGGTGGACCGGCTCGACGGCTACCGGGACGTCGTCGGCGACGCCGACCCGAGGTTCGTCGTGGAGAGCGACTTCACCCCGGGCGGCGGCGAGCGCGCCATGCGCGAACTCCTCGATCGCTGCCCGGACGTCGACGCGGTGTTCGCCGCAAACGACCTCACCGCGCTCGGTGCTCTGCGCGTGCTGCGCGAGAGCGGGCGGCGCGTGCCCGACGACGTGGCCGTGATCGGCTTCGACGACGTCCTGCCCGTCGCCGAACAGACCGATCCGCCGCTCACCACGGTCCGTCAGGACATCGAGGAGATGGGCCGGCTGATGGCCCGCCTTCTGCTGGACGGCCGGGCCGACCGGCCCCACCGGTCCGGCGGGAGGGGCGCGAGTGACGGGGGCCGCGGGAGTGACGGGGGCGGTCAGCAGGGGGCGGACGCGACGGCGTCCGGCGTGATCCTGCCGACCACGCTGATACGCCGCGTGTCCGCCTAGGGGCGCGCTCCGGCTGTGCAGCACGACCGCCTGTGCTGCACGACCGCCTGTGCTGCACGACCGCCTGTGCTGCACCGGCCGCCTGCGGTGCGCATTCCTCCCGTGCCACGCCAGCATTCGTGCCATGCGGTCGCGTGTGCCCTACGAGCCCTACGTCTCTTTGCTACGTCCCCATGCCGCCCGGCGCGTACCGGGGCCGCGTGTCCGCCTGGGCGGCGTGCCCGTCCGGGCCGAATGCCGTCCGGGCCGTGTGCCGCCGGCCATGTGTCCGCTCCGCTCCGGCGGCAGCCCCGTCATGGCCGTGAAGTCGCCCTGCGGCCTCAGCCCTGCGGCGGCTCGCTCTTGATCACCGCGAAGCGGACGCCGTACGGGTCCGCGAACTTGGCCATACGGCCGACACCCTCCAGGGTCGTCGCCGGCATACGCACCGTGCCGCCCAGCTGCTGCGCCTTCTCGACCACGGCGTCCGTGTCCTCGACCTCGAAGTACGGCAGCCAGTAGGGGCCGGCCTCCGCTTCCGTCGGGTCGTCGGCCAGCGGGACCATCCCGCCGAACATCGCGTCCTCCCCGGCACCGCCCGGATTGATACAGGTGTACGTGCCGCCCGGGAACGGCACTCCCGAGGTCTCCAGTCGGAGGACCTGGTGGTAGAACGCGGCGGCAGCCGCGATGTCCGGCGTGTACAGCTCGACCCAGCACAGCGCACCCGGTTCGTTCGCCGCGTCCACGCCCTTGGTCTGTCCGGGCTGCCAGATCCCGAACGGCACGCCGGCCTGGTCGGCGAGGACCGCCATGTGTCCCTGGCCCATCACGTCCATGGGCTGGAACAGCACGCTGCCGTGCGCCTGTTCGGCCGCCTTGGCGGTGGCCTGTGCGTCCGCGCTCTGGAAGTACACCGTCCAGGCCGGCGGACCCTGCTCCGGGCCGGTCTGCATACCGCCGGCGACGGTCCTGCCGTCGAGCTGGAAGAAGCCGTAGCCGCCGGCGTCCGGCCCCGCCGACTGGAACCGCCAGCCGAACAGGCCGCCGTAGAAGGCCTGGGCGCCCTCCATGTCGGGGGTGCCGACGTCGATCCAGTTGGGAGCGCCGTCGACGAAACGGGTGGTGAGCATCTTCGCCCTCCTTGAAAGCGGCCCGTGAGCCGGGTCCTGTCCGCTGCACTGCCGAGTCTTGCACCGCCCACTGACAATCGCTGCCGGAGCGCCGCCGTGCGCCGGGCCGATGCCCTCTGTCACCCTGGGTGACCCGCAGGATTCTCCGGGTTTCCGTCCTGCTGCCGCGCGCCGCCGTGCGGTGGCGCGTCCCGGTGGAGCATGATCGGGGCGGTCCAGGGCTCCGGCCGCGGCGTTGAGCCGACGTTGATCGAACGTTTTTCGCCGCGCGGCACGATCCTGACCATGCACATCGAAACCATCACCCCGGCCGACACCGCCTGGCAGGCTCAGGCCCTGTGCGCGCAGACCGGGGCGGACTTCTTCTTCCCCGAGCCCGGAAGCTCGGTGCGCGAGGCGAAGCGCATCTGCGGCATGTGCGAGATGCGCTCCGCCTGCCTCGACTACGCGCTCGACAACGACGAGCGTTTCGGTGTCTGGGGCGGCCTCTCCGAGAAGGAACGGCTCGCTCTGCGGCGGACGTCCCACTGACACCCGCTCCGGCCACGGGGGCTAGGATCCGGGGACGCGTCCGGACGTAGCGCAGAGGCAGGCGCACCCGCATGGCATGCGGGTCACACCGGTTCGAATCCGGTCGTCCGGGCGCGCCTCGGGGTCCCGTAGAGCAGAGGCAGACTCGCCGCCTTCTCAGGGCGGTCACGCCGGTTCGAATCCGGTCGGGACCACTGTGGTACCGACGGACAGGGGCGGGGCGGGACGGATGAGCGAGGCGACGGGCGACACCGTCACCGAGGCGGAGCTGGCGGACTTCCACCGGGTGGTGGGCAAGCTCCGGGCACTGCCTGTCGACGACCCGGTACGGCTGCGGGCCGAGCAGGTCGCCGCGTCCTTCGCCCGCGACGGGCGGCTCGGGCGCCGCAAGGCGCGCGGAGCCGAGGTCGCGGCCGCCGACGCGGCAACGATGTCCGCGACCGCCACCGGCTCCCCGGACCGGCGCGAGGACGCACCCCTGACCGAGCGGGGCGCGGGCGGAGTCTTCCACAAGCCGCGCCCCTGCTACGTCTGCAAGTCGTCGTATCGGCAGGTCGACACCTTCTACCACCGGCTCTGCCCCCGCTGCGCGTCCGACAACACCGCCCGCCGGGCCCTGAGCACCGACCTGACCGGCCGCCGCGTGCTGCTCACCGGCGGCCGGGTCAAGATCGGCTTCCAGCTCGCGCTGATGATGCTCCGCGACGGCGCGGAGCTGCTCGTCACCTCGCGCTTCCCGCACGACACCGTGCGCCGTTTCCGAGCCGCACCGGGCAGCGCGCGCTGGCTGGACCGGCTCACCGTTCTCGCCGTCGACCTGCGCGATCCGCGCCAGGTGCTCGGCCTGTGCGAGGACCTCGGACAGCAGGACCGGCCGCTGGACATTCTGGTCAACAACGCCGCCCAGACGGTCCGGAGGCCGCCCGAGTCGTATGCGCTGCTCGCCGCCGGCGAGCACGGCACGCTGCCCCCGGGCGTACGCCAGGCCCCCGGATTCACCCCGATCGGGCTTCTGCCGGGCTCGGCAGCAGCTCTCCCGGTCGCGCTGCGGGAGGCCGACGAGGCCGGGCTGCTGCCGGACCCGGCCCCCGAGAACTCCTGGTCGGCACGGCTCGGCGCGCTCGATCCGGCCGAGGTTCTGGAGACCCAGCTCGTCAACGCGCTCGCCCCCGCCCTGCTGTGCGACCGGCTGCTGCCGCTCCTGCTCGCCTCGCCGCACCCGCGTCGCTACGTCGTCAACGTGAGCGCCGTGGAGGGCCGTTTCGCCGTCCGCAACAAGATGGCCGGACACCCCCACACCAACATGGCCAAGGCCGCGCTGAACATGCTCACCCGCACCAGCGCCGCCGAACTCGCCGAACAGGGCGTTCACATGTGCGCCGTCGACACGGGATGGATCACCGACGAGAACCCGGCGCCGAAGAAGGCCCGGATGGCGGACGCGGGCTTCCGGACCCCGCTCGACGTGGTGGACGGCGCGGCCCGGGTCTACGACCCCATCGTGCGCGGCGAGGCCGGTGACCCGGTGTCGGGCGTGTTCCTGAAGGACTACCAGGAGGCGGCGTGGTGAGTGAGGAGACGAGCGGGCGGACGCCCCCGTTCGCCGGGGTGCCCGAGGTCGAACCGCGCCCCCTGGCCGACCTCGCCCCGCTGCTGGACTGGCTGCGCTCCGGGCATCCGGCGGGGGAACGGCTGGACTTCACGGCCGGTACCGCCCTGCCGGACGGACGGCTGGACCTGTGCAAGCAGGGCGTCGGCGCCGAGGGAGCGGCACTGATCGCCGGAGCCCTGGCCGCGGGGCCCTCGCCGGTGCGGCATCTGCTGCTCGGCACGGACGCGCTCGGCGACGCCGGAGCCGAGGCCGTGGCGGGGGCGGGCGCGGACGTCGAGACGCTCTACCTCGGCTGCAACGGCATCACCGCAGCCGGTGCCTGCCGGATCGCCGACCAGTTGCGGGCCTCCCCGCAGGTCGTCACCGGTGTCTGGCTCAAACGCAACCCGCTGGGCGGCGCCGCCGGGCACGCGGCGGCGGAACTCCTGGAGTCCGCCCGGTCGTTGCGCACCCTCGACCTCGTCCAGACCGGCCTGGACCCGGCGGGCACCGCCGTCCTCGCCGACGCGCTGCTCACGGCCGAGCAGGGTGGGCGGCGGATCGAGCGGCTCTTCGTGGGCGGCAATCCGCTGGGCGAGGCGGGCGCTCGGGCCCTGGCCGCCGTACTCGCCGCGGGCGCGGTCGACGAACTGTACGTCTCCGCCGCCCGGCTGGGCGACGGCGGTGCCCTCCGGCTCGCCGAGGCACTGGAACGCGCGCCGCACGGCCGGCTCGCCCGGCTGTCCGTGGCCAGCAACGGCATCGGCCCGCGAGCCGTCGTCCGGTTGGTCACGGCAGCCGCGGCGGCCGGGGTCACCCTGCTCGACCTCGGCCGGGTCCGGGCCGCCGCGGTCCTCGCGGCCGAGGACAACCACATCGACCTCGCCGCCGCCGACGCCATCGGCCGGGCTCTTACCCGGGCCGAGCACCGACTGGGCCATCTCGTCCTCGCCCACACCGGCATGCGCAGCCGTGAGGCCCACCGCCTCCTCGACCACGCGGCCCACGCCCGCACCGCCACCCGCTACCGCCTGGGCACCGGTATCGCCGCCAGCATCAAGCACCGCCTGGCCGCTCTCAGCACCCACATCCCCGCTCTCCCGGTCCCGCCGGACATGGCGGCGGTCCGCAGCGTGCACCGCACGGCGCCGCCGGACGAGGGGTGAGGAGGGTGCGGCCGACGGGCGTCGCTCGCTCAGGGTTGTTGTGATGCGCCGGTACTCGGCCGTCGTTCCTGGTTGTTGTGATGCGCTGGTGGTCGGCCGTCGTCCCTGGTGTTGTGATGCGCCGGTGTCCGGTCGTCGCTCCGTGCCGTTGCGGCGCGACGGTGTGGCCGTCCCGGAACGCGCGCGGTCCGCCCGCCGCGGTGGTCCGTACGGCCGCCGCAGCACCGGCCGCGCCGGCTCTCGGTCCCCTCACATCGTCGTGAACACCTCCGTCCAGAACCGCTGCTGTTTCTCCGACGCGCCCACCAGATAGGTCGCCCGCAGCTTGGCCGGAAGCAGACGTACCAGACGGGCGACCGCCCCCCGGTGCTTCTTCAGCTGGGAAAGCTCCGCGTTGGCGAGGACCTGGTGGACGGTGTCGCTGTCGTCACCGCCCTCGGCCGAGTGCTCCGTAGCCCGGCGCAGGCGTGCCTCCCAGGCGGCCACGTCGCGGGCGAGCTCGCGCAGTCCCGTGACCGGGCGGCCGTTGAGGCGGTCGATCAGGGCGGTGAGCGGCACGGGCGCGTACTCGCCGTCGCCGAGGTAGACCGTGCCCATCTCCAGCGGCAGTCCACGCCGGTGCAGCTTGATGAGCCGTTCCAGGGTGCGCTTGGTGATCCAGGCGCGGCCTTCGTCGTCGATGTCGTGCTTCCACCACTCCAGCACCGTCTCCGCGTCGGAGCCGTAGCGGGCGAGCAGCCACTCGTTGGCCGGGACGTCCTCGGGCTCCACGGTGAGCGAGGCGGTGAAGCGGGTCGCCTGGGCGATGTTGTTCCGGGACACCAGCAGCTTGCGGCCCAGGTGGTACGGCGGGTTCTGTACGGCTATCTGGGCGCGCAGGTTCTCGATCCGCCGCCCCGCCAGTGACCACTCCTGGGTGATCTCCATCAGCTTGGCGAACGCGGCCCTGTCCTTGGGCCGGTTGTACTCGTCCCAGACGATCGCCTTCGGCTCCGGGCCGGTGAACTTCACCGCCAGCAGATTGTCGAGCGTGCCGTCGGGGGACGGGACCGGCGCGCACAGGTCCTCGACGTTGGTCACGGGCAGCGAGAAGTACAGCGGCTCGCGGCCCAGACCTTCGCGCAGGGTCTCCCGCACGGCCTCCGTCTTGCCGCACCCCGGCGGGCCCTGGAGCAGGACGGTCCAGCGGTTGCGCAGCGCGGCCCGGACGACCTGCCGGACCGGATCCGCGATCGTCGCCGGGTTGGCGACGCCGACGGCCTCGGCGATCCGGTCGAGGATCTCGGCCGTACGGTTCTGCCCGGGCCTGCCGTCCGGGCCCGGCTCGGCCAGCCGCAGCCGTTCGCCGTCGAGCAGGGGCAGGCCCCAGCGCAGCGGGAAGCCCTCCCGGGCGTTCGCCAGGATGTGGTCCAGGGTGCGCGGGGACAGCAGTGCGCGCAGGACGGGGGAGAGCGACGCCCACAGAGTGAACACCGCTCCCAGGTCCCACGGGCGGTACTTGGCGGCCAGGTGCCGTCGCCAGGAGGTGTCGTTCGCCGTGATCCGCAGGGTCACCATCCGGTCGAGCAGCGCAAGGTCGCCGCGGCGGGCCGACGTCTCGGACAGCGACTCGTTGTCCGTGAGGAACACGCCCACGCAGCCGAGGGAACGCAGATCGTGCTCGCCCAGGGTCCAGTTGCAGGCGATCTGCATCAGCTGCGACTGGATCGTGTCGCCCGCCTGCAGTGAGTCGTCGATGAGCAGCACGAACGGCCGGCCCGGCGTGAGCTGGTTCATCACCAGCTGGCGCAGCACCAGTTCACCGGTGTGCGGATCGCGCACGGGCGCGTTCACGAGCAGGTCGTCCGGCGTCAGGTTCGCCGCCGGGACGTACACCAGGGAGGTGTCCGGGTGGGCGCGGGCCAGATGCGCGAAGAACGTCGCCGTCTTGCCGATGCCGTGCTCGCCGAAGACCTGACCGGTCTGCCCCATGTCGATCATCGCGTCGATGAACGACTCCAGCCGGGAGGTCGTGGTCGTCTCGGTGTGTGTGGTCATCTTCCGTCTACCGCGATCCTGTGGTGACGCGATGGCAGTCCATCGCGGGTCGGTGCCGCTCGGGCCATTCGTCGCCGCCCTCGGTGATCAGCCAGATCCACTTCTCCGGCTCGGCGGGCGTGATCGGCGGGGCGTACCCGTCGGTGAGGACCACGACGGCGTCGGGGACGGCGTCCAGCCGGCGGCCGTTCACCTCGGTGCGGCCCTCGACGTGGTCCGCGACCGCCTGGAAGCTCGTGCCACCCCCGCCGTACACGCGCTCGCCCGGCCGGAACGGCATCACCACCGCGTCGAAGGACAGCCAGTGCGCCTCCACCCCGTCGATGCGGCCGACGAGTTCGGTGAGCCACTGGACCACGTGCTGCGGCATCGAGCCCGAGGTGTCGTAGGCGATCACCAGTACCTTCTCCCGCACCGGGCCGCGCCGGGCCAGCATCGGGTCCTGGCCGAGAGCCGCCAGCAGCGCGCCCCGCTTCTTGGGGTACACGAGCCGCTCGCCCTCGCGGAGTTTCGAGCCCAGTACGTCCACGAGCCAGCGCTGCCACCAGTCGACGGTCAGCGTGCGCGTGGTCTTTCCGCGCAGCATGCCGGCACCCAGCTTTCCCCAGATCCGGGCGGCCCGCGGCGATCCGTCCTCGGTACGGCCCATCAGGTCCAGCAGCTCGCGCTCCGCGCCCGTGTGGCCGCGGCGGGCCGCCAGCAGGGAGTTGAGCAGCGCGGAGGAGGTGATCGCGTCGACGGTCTCCTGGTCGGCGGGGACGAGACCGTCCACCAGATGCGCGCAGAGCGGCTCCGGGACCGGGGGCCGGCACATCCGCTTCAGCTCGCCGTAGACCTGCAGGTCCGTCTCGACGAACCGCTCGTACGGCACCGGTTCCAGGGAGTGCGCCGTCAGGTCCTCCACGTAGCTGTCGTACACCGCGCGGGGGTCGATGCCGGTGGGCCGGCCGTCCAGGAGCGGGAGCTCCTCCCGGTCGAGGCGGACCAGCGCCACGTGGTTGATCGCGACCTCGGCGGCCAGCGCGAACACCGGGTCGGCGCGCAGCTCGTCGTCGGCGAACAGATGGCGGTGCACCAGGTGCCGTGCCTCGTGGAACAGCACGAACTTCACACCGTCCAGGCCCAGCCGGACGAAGAAGCCGGGGTTGTACAGCAGCAGGCAGGAGCCGTCGCCGGAGGCGACCACGGCGGCCGTGTCCACGGCGGTCGTCGGGATCTGGTGCCGGCACTTGCTGTACAGCCAGGAGGCCACCGCCGACTGGGTGAGGCCGAAGTCCAGCAGCGCGGCCTCCTTGAGCCGCCGAGCCTCCTCGACCACGGCCGGGTCGGCCGGGCGGTACTGCTCGATCGCCCTGCGGTCGGCGAGGTCCACCACCGGGGCACGCGACCGCCCCCGCTCTCCGTACGCCATGTGCCGTCCCCCGTACTGCCGTCCCTCGTGCGCTGATTCCCCCGTGCCTCCTTGGTACCAGCCCGCACTGACAGCGGGCCAAGGCATTACGCTCGGGGGCAAGGGCGGGGCCGTAGCGCAGAGGCAGACGCACCGGTCTCCAAAACTGGGACACGCTGGTTCGAATCCAGCCGCCCCGCCCCCCTCGACCTGCTCAGGCGATGGCGCCTGCGGTGGTGATCAGCTCAGGTGCGGTGCCGTGGAAGGTGTCCATGAGCTGGGCCAGAACCGCCCAGGCCTCCACACGGTCCCCCAGGTGTTCGTGCACGAGCGGCCGCAGGGCGTCCTCGGCCTCCCGGGCCCGTGCCGGGAACAGCAACCAGCCCATGGACAGCACCTGGAGCACGTGGGCGGCGGAGCCGTGCGCCCTCGCATAGTCGGCCGGGCCGTCGAGCACTCCGGCCCCGCGCACGCGGTGCGCGAACTTGGGATGCGAACCGAACTGCGCGCGCAGGGCCGGCGGGCAGTCGGGGCGTACGGCCAGGGCCCAGCGGGCGTAGCCGGGCAGCGGGCCCTCTGCGTCGGCCGCGGCCACGGCCGTCCAGTCGTCCGAGGCGAGGACCATCGATGCCGCCGCGCGTGCCGCGCCCATGGACCGGGCGGCGCGCAGGGCGCCGGTCAGCCCGAGCCGGACGTAACTCGACGGTATCGCGGGCTCCTCGCCGCGCAGGGTGGCGTGGACCGGGACGGGCGCGGTGCGTCCGGAGCCGAAGGGCACACCCCGGGCGACGGCCCGCCGCAGGCCGGCGTCGGTGGTGATGAACTGCCACACCATCGCGTTGAGGTCCGGGTCGTCCTCCTGCAGGATCCACAGCACCACGGAGGCGGGCAGCAGGTTCCCCCACGCCCATGCGCGCTCCAGCCGCCGCCGGACCACCTGCGGATCCTCGGGTCCGGGAAGCCCCGTCCGCTCCCGGATCCGCCCGGCGGTCTCGTCGTCGACCAGGCGCAGCAGAAAGCCTGCCGCCTGCTCGGCCCTTGTGTGATCACGCATGCGGGCATGATGCCGCAGGCCACCGACAGCCCGCACCGCTGATTCCGCACGCGCGCGTGCGGAATCGCATCGGGTCGGTCACCTCCGTGGGCGGGGTGAGCCGGGCCATCGGCCCGCCGGCCGGGCTCACCGTCCGGCAGGGCTCCGGGTCAGGCTCCGTCCGGGCTTGCGTTCACCGCTCCGGCACGGCTTTGCGCCAACCGTTCCGGCAGTGCTCGGGCTCAGGCTCCCGCAGGGCTTCGGCTCAGGCTCCGTCCAGGCTTCGGCTCGGGCACCGTCCAGGCATCGGCTCAGGCTCCGGCCCGGGCCGCCATTCGCGCCTTGCGGGCGGCCAGCTTCTCGTCGAACTTCAGGGCCTCGGCGTCCAGGCCGCCCATGAAGAGGCCGAGTTCCTCCTGCGCCTGGCGGCCCTCCGGGCCGAGGCCGTCGATCTCCATGATCTTCAGGAAGCGCAGCACGGGCTGGATGACGTCGTCGTGGTGGATGCGGAGGTTGTAGACCTCACCGATCGCGATCTGGGCCGCGGCGCGCTCGAAGCCGGGAATGCCGTGCCCGGGCATGCGGAAGTTGACCACGACGTCCCGGACCGCCTGCATGGTCAGGTCGGGTGCGAGTTCGAAGGCGGCCTTCAGGAGGTTGCGGTAGAAGATCATGTGCAGGTTCTCGTCGGTCGCGATGCGGGCCAGCATGCGGTCGCAGACCGGGTCGCCGGACTGGTGGCCGGTGTTGCGGTGCGAGATCCGGGTCGCCAGCTCCTGGAAGGCGACGTAGGCGACCGAGTGCAGCATCGAGTGCCGGTTGTCGGACTCGAAGCCCTCGCTCATGTGCGCCATCCGGAACTGCTCCAGCTTGTCCGGGTCCACCGCGCGCGAGGCGAGCAGGTAGTCGCGCATCACGATGCCGTGCCGGCCTTCCTCGGCCGTCCAGCGGTGCACCCAGGTGCCCCAGGCGCCGTCGCGGCCGAAGAGCGAGGCGATCTCGTGGTGGTAGCTGGGGAGGTTGTCCTCCGTCAGGAGGTTGACGACGAGGGCGATCCGGCCGACCTCCGTCACCTTGGACTGTTCCTTGCCCCAGGCCTCGCCGTCCTCGAACAGGCCGGGGAAGTTGCGGGCGTCGCTCCAGGGCACGTACTCGTGCGGCATCCAGTCCTTGGCGACCTGCAGATGCCGGTTCAGTTCCTGCTCGACCACTTCCTCCAGCGCGTGCAGCAGCCGCGCATCGGTCCACACGGACGGGCTGCCGAGATGAGGGGAGGTGATCGTCACGGGAACTCCAGGGGGAACGCCGAACAAAGGGGGAGAGACACGCAAGGTTCCGGCGAGCGGTGCCGGAAACCTACGAGATCGTAGGCTACGAAGCCGTAGGTTACGAAGCCGTAGGTTAAGTTCGCTGTAAAGATCGCTGATCAGCACCCTCGCACGGCATTTCGAGGGCATGCCCGACGGCCCCGGGACCCGCAGGTCCCGGGGCCGCCGGAGCGACTGGATCACCTGTCAGGCGTACAGCTCCCGCAGCCGCACCGAGAGACAGGTCACACAGCCTTCGAGCTTCTCGAACTCGCTGATGTCCACGGTGACCACCTCATGGCCGAGATCGGTCAGCAGCTCCGCCGTCTTCGGGGCGCTCGCCGCCATGAGCACCTTGTGGCCACCGAGCAGCACCACGTGCGCGCCGGACTCCTCGGGCACGGACAGGAAGCCCGGGAACAGCGACGGCCGGTCCACCTTCGGGATGTGCCCGACGACCGTCCCGTCCGGCAGGGCGGTCACCGCCGACTTCAGGTGCAGCACCTTGCTCACGGGGACGGGCACCACGCGCGCGCCGAGCGGCTCGAAGGCGGCGCGCAGCTGCTGCACGCCGGCCGCGTTGGTGCGCCCGCCCCGGCCCACGTAGATGGTGTCGCCGACCTTCAGGACGTCACCGCCGTCCAGGGTGCCCGGCTCCCATATCCAGTTCACCGAGCAGCCGAGCCGGGCCACCGCCTCCTCGACACCGGCGGTCTCCTCCCGCCGGGACTCCGCGCCGGGCCGGGTGATCAGCGCCACGTTCCTGTACATGACGACGGTGTCCTCGACGAACACCGAGTCCGGGCAGTCGTCCTCCGGGTCGACCTCGATCGTCTCCCAGCCGTGCGTGTCGAGCGCCTCGACGTACGCCTCCCACTGCGCGACGGCCAGCTCCACGTCGACCTTCTCCCGCTCGATGTGCGTCACCAGACCTTCGGCGAGACGGGGGCTGGGGCGGCGGACGAGCGCCTTCTTGCTGGGCACGGGGGGCCTTTCCTATCGGCGGTGCGGTTCCGGCGCCATGACAGGGCACCGGTCCGCCATCATGCAGGGCGGCCCGGCCCGCAGAAAACCCCGGGTGCCGGGCTGTGGCCCTCCTGAGACGCTCCGCGGCGACGGAACAGCGGCCGGTGAACGGCTGCCGCGGGGTCTCCTCGAAGATCACCTCGCAGCCGCCGCCCCGCCCGCTCGCCGCCGCCCCGCCCGCTCGCCGCGCCGGCCGTGGTGGGGTGTGTGCGGCGGGCGACGAGGCCGTGGTGCGGTGTGTGCGGCGGGCGACGGGGACGGCGACCTGGTCGGTGCGGCGGACGACGTCCGGGATCGGGCGGACCGTCAATGCCGGGCGGGATGCCCGACATCCTCCGGCGTGATCTCCCTCAGTTCTCCCCCCTCCATCAGCAGCCACCGCGTGATCCCGATCGACTCCAGGAACGGCAGGTCGTGGCTGGCCACGAGCAGCGTGCCCTCGTACGACTCCAGGGCCGAGGTCAGCTGCCGGACGCTGGCCATGTCGAGGTTGTTGGTCGGCTCGTCCAGCAGGAGCAGCTGGGGTGCGGGCTCGGCGAGCATCAGCGCGGCGAGGGCCGCACGGAACCGCTCGCCGCCGGACAGCGTCCCGGCCCGCTGGTCGGCCCGCGCGCCCCGGAACAGGAAGCGGGCCAGGCGCGCCCGGATCCGGTTGTTGGTGGCGTCGGGAGCGAACCGCGCCACGTTCCCGGCGACCGTCAACTCGTCGTCCAGCACGTCCAGGCGCTGCGGCAGGAACCGCAGCGGGACGTGCGCCCGCGCCTCGCCGGCCACCGGCGCCAGTTCCCCGGCGACGGTCCGCAGCAGAGTCGTCTTTCCGGCGCCGTTGCGGCCGACGAGGGCGATCCGCTCCGGGCCGCGCAGGTCGAGGATCCCCTCGACGCGCGCCCCGTAGGCCATCTCCAGGTTCTCCAGGGTGAGCACCTGCCGGCCGGGTGGGACGGCGGTGTACGGCAGATCGACGCGGATCTCGTCGTCGTCGCGTACCGCCTCCACCGCCTCGTCGAGACGCTCCCTGGCCTCGGCGAGTTTCTCCTCGTGCATGATGCGGTGCTTGCCCGCGGACTCCTGGGCGGCGCGTTTGCGTGCGCCCATGACGATCTTCGGTTCGCGTTTGCTGTCCCACATCTTCTGGCCGTAGCGCTTGCGCCGGGCCAGCTTGACCTGGGCGTCGGCGAGTTCGCGCTTCTGCTTGCGCATGTCCGCCTCGGCCACCCGCACCGTCCGCTCGGCCGCCTCCTGTTCCACGGCCAGAGCCTCCTCGTAGGCGGAGAAGTTGCCGCCGTACCAGGTGATCTCGCCGGAGCGCAGTTCCGCGATCTGGTCCACCAGGTCGAGGAGTTCACGGTCGTGGCTGACGACCACCAGCACACCCGGCCAGGAGGCGACGGCCGCGTACAGCCGTCGGCGCGCGTACAGGTCCAGGTTGTTGGTGGGCTCGTCCAGGAGCAGGACGTCCGGGCGGCGCAGCAGCAGTGCGGCCAGGCGCAGCAGGACCGACTCGCCGCCGGACACCTCGCCGACGGTGCGGTCCAGGCCGATGTGGCCGAGGCCGAGTTCGCCGAGGGTGACGAGGGCACGCTCCTCGACGTCCCAGTCGTCGCCGACCGTCTCGAAGTGCTCCTCGGCGACGTCGCCCGCCTCGATGGCGTGCAGGGCTGCCCGCCGGGCGGCGATGCCGAGGGCCTCGTCGACGCGGAGCGCGGTGTCGAGCGTGACGTTCTGCGGGAGGTAACCGACCTCGCCGGTCACCTTGACGGTGCCGTCGGCCGGCGAGAGTTCGCCGGCGAGCAGCTTGAGAAGCGTTGATTTCCCCGATCCGTTGACGCCGACGAGCCCGGTCCGGCCGGGGCCGAACGCGGTGTCGAGGCCGTCGAGGACGGAGGTGCCGTCGGGCCAGGAGAAGGACAGGGACGTGCAGGTCAGGGAAGTAGACATAAAGGCCTCGCAGTGGCTGGGTGCGGTCTGGGTGAGCGCATGCAGAGACACCGCGAGGCGGAAACCGAAGGGCCTGGGGCACGAAAAAGGCCTGTGCCGAAGGGCTGCTCGGACGCCGAGGTCGGAACGCCACGCACACCTCACCGGTGTGAACGCGGTGTCTCAGGACCTCAGACGAGCAACGTCCTTCTCCAATCGACGGCAACAGGACCTCGTACACCGTACGAACGGGCCGGGAGAGCTGTCAACGCGATTAAATCCGTGTGCGTCCGTCGGCTTGATCCGGCGTGTCCGTCGGCTCGATCTGCATCTGCGCGGCAGCTTGGACCGCAGGTGTCCGTCGGCCTGATCTGGCCGTGCGCGGCGGCTTGAACCGCCTGTGCGCGGAGGCTGGATCCACGTGTCCATCGGCTGGATCCACGTGTGTGCCGGCCGGATCCACGTGTGTCCGTCGGCCGGAGTGGTGCCGTGCGTCGGCCGGAGTGGTGCCATGCGTTGGTTGGAGTGGTGCCGTGCGTTGGTTGGAGTGGTGCCGCGCATCGGCTGGAACGGCGTCGCCCCCGTCCGCCCCCGTCCCTGTCGTTTTTCTGCCAGCCCCCGCCGCGCCGACGCTGTTTGACTTGCCCGCATGACGCCTCGACACCCGCTCTCGCTCCGCGAGCACGCCCTCGCCCTGCGCGCACTGCACGTGCCCGGCCGCCCGCTCGTCCTCCCGAACGCCTGGGACCCGGTGAGTGCCGCCGTCGTCGCCGAGGCGGGGGCTGCCGCCGTCGCCACCACCAGCGCCGGGCTCGCCTGGGCGCTCGGCGCGGCCGACGGCGACCGGCTGGGCCGTGACCGCGCGCTGGCTGCCGTCGCCCGCATCGTGGCCGCCGTGGGGGTCCCCGTCACCGCCGACATCGAGAGCGGCTACGCCGACGATGCAGCCGGGGTCGCCGAAACGGTCGACGCGGTGCTCGCCGCGGGTGCGGTCGGCGTCAACATCGAGGATGCCCGCCACGAGGCGGGCGGTGAGCCGCTGCGGCCGGTCGCCGAGCAGGCCGAGCGGATCGCCGCGGCCCGTGCGGCCGCCGACAGAGCGGGCGTGCCGCTGTTCGTCAACGCCCGGATCGACACCTTCCTGCGCGGCGCCGGGGGAGTGGACCTCACCCTGGAGCGGGCCGCCGCCTTCCGGGCCGCGGGCGCCGACGGGATCTTCGTGCCCGGGGCCGTCGACCCGCAGACGGTCAAGGCGCTCGTCGCGGGCGTCGACGGGCCGCTCAACGTGATGGTCGGCCCCGGGGCGCCGTCGGTCGCCGAACTGGCCGCCCTCGGTGTCGCCCGGATCAGCGCGGGCGCGGGCCTCGCCCAGGCGACTCACGCCCTGGTCCGCCGCGCCGCGCGGGAGCTGCTGCGGGAGGGGACGTACGGGGCGCTCGCCGACGGGTTCGACTACGGGGAGCTGAACGCGCTGCTCACCCGCGGGTAGTACGTCAGCAGGCGTCCCGCATCAGCTCGGCCAGACCGTGGTCGAGGTCCAGCTGGAGGTGCTCGCGGCCGACGGGCACCAGGTCGCCGGTCGCCTCCAGGAACCGGCGGATCTCGCCGGAACGCACGTGCACGATGGCGGTGCCCTCGGGCGCGTGGAACTCCAGTACCGTGCGGTCGTAGCCGTACGGCCGCACCCGGACGTCGCCGACCCCCTCCGCACCGTGCAGCCCGGCCGCGAGGAGTTCGCGGGAGAAGGTCCAGCAGACCTCGACGCCCTCCAGGGTGGCCGGGGCCGGGAACGTCATCCGGACGGCGAACGGGTCGTTGCGGTCGTAGCGCAGCGTGGCGGGAATGCTAGGCATGCGCGGCGCGGCGGCGACGAGGCGGGCCTCTACGGGCTGCTCGATGACGGTGGACAAGGCCTTGCTCCCTCATGACGGCGGGACGTACTTCCGGGCGTGTCAGGCCTGGCAATGGAAGAGACGACGGAATCGGCCGATGCGTGCACACCGGCAACGAGTGACCTCGGTCACCGTGCCCATGCGTGACTTTCGGCCAAAGAGATCCCCTGGACGGCGGCGGGCCGGTGGGCTAGCTTCGCCCGCCATGAAGCGTTTGGGGAGCACGCGACGCAGGGGACGGGGCCGGCTGGTGGCGGCGGGGGTGGCGTGCGGGGCGGCGCTGGCCGCGCTGACGGTCCCGGCCGCCGAGGCAGAGCCGCTCGGACAAGGAGGGGCACGGCCGCTCGGCCGAGGAGAGGCAGGACTGCTCGGCCGAGGAGCCGTGCACTGGGCCGAGAAGAACACCGGTACCCCGCAGGTGCGTTTCCGCGGCCTGGCCGCCGTCGACCGGGACACCGCCTGGCTGGCCGGCACGGCGGGCACCGTGCTGCGCACCACCGACGGCGGGGCGAGCTGGCGGAACGTCTCCCCGCCCGGTGCGGCCGGCCTGGAGTTCCGGGACGTCGAGGCGTTCGACGCGCGGCGCGCGGTGGTGCTGGCCATCGGCGAGGGCGAGGCGTCGCGCGTCTACCGCACCGACGACGGCGGTGCGACCTGGACCGAGTCCTTCCGCAATACCGATCCGAAGGCCTTCTACGACTGCCTCACCTTCTTCGACCGCCGTCACGGCCTGGCCATGAGCGACCCCGTGGACGGCAGGTTCCGCATCCTGTCCACCCGCGACGGCGGCCGCACCTGGCGGGTGCTGCCGGCCGACGGCATGCCGGCCGCGCTGGACGGCGAGGCGGGCTTCGCCGCCAGCGGTCAGTGCCTGGTCACCTCCGGGCCGAAGGACGTCTGGCTGGCCACCGGCGGCGGCGCCCACGCGCGCGTGCTGCACTCCGCCGACCGCGGACTGACCTGGACGGCGTCCGACACGCCCGTCCCGGCGGGCGATGCGGCCAGGGGCGTCTTCGCGCTCGCCTTCCGCGACCGCACCCATGGCCTCGCGGTCGGCGGCGACTACCGCCCCGACCAGTCCTCGCCGCAGGCCGCCGCGGTCACCGCCGACGGGGGCCGCACCTGGCGCCCGGCCGCCACCCCACCGCCCGCCTACCGCTCCGGCGCCGCCTGGCTCCCGTACACCCGTGGCGCCGCACTCGCCGTCGGCCCCACCGGCACCGACCTGACCACCGACGCCGGCCGCACCTGGCGCACCATCGACACCGGTTCCTACGACACGGTGGACTGCACCCCCGACCTGAGCTGCTGGGCGGCCGGGGAGAAGGGCCGGGTGGCCCGGCTGGAGCGCTGACGTAAGGGGCCGGATCGCGGGTACTCGGGCCCGTGCCCCAGCGGAACGAGGAGAGGAGTGGTCATGCCTCGCGGTTCCAGTCCCAAGCGGGAACGTCAGTACGAGCACATCAAGGAGAGTGCGCTGGAGCGGGGCGAGAGCGCGAAGCGCGCCGAGGAGATCGCCGCGCGGACGGTCAACAAGGAACGCGCCCGCTCCGGCGAGTCCCGGACCGCGAGCCGCAGCTCGACCGAGGACATGTCGTCCGGCAGGCGCGGCGGCCGGCGGTCCGGCAAGGGATCCCAGGGTCCGACCTACGACCAGCTGTACAACGAGGCCAGGCAGCGCGGCATCGAAGGCCGTTCGGACATGAACAAGGCACAGCTGCAACGCGCGCTGAACGCGAAGAAGAGCTGAACGCGAAGAAGAGCTGAGCGCCGAGAGGAGCAGGGCGCCAAGAAGAGCTGAGCGCCCAGTGGAGCTGAGCACCGAGAGCAGCTGAAGGCCGAGCAGACCTGAAGCCGAGAAGAACTGAGCGCAGACAGGAGCCGGCCGCCGAGAAGAGCCGGCGTCCGGCTCAGCCCAGCGTCTGCCGGTGGCGTGCCAGCTCGGGGGCGGTCTTCGTGGCGACGAACTCCGTGATGCGGTACTCGCACACGCCCGCGGCCACGAACGGATCGCCCGCGGCGATCTCCTCGATCCGGGCGCGGTCCTCCGCGACGGCCAGGATCACCCCGCCGTCGCGGGGGTTCTTGCGCCCGGAGGCAAGGAAGAAGCCCTTCTCGTACTGCTCGTCCAGCCAGGTCACATGGGCGGGCAGGACGGCGTCCACGGCGTCGAGCGGGGCGGTGTAGGTCAGTTCCAGTACGAACATGATCACGAGCCTACCCCCGGCGCCCGCCGGGCCCGGTGCGGGCCGTACAGTCGGTGACACCATGACGACCGTTGGAGTACCCGCCGGCTGGCCCGCGACCGAGGACGAGGCCCGCGCCGAACAGGACCGGCTGCGGGGGCAGGTGGTGCTCGACGAACCGGGGCCGCCGCCTGGCACGGGCCGTGTGACGGGGGTCGACGTCGCCTACGACGACGACCGCGACCTGGTCGCCGCGGCGGCCGTCGTCCTGGACGCGGCCACCCTGGAAGTGGTCGCGCAGACGACCGCCGTCGGCCGGATCTCGTTCCCCTACGTTCCGGGACTGCTCGCCTTTCGCGAGATCCCGACCGTGCGGGCCGCGCTGGACGCCCTGCCCTGCCCGCCCGGAGTGGTGGTCTGCGACGGCTACGGCCTCGCCCACCCGCGCCGCTTCGGCCTCGCCAGTCACCTCGGCGTACTCACCGGCCTGCCGACCATCGGCGTCGCCAAGAACCCGTTCACCTTCACCTACGACGACCCGGGTCCCCGGCGGGGCAGCGCCGCTGCGCTCGTCGCGGGGACCGAGCAGGTCGGCAGCGCGCTGCGCACCCGGGACGGCGTCAAACCGGTGTTCGTCTCCGTCGGTCACCGGGTGAGCCTCGACAACGCCCTCGCGCACACCCTGGCGCTGACGCCCCTGTACCGGCTGCCCGAGACCACGCGCCGGGCGGACGCGCTGTGCCGGCGGGCGCTTCAGGAGGCCGCGATGCGCCAGGCGCCGACCTCCTGATACGACGAGTCGTAGACGGCCGAGCCGTCGCCCGGTTCGAGGGCGTAGTGGTGGAGATTGCCACCCCAGTAGCGCAGGATCCGCCCCAGCTCGCCGGCTCGGTCCGCCGCCGAGGCGCCCTCGTCCACGGTCACTTCCAGCACGAACTTCACTTCTGTTCCGCCTCCTTCTGCCTGTGCTTCCAGCGTCTCATTGAAAAACCCAGTGAAACTTCTGGACGCGTGGGAGCGGGTGGTACGGCACTGTGGGCGCGAAAAGCCTCAAACGGCCGAGGGGCACACGAAGAGGAAGGCGGGTCGGCGGCGTTTCTTTGCGAGGTCTACCGTCCGGCCGCCACCCGGAAGGTGATGCCCGCCGCGCGCAGCCGTTCGGTCAGCGCGTCGCCCATCGCGGTGGCCGTGGTGACCTGCCCGGTGGTCGGCGGCAGGTCGTCGAAGGCCAGGGCGAGGGCCGCCTCGGCGAACATCTTCGCCGTCTCGCCGTAGCCCGGGTCGCCGCCCGCGACCTCGGTGAACACGCGCCGTCCGCCGCCCTCGCCGACGAAGCGCACCTTGAACCAGCTCTTCGCCCGCTTCTCCGGTCCCGGCCCGTCCCCGGGCTTGAGCCGGTCCGACAGCCAGCGCCGGGCGGGCGGCAGCTGGGCGGCGGCAGCGAGAGCGCCGAGCGCGGCGACACCGCCTGCGGCGACCGGAAGATGCCTGACCGCCGCGTAGTGCCGGTAGCGGAATTCGGGGCCGTAGCGCTGAAGGGCTCGCGCCGAGCGGCGCACGATCTGCGGGTCGATGGTGGGCAGGGGCAGTGCCCAGGCGCCGACCTCCGGCGCGTACCGCGGCGGGCCCGCCGGTGCGGCCACGTGGCGCCCCAGCAGCCGCGGTTCGTGCCGGCCGCGGTCGCGGGCCGCGGCTGCCATCTGCCGGCCGCGTGCGATCTGGTTCAGCGCCGACGCCAGCGTGCCGCCGGAGAAGGTCGCGTCGGCGGTCACGAACCCGTCCACGGTCAGCGGGACCCCCTCGGGCAGCTGCCGGACCGTGAAGTACACGCCCAAGTCGTGCGGTACGGAGTCGAAGCCGCAGGCGTGCACCAGCCGGGCGCCCGTCTCACGCGCGCGTGCGTCGTGGCGTACGTACATCAGGTCGACGAACTCCGGCTCACCGGTGAGATCGAGGTAGTCGGCTCCGGCGTCCGCGCAGGCGGCGACCAGCTCTTCGCCGTAGGTGACGTACGGTCCCACCGTCGTGGCCACCACGCGCGCGTGGTGAGCGAGCGCGCGCACGGTGGCCGGCTCCCGCACGTCGGCCCGCAGCGCTCCGATGCCGGAGCCGCCGGGCAGCCGCTCGCGCAGTCGCTCCAGCCTGCGTTCGTCACGGCCCGCGATCGCCCAGCGCAGCCCCTCGGGGGCACGTGCCGCCAGGTACTCCGCCGTCAGTGTGCCGACGAAGCCGGTGGCTCCGAAGAGCACGATGTCGTAGGGACGATCCGTCCTTTTCAGCCTGCTCATGACACCCCTTGGTCGTGCAGCACGCGCCGCTGTCGGTGGCTGAGGCTAGCGTGAACAGTGCGGACCGCCGACGCGACCTCGGCGGTCTGCCGGGCACTTGGCTAAGCGCTTGCTCGTTCAGGTCTTGTGTCCGGTGGAACGTGTTCTTAGCATCACTGGTGTTACATCAGTTGTGTCACATGGGCTTGGGGGCAGGACCGCATGACGACGGCAGGGACGCCGAGGACGTCGGGGCACGGCCCGCTCAGCGGCGTACGCGTGGTGGAGCTGGCCGGCATCGGGCCGGGCCCGTTCGCCGCCATGCTCCTGGCCGACCTGGGCGCCGACGTCGTCCGGGTGGACCGTCCGGGCGGCCCCGGCCTCGGCATCGATCCCGCGCACGACGTGACGAACCGCAACAAGCGCTCGGTCGTCGTCGACCTCAAGGCACCGGACGGCCCCGCGCGCGTCCTGGACCTCGCCGAGCGGGCCGACATCCTCATCGAGGGCTACCGCCCCGGGGTGGCCGAGCGGCTCGGCGTCGGCCCCGCCGACTGCCACGCCCGCAACCCCCGGCTGGTCTACGGCCGGATGACCGGCTGGGGCCAGGAGGGACCGCTCGCCGACCGCGCCGGGCACGACGTGGCGTACATCGCCCTCACCGGCACCCTCGGCATGATCGGCCGCCCGGACGAGCCCCCGGCCGTCCCCGCCAACCTCCTCGGCGACTACGCGGGCGGCTCCCTCTACCTGGTCGTCGGCGTTCTCGCCGCCCTGCACCACGCGCGCGACACGGGCGCCGGACAGGTCGTGGACGCGGCCATCGTGGACGGCACCGCGCACCTGTCCGCGATGATCCACGGCATGTTGTCCGCCGGCGGCTGGCAGGACCGGCGCGGCGCCAACCTCCTGGACGGTGGCTGCCCGTACTACGGCACCTACGAAACCGCCGACGGCGGGTACATGGCGGTCGGCGCCCTGGAGGCACGGTTCTACGAGGAGTTCCTGCACCGGCTCGGCCTGGAGGCCCTGGCCCCGGCCCGCAAGGACTGGACCCGCTGGGGCGAACTGCGCGAGCACGTCGCCGCCCGCTTCAAGTCCCGCACCCGGGACGAGTGGACGGCCGTCTTCGAGGGCTCCGACGCCTGCGTGGCCCCCGTCCTCTCCCTGCGCGAGGCCCCGCACCACCCGCACCTGGCCGCCCGCGGCACCTTCACCGACCACGGCGGCATCACCCAGCCGGCCCCCGCCCCCCGCTTCTCCGCGACCCCCACCACCGTCCGCACCGGCCCGGCCCTGCCCGGCGCCGACACCGGGGCGGTGGGGCGGGACTGGGGCATACCTGACCTCGTGAACGACGACCTCGTCACAGAGGGCGACTGACTCCGCCCGGCCGACGACCCCCGCCCTCGGCGACCGACCTCCGCTCGGCCCACCCTCCCGAAAGGCACTGAAGTGAGCACCGAAGCGTACGTGTACGACGCGATCCGCACCCCGCGCGGCCGCGGCAAGGCGAACGGCGCCCTGCACGCCACGAAGCCCATCGACCTGGTCGTCGGCCTGATCCACGAGATCCAGGGCCGCTTCCCGGGTCTGGATCCGGCCGCGATCGACGACATCGTCCTCGGCGTCGTCGGCCCGGTCGGCGACCAGGGATCCGACATCGCCCGGATCGCCGCGATCGCCGCCGGCCTGCCCGACACGGTCGCGGGTGTCCAGGAGAACCGCTTCTGTGCCTCGGGTCTGGAGGCCGTCAACCTGGCCGCCATGAAGGTCCGCTCGGGCTGGGAGGACCTGGTGCTGGCGGGCGGCGTGGAGTCGATGTCGCGTGTGCCGATGGCCTCGGACGGCGGCGCCTGGTTCAACGACCCGATGACCAACCTGGCCGTCAACTTCGTCCCGCAGGGCATCGGCGCCGACCTCATCGCCACCATCGAGGGCTTCTCCCGGCGCGACGTCGACGAGTACGCGGCCCTGTCGCAGGAGCGCGCCGCCACCGCCGCGAAGGAGGGCCGCTTCGAGCGCTCCGTGGTCCCGGTCAAGGACCGCAGCGGCCTGGTCGTCCTGGACCACGACGAGCACATGCGTCCCGGCACCACCGCGGACTCCCTCGCGAAGCTCAAGCCGTCGTTCGCGGACATCGGCGAGCTGGGCGGCTTCGACGCCGTCGCGCTGCAGAAGTACCACTGGGTGGAGAAGATCGACCACGTCCACCACGCGGGCAACTCCTCCGGCATCGTGGACGGCGCCTCGCTGGTCGCGATCGGCTCCCAGGAGGTCGGCGAGCGCTACGGCCTGACCCCCCGCGCGCGGATCGTCTCCGCCGCCGTCTCCGGCTCCGAGCCCACCATCATGCTCACCGGGCCCGCCCCCGCCACCCGCAAGGCGCTCGCCAAGGCGGGGCTGACCATCGACGACATCGACCTGGTCGAGATCAACGAGGCGTTCGCGGCGGTCGTGCTGCGCTTCGTGAAGGACATGGGCCTCAGCCTGGACAAGGTCAACGTCAACGGCGGCGCCATCGCGCTCGGCCACCCGCTCGGCGCGACCGGCGCGATGATCCTCGGCTCGCTCGTGGACGAACTGGAGCGCCAGGACAAGCGGTACGGCCTGGCCACCCTCTGCGTGGGCGGCGGCATGGGCATCGCCACCATCGTCGAGCGCATCTGAACTCCCCGCGGAACCAAGAGACTTCAGTGACTTCAACGGAGACGACTGTCATGACCGAGAGCACCACCATCCGCTGGGAGCAGGACGACACCGGTGTCGTCACCCTCGTCCTGGACGACCCAGACCAGTCCGCGAACACCATGAACCAGGCGTTCCGCGACTCCCTCGCCGCGATCACCGACCGGCTGGAGGCCGAGCAGGACTCCGTCCGCGGCATCATCTTCACCTCCGCCAAGAAGACCTTCTTCGCGGGCGGCGACCTGCGCGACCTGATCCGGGTCACCCCGCAGACCGCCCAGGACCTCTTCGACGGCGGCCTCGCCATCAAGCGCAACCTGCGCCGCATCGAGACCCTCGGCAAGCCCGTCGTCGCCGCGATCAACGGCGCGGCCCTGGGCGGCGGCTTCGAACTGGCCCTCGCCTGCCACCACCGGGTCGCCCTCGACACCTCCGGCACCAAGATCGGCTGCCCCGAGGTCACCCTCGGTCTGCTCCCCGGCGGAGGCGGCGTCGTGCGCACCGTACGCCTGCTGGGCATCGCCGACGCCCTCCTGAAGGTGCTCCTCCAGGGCCAGCAGTACAACGCACGACGGGCCCAGGAGAACGGCCTCGTCCACGAGGTCGCCGCCACGCCGGAGGAGATGCTGGCCAAGGCGCGCGCGTTCATCGACGCCAACCCCGAGTCGCAGCAGCCCTGGGACAAGCCGGGCTACAGGATCCCCGGCGGTACGCCCGCCAACCCCAAGTTCGCCGCCAACCTGCCCGCCTTCCCGGCCACCCTGCGCAAGCAGACGGGCGGCGCGCCCTACCCGGCGCCGCGCAACATCCTCGCCGCGGCCGTCGAGGGCTCCCAGGTCGACTTCGAGAACGCCCAGGTCATCGAGGCCCGCTACTTCGTGGAACTGGCCGCCGGTCAGACCTCGAAGAACATGATCCAGGCGTTCTTCTTCGACCTGCAGGCCGTCAACTCCGGCGCCAACCGCCCCCAGGGCATCGAACCCCGCCCGGTCCGCAAGGTCGCCGTCCTCGGCGCCGGCATGATGGGCGCGGGCATCGCCTACTCGTGCGCCCGCGCGGGCATCGACGTCGTCCTCAAGGACGTCTCCCCGGAGGCGGCCGCCAAGGGCAAGGGCTACTCCGAGAAGCTGTGCGCCAAGGCCGTCGCCAAGGGCCGCACCAGCCAGGAGAAGGCGGACGCCCTGCTCGCCCGCATCACCCCCACCGCCGAGGCCGCGGACCTCGCGGGCTGCGACGCGGTGATCGAGGCCGTCTTCGAGGACACGGCGCTCAAGCACAAGGTCTTCCAGGAGATCGAGTCCGTCGTCGCGCCGGACGCGCTGCTGTGCTCCAACACCTCCACGCTGCCCATCACCGCCCTCGCCGAGGGCGTGCAGCGCCAGGGCGACTTCATCGGACTGCACTTCTTCTCGCCGGTCGACAAGATGCCGCTGGTGGAGATCATCAAGGGCGAGCGGACCGGCGACGAGGCCCTCGCGCGCGCCTTCGACCTCGTCCGGCAGATCAACAAGACGCCGATCGTCGTCAACGACTCGCGCGGCTTCTTCACCTCCCGGGTCATCGGCCACTTCATCAACGAGGGCGTCGCCATGGTCGGCGAGGGCATCGAGCCCGCCTCCGTGGAACAGGCCGCGGCCCAGGCCGGCTACCCGGCCAAGGTGCTCTCCCTGATGGACGAGCTGACCCTGACCCTCCCGCGCAAGATCCGCAACGAGTCCAGGAAGGCCGTCGAGGAGGCGGGCGGCACCTGGAACGCGCACCCGGCGGAGGCGGTCATCGACCGCATGGTCGACGAATTCGGCCGCCCCGGCCGCAGCGGCGGCGCGGGCTTCTACGAGTACACGGAGGACGGCAAGCGGGCTGGTCTGTGGCCAGGCCTGCGCGAGCACTTCACGAAGCCGGGGCACGAGATCCCGTTCCGGGACATGCAGGAGCGGATGCTCTTCTCCGAGGCGCTCGACACCGTACGGCTCCTCGAAGAGGGCGTCCTGACCTCCGTCGCCGACGCCAACATCGGCTCGATCTTCGGCATCGGCTTCCCCGGCTGGACCGGCGGTGTGCTCCAGTACATCAACGGCTACGAAGGGGGCCTGTCCGGATTCGTGGCCCGCGCGCGTGAACTCGCCGGGCGCTACGGCGACCGCTTCACCCCGCCCGCACTGCTGGTGGAGAAGGCGGAGCGGGGCGAGCCGTTCGGCGACTCAGCCCGTTCCTGACCCTTTGAGCCACTCGCTCAGCTCTTCCCGCAGCGACCGCTGGAAGGTCGTCAGCAGGGCCTGCACCACCAGGGGGTGCATGTGCGCCGACAGGGACTTCACGTCCTGGGCGTCACGCTCGGCCACCTCGCCGCGGAAGAGCTGAGCCAGCTCGTGGGCCGCGGCGCGCGAGTGCTCGATGAGCACCTTGCGCGCCGCGAGGATCGCCTCCTGCGACAGCGGTGCGTCCAGGAGCCGGACACCGAGCCGCAGCAGCCCGGAGTCGACGCGGAAGGTGTCCTCTTCGCCCTCGGCGCTCTGCGTCTCCAGGACGACGCCCATCGCCGCAAGACGCTCGATGTCCTCGGGGGCCGTCGCCCGTCCCACCCGACGTTCGAGTTCCCGCCGCGACACCGTCTCCAGCGCGTCCGGCGCCCAGGAGGCGACCACCGCGCGGTGGATGGCCAGGTCGTGCGGGCTGAGGTCCGGCGGCAGCTGCTCCAGGTACCGCTCGATCGCCGCGAGCGTCATGCCCTGCTGCTGCAGTTCCTCGATGAGAGCCAGCCGCGCCACGTGCCCCGGCCCGTAGTGACCCACCCGGCGCGGACCGATCGCGGGCGGCGGCAAAAGCCCCTTGCTGCCGTAGAAGCGGACGGTGCGGACCGTGAGGCCCGCCCGGGCGGCCAGCTCGTCGATGGTGAGCGTGTGCTCCCCGGTGCCGGTGGTGAGCGTGTGCTCCTCGGTGCCGGTGGTGGCGTCCCTCGTCATGTGCAGCAGTATCGCTGTCCCACCACTGCTGTGACACCTCCACGGCAACAGCCGCACGCATACGGGGCCGGCCCGGGCGGACCGGCCCCGCGGGATGGCGCCGAGGACCGTCAGTCGTCCTCGTCGGGAGTCGGCGCCGCGTTCCCGCCCGGCACCTGGCCGGGCAGGAGCACCTTCTTGTCACCCGGGTAGGGCTTGGTGAAGTTGTTCGAGGAGTACCAGATGTCCCGGTTCTCCTGGGCCATGTTCACCATGTCCTCGGTCTTGAAGTCCTGCTTGGCCGACCACTCGGCCCAGGCCCTGGCCACCGCGCCGGTGGTCTGCGAGGGCTGCGGGTTCGTCGTGGTCAGCGGGATCTCGTTGGGCAGATGGCTGTACGGCGTGAAGTCCGGCCGGTCGGTGAACGCGTCGAACATCGGCTCGGCCGCCATGTCCTGCTGGTTCATCGGCGGCAGGCCGAGGATCTGCTCGATGGTCCGCATGACGTTCAGCTGGCTGTAGTAGCTGTGCACCACCTTGCCCCGGGCCGCGTACGGGCTGATCACGAGGGTCGGGTTGCGGTGGCCGTCGACGTGGTCGACGCCGTTCTGCGAGTCGTCCTCCAGGACGAAGACCGCGGTGCTCTTCCAGTCCTTGCTGTGCGAGATGGTGTCCACGACGCGGCCGAGCGCCAGGTCGTTGTCGGCCACCTGCGCGGACGGCGTGATGGCGCCCGGCGCGGTGCCCGAGGTGTGGTCGTCCATCAGCCACATCATGTTGAGGGCGGGGAGGTTGCCGTCCTTCTCGTACTTGTCGAAGACCGGCTTGAACAGGTCCGCCCGGTACTGGTCGGGGATGTTCAGGTCGAAGTTCGGGAAGTTCGGCTGGGTGATCTTCGCCAGCGAGGGGATGTCCGTCTTCGGCTGGTAGGAGCCGACCGGGTAGTTCAGCGGCCCGGTCGCCTTCCCCTCCATCACCTGGGAGTCGTGGTACCACTTGGGCCAGCTGCCCGCGGCCGTGCCGTTGCCGCTCGCGTCGACGTAACGGTCCATCTGCTCGCCCCAGTTGGTGACGGACCTGCCGTGCTTGAGGGCGTTGTCCCAGATCCAGCCGGACTTCACGTCGCTCAGCGGGTCACCGGTCTGGTACGACCGGGTGTAGTTGCCGTACATCTGCTGCAGGTAGTTGTTGACGAACGCCTGGTTCAGCCAGTGGTGGCCCTCGGCGGAGTTGGTTCCGTCCGAGTACAGGTTGTCGATCAGCGGGAAGGCTCCGGCCAGCGCGTGGACGTTCGGCGTGACCTTCTTGCCGAACTGGGTCAGGCTTGCGTCGCCGTTGCCGCGCGGGTCGTCGCCGAGGACCTGGTCGTAGGTGCGGTTCTCCTTGACGATCAGGAACACGTGCTTGATCTTCGACGGGTTGCCGACGTGCAGCGGCACGGCCACCGGGGCGGCCCTGCCGCTTCCGGCCCGGTTGCGCTGCTGCAGCCCGTACCACTGGTTGTTCCTGAACACCTGCTGGGTGTACTTCCGCATCTCCCGTGCGGTCGGGGGCGCGACCGTCTGCACGGTGCCGACGAAGTTGTAGCCCAGGTGCGAGGTCGCGGGGTTCGTGCCGGAGCCCTGATTGACCGTGCCGCTCGCCCCGACGGAGCCGATGCCCTGCTCGCTGGCCACCACCAGTCGGCCGAGCCGGTCGTCCTCGGCCAGACCGGTGGGGAAGGACCCGGTCGGGATCAGGCCCTCGAAGGCGGGCTGTGTGTAGGCGTCCTTGTACTGGTAGACGGCGACAGCGTTGTCGCGGCCCAGGCTCACGGCGAGGTGTGTGGCGTCCAGCAGGGCCAGGCCGTTGGGCTGCGCGCCGAACGGGCCCCCGGGCGCGGGGTTGGCCGCGAAGGTGCGGCCCAGCTGCTGCCGGGCGGTGTCGATGCTGGTCACCGAGTCGTCGTCGGTGTTGGCGACGACGAGCGTCCTGCCCACCGCCAGCAGCGCACTGGGTTCCAGGCCCACCGCGAAGGTCCTGACCTGCTGCCCGGAGGCCAGGTCGACCTCGGACACGGAGCCCGTGGAGGGGACGGCGTCGTCGTTGTCGGTGACGACGGCGGTGCCGTAGGAGTCGTCGGTCCGGTCGCCCGGCCGGGCGGGACGGCCGCCCTGGTTGCTCACGTACGCCTTGCCGTCGATCACCACGACGCTGTGGGGCACGTTCCCGACCGCGATCTGCTGGGCGACCGTGTTCGTGGTCGTGTCGACGACGCCGAGGGTGTTGTTGCCGCTCAGCGTCACCAGCAGATCGGTGCCGTTCGGGGCGAAGGCGAGGCCCGCCGGCACGGCCTGGCGTCCACCGGCCCCCGGCAGCTTGACGGTGACCGGGTGGGACAGGGTGCCGTCCGCCGCGACGTCGTAACGGATCAGGTCGGCGGGCTGTGCGGCCCACAGGTGCTTGCCGTCGGGGGAGTAGACGATGCCCCCGTCGGAGATCTTTCCGCTGCCCACCTGCTGGAGCACCTTGTGCCCGACCAGGTCGAAGACGGTGACGACGCCCGTGGTGGCGCCGCCCGTGTTCAGGCTGGCGGCCGTCTTCCCGTCGGGGGCGAGGGCCAGCCCGAACGGGCGGCCGTTCTCCTTGATGACATCGCCGGCGGGCGTGACGAACTGGTTGTTGTGCGTCAGGTACGACCCGTCCGCCTGCTTGCCCACGACTTTCTCGCCGAGCGGAGTGTTCCCGAAACCACCCTCGGCGTAGGTGACCCCCGCAGCCGTCGCCGCGAGGGCGAGTGCGGCGGTCACGACCAGCGTTTTCCCGGCAAATCTCGGTCTGCGCATGAAGGCGAAATTAGGGCTGCGCAAAAGACCGGGTCCCGACGGTTTATGTACGCGGCATGAATACCTGAGAGGTCGGTACGGAAACCCTTTGCCTCTCCTTTGGGGAGCCCCCTGACCAGGGGAATCAGTCGTGCGCAATTCCGAAAATATTCGGATTTACATTGAATTTTCGAACGGTGGAATCGATGGTCCCGAAAGAACGGTAATCAACGGACGGCTGTAGTGCCGGTGAAGGAGTAAAGGCCCACTCTGTCAACGCTTTGCCGTCCGTTGGGACTTTGTGACAAACGCCGCTGTGTGACCTGGGTCATCGCATGGAACGCGATCTTCCTGGAAAACTGCTGTCTTGGTCTGTGCCACAACCCACCAGGGTGGTGTGGGCCGAAATGTACGGAATCCTGGGCCCACGAGGTCCGGGCGCACCAGGAAGTGGAACGACCCGTGAGCAAGGAAACCGTGGATTCGGCACAGGCCGTTGCCCATGCCCAGGAGGCCCGGACCCCCGCCGACGCGGGCGACGCCGGTTACAGCAAGGACCTCAAGGCCCGCCACGTCAACATGATCGCCATCGGCGGCGCCATCGGCACCGGCCTCCTCCTGGGCGCCGGTGGCCGGCTGCACAACGCCGGCCCGGCGCTCGCCCTGGCCTACCTGGTCTGCGGCGTCTTCGCCTTCTTCGTCGTGCGGGCTTTGGGCGAGCTGGTCCTGTACCGGCCGTCCTCCGGTTCCTTCGTGTCGTACGCGCGGGAGTTCCTCGGTGAGAAGGGCGCCTACGTCGCCGGCTGGATGTACTTCCTGAACTGGTCGACCACCGGCATCGCCGACATCACCGCGATCGCGCTCTACACGCACTACTGGAGCATGTTCACGACCATCCCGCAGTGGGTGCTGGCGCTGATCGCCCTCGCGGTGGTCCTCGCCGTGAACCTGATCTCGGTGAAGATCTTCGGCGAGATGGAGTTCTGGTTCGCGATCATCAAGGTCGCCACCATCGTCGGCTTCATGCTGATCGGCATCTTCCTGCTCGCCACCCAGCACAAGGTCGGCGGCCACACCCCCGGTCTGAGCGTGATCAGCGACCACGGCGGCGTCTTCCCGCACGGCGTCATGCCGGTCGTCCTCGTCATGCAGGGCGTGATCTTCGCGTACGCCGCCCTGGAGCTGGTCGGCGTCGCCGCCGGCGAGACCGCCGAGCCGGAGAAGGTCGTTCCGCGTGCGGTGAACTCGATCATGTGGCGCGTGGGCCTGTTCTACGTCGGCTCGGTCGTGCTGCTCGCCCTGCTGCTGCCCGGCTCGGTGTACTCCGCCGACCAGAGCCCGTTCGTGACGGTCCTGTCGAAGATCGGCGTCCCGGCGGCCGGCGACGTGATGAACCTGGTCGTGCTGACCGCCGCGATGTCCTCGCTGAACTCGGGCCTGTACTCCACCGGCCGCATCCTGCGCTCGATGGCCATGGCGGGCTCCGCCCCGAAGTTCACCGCGCGCATGAACCGCAGCCAGGTCCCCTACGGCGGCATCCTGCTGACCTGCGCCGTCTGCGTGCTCGGCGTCGGCCTGAACTACCTGATGCCCAGTCAGGCCTTCGAGATCGTGCTGAACATCGCCTCGCTCGGCATCATCAGCACCTGGGTGATCATCATGCTCTGCCACATGATCTTCGTCCGGCGGGCCCGCGCGGGCCTGGCCACCCGGCCGCACTTCCGCCTCAAGGGCAGCCCGGTCACGGAGATCGCCACCATCACCTTCCTGCTGGTCTGCCTCGGCATGATGTGGAACGACCCGGACGTCGGCCGCAAGACGCTGCTGCTCATCCCGGTGCTCGCCGTGCTGCTGGTCGCCGGCTGGTTCGGCGTCCGCCGCCGGGTGGCCCGCACGGCCGACGAGGAACTGTCGCGGCTGACGCAGTAACAGCTCGCAGTAACAGCTCGCAGTAACAACTGACGAAGCAGCTGCTGACGAAGCAGCAGCTCAGCGCCACTGTCAGTGGCATCGCCTACGGTGGCGTCATGTCGGGGATCATGTATGTCCGGGGTGACGCCACCGTTCCGTCGGTCAAGGGCGCCAAGGTGATCGCCCACGTCTGCAACGACATCGGGGGCTGGGGGAAGGGCTTCGTCCTGGCGCTCTCGCGCCGCTGGCCGGAGCCGGAGGCGGCGTACCGCGCCTGGCACCGCGGCCGCGCGAAGAACGACTTCGGCCTGGGCGCGGTCCAGCTCGTCAAGGTCGATCCGTACGTGTGGGTGGCCAACATGGTCGGCCAGCGCGGCATACGGAGAGGCAGCAAGGGCGTCCCCGTCCGCTACGAGGCGATCGACGCCGCCCTGGGCCGCCTCGCCGGCCAAGTGATCGAACTCGGTGCGTCCGTGCACATGCCCCGCATAGGCTGCGGCCTGGCGGGCGGCACCTGGTCCCGTATAGAGCCGCTCATCACCGAGCGGCTGGTCGAGCGCGGGATCGCGGTGACGGTGTACGACCACGGGGAGGGCGGGGGATGACACCCCAGGCAGAGCCGATCGACGTCCTGGTGCTGGGCGGAGCCGGGGTGGACACGATCGTCCGGGTCCCCGAGCTGCCGCTCCCGTACGCCGACAGCTACATGATCGACTCCGGGATCCGCACCCGCGCCGGGCAGACCGGCGACTTCGTCGCCCTGGGCCTGGCCGCGCTCGGCCTGCGCACCCACCACCTGGACCTGCTCGGCGACGACCCCGAGGGCGACCTCGTCCGCGCCCTGCACCGGGAGCGGGGCATCGCCCTGACCGCACTCCCGCAGCCCGCCGGGACCCGGCGCGCGGTCAACCTGGTCGCCCCGGACGGCCGGCGGCTGTCCCTCTACGACACCAGCCGCGGCCACCCCGACGACCGCTTCCCAGAGGAGACCCTGCGCGCGCTGGCCGCGGCCGGCCGGCACATCCACGTCACCATCACCCAGCCCTGTGCCCACGCCCTGCCGATGCTGGCCGCGACCGGCGTGCCCCTCTCCACGGACCTGCACGACTGGGACGGTGAGAACCCGTACCACGAGCCGTTCGCCCTCGCGGCCGACGTGGTCTTCCTCTCCGCTGCCGCGCTGCCCGACCCCGAGCGGACCATGCGGCGCATCGCCGAGCGGGGCCGGGCGAGGACCGTGGTCGCGACCGCCGGAGCCGAGGGCGCGTATCTGCTGGCCGACGGCGAGACGACCCGCATACCGGCCGCGGCCCCGCCCGCGCCGGTGGTCGACTCCAACGGCGCCGGCGACGCCTTCGCGGCCGCGTTCCTCTACGGCCGCCTGGCCGGTGAACCCCCACAGCGGTGCGCCCGCTTCGGCGCCGTCGCCGGGGCCTACGCGTGCACCGTCCCGGCCGACCGCGCGGACGCGGTGGGCCGGGACGACCTCCTGAAAGGGGCGGCCGGGCCGAATCCGTGAGGGTCAGTGCCCGTGGGCGGCGTGCGTGGCCTTGATCTTCTGCCAGGACTTCGGCCGGGCGACGGCCGTCCCCGGCTTCGCCAGGGAGCGCGCCGCGGACAGGGCCGGCTTCGACGGCTGGAACAGCCAGGTGTCGAACAGCGCGGCCAGCGGCTTGCCGGAGACCTGCTCGGCGTACTTCTCGAAGTCGGCCACGGAGGCGTTGCCGTACGCGTGCGCCTGCGGCCAGCCCTTCAGGATGCGGAAGAACGCGTCGTCGCCGACCTCGTTGCGCAGCGCCTGGATGGCGGCGGCGCCCCGGTCGTAGACCGCGCCGTCGAACTGGTCGTCCGGGCCCGGGTCGCCGGGCTTGACCGTCCAGAACGAGTCGTCCGCCGGGTGCGAGGCGTACACGTAGTCGGCGAGCTCCTGCGGCGTGCCCTCGCCCTCGTGCTCCGACCACAGCCACTGCGCGTACGTGGCGAAGCCCTCGTTGAGCCAGATGTCCTTCCAGCCCTTCACCGACACGTCGTCGCCGTACCACTGGTGGGCCAGCTCGTGCACGACCACCGAGGTGTTGGTGCCCTTCGCGAACTGCTTCGGGCTGTAGTAGACACGCCCCTGGGTCTCCAGCGCGTACCCGGTGGTGGTGTTCGGCACATAGCCGCCCGCCGAGCTGAACGGATACGGCCCGAAATAGCCGCTCAGCCAGTCCACGACCTCGCCGGTGCGCTCCACGCTCGCCCGCGCGGCCCCGTCGTTGTCGCCGAGGTCCCGGCTGTAGGCGTTGACGACCGGCACCCCGCCCTCGGAGGTGTTGGTGGTGATGTCGAACTTGCCGACAGCGAGCGTGGCCAGATAGGTCGCCTGCGGCTTGTTCTGGCGCCAGCTGTAGGTGGTCCAGCCCAGCTTCGAACCGCTCGACTGCAGCGTGCCGTTGGAGATCGCCTGGGTGCCGTCCGGGACGGCCACCGACACGTCGTAGGTCGCCTTGTCGCTCGGGTGGTCGTTGCTCGGGAACCACCACCAGGCGGCCTCGGGCTCGTCGGCGGCCACCGCGCCGTCGGGCGTGCGGTGCCAGGCGTTGAAACCGTAGGCGCTCTTCGTCGACGGCACACCGCGGTAGCGGACGACGACGGTGATCGGCGTGCCCTTGGCGAGCGGCGTCTTCGGTGTGATCACCAGTTCGTGCTGGTCGGACGTGGTGAAGGATGCCTTGGTGCCGTTGACCCGCACCTCGCTCACGTCCAGCAGGAAGTCCAGGTCGAAGCTGGACAGGTCCTGCGTGGTCCTCGCCAGCACGGTCGCCGTGCCCTGCAGCTCGTCCGTCTTCGGCTGGTACCGCAGCCTCAGGTCGTAGTGCGAGACGTCGTAACCGCCGTTGCCGTAGGACGGGTAGTAGGGGTCGCCGATGCCCGGCGCGCCGGGGGTGTAGCTCGCGGCCGATGCCGGGATCGCCAGCAGGAGGGTGGCGGCCGCGAGTGCCCCCGGCGCGATGATTCTGCGGTGCACGTCAGCTCCAAGTCGTCGGGACAGGAAGTCTGTTCGGAGCCTATTCAGTCCCTGTGGCCACTGACCTGTCCATGGCGCCTGCTGTCACACGATCGCCATTCAGCCGTCACGTGCCACCCGAGACCCCTTGTGTCCTCTTCTGCACGGGAGTTGACCGGAGTACCGTCCGCGCATGCCGAAAAGCACACCGATGCGCACGCGCTTCACGATCTGGAGAGCGCTCGCGACCGTGGCCGTCACCGTCCTGACGGCCGCCTTCCTCGTCCCGTCCGCCGCGCAGGCCACGCAGGCCGCGCCCCGCGAGAGCAAGCCGGTCTACTCGTACGCCCACGCCGTCCGCGAGGCGGTCTGGGTGGACACCGGCCTCGACGGCAACGGCGACGGGAAGACGGACCGCGTCGCCGCCGACATCGTCCGGCCCGCCGAACCCGCCCGCCAGGGCCGCAAGGTGCCGGTCGTCATGGACGCCAGCCCCTACTACTCGTGCTGCGGACGTGGCAACGAGAGCCAGCTCAAGACGTACGACGCACACGGCCGCGTGGTCCAGATGCCGTTGTTCTACGACAACTACTTCGTGCCCCGCGGCTACGCCTTCGTCGGCGTCGACCTGGCCGGTACCAACCGCTCAGACGGCTGCGTCGACGTCGGCGGCCGCTCCGACATCCAGTCCGCCAAAGCGGTCGTCGACTGGCTGAACGGCCGCGCCAAGGCGTACTCGACCCGCACCGGCACCAAGACCGTCAAGGCGACCTGGACCAACGGCAGTACCGGAATGATCGGCAAGAGCTGGGACGCCACCATCGCCAACGGCGTCGCAGCCACCGGCGTCAAGGGCCTGAAGACCATCGTCCCGATCAGCGGCATCTCCTCCTGGTACGACTACTACTTCGCCCAGGGCGCCCCGCTGTACGACGGCGGCCCCGACGAACTGGCCGGCTACGTCGAGAGCGGCGACGCCGCGGCCCACTGCGCGGCCGTGCACAAGAAGCTGGCCGACGGCAGCCCGCGCAGCGGAGACTGGACCCCGCTGTGGACCGAGCGGAACTACGTCAAGGACGCGGCCAAGGTGCGGGCCAGCGTCTTCCTGGTCCACGGCATGCAGGACCTCAACGTGCGCACCAAGAACTTCGGCCAGTGGTGGGACGCCCTCGCCAAGCACGGCGTGCAGCGCAAGATCTGGCTCTCCCAGACCGGGCACGTCGACCCCTTCGACTACCGGCGCGGCGCCTGGGTCGACACCCTGCACCGCTGGTTCGACCACGAACTCCTCGGCTACGACAACGGCATCGACCGCGAGCCGATGGCCGACATCGAACGCCACCCCGACCAGTGGGTCACCTCCACGCTCTGGCCGCCGCACGGCACACAGACCACGACGCTCCGCCCGGCCCCCGGCACCACCCCCGGCGTCGGCACCCTCGGCCTCGGCCCGGCCACCGGCACCGAGACCTTCACCGACGACCCGAAACTGAGCGAGACCGACTGGGCGGCCCACCTCACCGCCCCCACCCCGGAGAAGGCCGGATTCCTCACCGCGCCCCTGACCCACGACCTGCGCCTGTCCGGCTCCTCCACGGTGACCGTGACCGCCACACCGACCACCACCTCGGCCCATCTGTCCGCCGTCCTGGTGGACGTCGGACCGGACACCATCCGCGACTACGCCGACAGCGGCGAGGGCATCACCACCCTCACCGACCGCAGCTGCTGGGGCGAGAGCACGGCCGGGGACAGTGCCTGCTTCAAGAAGACCACGGCGAAGACCAGCGCCGTCGGCGACACCGTGCTCAGCCGCGGCTGGGCCGACCTCGGCCACCACGCCTCGCTCGACCACGGCGTCCCGCTCACCCCGGGCCGGGCGTACACGATGACCCTGTCCCTGGCGCCGACCGACCACGTCGTCCCCAAGGGCCACCGCCTGGCGCTGATCGTGGCCGGCACGGACAAGGACCTCATCGACCCGCCGTCCACCAAGCCGACTCTCACCCTGGACCTGTCCCGTACGACGGCCAGGATCCCGCTGGTCGGCGGAGCCGCGGCGTTCGCCCGGGCCACGGCAGGCAGCGCGCCCGCCGCTCCCGCGGCACAGGTCCTGGACGGCGTCCGCGCACCGCGCACCGTCCTGCACCTCCCGGCGGGCTGACCGCTCAGGCGGCCGGGCGGGTCAGCCCGGCCGCCTCACGGGCACAGCCCCAGGCCACCGTGATCCCGGCCCCGCCGTGCCCGTAGTTGTGCACCAGTACGCGGCCGTCCGGCAGGCACTGCCGTTCCAGCCGGACGGCGGGACGGGCGGGTCTGAGTCCCACCCGGTGCCCCAGCACCCGTGCCCCGGCGATCTCCGGCCGGACGGCCGCGCACCGCGCGACGATCGCCACGGCCGTGGCGGGATCCGGCTCCAGCGACCAGGCGCCGTCCTGCGCCGTACCGCCCAGCAGCAGTCGGTCCGGCTGCGGGATGAAGTAGGTGGAGGTGTCGTCGGAGTGCTTCGCGGAGGTGTACCACGAGGTGATCCCGGGATTCTCCACGACGACCAGCTGGCCGCGCACCGGATGCACCGCCGGGTCCGGCACCAGCGAACGCGCCCCCAGTCCGGTGCAGTTGAC
Organism: Streptomyces sp. NPDC007971; assembly: GCF_042958635.1. Taxonomy (NCBI): domain Bacteria; kingdom Bacillati; phylum Actinomycetota; class Actinomycetes; order Kitasatosporales; family Streptomycetaceae; genus Streptomyces; species Streptomyces sp. NPDC007971. The sequence continues at coordinate 317,887 of NZ_JBIBJK010000007.1, forward strand.
GACCACACCGGCCGGGACGGCGGCCAGATCCGACACCTCGCGCTCTTCGATCGTGCCCCCGGCCCGCGCGAACCGCTTCCGCAGCCACGCCAGATGGACGGGCATGTCGATCACCGGCAGCCGCGCCTCCAGGCCCGCGGGCACCTCCCGCAGCCCCGCCACCCGGTCCGCCCACGCACCCAGCTCGTCCAGCCGGGTCCCTTCGTGTACACCCTCGACCAGGCGTACGCCCGACTCCTGCGGGCGGGCCGCCAACTCCTCGTACACCGCGAGGGATTCCAGCGCCCATGCGCCGACGAGGGGCTCGGGCTCGATCCGGTACGGCCACCACAGTCCGCCGGCGACCGCCGAGGTGGTGTGTTCGGCGGCCTCCCGCGCCCACACCCGCACCTGCTGCCCGGACTCGGCCAGGACCACGGCCGTCGTCAGCCCGACGACCCCGCCACCGACCACGATCACCGCGTCTTCCGACTGATGCTTCACGCCAGGACGCTAACCGAATATGTCATGCCGCGCTCACATCCGTCCCGATGTGGGGATACTCACAACATGTCTGCCGCATACGCGACCTTCGGCCTGGCACCGGCGACCCGCGCCGGCGGTGTCCTCGCCGACGGCGGCTACCAGGTCCACCGCGACTTCGTGGACTTCATCGTCGACGGCCGCCCCCTGCTGTTCCAGCTCTCCGATCTGGACGCGGTCTCCCCGCTCGCCTCCGACATCCCGCCCGCCATCTTCACCGCACATGTGCGCAGCCTGCTCCTGCAGGCGCGGCCGCCGCTCCCGGACGGCCGCTTCGTGATCTACGGCTGCCCCGAGTGCGCGGACCTGGCCTGTGGCGCGGTCACCGCCGTCATCGAGCAGGACGGCGACGACTACATCTGGCGGGACTTCGCCTGGCAGACCGGCGAACACGCCGACCTGGAACTCAACGGCTACCACGGCATAGGCCCCTTCCGCTTCCACGGCCCCGACTACCGCGCCGCCCTCGCCGCCCTGATCGAGGACACCGAGGCCCCGCCCGCCCCCCGCCGCCGGGTGCTGCTGATCGGTGCCCGCGTCGCCGTCCTCGCCAAGCTCGCCGCCGCGCTGCGCACCATCGGCATTGGCGCCGACATCACCCAGGACGCCCGTGGCGTCCCCGCCGAGGAACTGCGCGGTTACGGCGCCGTCGCCTTCGGGCGAGCCATCGGCGAGGGCGAACGGGCCGCCGTACGGGAGGCGTTCGCGCTGGCCGGGGTCGAGGTCGCCTGTGTGGACGGCCTGGCCCCCATAGTGCCGCTGCTCGTCGCGCAGATCGAGCACGCCCTGGACCGCAGCCCGCTCGGGCAGCGCCGGCTGACCGAGCTGGTGGCCGCCGACGGGGAGGCGGACATCGAGGTGACCTCGCCGTGCCGGGTGCAGGTCACCGCCTACCGTCTGGACCGGCTCTACCGGACCCACACCCGGGAGGTCTTCGACGGCATCCTGGAACCCGGCCGGCACCGCATCCCGCTGGACCCGAGAGCGGTCAAGGGGGAGGCGTTCGTCGTGGCCCGGACCTCGGGGAGCGTGCTGGCGGAGCCGGTGCGCCGAGGCGGACCCGAATGAGCGGCGGGTGCGCGGAGCACTAGGATCGGCGTCCTGATGACTGCCACCCTCGTCGCCAAGAACCTCGCCGCCGGCCACGGCGACCGCTCCCTGTTCACCGGACTCGACCTGGTCGTCGCGCCCGGTGACGTGATCGGGCTGGTCGGCGCCAACGGCGCGGGCAAGTCCTCGCTGCTGCGCCTGCTCGCCGGGCTGACCCCGCCCGACGAGGGCGAGCTGCGGCTCTCCCCGCCGGCCGCGACCGTCGGGCATCTGCCCCAGGAGCCCGAGCGCCGTCCGGGGGAGACCGTCCGGGCGTTCCTGGCCCGCCGCACCGGCGTCGCCGAGGCGCAGCGCGTGATGGACGAGGCCACACAGGCGCTGGTCGACGGCGCGCCCGGCGCCGACGACGCCTACGCACTGAGCCTGGAACGCTGGCTGAACCTCGGCGGCGCCGACCTGGACGAGCGCGCGGAGGAGGTCGCCGACTCCCTGGGCCTGGCCGTGGACCTGGACCAGCCGATGACCTCCCTCTCCGGCGGCCAGGCGGCGCGTGCGGGCCTCGCCTCGCTCCTCCTGTCCCGCTACGACGTCTTTCTCCTGGACGAGCCCACCAACGACCTGGACCTGGACGGCCTGGAGCGCCTCGAACGCTTCGTCGCCGGCCTGCGCGCGGGCACGGTCGTCGTCAGCCACGACCGCGAGTTCCTGACCCGCACGGTCACCAAGGTCCTCGAACTCGACCTCGCCCAGCGGCAGATCAACCTCTACGGCGGCGGCTACGAGGCCTACCTGGAGGAGCGGGACGTCGCCCGCCGGCACGCCCGCGAGGACTACGAGGAGTACGCCGACAAGAGGTCCGCCCTCCAGGACCGTGCGCAGATGCAGCGCTCCTGGATGGACAAGGGAGTGAAGAACGCCCGGCGCAAGTCGGGCAACGACAACGACAAGATCGGCCGCAAGTTCCGCAGCGAGGCCAGCGAGAAGCAGGCCGCCAAGGCCCGCCAGACCCAGCGCATGATCGAGCGGCTGGAGGTGGTCGAGGAGCCGCGCAAGGAGTGGGAACTGCGCATGGAGATCGCGGCGGCCCCGCGCTCGGGCGCGGTGGTCGCGACGCTGCGCGACGCGGAGGTACGGCGCGGGGACTTCACCCTCGGCCCGGCGTCGTTGCAGATCGACTGGGCGGACCGGGTCGCGGTGACCGGAGCCAACGGCGCGGGCAAGTCGACCCTGCTGGGCGCGCTCCTCGGCCGCGTCCCGCTGGACGCCGGGCACGCCGCGCTGGGTTCGGGTGTCCTGGTCGGCGAGGTCGACCAGGCCCGCAAGCTGTTCCACGGGCCGGAGGGGCTGCTGGACGCCTTCTGCGCGGCCGTCCCGGACACGGAGCCGGTAGAGGTCCGCACCCTGCTCGCCAAGTTCGGCCTGAAGGCGGACCACGTGCGGCGCCCGGCCGCGACCCTCTCGCCGGGCGAACGCACCCGGGCCGCGCTGGCGCTGCTCCAGGGCCGGGGTGTCAACCTCCTCGTCCTCGACGAGCCGACCAACCACCTCGACCTGCCCGCCATCGAACAGCTGGAGTCCGCCCTGGACTCCTACGAGGGCACACTGCTCCTGGTCACCCACGACCGGCGGATGCTCGACGCGGTCCGGGTGACCCGCCGTCTGGAGGTCGCGGCGGGCAAGGTCACGGAGCGCTGACGGGACGCCGTGGCGCACCCGGGATCCGGCCCGCCCGCCACGTAGGCTCACGGCTGTCCCCCTGGACGGTCGGTCGAGGAGTGGCCATGAGCGGTGCGGTGAGCGGTCCGGGTCGTCCGGGCCGTCGGGGTGGTCCGGCTCTGCGGCTGCTGCGTGAGCAGGACGTGCTCGCGCAACTGCACGGGACCGAGGACAAGATCGCGGACGCGATCACCGCCTTCGCCGGGACCATGCTGTTCGTCTATCTGCACGGCCTGTGGTTCACGGTCTGGATCGTGTGCAAGGAGGGCGTGTTCGGCCAGGAGGCGGTCTGGGACCCGTTCCCTTTCGGACTGCTCACCATGATCGTCAGCCTGGAGGCGATCTTCCTGTCCACCTTCGTGATGGTGAGCCAGAACCGCCAGGCCGCCCGCGAGAACGTACGTGCCGACTGGACTTCGAGACCAACGTGCGCTCGGAGGTGTGGTCGATCCACATGGGCCGCGCCCTGGGGGTCGACCCCGAGGAGGTCGAGCACAGGGTGCAGGAACTCCTTGAGGAGAACCGCGCCCGGATGAGCGGCTCCGGCCGGCCCTCCGAGTGACGGCGCCGCGTCGCCGGCAGCACGGTCGTACGACGCACGCCGGGCCCGCCACGCGGTGGGACGATGAGGACGGGTGTCCGGGCCGGCCGGACGACATCCCCAGGGAAGTGAGCGCATGGGACGTCCTCGCCTCCCCGCCGGTGGCCGGAGGTGACCGGGCACCGCGACATGATCCTGTCCCCCGACATCGTCGGCAGAGCGGACGGCCGGGCGGCGCCGGTGATCGACGCGCCCCCGCCGCGCGATGTGCGCCGGGCCGCCGATCTCTCACGGCTGCTGGTGTCCCTGGTACTGCTCGGGCTGGCGGTGCTGGTGGCGGTCGTCACCCGTGAGTTCGCCCGCGGGGCGCAGCAGGGGCTGCTCACCGCGGCGAACGCGCTGCCGCCCGGCCTGCGCGACGGCCTGGTCGGCACGGTGCAGGCCGTCGCCCTGGCGGCGCCCGTCGCGGCCGTGGTCGTCCTCGTCGTGCGCCGGCGGATCGACGTGCTGCTCAGGATCCTGCCCGCGGCGGCGCTGGGCGCGGCGACCGCCTGGGCGCTCACCCGGCTGGCGCTGGCCCGCGGCAGACCGGAGCTGTGGCCCGCGGTGCTGGCCGGTCGGGGCGGACTGGTCCGGGCGGGCTGGCCGTCCGCGGTGTACCTGGCCGCGTGCGCCGCTGCCGTGGTCGCCGCGGGGCCCTGGCTCGCGCGGCCGTGGCGGCGGGCGCTGTGGTCCCTGACCGCCGCGTGCGCGGTGGTGAGCGCCGTGGCCGCCGCTCTCGTGCCCCTGGAGACCGTCGCCGCGCTGGCCGCGGGCGGCGCGGCCGGCTCCGCGGTCCTGCTCGCGGCGGGCGGCCCGCCGGACCGCCCGCCGGGCCGGGCGGTCGCCGATGCACTGGCCGCCTGCGGCATCCCGCTGGCCGCTCTGCACGAGCTGCCCGCGCAGGAGCAGCTTCCCGGCGAGGGCATCCTCTACCGCGCCGAGACCACCGCCGCCGCGCGGCTGGCCGTACGCGCCGTCGCCGCCGAGGACCAGGGCCGCGACCTGTTCCGCCGGCTGGCCCGGCGTACCCTGCTGCGCCGTCCGGACGACCCCGGGGCGCAGACACCGCTCGGCGCCGTCGAACACGAACTGCTCATGCTGGTCTTCGCCGCCCGCACCGGCGCCCGGGTCGACGAGCCCGTGATCGCCTACCCGGTGGACGCGGAGGGTGCCCTCCTGGTGACCGTCGGGCAGGACGCCCGCCGGCTGTCGGCGCTGCCGGCCGAGGACCTGACCGACCCGCTGCTCGGCGAGGTATCGAGACCGGCGCGGCCACGGCCTCCGTCGGACTGCAGAGCCTGGCCGGAGCCGTCTCCAACACCCTGGTCGCCGCGGTGTTCCTCGCCTGGGCCGGAGGGCACCGCGGCGGAGTGCACCTGGACGCGCCCGTCGGCCGGTACGCGCTTCCCGTCGTCGCGCTCGTGCTCGCCGCCGGGGGACTCATCGGCCTCACCCCGCCGGGCAGGCGCTTCCTGCACGAGAAGGTGTGGCCGTTCCTCGGCTCGGCCGGGTCGACCGTCAAGGGCATCGCCACCGACCCCGTGAAGATCGCCGTCGGCACCGTGGGCGCGCTCGGCCTGCCCCTCGTCCAGGTCGTGGGCCTCGCCCTGAGCGTCCACGCGCTCGGCGGCGACCTTCCCTTCGTCCAGGTGGGCGCCGCCTACATGGCGGCCCGGCTGCTCGCCAACGCCGCTCCCGTCCCCGGCGGCCTCGGCGCGCTCGAGGCCGGACTCATCGCCGGCCTGACCGCGCTCGGTGTGCCCGCGGGCCCCGCCACCTCGGCCGTCCTGGTCTACCGGCTGCTCACCTTCTGGCTCAACGTCCCCCTGGGCGCCTTCGCGCTCGGCGTCGTCCAGCGGAAGGGCTACGTGTGATGCAGGCTCACATCCAGGCGTCGGGCCCGGGATCGCCGCCCGCCGCCACCACGGCGAGCCGCTCGACGTAGTGCGTCCAGCCCTCCTCGTGCGCGGCACCCGCCTCGGGCGAGGGCAGGTCCCGGTGGACCAGCCGCAGCAGGGTGCCCTCGGGCACCGGCTCCAGGGTGATCTCGACCGTCGAGGAACCGGGAGGCACCGGCATGTCGTCCTCGATCCAGCCCCAGGTGAAGACGATGCGCTTGGGCGGGTCGATCTCGACGAAGCGGCCCTCGGCCACGTGGTCCCCGTTGACGTTCGTCCGGTAGGCGCCGCCGGGCTCGAAGCTGAACTCGCCGTCCCGGCCCATCCAGGACAGCCACTTCTCCCGGTCGGTGAAGAAGGAGAACACCGTCTCGGGGCGCGCCGCGATGCGCCGCTCCAGAGTGACCGCGTTGTTGCTCACGAGCCCGTCCCTTCGGATCGCTCCGCCGCCTGAGCCAGTTCGGCGAGCGTGTCCAGCTTGGCGGCCCACATGGACTGCAGATACGCGGCCAGTGGCCCGAGGGCCTCGCGGTCGGCGCGGTAGAAGCGCTTCTTGCCGTCCTGGCGCAGCGTGACCAGGCCGGAGTCCCTGAGCACCTTGAGGTGCTGGGAGACCGCCCCGAAGGTGACGTCGAACCGCTCGGCTATCTCGCCCGCGGACAGCTCCGTGTCCCACACCAGTCGCAGGATCTCGCGCCGCCGGGGCTCGGCGACCACCCGTACCGCATCCATGAGGTCATTTTAGTCGCCACTTGAATGTGCCGTCCTTCTGAGTCATTTTAGTAGTGGCTAAAATGAGAAGGGCGGAAGGAGCACACATGCCCGAGACCGCGATGCACCTGGCCGTGGAGGCCGAACCGGACACCGTCTACACGGCGATCTCGACGACCGAGGGGATGCGCGGCTGGTTCACCACCACGACGGCCACCGCGGCCGAGGGCGTCGACGGTCTGCACGAGCCGGCGTTCCCCGGCGTCCCGGAGCCGTGGCGCCTGCGGGTCACCGAGGCGGGGCCGGAAAGGCGGCTCGTCCTCGCCGGTCCGAACGGACCGTGGACCGGCACCGAGCAGACCCACGAACTGCCGGCCCGCCCCGAGGGCGGCATCACCCTGCGCTTCCCGCGCAGCGGCTTCCCGGCCGTCGACGACGTGCACCGCGACTTCACCTACGGCGGGGCGACGACGTTCGTCCGGCTCAAGAGCTACGCCGAGACCGGCGAACCCGCCCTCCTCTTCACCGCCTGAGCGCAACCGCGCCGGCCCGATCACCAGGGAGAGAAACCATGAACACAGCGCACAGCACGCTCCAGCCCGCCATCCGCGAGTGCGCCGACGCCGTCGCCCTGATCGCCGCCCACATCCAGGACGAACAGCTCCAGGGCCGCACCCCCTGCGAGAAGTTCACCGTCGCCGAACTCGTCGACCACCTCGGCCTCACGCTGCAGTCGGCGGCGCGAGCCGCCCGCAAGGAGGCCCAGCCGGCTGCCGGTGCCGGCTCGGCCGTGTCGCCGCAGGATCTGGCCGACTGCGCGAGCCTCGCCGCGGTGGCGTGGTCCGAGGGCGCCGCGTACGAAGGGACCACCGAGTTCGGCCCGGGGGAGATGCCGGCCGACTTCGCCGCCTCGATCACGCTCCAGGAACTGGTCCTGCACGGCTGGGACCTGGCCCGCGCCACCGGTCAGTCCTTCGGGGTCAGCGAGGACGCCGGACAGGTTGCGCTCGGTGTGGTCGAGCAGGTCGCCGAGCGGGCCCGGAGCAACGGGTCGTACGGGGCTCCCGTGCCCGTGCCGGACGACGCCCCGGCCCTGCACCGGGCGCTCGGCGCCAGCGGACGCAATCCTGGCTGGAACGGCTGAGGGTCCCGCGCATCGACCACGTCCTGCGTGTCACCGCGTACGACCCGCCGAGGGTGCTGGACACGGTGTCCGTGGCGGGGCCGATGCCGATGCACGTCACCTACTCGTTCGACGCGCACCCACGAGGAACCCTGGCCCCCATCCGGGTCCGGGGCGATTCGGGCCCCCTCTGCCGGCCGGCCGCTCCCGTCATGGTCAGAAAGGTCCGCTCGTCCATCGGCAAGGACCTGCGGGACACCTGCGGGACCTGGACCGCATCCTCGCCGAACACCCAGGGACCGCCTCCGCCTGACGACACCTTGTGATGAGTCGTAGGGCGGGGCTGTAGGGGTGGGGCTGTGGGGGGCGGGCGAGGCGTGTTGCGTGCCTCGCCCGCCCCCCACTGGCTCAGCCTCGCCCGTTCTTCGGATTCAGCAGACCCGCCCGGCGCAGAGCGTCCGCCATCGCGCTGTTGGCGGGGGCCGGCGACTGACGGCCGCCACGATCCCCAGCGCGTTGCTGCCGCTGGCCCTGGGCCTGGCCCTGCCGCTGACCCTGACCGCCCTGCCGCTGCTGCGGCGGCCGGCCGCCGCCACCGCGCTGCTGCCTGCCGCCCTGCCCCTGCCCCTGCGGCGCGGCCTCGTCGTCCAGCCGCAGCGTCAGCGCGATCCGCTTGCGCGGGATGTCCACGTCGAGGACCTTCACCTTGACGATGTCACCCGGCTTCACCACGTCCCGCGGGTCCTTCACGAACGTCTTCGACATGGCGGAGACGTGGACGAGGCCGTCCTGGTGGACGCCGACGTCCACGAACGCGCCGAAGGCCGCCACGTTCGTGACGACACCCTCCAGGACCATCCCGGACGACAGGTCGGAGATCTTCTCCACGCCCTCCTTGAAGGTGGCCGTCTTGAAAGCCGGACGCGGGTCACGCCCCGGCTTCTCCAGCTCCTTCAGGATGTCCGTGACCGTCGGCAGTCCGAACGTGTCGTCCACGAAGTCCGCCGGCCGCAGCGAGCGCAGCACCCCGGTGTTGCCGACCAGGGAGGCGACCTCCTGCCCCGTCGTCTTCACCATGCGCCGCACCACCGGGTACGCCTCCGGGTGCACGCTGGAGGCGTCCAGCGGGTCGTCACCGCCCCGGATCCGCAGGAAGCCCGCGCACTGCTCGTACGCCTTCGGGCCGAGCCGCGCCACCTTCTTCAGCTCGGAGCGCGAGCTGAACGGCCCGTTCGCGTCGCGGTGCGCCACGATGTTCTCGGCGAGACCGGACGAGATGCCCGACACTCGCGACAGCAGCGGCACGGAGGCGGTGTTGACGTCCACGCCGACGCCGTTCACACAGTCCTCGACGACCGCGTCCAGCGAGCGGGACAGCTTCACCTCGGACAGGTCGTGCTGGTACTGACCGACACCGATCGACTTCGGGTCGATCTTCACCAGCTCGGCCAGCGGGTCCTGCAGCCGACGGGCGATGGAGACCGCGCCGCGCAGCGACACGTCCATGCCGGGCAGCTCCTGCGAGGCGTACTGCGACGCCGAGTACACGGAGGCGCCCGCCTCGGACACCATCACCTTGGTGAGCTTCAACTCCGGGTGCTTGGCGATGAGTTCACCGGCGAGCTTGTCGGTCTCGCGGGAGGCCGTGCCGTTGCCGATGGCGACCAGGTCGACGGCGTGCTCCTTCGCGAGCCGGGCGAGCTTGGCGATCGCCTCGTCCCACTTGTTGGCCGGGACGTGCGGGTAGATCACGTCCGTGGCGACGGCCTTGCCGGTGGCGTCGACCACCGCGACCTTCACACCCGTACGGAAGCCGGGGTCCAGGCCCAGGGTGGCGCGCGTGCCGGCCGGGGCGGCCAGCAGCAGGTCCCGCAGGTTCGCCGCGAACACGTCGACCGCCTCGTCCTCGGCGGCCGTGCGCAGGCGAAGGCGCAGGTCGATGCCGAGGTGCACCAGGATCCGGGTGCGCCAGGCCCAGCGGACCGTGTCCTTGAGCCACTTGTCGGCGGGGCGGCCGCGATCGGCGATGCCGAACTTCCCGGCGATGATTCCTTCGTACGAGGAGGGGCCCTCCGTGGGCTCCTCCGGCTCCAGGACGAGGTCCAGGACCTCCTCCTTCTCGCCGCGCAGCATCGCGAGGATCCGGTGCGAGGGCAGCTCGGTGAACGGCTCGGCGAAGTCGAAGTAGTCGGCGAACTTGGCGCCCGCCTCCTCCTTGCCGTCCCGCACCTTGGCGGCCAGCCGCCCGCGCACCCACATCCGCTCGCGCACCTCGCCGATCAGGTCGGCGTCCTCCGAGAACCGCTCGGTGAGGATGGCGCGGGCGCCCTCCAGCGCGGCCTGCGGGTCGGCGACACCCTTGTCGGCGTCGACGAACGCGGCGGCGGCGGCGATCGGTTCCACGGCCGGGTCGCCCAGCAGGCCCTCGGCCAGCGGCTCCAGCCCGGCCTCGCGCGCGATCTGCGCCTTGGTCCGCCGCTTGGGCTTGTAGGGCAGATAGATGTCCTCCAGCCGGGCCTTGGTCTCGGCGCCCCGGATCTGCGCCTCCAGCTCCTCGGTGAGCTTGCCCTGCTCGCGCACCGACTCCAGGATCGCGGTCCGCCGCTCTTCCAGCTCCCGCAGATAGCGCAGCCGCTCCTCGAGCGTGCGCAGCTGCGCGTCGTCGAGCATCTCGGTCGCTTCCTTGCGGTAGCGGGCGATGAAGGGCACCGTCGAACCGCCGTCGAGCAGCTCCACCGCGGCCTTCACCTGCCGCTCCCGTACGCCGAGTTCCTCGGCGATCCTGCCTTCGATGGACCCTACGAGGGGTGTCGTCACGATCCCGTACCGCCTTCTCCACTGAGGTTGCGCGGCAATTGTGGCAGGTGACACCGACAACGGGGGATCAGGGCGCCCCGGCAATCCGCCGTGCCGCACGAAGCGCGCACACCGTACCGGATGCGGCACCGCACACGGCACCGCACACGGCGTTGCACACCAAGCGGCACACGGAGCGGCGGCACACGGCGTCGCACACCGCACGGCACGCCGCGCGGCCGCAGGTCCGTCCGGTGCGGCCACGGCCCATGGCAGAAAAGGTGGGAAACTCGTCATTGCGGCCATGCCCCGACCGCCGAAGAATCGAAGACATGCCGCAGCGAACGCTCCTCTTCGTCCTCTTCGACGGCGTCCAGAGCCTCGACGTCACCGGGCCCCTGGAGGTGTTCGCCGGTGCCGAGCAGCACACCCCCGGGACGTACCGCATCCGCACGGCCTCCCTGGACGGCGGCCCTGTGCGCACCTCCAGCGGGCTGACCCTCGTACCGGACGAGGCGCTCACGCAGGCGTCCGACCCGCACACCCTGCTGGTCCCCGGCGGCCTGGGCACCCGTAGCCCCGATCCGGGGCTGACCGCATGGCTGCGTACGCACGGACCGCGGGCGCGGCGCCTCGTCTCCGTGTGCACCGGAGCGGTCCTGCTGGCCGCCGCGGGGCTGCTCGACGGCCGCCGGGCGACGACCCACTGGTCCTACTGCGACAAGCTCGCCCGCGACCACCCGGCGGTGGAGGTGGACCCCGAGCCGATCTACGTACGCGACGGCGAGGTCTCCACCTCGGCGGGCGTGACGTCCGGTATCGACCTGGCCCTGGCCCTGGTCGAGGAGGACCTGGACCGGGGCGTCGCGCTCGACGTCGCCCGGCACCTGGTGGTCTTCCTGCGCCGCCCCGGCAACCAGGCGCAGTTCAGCGCCCAGCTGGCCGCCCAGACCGCGCAGCGCGAGCCCCTGCGGGAGGTACAGCAGTGGATCACCGAGCACCCCGAGGGCGACCTGAGCGTGGAGTCGCTCGCCGGCCGCGCCCGGCTCTCGCCGCGCCACTTCGCCCGCGCCTTCCGCGAGGAGACGGGCATGACGCCCGGCCGCTACGTCGACCGGGTCCGCCTGGAACACGCCCGCCGGCTCCTGGAGGAGACGTCCGACGGCATCGAGGAGATCTCCCGCGTGAGCGGCTACGGCACCTCCGAGGCCATGCGGCGGGCCTTCCTCAAGGCGCTGGGCACCCCGCCCGCGGAGTACCGCAGACGCTTCCACCCGGCCCCCGCCAACTGAACCGCCCGTACCCCGGGACCGTCCCTGCCCACTGAACGGCCCGCACCCCGGGACGGTCCCTGCCCCCCGAGCCGCACCCCGCAACACCACCCGCCCCCCGAGCCGCACTCCGCAACGGCATCCGAACCACCGAAAGGGATCCGCATGTACATCGCCATGGTTGTCTACGACCGCTTCACCGCCCTGGACGCCGTGGGGCCCTACGAGATCCTCAGCAGGCTCCCGGACGTCCGGATGGACTTCGTCGCCGAGCGGCCCGGCCCCGTCCGCGCCGACACGGGCTTCCTGGCCGTCACCGCGGACAAGGCACTCGACGAGGTGACGAGCCCCGACATCGTCGTGGTCGCCGGCGGCCCCGGCACCACCGAGCAGCTGGAGAACCCGGCCCTGCTCGACTGGCTGCGCGCCGTCGACACGACGACCACCTGGACGACCTCGGTCTGCTCGGGCTCCCTGCTGCTCGCCGCCGCCGGCCTGCTGGAGGGCCGGCGGGCCACCAGCCACTGGGCCGCCCTGCACGTGCTGGAGCAGTTCGGCGCCGAACCGACGGGCGAGCGGGTCGTCACCGACGGCAAGTACGTCACCGCCGCCGGTGTCTCCTCCGGCATCGACATGGCTCTCACCCTGGTCGGCAGGATCGCGGGCGACGAACACGCCCAGGCCGTCCAGCTGCTGACCGAGTACGACCCGCAGCCGCCGTACGACGCCGGCTCCCCGCAGAAGGCGCCCGCACACCTGGTCGAGGAGTTGCGCGGGAAGAGCCGCTTCAGTCTGACGTAGTCACGTTCCAGGTGAAGCGCGGCTGCCTGCGCTCCAGGAAGGCGGCGACCCCCTCGGCGGTGTCGCCGCTGCCGCGCGCCTGCTTGGTCCAGTGGGCGTCCCGGTCGGTGCGGCCGTTCGCGAACTCCTTCGCGGCGGCCTGGGTCAGCTGGGAACGGGACACCAGGATCCGGGCCAGCTCGGCGACCCGCTTGTCCAGCTCGCCCTCGGGCAGCACCTCGTCCACCAGCCCGGTGCGCAGGGCCCGGCCGGCATCGATCAACTCGGCCGTGAACAGCAGGTACTTGGCGCTCGCCGGCCCCACCAGCGACACCAGCCGCCGCGTGGAGGAGGCCGGATACACGATCCCGAGCTTCGCCGGTGTGACCCCGAACAGCGCGCCCTCCTCCGCCAGCCGCAGATCGCAGGCCGCCGCGAGCTGGGACCCGCCGCCGACACAGTGGCCGCGTACCGCGGCGAGCGTCGGCTTCGGGAACGCGGCGAGGGCCTCCTCCGCCGCGACGGCCAGCCCCTGCGCCTCGGCGGACGACCCCCGGAGGGTGGAGATGTCCGCCCCCGCACAGAAGGTCGTGCCCTCGCCGGTCAGGACGAGCGCCCGTACCCGGGGGTCGCCCGCCAGCTCGTCCAGCAGCGGTGGCAGGGCCCGCCACATGGCGGCCGTCATGGCGTTGCGCTTGGCCGGATGGCGGATGACGACCGTGGCGACGGAGTCGGCGACGTGGTGGGAGAGCTGGGGGTCCATGCGCTGGATGCTATCGGGGCGGCCCTGCCGGGGCAGGCGGGCCGTCGGGTCCGGCAACTGCGGCCCCGCGGGAGCAGGTCGCCCCCCCCGTGGCGGCTGGTCGCGCCCCGAGGCGGCGGGACGCGTTCCTGCGGTGTGGCAGCCGGACGTGCCACTGTTGGCTGCCGGTCGCGCCCTGTGACAGCCGGACGCGCCACCGTCGGCTGCCGGTCGCGCCCCCGGCGGCCGGATGAGCCCTCCGACGGCAGGTCACGCCTGCGCGGCGGCGTCACACATCGAAACCGCCGGGTGCCCCAGGGGTTTTCCCACAACACGAATAGTTCGTGAAGCGGCGTCAGAGGGGCAGGAGCGGTCCTACAACTGCCCTTGTCATACGCACGCGGTCAGAAGCGCTCGATAAGCGCTGACTTGTGTTCAGTCTCGCGGTGCGGAGCGCATCGTTACCAACACTCGACGTGTGGTGACAATCGAGCGCGAGGGTGGCGACCGGACGATGGACAACCACGGGCGCGGGGACGGCCCGCGCCCAGCGGGGGGCGCCGAGCGGCTGCCCGATCCACTGCCCTACGAGGGAGTCTGGCGGTTCACGGCGCCTGCCGTGGACGCCTCGGTCCCGCAGGCCCGGCACGCGGTGCGGGACCTGCTGCTGCGCCAGGGGGTACCGGTCTCCGACGAGCTGGTCCACGGCCTGCTGCTGATCGTCTCCGAGCTGGTCACGAACGCGGTCAGGCACGCGGCGCTGCTGTCGCCGATGCTCGCCGTGGAGGTGGCCGTCGGTGCCGAGTGGGTGCGTGTGTCGGTGGAGGACAACCACCCCTACCGCCCGACTGCTCTGGAGGCCGACCACGGCCAGACCGGCGGCCGGGGCCTGCTCCTGGTCCGTGAGGTGGCCAGGGAGGCGGGCGGGGCGGTCGACGTGGAACACACGGCCGGTGGAGGCAAGGTGATCTGGGCCGCCCTGCCCCTCAAGCCCATGTTCCTGTCGTAGAGCGCAGGCAGCCCGCGCCCCCGTCGCAGGGAGCCGGCGGTTCGTGCTCCTCTCGCGGGGAGCCCGTGCTCCACTCGCCAGGAGCCGGCGGTTCGTGCTCCTCTCGCGGGGAGTCGGCGGCTCGTGCGCCTCTCGCAGAGAGCAGGTAGGGAGCAGGCAGAGGGCGCACCCCGGGCCTACCAGCCCGCGGACTCGCCGGTCAGCTCCCTGATCGCCGGACGTGCCGCGTCCAGCACGGTCATGAACCACGCCGAGAACGGGTCCCGGGCGTGCCGCTGCGCCAACTCGGCCGCCGTCACGTACGCGGTCGATTCGACCTCCCCCGGGTCCGGCGCGAGCGGGGCCTGCACCAGGCCGACGAACAGGTGGTTGTACTCCTGCTCGACCAGGCCCGAGGCCGGGTCCGGATGGTTGTAGCGGACCGTGCCCGCCTCCGCCAGCAGCGACGGCGACACGCCCAGCTCCTCGTACGTCCGCCGGGCGGCCGCCGCGAAGGGTGCCTCGCCGGGGTAGGGGTGGCCGCAGCAGGTGTTGGACCACACGCCGGGGGAGTGGTACTTGCCGAGCGCCCGCTGCTGGAGCAGGAGCCGGCCCTGCTCGTCGAAGAGGAAGACCGAGAACGCCCGGTGCAGCTGTCCCGGCGCCTGATGCGCGGCGAGCTTCTCCGCGGTGCCGATCGTCACGCCCTTCTCGTCGACCAGTTCCAGCAAAATCGCCTCTGCGGCGCCGTTCGACGAGCTGTGCGTCTCGGTGGCAGGTGTGATCGGCATACCCATCCTTAGCCTCGTTCTTCGCACCCCAAGTCTGCCGTACGAATCCGGCACTCCCGGCACTTCCCGGCACGTTTGGCATGTCCTGCCCGGGGTGGAGCTGGAATGGGACCCGGTAGATCATCGTGCCCGGCGCCCCTGGCCGGGAACCGCCCCAAAGCTTCGGACAAACGTGCGTACGGTTAATGACACAGACGTGCTTCGTGCTCCGCGTGCCCGCCCGGCTCCAGCTGGAAGGTGCAGTGCTCCACGTCGAAGTGGTCGCCCAGGCAGCCCTGCAGCTCGTGCAGCATCTTCTCGTGGCCGATGGCGTTCAGCACCTCCGTGGTGACCACCACGTGCGCGGACAGCACGGGCATGCCCGAGGTGATGGTCCAGGCGTGCAGGTCGTGCACGTCCTCCACGCCGTCCAGGGCCAGGATGTGCGCCCGTACCTCCCCCATGTCGACGTTCTTCGGCGCCGCCTCCAGCAGCACGTCCAGCGTCTCGCGCAGGAGCTTCAGCGTCCTCGGGACGATCATCACGCCGATGACCAGCGAGGCGACGGGGTCGGCGGCCTGCCAGCCCGTGGTCAGGATCACCGTGGCCGAGATCAGCACCGCCACCGAGCCCAGCGCGTCCGCCGCCACCTCCAGGAAGGCGCCGCGCACGTTCAGGCTCTCCTTCTGCCCGCGCATCAGCAGGAAGAGCGAGATGCTGTTGGCGACCAGACCGATCAGACCGAAGACGATCATCAGGCCGCCCCGGGTGTCCGCGGGCGTGACGAACCGCTGAACGGCCTCGTAGACCACGTAGCCGCCGACGCAGAGCAGCAGCAGACAGTTGGCCAGTGCGGCGAGGATCTCGGCGCGCGCGTAGCCGAAGGTGCGGTTGGTGCTCGGCGGGCGGTTGGCGAAGTGGATGGCGAGCAGCGCCATACCGAGGCCCACCGCGTCGGTGGCCATGTGCGCCGCGTCGGCGATCAGGGCGAGCGAGTCCGCGACGAGACCACCGATGATCTCGACCACCATGACCGTGAGCGTGATGCCCAGCGCGACCCGCAGCCTGCCGCGGTACGCGGCTGCTGCCGTTCCCGTGGGGGGCGCATGGGTGTGCGCATGCCCGTGGTCGTGCCCTGCCCCCATGGAAACCGCCCTTTCCGTGTTCTGTCTGCGTTCTGTCTGCGTTCTGTCCGGGCTCACAGTCAACTACGGGTGGGGGGTATCGGGCAACGCGGCACTGAACACCGTTGTCATGTGCCCTGACCTGCGGAAACGAAGCGCTGGTCAGGGCATCGCACGACCTACTTCCCGTGGTGCAGCTGCCAGCCCTGCCAGGCCGAGCCGACCATCTCTCGCACCCCGCGCCGGGCCCGCCAGCCGAGGGCTTCGGCGGCCCGCTCGGCCGAGGCCACCGCACGTGGCGCGTCCCCCGGCCGGCGCCCCTCTACCACCGGTGTCCGCCGGTCGCCGGTGACGTCCCCGATGACCGTGATCAGCTCGCGCACGGAGACGCCCTCGCCGCGGCCGATGTTCAGCGTGAGGTCGCCCCGGACTCCGCCGCCGGTTCCGGCAGCGGAGTCGCCTTCGGCGAGCCGGCGCGCGGCCGCCAGATGCGCCTCGGCGAGGTCGGCCACATGGATGTAGTCGCGGACAGCGGTGCCGTCCGGGGTCGGATAGTCGTCGCCGAAGATCCGCGGGGCCTCGCCGCGGGTGAGCCGGTCGAAGACCATCGGCACGATGTTGAACACACCCGTGTCCGCGAGTTCCGGCGCCGCCGCGCCCGCCACGTTGAAGTAGCGCAGGCACGCCGTCGAGATCCCGTGCGTGTGGCCCGCCGCCCGCACCAGCCACTCACCGGCCAGCTTGGTCTCGCCGTACGGATTCACCGGCGCGCAGGGGGTGTCCTCGGTGATCAGCTCCACGTCCGGGTTGCCGTACACCGCGGCCGACGAGGAGAACAGCAGGCGGCCGATCCCCGCCTCCGCGACCGCGTCCAGCAGGGTGGCCAGGCCGCCCACGTTCTCCCGGTAGTAGCGGGTGGGCTCGGCCACCGACTCCGCGACCTGCTTGCGGGCCGCCAGGTGCACGACACCCGTCACTCCGTACTCCACGAAGACCCGCTTGAGCAGGTCCCCGTCCAGGGTCGAGCCCGCGACGAGCGGAACCTCGGCCGGCAGCCGCTCGGGCACGGCGGCCGACAGGTCGTCCAGCGCCACGACGCTCTCTCCTGCGCCGGTCATGGCCCGTGCCACATGTGCCCCGATGTATCCGGCTCCGCCGGTGATCAGCCACGTCATGGGCGCCCACCCTATGCCGACCGGCGGCGTGTCCGTGATGCCGGGGGATGCCCGGGTCTGCGCCCAAAGTTTGTGGGGCGGCCCCCGGATCACCGATGATGATCGCGGCAAAGGCCGGGGCAGCCCCCGTGGTCCGGGCCGTGAACGCCCGGTGAACGCGGGCTCGTGCCCATCGGATACCCTCTGCCGACATGCCGCCCGGGTGCCGCAGGTCAGGGGCGCCCCACCACGCTAATGACCGGCGCCGACGCGCCGGTACCCAGGGAGTGAGTTCGGTTGCCGACCGCCATCGTCACCGGTCAGCCGGTCCCCGGATCGTCCCTTGAGA
This sequence comes from Streptomyces sp. NPDC007971, assembly GCF_042958635.1. Taxonomy (NCBI): domain Bacteria; kingdom Bacillati; phylum Actinomycetota; class Actinomycetes; order Kitasatosporales; family Streptomycetaceae; genus Streptomyces; species Streptomyces sp. NPDC007971. Next base: position 335,464 of record NZ_JBIBJK010000007.1, read on the forward strand.
GCGATCTGCGGTCCCTCGGCTTCGACGTGCACGCGGCCACCGACGCCACCGACGCGGAGACCCTGCTCGCGGCCGTCCCCGCCGACCGCCGTGTGGCCCTGGTCGACGCCCGCTTCGTCGGCCACCTGCACGCACTGCGGCTCGGCCTCACCGACCCGCGTTTCGACCTCGCCGCCGTGCCCGGCGCCGTCACCGCCCAGCCGGCCGCCCGCCAGGCGCTGACCCGCACCCTGGCCCGCGAGGCCTCCGCCGGCCCGGGCGCGGCCCTCGCCGTCGACAGCCTCGCCGACCGCGTCGTCACCACCCTCGACACCGACGGCAGCGCGATCCACCGGCCCGAGCTGGGCAGCCTGGTCGCCGCCGTCCCGGCCGACCCGCAGGCCCGCAACGAGGCCCGGCAGGCCGTCGCCGCCGTCGACGAGGAGGCCATACGCCTGAAGTCCGCCGTGAAGTCCCGCGACGGCTTCTTCACCACCTTCTTCATCAGCCCGTACTCGCGCTACATCGCCCGCTGGTGCGCCCGCCGGGGCCTGACCCCCAACCAGGTCACCACCGCCTCCCTGCTCACCGCCCTGATCGCGGCGGGCTGCGCGGCGACGGGCACCCGGGGCGGCTTCATCGCCGCAGGCGTGCTGCTGATCGCCTCCTTCGTCCTGGACTGCACCGACGGCCAGCTCGCCCGCTACGCCCTGAAGTACTCCACGCTCGGCGCCTGGCTCGACGCCACCTTCGACCGGGCCAAGGAGTACGCCTACTACGCGGGGCTCGCCCTCGGCGCGGCCCGCGGCGGCGACGACGTGTGGGCCCTCGCCCTCGGCGCGATGATCCTGCAGACCTGCCGGCATGTGGTCGACTTCTCCTTCAACGAGGCCAACCACGACGCCACCGCGAACACCAGCCCCACCGCGGCCCTGTCCGACAAGCTGGACAGCGTCGGCTGGACGGTCTGGGTGCGCCGGATGATAGTCCTGCCCATCGGCGAGCGGTGGGCGATGATCGCCGTCCTCACCGCGGCCACCACCCCGCGCATCACCCTCATCGTGCTGCTCGCCGGCTGCGCCGTCGCCGCCACCTACACCACGGCGGGCCGGGTGCTGCGGTCGCTGACCCGCAGGGCGAAGCGGACCGACCGGGCGGCGCGGGCGCTGGCGGACCTCGCCGACTCGGGCCCGCTCGCCGAGAACCTGACGCGTGTGGTCAAGCGGGGCCTGCCGGGCCTTGCCGTCCCCGCCGTCGCGCTGCTGGGCGGTGCCGTGGTCGTGGGCTGCTCCGCGCTCTCCGCCCCCGGCGGGGTGCTGCCGGTCATCGGCGCCGTCGTGTACGTCGTCACCTCGGCCTTTGCCGTCGCCCGCCCCCTCAAGGGCGCCCTCGACTGGCTGGTGCCGCCGCTGTTCCGGGCCGCCGAGTACGGCACCGTCCTGGCCCTCGCCAGTAAAGCCGGGGTAAACGGTGCACTTCCTGCGGCTTTCGGCCTGGTGGCCGCCGTCGCCTACCATCACTACGACACGGTGTACCGCATCCGCGGCAACGCCGGAGCGCCGCCGGCCTGGCTGGTGCGTGCCATCGGGGGACAGGAAGGGCGGACGCTGCTGGTCACCGTGCTGGCCGCGCTGCTCTCCGCATCGCAGTTCAAGGTCGCGCTCACGGTTGTCGCCGTGGCCGTCGCCCTGGTGGTGCTCGTCGAGAGCATCCGCTTCTGGGTGTCCGCTGGGGCGCCCGCCGTACACGACGAAGGAGAACCCGCATGATCGGCCTCGTGCTGGCGGCCGGCGCCGGACGGCGTCTGCGCCCCTACACCGACAGCCTTCCGAAGGCTCTGGTGCCGGTGGGCCCTGCCGGCATAGAGGACTCGATCACGGTGCTCGACCTCACACTCGGCAATTTCGCCGAGATCGGCCTGACGGAGGTCGCGGTCATCGTCGGCTACCGCAAGGAGGCCGTGTACGAGCGCAAGGCGGCCCTGGAGGCCAAGTACGGCCTCAAGATCACCCTCATCGACAACGACAAGGCCGAGGAGTGGAACAACGCCTACTCCCTGTGGTGCGGCCGTGACGCCCTCAAGGACGGCGTGATCCTCGCCAACGGCGACACCGTCCACCCGGTGTCCGTCGAGAAGACGCTGCTGGCCGCCCGTGGCGAGGGCAAGAAGATCATTCTCGCCCTCGACACCGTGAAGTCCCTCGCGGACGAGGAGATGAAGGTCGTCGTCGACCCCGGCAAGGGCATGACGAAGATCACCAAGCTGATGGACCCCGCCGAGGCGACCGGTGAGTACATCGGCGTCACCCTCATCGAGGGCGATGCGGCCCCCGAGCTCGCCGACGCGCTCAAGGCGGTCTGGGAGACCGACCCGCAGCAGTTCTACGAGCACGGCTACCAGGAGCTGGTCAACCGCGGCTTCCGGATCGACGTGGCCCCGATCGGCGACGTCAAGTGGGTCGAGATCGACAACCACGACGACCTCGCCAAGGGCCGGGAGATCGCGTGCCAGTACTGACCCGGCTCATCCCGTCGCCGGTCGTCGTGGACATCCGCCCGGGTGCCCTCGACGACCTGGCGGGCGTGCTCGCCGACGAGCGCATCTCCCAGTCCGGCCGGCTCGCCGTCGCCGTCAGCGGCGGCTCCGGCGCGAAGCTGCGCGAGCGCGTCGCCCCTTCGCTGCCCGGCGCCACCTGGTACGAGGTGGGCGGCGGCACCCTCGACGACGCCGTGCGGCTGGCCGGCGACATAAAGGCCGGCCACTACGACGCGGTCGTCGGCCTCGGCGGCGGCAAGATCATCGACTGCGCGAAGTTCGCCGCGGCCCGGGTCGGTCTGCCCCTGGTCGCCGTGCCGACGAATCTCGCGCACGACGGCCTGTGCTCGCCGGTCGCCACCCTCGACAACGACGCCGGGCGCGGCTCCTACGGTGTGCCGAACCCGATCGCGGTCGTCATCGACCTGGACGTGATCCGCGAGGCACCGGCGCGCTTCGTGCGGGCCGGCATCGGCGACGCGATCTCCAACATCAACTCGATCGCGGACTGGGAGCTGTCCCACCGCGTCAACGGTGAGAAGATCGACGGCCTCGCCGCCGCCATGGCCCGCCAGGCCGGCGAAGCGGTGCTCCGGCACCCCGGCGGCATCGGCGAGAACGAGTTCCTCCAGGTGCTCGCCGAGGCGCTGGTCCTCACCGGTATCGCGATGTCGATCTCGGGTGACTCGCGGCCCGCCTCGGGCTCCTGTCACGAGATCAACCACGCCTTCGACCTGCTCTTCCCCAAGCGTGCCGCCAGCCATGGCGAGCAGTGCGGGCTCGGTGCCGCCTTCGCGATGTACCTGCGCGGCGCGCACGAGGAAGCGGCGTACCAGGCGGAGGTACTGCGCCGGCACGGGCTTCCGGTGCTTCCGGAGGAGATCGGCTTCACGGTGGACGAGTTCGTCCGCGCCGTGGAGTTCGCCCCGGAGACCAGACCCGGCCGCTACACGATCCTCGAACACCTCGACCTCAAGACGAACCAGATCAAGGACATCTACGCCGACTATGTCAAGGCCATCGGTAGCTGAACTCCGTCCGGTCGTCCACCCCGCAGGGGTGAAGGACCGGCGCAGCGGTGAGCACTGGGCGGGACGCCTCTACATGCGCGAGGTGTCCCTGCGCGTCGACCGCTACCTGGTGAACACCAGGGTCACGCCCAACCAGCTCACGTACCTGATGACCGTCTGCGGCGTGCTCGCGGCCCCGGCTCTGCTCGTGCCGGGGATCGCGGGCGCCGTGCTCGGCGTCGTCGCCACCCAGCTGTACCTGCTCCTGGACTGCGTCGACGGCGAGATCGCCCGCTGGAAGCAGCAGTACTCGCTCGGCGGCGTCTACCTCGACCGCGTCGGCGCCTACCTGACCGACGCCGCCGTCCTGGTCGGCCTCGGCCTGCGCGCCGCCGACCTGTGGGGGAGCGGGCGCATCGACTGGCTGTGGGCCTTCCTCGGCACGCTGGCCGCCCTCGGCGCCATCCTGATCAAGGCCGAGACCGACCTGGTCGGCGTCGCCCGGCACCAGGCCGGCATGCCCCCGGTCAAGGAGGCCGCGTCCGAGCCGCGCTCCTCCGGTATGGCACTGGCCCGCCGCGCCGCCGCGGCGCTGAAGTTCCACCGGCTCATCCTCGGCATCGAGGCCTCGCTGCTGATCCTGGTCCTCGCGATCGCCGACCAGATCCACGGCGACCTGTTCTTCACCCGGCTCGGCACCGCCGTCCTCGCCGGCATCGCCCTGCTGCAGACCCTGCTGCACCTGGTGTCCATCCTCGCCTCCAGCAGGCTGAGGTGAGCGGCATGAAGGTCGGTGCGGTCATCATCACCATGGGCAACCGGCCCGAGGAGCTGCGTGCCCTGCTCGACTCGGTCGCCAAGCAGGACGGCGACCGGGTCGAGGTGGTCGTCGTCGGCAACGGCTCGCCCGTCCCGGACGTCACGGAGTTCTCGTCGGTCGTACGGACCGTGGAGCTGCCCGAGAACCTGGGCATCCCCGGCGGCCGCAACGTCGGCATAGAGGCCTTCGGCCCCGGCGGCCGTGACGTCGACATACTGCTCTTCCTCGACGACGACGGCCTGCTCGCCCGCCACGACACCGCCGAGCTGTGCCGTCAGGCGTTCGAGGCCGACCCGAAGCTCGGCATCATCAGCTTCCGCATCGCCGACCCGGACACGGGCGAGACCCAGCGCCGGCACGTGCCGAGGCTGCGTGCCGCCGACCCGATGCGCTCCTCCCGGGTCACCACCTTCCTCGGCGGCGCCAACGCCGTCCGCACCCGGGTCTTCGCCGACGCCGGCGTCCTGCCGGACGAGTTCTTCTACGCCCACGAGGAGACCGACCTGGCCTGGCGGGCCCTCGACGCGGGCTGGATGATCGACTACCGGTCCGACATGGTCCTGTACCACCCGACCACCGCGCCCTCGCGGCACGCGGTGTACCACCGCATGGTCGCCCGCAACCGGGTCTGGCTGGCCCGCCGCAACCTCCCCGTGCTCCTGGTCCCCGTCTACCTCGGGGTCTGGCTGCTGCTCACCCTGCTGCGCCGCCCCTCGGTACCGGCCCTGAAGGCCTGGTTCGGCGGCTTCAAGGAGGGCTGGACCACCTCGTGCGGCCCGCGCCACCCGATGCGCTGGCGTACGGTGTGGCGACTCACCCGACTGGGCCGTCCCCCGGTGATCTGACAAGCTCGACGGTGCGGGGCCGTGCCCTGCGGGCGCGCCTGCGAACCGGTCGGGCGCACCCGGTCGAGACACACGGCATGCGTGGCGACGACGTACCGCAGCACTCGGCCCGTTCGACGCACACGACGCAGTACGACGCACACGATGTACCCGAAGACGAAAGCTTCCTCCTGTGAGTGAGACAACGCATGACGGCGGTGTTGCGGTGACCGCGGCCCCGTCACCCGACGAGGGACTGCCGGCGGCGCAGCTCGCCGCCAAGTACGGGCTCGCCGTGAGCGGCGCCCGGCCCTCCCTCGTCGAGTACGTCCGTCAGCTGTGGGGGCGGCGCCACTTCGTCCTCGCCTTCTCGCAGGCGAAGCTGACGGCGCAGTACAGCCAGGCCAAGCTCGGCCAGCTGTGGCAGGTGGCGACGCCGCTGCTCAACGCGGGCGTGTACTACTTCATCTTCGGCGTCATCCTGCACGCGAGCCGAGGCATGTCCAAGGACGTGTACATCCCGTTCCTGGTCACGGGTGTGTTCGTCTTCACCTTCACGCAGAGCTCGGTCATGTCGGGCGTCCGCGCCATCTCCGGCAACCTCGGCCTGGTGCGCGCCCTGCACTTCCCGCGCGCCTCGCTGCCCATCTCCTTCTCGCTCCAGCAGCTCCAGCAGCTCCTCTTCTCGATGATCGTGCTGTTCCTCGTCGCGCTCGGTTTCGGCAGCTACCCGAGCGCCTCCTGGCTGCTGATCGTGCCGGTCCTGCTGCTGCAGTTCCTCTTCAACACCGGGCTCGCGCTGATCGTGGCCCGCCTGGGCGCCAAGACGCCGGACCTCGCCCAGCTGATGCCGTTCGTCCTGCGCACCTGGATGTACACGTCCGGTGTCATGTTCTCCATCAACAAGATGATGGAGGGCCGCTCCGAACTCGCGGTCCGGCTGCTCCAGGTCAACCCGGCCGCCGTCTACATGGACCTGATGCGCTATGCGCTGATCGACGGGTACGGCGCGTCGAACCTGCCGCCTCACGTGTGGGCCATCGCCCTGTTCTGGGCCGTCGTCGTCTTCGCCGGCGGCTTCGTGTACTTCTGGAAGGCTGAGGAGAGGTATGGCCGTGGCTGAGCAGAACAGCAAGGACCCGCGTCCGACGGTCATCGCGGACGACCTGCACATCGTCTACCGGGTCAACGGTGCCAAGACCGGCAAGGGCAGCGCGACGGCCGCCCTCAGCCGCATCCTCAAGCGGGGCTCCGACGACGCGGCGCGCGGGGTGCGCAAGGTGCACGCCGTGCGCGGTGTCTCCTTCGTCGCCTACCGCGGCGAGGCGATCGGCCTGATCGGCTCCAACGGCTCCGGCAAGTCCACGCTGCTGCGTGCCATCGCCGGCCTGCTGCCCGCCGAGAAGGGCAAGGTCTACACCGACGGCCAGCCCTCGCTGCTCGGCGTGAACGCGGCCCTGATGAACGACCTGACCGGCGAGCGCAACGTCATCCTCGGCGGTCTCGCCATGGGCATGTCCCGCGAGCAGGTCAAGGAGCGCTACCAGGAGATCGTCGACTTCTCGGGCATCAACGAGAAGGGCGACTTCATCACCCTTCCGATGCGCACCTACTCCTCCGGCATGGCGGCCCGGCTGCGCTTCTCCATCGCCGCCGCCAAGGACCACGACGTCCTCATGATCGACGAGGCGCTCGCCACGGGTGACCGCAAGTTCCAAAAGCGCTCCGAGGACCGCATCCGGGAGCTGCGCAAGGACGCCGGCACGGTGTTTCTGGTCAGTCACAACAACAAGTCCATCCGCGACACCTGCGACCGCGTCCTGTGGCTGGAACGCGGCGAGCTGCGCATGGACGGACCCACCGAAGAGGTCCTCAAGGAGTACGAGAAGTTCACGGGCAAGTAACCCCCGATTGGGCCAGGGCCCTGCCGGAACCCTCCGGTGGGGCCCCGCGTCTGCAAAAGAGGCGTCAACTCGCTCTGTTCTTAGGAATCTTGACGCCAATCGGTGTGTTGTTGTGATGCGCGGGACACCCCGCCGGACCTGCCTGCGTTGTACAACGTAAGCTGTACCGGTCCCGGAAAGCGGCAAGTGGGGCGATAATGCGCGACACCCTCTGCGGGGAAGCCCCGCGCCAGGCCAGGCGGCGTGTCCGAAATAGTGTGTATCGGATCGGCAGTGTAGAACGGGAGATGTGACGGCAATGGCTACGGAAACTCCCCAGCTCAGCGCAGCATGTGCCGTCCCCGCCACGGGCAGCGCGCGGTGACGGGAACCGACACGGCGCCGGACCTGGAGCGCGCCACGCTGGACAAGGCTGCGAGCGAGAACTTCCCCGTGGCCCCCTTCTTTCTGCCCCGTGCCTGGCGCGACGACCTCATGGCCGTGTACGGCTTCGCGCGTCTCGTGGACGACATCGGTGACGGCGATCTGGCCCCCGGCGGGGCCGACGCGCGCATCCTCGGCGTGTCCGCCGCCGAGGCCGGGAACCGCCTCGTCCTCCTCGACGCCTTCGAGGCCGATCTGCGACGCGTCTTCGACGGCACGCCCCGCCACCCCCTGCTGCGCCGTCTGCAGCCCACCGTCCGCCGCCGCTCCCTCACCCCCGAGCCGTTCCTCGGACTGATCGCCGCCAACCGCCAGGACCAGCTCGTCACCCGGTACGAGACCTACGACGACCTCCTCGCCTACTGCGAACTGTCCGCCAACCCCGTCGGCCGCCTCGTCCTCGCCGTCACCGGCACCGCGACCGCCGAGAGGAACCGTCTCTCCGACTCGATCTGCACCGCTCTGCAGATCGTGGAGCACGTCCAGGACGTCGCCGAGGACCTCGCCCGGGACCGGATCTATCTTCCCGCCGCCGACATGAAACGCTTCCACGTCCAGGAAACCGATCTCGCGGCAGAAACCGCAGGCGCATCGGTGCGCGCCCTGGTCGCATACGAAGCGCAACGCGCCCGCGATCTGCTGAATGAAGGCGCCCCCCTGGTGGGTAGCGTCCACGGCAGGTTGAAGCTGTTGCTCGCAGGGTTCGTGGCGGGGGGAAGGGCGGCGGTCCGGGCGATCGCCGCCGCCGAATACGACGTACTTCCCGGCCCTCCCAGACCCGGCAAGGTCCAGTTGCTGCGTGAGGTGGGCGTGATCCTGCGAGGAGAGGGGTGATCCGGACCGTGGATTCTCCACCGCACGTGTCCGCACCGGTACTCGCCGCCTACAGCTACTGCGAGGCCGTGACCGGGCAGCAGGCCCGCAACTTCGCGTACGGCATCCGGCTGCTGCCGACGCCCAAGCGCCGCGCCATGTCGGCGCTGTACGCCTTCTCCCGGCGTGTCGACGACATCGGCGACGGCGACCTGCCGGGCGAGGTCAAGGTGAAGCGGCTGGAGGACACCCGCGCGCTGCTCACCCGCGTCCGCGAGGGCGGGGTCGAGGAGGACGACACCGATCCGGTGGCCGTCGCGCTCACCCATGCCGCACAGGCCTTCCCGATCCCGCTCGGCGGTCTGGACGAGCTGATCGACGGCGTCCAGATGGACGTACGCGGGGAGACCTACGAGACCTGGGACGACCTGAAGGTCTACTGCCGTTGCGTGGCCGGAGCCATCGGCCGTCTCTCGCTCGGTGTGTTCGGCACGGAACCGGGGGCGCGTGGCGCCGAGCGCGCATCCGAGTACGCCGACACCCTCGGCCTCGCGCTCCAGCTCACCAACATCCTCAGGGACGTCCGCGAGGACGCCGAGGGCGGCCGCACCTACCTGCCCGCCGACGACCTCGCCAAGTTCGGCTGCTCGGCCGGGTTCGACGGGCCGACACCGCCGGAGGGCTCCGACTTCGCGGGGCTCGTCCACTTCGAAGTACGCCGGGCCCGTGCCCTTTTCGCCGAGGGCTACCGGCTGCTCCCCATGCTCGACCGCCGCAGCGGCGCCTGCGTGGCCGCCATGGCCGGTATCTACCGCCGGCTGCTGGACCGCATCGAGCGCGAACCGGACGCCGTGCTGCGCGGCCGGGTCTCGCTGCCCGGACGCGAGAAGGCCTTCGTCGCCGTGCGCGGCCTGTCCGGGCTCGACGCCCGGCACGCGTCCCGGCGGACCGTCAGGAGGCGCGCCTGATGGACCCCGTGGACCAGGCAAGTCCGGCGAGCTGGCCGCGGCGGGCAACTTTCCGCTGCGGCGTGGCGTCCCTGACTGCGACGGCCGACCGTGCAGCGTTCAACCTGCACGCTCGGCACGCACGGAAGGACGCACGATGAGCGACGGCCCGCGCCCGGAGGGGGCGCCCGCTGACACACCGCGACCCGCGGCCACGGCAGGCCGCAGCGTCGTGGTGGTCGGCGGCGGCCTCGCCGGGATCACCGCGGCGCTCGCGCTCGCCGACGCGGGTGTCCGGGTCACCCTGCTCGAAGGCAGACCCAGGCTGGGCGGCCTCGCCTTCTCCTTCCGGCGCGGCGAGCTGACCGTCGACAACGGCCAGCACGTGTACCTGCGCTGCTGCACCGCCTACCGCTGGTTCCTCGACCGGATCGAGGGCGCGGCGCTGGCACCGCTGCAGGACCGCCTGGACGTGCCCGTCGTCGACGTCGCCAAGCCCGAGGGCAGACGGCTCGGCAGGCTGCGGCGCGACCCGCTGCCCGTCCCCCTCCACCTGGGGCGCAGCCTGGCCTCCTATCCGCATCTCTCGCTCGCCGAGCGTGCCGCGGTCGGTCGGGCCGCGCTCGCGCTCAAGGGGCTCGACCTCGCCGATCCGACCCTGGACACCCAGGACTTCGGCAGCTGGCTGGCCGCTCACGGCCAGTCGGCGCGTGCCATCGAGGCCCTGTGGGACCTGGTCGGGGTCGCCACCCTCAACGCGGTCGCGGGCGACGCCTCGCTGGGGCTCGCCGCGATGGTGTTCAAGACCGGTCTGCTGTCCGACCCGGGCGCGGCCGACATCGGCTGGGCCCACGTCCCGCTGGGCGAACTGCACGACCGGCTGGCCCGCAAGGCGCTCGACTCCGCGGGCGTCCGTACCGAGGTCCGTACACGCGTCACCTCCGTCTCCCACAACGAGAACGGGACCTGGAGCGTTCAGGTTCCCGGCGAGACGCTCCGGGCCGACGCGGTCGTCCTCGCCGTACCCCAGCGCGAGACCCACGACCTGCTGCCGCCCGGCGCCCTCGACGCCCCCGAGCAGCTGCTGCGGATCGAGACCGCGCCCATCCTCAACGTGCATGTCGTCTACGACCGCAAGGTGCTCGCCAGGCCCTTCTTCGCCGCACTCGGCACCCCCGTGCAGTGGGTCTTCGACCGCACCGACGCCTCCGGGCTCGCCGAGGGGCAGTACCTGGCGCTGTCCCAGTCGGCCGCCGAGGACGAGATCGACGCACCCGTCGCCGTGCTCCGCGAGCGCTACCTGCCCGAGCTGGAGCGCCTGATCCCGGGCACCCGCGACGCGGTGGTGAAGGACTTCTTCGTGACCCGCGAGCGCACGGCCACGTTCGCCCCCGCCCCCGGCGTCGGGCGGCTGCGGCCCGGCGCCCGCACCAAGGCCCCCGGCCTGTACCTGGCCGGAGCGTGGACCGCCACCGGGTGGCCCGCAACCATGGAGAGTGCGGTCCGCAGCGGAGTCAGCGCGGCCGACGCCGCGCTGAGCACCCTGGGCCGGCCCCGCCCCCGCCATCTCTTCGCGTTCGAGGAGGCGGCCCACTGCACCGACCCGGGGGACAACCCCCGGGGACCCGGCCGGCAAGCGGAGCGCACCGGCGCTTCCCTGCGAGGTGAGATCCGGTGAAGGTCGATGAGCAGCCGGCGGCGGGCCCCCGCACCCCCGGTACCGCAACTAGAGGAGAGACTGTGCCCACTGTGCCCCCGGCTTCGACGCCCGCTCGGAGGTCCGCGGTGGACGTCACCGCGCTCCTGGAGCGCGGCCGGACCCTGGCCACACCGGTGCTGCGTGCGGCCGTCGACCGGCTGGCGCCCCCCATGGACACCGTCGCCGCCTACCACTTCGGCTGGATCGACGCCGCGGGCAACCCGGCCGACGGCGACGGCGGCAAGGCCGTGCGCCCGGCCCTGGCCGTGCTCTCCGCCGAGGTCACCGGCGCCGCACCCGAGGTGGGCATCCCCGGCGCCGTCGCCGTCGAACTGGTCCACAACTTCTCCCTGTTGCACGACGACCTGATGGACGGCGACGAGCAGCGCCGCCACCGCGACACCGTCTGGAAGGTGCACGGCCCCGCGCAGGCCATCCTGGTCGGCGACGCCCTGTTCGCCCTCGCCAACGAGATCCTGCTGGAACTCGGCACCGTCGAGGCGGGCCGCGCCACCCGCCGGCTGACCACCGCCTCCCGCGCCCTGATCGACGGTCAGGCGCAGGACATCTCCTACGAGCACCGCGACCGCGTCAGCGTCGAGGAGTGCCTGGAGATGGAGGGCAACAAGACCGGCGCCCTGCTCGCCGCCTCCAGCTCCATCGGCGCGGTGCTCGGCGGCGCCGACGACCGCACCGCGGACGCTCTGGAGAAGTACGGCTACCACCTGGGTCTGGCCTTCCAGGCCGTGGACGACCTGCTCGGCATCTGGGGCGACCCCGAGGCCACCGGCAAGCAGACCTGGAGCGACCTGCGCCAGCGCAAGAAGTCCCTGCCGGTCGTCGCCGCCCTCGCGGCGGGCGGCTCCGCCTCCGAGCAGCTCGGCGAGATCCTCGCGGCCGACGCCAAGAGCAGCGACTTCGCGACCTTCTCCGAGGAGGAGTTCGCGGCCCGCGCCGCCCTCATCGAGGCGGCGGGCGGCCGCGAGTGGACGGCCGGGGAGGCACGCCGCCAGCACGTCATCGCCGTCGAGGCCCTCGACGCCGTCGACATGCCCGAGCAGGTACGGGCGGCCTTCACGGCGCTCGCCGACTTCGTCGTCGTACGAAAGAGATGATCACTATCGGTCGCATAACCCTCGCGTAGTCGCCGGCCGGTGTCGAGGGACGACGGACACCGGCCGACGGCGGACCCGCAGCAGCACGACTCGCACGACTGCATGAAGGGGAAGCCATGACAGCGACGACCGACGGAAGCACCGGGGCGACCCTGCCGCCCCGAGCAGCCTCGGCCAGCGAAACCGACGTCACCACCCCCGCGGCGGCCGGGGTACAAGAAGCCGCCGAACGCGCCGCACGGCGGGCCACCGACTTCCTGCTCGCCCGGCAGGACGCCCAGGGCTGGTGGAAGGGCGACCTCGAGACGAACGTCACCATGGACGCCGAGGACCTGCTGCTCCGTCAGTTCCTCGGTATCCGCGACGAGGAGACCACACAGGCCGCCGCCCTGTTCATCCGCGGCGAGCAGCGCGAGGACGGCACCTGGGCCACCTTCTACGGCGGCCCCGGCGAACTCTCCGCCACCATCGAGGCCTACGTGGCCCTCCGGCTGGCCGGTGACGCGCCCGACGCCCCGCACATGGCGAGGGCCTCCGCCTGGATCCGCGAGCGCGGCGGCATCGCCGCCGCCCGGGTCTTCACCCGGATCTGGCTCGCCCTGTTCGGCTGGTGGAAGTGGGACGACCTGCCCGAACTCCCGCCGGAGCTGATCTACTTCCCCAGCTGGATGCCGCTCAACATCTACGACTTCGGCTGCTGGGCCCGGCAGACCATCGTGCCGCTGACGATCGTCTCGGCCAAGCGCCCGGTGCGCCCCGCGCCCTTCCCGCTGGACGAGCTGCACACCGACCCGGCCGACCCCAACCCGGCCAGACCGCTTGCCCCGGTGGCCAGTTGGGACGGCGCCTTCCAGCGTCTGGACAAGGCGCTGCACCAGCTGCGCAAGGTCGCCCCGCGCAGACTGCGCAGAGCCGCGATGAACTCCGCGGCCCGCTGGATCATCGAGCGGCAGGAGAACGACGGCTGCTGGGGCGGCATCCAGCCGCCCGCCGTGTACTCGGTCATCGCGCTGCACCTGGTCGGCTACGACCTGGAGCACCCGGTGATGCGCGAGGGCCTCGCGTCGCTGGACCGCTTCGCCGTGTGGCGGAAGGACGGCGCCCGGATGATCGAGGCCTGCCAGTCCCCGGTGTGGGACACCTGCCTCGCCGCCATCGCGCTGGCCGACGCCGGACTGCCCGCCGACCATCCGCAGCTGGTCAGGGCCGCCGACTGGATGCTCGGCGAGGAGATCGTGCGGCCCGGCGACTGGGCCGTCAAGCGGCCCGGGCTCCCGCCGGGCGGCTGGGCGTTCGAGTTCCACAACGACAACTACCCGGACATCGACGACACCGCCGAGGTCGCCCTCGCGCTGCGCCGGATCAGGCATCACGACCCCGAGCGGGTGGACCGGGCGATCGGACGCGCGGTCCGCTGGAACCTCGGCATGCAGTCGAAGAACGGGGCGTGGGGCGCTTTCGACGTCGACAACACCAGCCCGTTCCCGAACCGGCTGCCGTTCTGCGACTTCGGCGAGGTCATCGACCCGCCGTCCGCGGACGTCACCGCGCACGTCGTGGAGATGCTCGCCGCCGAAGGTCTCGCCCACGACCCGCGCACCCGGCGCGGCATCGAGTGGCTGCTGGCCGAGCAGGAGGCGGACGGCTCGTGGTTCGGCCGCTGGGGCGTCAACTACATCTACGGCACCGGCTCGGTGGTGCCCGCTCTCACCGCGGCCGGCCTGCCCGGCTCCCATCCCGCCATCAGGCGCGCCGTGACCTGGCTGGAGAACGTCCAGAACGACGACGGCGGCTGGGGCGAGGACCTGCGCTCGTACAAGTACGTCAAGGAATGGAGCGGACGCGGTGCCTCCACCGCCTCCCAGACCGCCTGGGCGCTGATGGCGCTGCTCGCGGCGGGGGAGAAGGACTCCAAGGCCGTCGAGCACGGCATCCGGTGGCTGGCCGAGACCCAGCGCGAGGACGGCTCCTGGGACGAGCCGTACTTCACGGGCACCGGGTTCCCCTGGGACTTCTCCATCAACTACCACCTCTACCGGCAGGTCTTCCCGCTCACCGCCCTCGGCCGCTATCTGCACGGCGATCCCTTCGAGCAGCATCTCGCCGCAGGCAGGAGGCCGCTCGCCGAGGCCGAGGGGCGCTGAATGAGCACCCGGCCCGCACCGGCCCCGCTGCTGATCGCCTGCGCGCTCGGCATCGAGCACCTCGCCCTGCGCACCGGCGACCGGCACCCGGCCGGACCGGGCGGCTTCCTGCGTCCCGCGGGCGGAGGGGACCAGTACTCCGCCGGAGGGCCGTTCACCGTCGTCCGTACGGGCATGGGGCCCAGGGCGGCGGAGCGCTCCGTCTCCCGGCACCTGGCCGCGCCGGCCCTGGCCGGGGCGGCCGTACTGGCCACCGGCTTCTGCGCCGGACTCGCCCCCGGCATGCACCCCGGCGACCTGGTCGTCGCCGAGGAGACCCGGGACCCGCGCGGCACCGTCCCGTGCGTGGGCACCGACCTGCTCGTCAAGGAACTCGCGCGCATCCTGCCCGGGCGCACCGTCCACACCGGCCCCCTCACCGGCTCCGACCATGTCGTGCGCGGACCCGCGCGGTCCGACCTGTCCGCGACCGGCGCGATCGCGGTCGACATGGAGTCGGCGGCCACACTCCTGAGCGCCGTCCGCGCGGGCGAGCGCCCGGTTGCGGCCGTACGGGTGGTCGTGGACGCTCCAGAACATGAACTCGTCCGGATCGGGACGGTGCGCGGTGGAATATCAGCTTTCCGTGTTCTTCGTTCCGTCCTTCCCGCTTTTTTGGAATGGCACCGTTCTTTGCTGCTCCCCCGGAGGTGAGCCAGATGGCCATGCCGCTGCGTCAGTCCATCAAGGTCGCTACGTACCTGGCTGAACAGAAGATCCGAAGGCGCGACAAGTTTCCGCTCATCGTCGAGCTGGAACCCCTCTTCGCCTGCAATCTCAAGTGCGAGGGCTGCGGGAAGATCCAGCACCCGGCCGGGGTGCTGAAGCAGCGCATGCCGGTCGCCCAGGCGGTGGGCGCGGTACTGGAGTCCGGTGCTCCGATGGTGTCCATCGCCGGTGGAGAACCGTTGATGCACCCCCAGATCGACGAGATCGTGCGCCAGTTGGTGGCCAGGAGGAAATACGTTTTCCTCTGCACCAACGCCATGCTGCTGCGCAAGAAGATGGACCAGTTCACGCCCTCCCCGTACTTCGCGTTCGCGGTGCACATCGACGGGCTGCGCGAGCGGCACGACGAATCCGTCGCGAAGGAAGGCGTGTTCGACGAGGCGGTGGAGGCCATCAAGGAGGCCAAGCGGCGCGGCTTCCGGGTGACCACCAACTCGACCTTCTTCAACACCGACACCCCGCAGACGATCATCGAGGTGCTCAACTTCCTCAACGACGACCTCAAGGTCGACGAGATGATGATCTCGCCCGCCTACGCCTACGAGAAGGCTCCCGACCAGGAGCACTTCCTCGGCGTGGAGCAGACCCGCGAACTGTTCAGGAAGGCCTTCGCGGGCGGCAACCGCAAGAAGTGGCGGCTCAACCACTCCCCGCTCTTCCTGGACTTCCTGGAGGGCAAGGTCGACTTCCCGTGCACGGCCTGGGCGATCCCGAACTACTCGCTCTTCGGCTGGCAGCGCCCCTGCTACCTGATGAGCGACGGGTACGTGCCGACGTACCGCGAACTCGTCGAGGAGACCGACTGGGACAAGTACGGCCGCGGCAAGGACCCGCGTTGCGCCAACTGCATGGCGCACTGCGGCTACGAGCCCACCGCCGTCCTCGCCACCATGGGCTCCCTGAAGGAGTCGCTGCGGGCCATGCGCGAGACCGTCTCCGGAAACCGGGAGTGACGCCATGACCGCCGTCCCCCTGGGCGTCCCCGAGGTACCGGCCCGGCCCGTCGCACCGCGGCGCGCGTCGCGTCAGATCCACGTCGGGCCGGTGGCGGTCGGGGGCCGAGCCCCGGTGTCGGTGCAGTCGATGACGACGACCCGGACGTCGGACATCGGCGCCACCCTCCAGCAGATAGCGGAACTCACCGCGTCCGGCTGCCAGATCGTCCGTGTCGCCTGCCCCACGCAGGACGACGCGGACGCGCTCGCGACCATCGCCCGCAAGTCGCAGATCCCGGTGATCGCGGACATCCACTTCCAGCCGAAGTACGTCTTCGCGGCCATCGAGGCGGGCTGCGCGGCGGTACGGGTGAACCCGGGCAACATCAAGAAGTTCGACGACCAGGTGAAGGAGATCGCCCGGGCCGCGAAGGACCACGGCACCCCGGTGCGGATCGGCGTCAACGCAGGCTCCCTGGACCGCCGTCTGCTGCAGAAGTACGGCAGGGCGACCCCCGAGGCGCTGGTCGAGAGCGCGCTGTGGGAGGCCTCCCTCTTCGAGGAGCACGGCTTCAGGGACCTCAAGATCTCCGTCAAGCACAACGACCCGGTGGTGATGATCGAGGCGTACCGGCAGCTCGCCGAGGCGTGCGACTACCCGCTGCACCTGGGGGTCACGGAAGCGGGCCCGGCGTTCCAGGGCACGATCAAGTCGGCGGTGGCGTTCGGGGCGCTGCTGTCGCGGGGCATCGGGGACACCATCCGTGTCTCCCTGTCGGCCCCGCCCGCCGAGGAGGTCAAGGTCGGCATCCAGATCCTGGAGTCCCTGGGGCTCAGGCAGCGGCGCCTGGAGATCGTCTCCTGTCCGTCCTGCGGGCGCGCCCAGGTCGACGTCTACAGGCTCGCCGACGAGGTCACGGCAGGACTGGACGGCATCGACGTGCCGCTCAGGGTCGCGGTGATGGGCTGTGTGGTCAACGGTCCGGGCGAGGCCCGCGAGGCAGACCTCGGAGTTGCCTCGGGCAACGGGAAGGGGCAGATCTTCGTCCGGGGCGAGGTCGTCAGGACCGTGCCCGAGTCGAAGATCGTTCAGACGCTCATCGAGGAAGCCATGAAGCTGGCCGACCGGACGAAGTGATGTGAGGCAGGGCACGGACCGAGAGGGGGCCGAGCGTGACGATTCTGGAGAGCATCCGGGGACCACGCGAGCTGAAGGCACTGTCCGAGGCGGAACTCGGCGAACTGTGCGCAGAGATCCGTGAGTTCCTGGTGCACGCGGTGACGAGAACCGGCGGGCACCTAGGACCCAATCTGGGGGTGGTGGAACTCTCCGTCGCGCTCCACCGGGTCTTCGAGTCACCGGTGGACCGCATCCTGTGGGACACCGGCCATCAGAGCTATGTCCACAAGCTGCTGACCGGACGCCAGGACTTCTCCAAGCTGCGCGGCAAGGGGGGCCTGTCCGGCTACCCCTCGCGCGAGGAGTCCGAGCACGACGTCATCGAGAACAGCCACGCCTCCACGGCGCTGGGCTGGGCCGACGGCCTCGCCAAGGCCCGCCGGGTGCAGGGGGAGAAGGGCCACGTCGTCGCGGTCATCGGCGACGGGGCACTCACCGGAGGCATGGCCTGGGAGGCGCTCAACAACATCGCGGCCGCCAAGGACCGGCCGCTGATCATCGTCGTCAACGACAACGAGAGGTCGTACGCCCCGACCATCGGCGGCCTCGCCAACCACCTGGCCACCCTGCGCACCACCGACGGCTACGAGAAGGTCCTCGCCTGGGGCAAGGACGTCCTGCTGCGGACCCCGGTCGTCGGACCCACCGTGTACGAGTCCCTGCACGGCGCGAAGAAGGGCTTCAAGGACGCCTTCGCCCCCCAGGGCATGTTCGAGGACCTGGGGCTGAAGTACGTCGGCCCGATCGACGGCCATGACATCAAGGCCGTCGAGTCGGCGCTGCGCCGGGCGAAGCGCTTCCACGGGCCGGTCCTGGTCCACTGCCTCACCGAGAAGGGCCGCGGCTACGAGCCGGCCCTCGCCCACGAGGAGGACCACTTCCACACCATCGGCGTGATGGACCCGCTGACCTGCGAGCCGCTCGCGCCCTCGGGCGGGCCGTCCTGGACCTCGGTGTTCGGGGACGAGATCGTCAGGATCGGTGAGGAGCGCGAGGACGTCGTGGCGATCACGGCGGCCATGCTGCACCCGGTGGGACTCGGCCGGTTCGCCGAGCGCTTTCCCGACCGGGTGTGGGACGTCGGCATCGCCGAGCAGCACGCGGCCGTCTCCGCGGCCGGTCTCGCCACCGGGGGCCTGCATCCGGTCGTCGCCGTCTATGCCACCTTCCTCAACCGTGCCTTCGACCAGCTGCTGATGGACGTCGCCCTGCACCGCTGCGGGGTGACCTTCGTGCTGGACCGGGCCGGTGTCACCGGTGTGGACGGGGCCTCCCACAACGGCATGTGGGACATGTCCGTCCTGCAGGTCGTGCCGGGCCTGAGGATCGCCGCCCCGCGCGACGCCGGCCAGCTGCGCGCCCAGCTGCGGGAGGCCGTCGCCGTGGACGACGCGCCGACCCTGGTCCGCTTCCCCAAGGAGTCCGTCGGACCGGAGGTTCCGGCGATCGGCCATGTCGGCGGCATGGACGTCCTGCACCGCGGTGAGCGCGCGCGGGTGCTGCTGGTGGCCGTCGGCGTGATGGCCCCGGTGTGTCTGCAGGCCGCCGACCTGCTGGAGGCCCGGGGCATCACCTGCACGGTCGTGGACCCGCGCTGGGTCAAGCCCGTCGACCCGGCCCTGCCGGGGCTGGCCGCCGAGCACCGGCTGGTGGCCGTGGTGGAGGACAACAGCCGGGCCGCCGGGGTCGGTTCGGCCGTGGCGCTCGCCCTCGGCGACGCGGACGTGGACGTGCCGGTACGGCGGTTCGGCATTCCGGAGCAGTTCCTCGCGCACGCCAAGCGCGGCGAGGTCCTGGCCGACATCGGGCTCACGCCCGTCGAGATCGCGGGACGCATCGGCGCGAGCCTGGCCGTCGCGGACATGGGCCCGGCGGTCACGGATACCGGCGCCGCTGCCGAGGATGCAGGTGCCGCCGTCAAGGACGCGGGCCCGGCCGTCACGGATGCCGGTGCCGCCGACGCGGACGCGGGCCTCGTCGGCCTGGACGCCGGTGCCGCCGTCATCGACCCGGGGGGCACAGTCAAGGAGAGAGCTGAATGACCACGGAGTTCGACCTCGGGGCCCTCGTCGCCGGACGCGGAGCCGAGCGCTACGAGCTGCACGCGAAGTACCTGAACCCCCAGCTCCCGCGCATGCTGCACACCATCGGCTTCGACAAGGTCTACGAGCGCGCCGAGGGCGCCCACTTCTACGACGCGGACGGCAACGACTACCTGGACATGCTCGCCGGGTTCGGGGTGATGGGCCTCGGCCGTCACCACCCGGTCGTCCGCAAGGCGCTGCACGACGTCCTGGACCTGAATCTCGCCGATCTGACCCGCTTCGACTGCCAGCCGCTGCCCGGTCTGCTCGCGGAACGGCTGCTGGCCCACAGCCCGCACCTGGACCGGGTGTTCTTCGGCAACAGCGGCACGGAGGCCGTCGAGACCGCCCTGAAGTTCGCCCGGTACGCCACCGGCAGGCCGCGCGTCCTCTACTGCGACCACGCCTTCCACGGCCTGACCACCGGTTCTCTGTCGGTCAACGGCGAGGACGGCTTCCGTGACGGCTTCGCCCCGCTGCTGCCCGACACCGCCGTGCCCCTCGGCGATCTCGACGCCCTCGCCCGGGAGCTGAAGAAGGGCGACGTCGCCGCCCTGATCGTCGAGCCGATCCAGGGCAAGGGCGTGCACGAGGCCCCGCCCGGCCATCTGCGCGCCGCGCAGGAACTGCTGCACCGGCACAAGGCCCTGCTCATCGCCGACGAGGTGCAGACCGGTCTCGGCCGCACCGGTGACTTCTACGCCTACCAGCACGAGGACGGCGTCGAACCCGACCTGGTGTGCGTGGCCAAGGCGCTGTCGGGCGGCTATGTCCCCGTCGGCGCCACCCTGGGCAAGGACTGGATCTTCAAGAAGGTCTACTCGTCCATGGACCGGGTCCTGGTCCACTCGGCGAGCTTCGGGGCCAACGCCCAGGCCATGGCGGCCGGCCTCGCCGTGCTCTCGGTCATGGAGAACGAGCAGATCGTCGCCGGCGTCCGCACGACGGGCGACCTGCTCAAGTCCCGGCTGACCGCGCTGACCGACAAGTACGAGCTGCTCGCCGACGTCCGCGGCCGGGGCCTGATGATCGGCATCGAGTTCGGCAGGCCCGCGTCGCTGAAGCTGCGCAGCCGCTGGACCATGCTGCAGGCCGCGCGCAAGGGCCTGTTCGCCCAGATGGTCGTCGTCCCGCTGCTGCAACGGCACCGGATCCTCACCCAGGTCTCCGGCGACCACCTGGAGGTGATCAAGCTGATCCCGCCGCTGGTGATCGACGAGGCCGACGTGGACCGGTTCCTCGACGCCTTCACGGCCGTGATGGACGACGCCCACAGCGGCGGCGGCCTGATGTGGGACTTCGGCAAGACTCTGATCAAGCAGGCGGTGGCGAACCGCTGACCCCGGACGCAGCCCGCTTCCGGAGACCGGACGGGTACGGCTGCGCCGCTCGTGCGACGGAGCCGTACCCCGGTGCTCAAGGCGTCTCCTACGCGCGGTTGACCGGGAAGGTGTCGGCCTTGTCGTTCCAGTTCCCGCCGCCCGGGCGGTCCGGCCTGCAGGGCCTTGAGGGTCCTGGCGCGCGTCGCCGCGGGAAGATCGGGGACACTTTGCCTCAGAGGCAAGAAAATTGCCGCTCAGGCAAAAGTGCGCCTCAATGGAAGCATGAACGCCTCAGAAGGCGCGTCACCGGCGGGTGAGGGCGACGACCTGCCCGCCGTGGCGCCGCAGTTGCGCGCCCTGCGTCGGCGCACCGGCCTGACCCTGGAGGCCGCGGCCCGGTCCGCCGGCCTCTCGCCGGCCCATCTGTCCCGCCTGGAGACCGGGCAGCGCCAGCCCTCGCTTCCGATGCTGCTCGCGCTCGCCCGTATCTACGGTACGACGGTGTCGGAGCTGCTCGGCGAGACGGTCGCCGAACGGGACGCCATCGTACGCGCCGCCGACATGGAGCCGACCCGCGCCGGCGGCTGGACGTACATCCAGGCCGGCGGCCGCGGCCGCGCCATGCAGGCGCTGCGCGTCCGGGTGCCGTACGGCACCCAGGGCGACATGGTGCGCGTCCACCCCGGCGAGGAGTGGCTCCACGTCCTCAAGGGGCGGCTCAGACTGCGCCTGGGTGACAGCGCGCACCTGCTCGGGCCCGGCGACAGCGCGCACTTCGACTCGCTCACCCCGCACCGCCTCGCCGCCGAGGACCACGACGGCGTGGAGCTGCTGTTCGTCCACACCCTGCTGCAGAGCCCCACGGCCACGCTGTGCCTGGGCCCCCAGACCGGAGAGATGCCATGAGCAACTTCGAGGAGAAGTTCCCCCGCACCCTGTGGATCCGCCTCATCATCTACATCGCGCTCGGCCACGTCCTTGCCGCGTTCCTCTACCTGCTGTTCACGGTCGGGGCCAAGGGCTGAGGGGAGCCGGAACGGGAGCCGGGCGGACTCAGTCGAGCAGGCGCTCCCGCAGCCGCTCGCGGGTCGCGGGGGCGAGCCCGAGGCCCTGTCCGAGGTAGGTGTCGACACCGCCCCACGTCTCCTCGATGCTCTCGAACGCCGCCTGCAGGTACTCGGCGCGCGCGTCGAAGAGCGGGCTGAGCAGCTCCATCACCTCGGGTGTGTACGCGGTGTCGGGGTTGCCGTTGCGGCGGACCTTGTAGCGCCGGTGCTTGGCGTTGGACTCCAGGTAGTCGGCGACGATCGCCTCGCGCTCCACGCCCACGGCGAGCAGGGTGACGGCTATCGAGATGCCCGCGCGGTCCTTGCCCGCGGCGCAGTGCATCAGCGCGGGCACGCTGTCCCCGGCGAGCGCGTGCAGCACCCGGGAGTGCTCGGCGGTGCGCTCCTTGACGATCGTCCGGTAGGAGGTGATCATCCGGTCCGCTGCCCTGCCGTCCGCGAGGATGCCACGCAGCTGGTCGATGTTGCCGTCGCGGACCATCTTCCAGAACTCGGCGCCGTCCGCCGGGTCGCTCAGCGGCAGGTTCACGTTCTGCACGCCGGGCAGCTCGACGTCCGGGCCCTCCAGCTTCTGGTCGGCCGCGTTGCGGAAGTCGAAGATCGTGTGCAGGCCCAGGGAGGCGAGGAAGGCCGCGTCGTCCTCGGTCGCGTGCGCGAGGTGGCCGCTGCGGAAGAGCACTCCGTGGCGCACCCGCCGTCCGTCCTCGGCCGGCAGCCCGCCCACGTCACGGAAATTGCGCACTCCGGCCAGCTCGGGCTCGGTCGAGGGGACCTGCTGCGTCACGGGGACTCCTCCCAGTCGGCCCCGCCGGCACGGTTCGTCGACGGGCGCTCAGTCGACGATACGACATCGATTTCCTCAGGCAATGAGTTGCTCACAGGCGTTGCCACCAGGGGCCGCAGGGCCCGATGATGTTCGCACTTGAGCGGATCTGTTGGCACCTGTGAGGTCTCGATGGCGGACATCGCCGAAAACGGTCGCACGTGGCTCCTGTCCGGGCCCACCAGCAGCTATGCGCTGCATCTCACCGACGCGGACGAACTGCTGCACCTCCACTGGGGACCACGGATCACGCTCGCCGACGCCGAAGCCCTGGCGGCCGGCCCGCTGCCCGCCTACTGGCCCTTCGAGTCCCCGCTCGACGGCCGCGAGGAGTACCCCGTGGAGGGCGGGCCCCGCTTCGTCCGCCCGGCCCTGTCCGTACGCACCGGGGAACGGCGCGGCACCGAGTGGCGCTTCGTGACCCACGACACCGAGGGTGGTGCGGGCGGCGAAGAGCTGCGGCTGCGCTTCGACGACGACGGGATCGCCGTCACGCTGCACTACCGGATGCGCGGCGACGTGGTGGAGCGCTGGGTGACCGTGGAGAACGGTGCGCACGCGCGCGTGGAGCTGCTGCGTGCCGACGCGGCCACCTGGACCCTGCCGGACCGCGAGGGCTGGCGGCTGTCCCAGCTGCACGGCCGCTGGGCCGCCGAGTCCCTGCTCACGACCGCCCCCCTCACCCACGGCGAGAAGATCATCGGCAGCCGCCGCGGCCACACCGGCCACCAGCACCTGCCCTGGGTCGCGCTCGACACCGACGCCACCGAGGAACGCGGCGAGGTCTACGGCTGCGCGCTCGGCTGGTCCGGATCCTGGCGCATCGCCGTCGCCCAACTCCCGGACGCGCGCGTCCAGATCACCGGCGGGGCCGGCTACGACGACTCGGGCCTGCTGCTCCTCCAGCCGGGGGAGTCGTACACCACTCCCGTCTTCGCGGGCCTGTGGAGCGACGGCGGCTTCGGCGGGGCCAGCCGTGCCTGGCACGCCTACCAGCGGGCGCATGTCGTCCCGGACGCGGAGCGGGACCGGCCGGTGCTGTTCAACTCCTGGGAGGCGACCACCTTCGACATCTCCGAGGAGCAGCAGGCCGCCCTCGCCCGGCTGGCTGCGGGAATCGGTGTCGAGCTGTTCGTCGTGGACGACGGCTGGTTCGGCGCCCGCACCAGCGACCGGGCCGGGCTCGGCGACTGGACACCCAACCCCGACCGCTTCCCGCACGGCCTCAAGCCCCTCGCCGACCAGGTGCACGGCCTCGGCATGCAGTTCGGCATCTGGGTCGAGCCCGAGATGGTCAACCCCGACAGCGACCACTACCGCGCCCACCCCGACTGGGTTCAGTATCAAGTGGGGCGAAATCGGACAGAGCTGCGCAATCAGCTCGTCCTCAATCTCGCCCGTGAGGACGTCCAGGAGTACCTCTGGGAACAGCTGGACACCCTCCTGTCCGGCGCGCCCATCGACTATGTGAAGTGGGACTTCAACCGCTGCTTCACCGACGCCGGCTGGTCGGGGGAGCCGTACCCGCAGCGCCTGTGGGTCGACCACGTCCGCGCCCTGTACGCCCTGCTGGACCGGCTGCGTGCCGCCCACCCCCACGTCGCCTTCGAGTCCTGCTCGGGCGGCGGTGGCCGGATCGACCTCGGTGTGCTCAGCCGCACGGACCAGGTGTGGACCTCCGACAACACCGACCCTCTCGACCGGCTCGCCATCCAGCACGGCTTCAGTCAGATCCATCCCGCGCGGGTCATGGCCGCCTGGGTCACCGACAGTCCGAACGCGCAGCTCAACGGGCGGGTCAGCTCGCTTCGGTTCCGCTTCGTCAGCGCGATGGCCGGAGTGCTCGGCGTCGGCGGCGACCTCACCGAGTGGACCGCCGAGGAGCTGGCCGAGGCCGGCGAATGGGTGAGCCTCTACAAGGAGATCCGTCCGGTCGTCCAGCGTGGCGACCTCTACCGGCTGCGCCCTCCGACGGGTGGCCTGAGCGCCGTGCAGTACGTCCTCGGGGACGAGACCGTGGTCCTCGCCTGCCTCCAGGCGCAGCACTACGGCGAGCCGGTACCGGCGCTGCGGCTGCGGGGCCTCGATCCGGCCGCACAGTATGAATGCCGCGAAACGGGCGAAGTGCACCGCGGTGCCGTATTGCTGCACCACGGACTGCGCACGGGGCTGACGGGTGACCTGGATGCGAGAGTTCTCCGTCTTCGACGCATCTGAGCCTTCTGCCTGAATTGAGGCCTTCATTGCAACTCGCTCTGGAATGGGCGAATGTGGCGCGCCGGCGCGTGAGGAGCGTCATATCCGTGACCGTGTGTCGCGCGTCATGTCCACGTAATTCTCGTACGGGCGACGGAATGTGAAAGGGCTCCCGACGGGGGAATTCACGGAGGGTGACCGTGAATTCCCGAATTCGATCACCTCGGGAACCTACGCCGGGAACCTGCCGCTTGTCCGGCTGCGTCTTGCTCGCTTACGTTCGCCATCAATCCGGACGGAACGCCGAATCCTGCCGCCGCCCGGAGTCCCCACACCCATGACCCGTGCGCGGCAGGAGCGGGGGACCCACCAGGTACGACAGCCTGTCCCGGTCTCCGCGACAGGCTTGGGGTGCAGCCGTGCAGCGCGCGGCCGGACAGCTCCAGTCCGAACCCGACAGCTCACCTCGCAGGCGCCGGAGAGGAACGCGCCATGCCCGCGAAGGGTAAGCACCGACGCCCGAAGCCCCGGCGTTTCACCCGCTCGATCGCCGTCGCCGGAACCGGCGGCGCCGCGCTGGCTCTGCCGCTCATGGGGGCCGCCGGAGCACACGCCGCCACCCCCCAGACAGTTTCCGGAAAAGCCGTGCAGTCGCTTCCGCACGCGGAAAAGGACGTCGCGGAAAAGGCGGCTGTGAAAAAGGCTGCAGCGCAGCGGAATTCGGGCGCACACAGCTACACGGTGAAGCCCGGCGACTGGCTGGCGAAGATCGCCGACGAGCACAACGTCCGCGGTGGCTGGCACCGGCTCTACGCGGACAACCGGCAGGCCGTCGGCGAGAACCCCTCGCTGATCCACCCGGGCCTGAAGCTGTCGCTCGGCGCGAAGGCCGCCCCGGCGCACACCGAGCCCGCCCGGCCCTCCCGGCCCGCGCAGACCTATCAGCCGTCGGACGCCGGTGCGCAGCCCTCTCAGTCGTCGGACGCCGGTGCGCAGGCCACGCAGTCGTCGGACGCCGGTGCACAGGCCTCCGGTTCCGGCGTCGCCGCGCAGACGTCCCCGGCCGGCCAGGCCTCCGGGGCCGCCACCACCCCCGACACCGGCTACACCCTCCCGGTCACCGGTGCCACCGTCGGCACCGGCTACCACGTGCCCGGCAGCATGTGGTCCAGCGGGTACCACACCGGCGTCGACTTCGTCGTCCCGACCGGCACCTCGGTCAAGGCCGTCGCCGCCGGCACCGTCGTCTCCGCCGGGTGGGGCGGCGCGTACGGCAACCAGGTCGTCATCAAGCTGAACGACGGCTACTACGCCCAGTACGCCCACCTCTCCCAGCTGTCCGTCTCGGCCGGCCAGACCGTGACCGAGGGCCAGCAGGTCGGCCTGTCCGGTGCGACCGGCAACGTGACCGGCCCGCACCTGCACTTCGAGATCCGGACCACGCCGGACTACGGCTCGGACGTCGACCCGGTCGGCTACCTCCGCGCGCACGGCGTCGCCGTCGGCTGAGCCACCGGCGACCGCCTCGCCCCACCTTCCTGACACGCCGCCGAGGGCCGGACCCGATCCCCGGGTCCGGCCCTCGGCGTCCTGCACGGCTGTTCAGCCCGTCAACGCCTGTGACCAGGGCCTTATTCCGGGATCGGTCACTTTCAAAAGTGTCTTATGTCACCGCTCGTCAACCCCGTATTACGGTCGCGTAGGTCACATCCGAGGGTGAATCATGGTCCGCCGTGGCAGACGATTCGAAGAGTGACAACACATCAGTGATCGGGTCGTACGTGGCGGTGGGGGACAGCTTCACCGAGGGCGTCGGCGACCCCGGGCCCGACGGGGCGTTCGTAGGCTGGGCCGACCGCTTCGCGGTGCTGCTCGCCGACCGGCGGCCCGAGGGCGACTTCGTGTACACGAACCTGGCCGTACGCGGAAAGCTGCTCGACCAGATCATGGCCGACCAGCTTCAGCAGGCCGTCGAACTGGCCCCGGACCTGGTCTCCTTCTGCGCGGGCGGCAACGACATCATCCGGCCCGGCACCGACCCCGACGAGGTGGCCGAGCGTTTCGAGCGGGCCGTGTCCCAGCTCACCGAGGCCGTCGGCACGGTCCTGGTGACGACCGGCTTCGACACCCGTGGCGTCCCCTTGCTCAAGCACCTGCGCGGCAAGATCGCCACCTACAACGGGCACGTGCGCGCCATCGCCGACCGGTACGGGTGCCCCGTGCTCGACCTGTGGTCCCTCAAGTCCGTCCAGGACCGCAGGGCCTGGGACGACGACCGCCTGCACCTGTCGCCCGAGGGGCACACCCGCGTGGCCCTGCGGGCCGGCCAGGCCCTGGGGCTCGAAGTCCCGGCCGACCCGGAGCAGGCATGGCCTTCGCTCCCGCCCCGGGGCACCCTGGAGATCCGCCGTGACGACGTCCACTGGGCCCGCGAGTACCTCGTGCCGTGGATCGGCCGCCGACTGCGCGGCGAGTCCTCCGGGGACCATGTGACGGCGAAGGGCACCCTGTCGCCGGACGACATCAAGATGAGGATCGCGTCGGTGGCCTGACGGCCTGCACCCGTGCCCCGTGCCGCAGGCTCAGCGGTGCGGGGCACGCGTGTGCGGCCCGCTCACCGCGTCGGCGCGGTCAACGCCTCGCGCTCCAGACCGAGTTCACGGGCCAGGGCATCGTCCACCCAGGCCTGCGCCCGCGAGCGCGGCACCGCGCCCGGATAGGACGTCAGCTGCACGGCCAGCCCGTCCAGGAGCGCGGTCAGCCGCAGGGCCGCCGCAGCCGCGTCGGCGCACACGAACTCGCCGGCCGCCACCCCCTCCGCGATGACCTCGGTGATCGCGGCCTTCCACTGCCTGTCCAGGTCGCGGGTGACCTCCCGCAGGGCGGGTTCCCGCAGCGCCGCGGCCCAGCCCTCGATCCACAGCCGCCAGCCCTTGGCCTGGCCCGTGGGCGCGTACCAGCGCACCGCCGCCCGCAGCCGGCGCAGCGCGGACGTCCGCCGCCCCAGCAGCCCCCGCAGATGCGCCAGATCGTCCTCGGCCGCGCGGGCGAACGCGGCGGCAACCAGCTTCTCCTTCGTGGAGAAGTGGTACAGGACCAGGGCATTGCTCACACCGAGGGCAGAGGCGACGTCGGCGATCCTGACCGCCGCCACACCCCGTACCTCGATCTGCCCGATGGCCGCCCGCAGCAGTTCCTCCCGCCGCTCGGCCACACTCAACCGCACTCTCGCCACGCGGTCACCCTAGCCTGCCCGTTCACCCCGGTGGGCTGTGCCGGCTTCCGCGGTGGTGCATCGGACGCCCGCCGGGCCCGAGCCGGACGCCGCACTCGGTGTTTGCCGGACCCCGGACCCCGGACCCCTCCGGACCGAGCCGGACCCTCGCACTCAGCGCCTGCCGGAACCCGGGCTCCCCCATCTGGTCCAACCAGTTGACCAGTGACCGGGTGGGGTCCACTCTGTCGGCCATGACGCAGCGGCGCATCCGTCGTGAGGCCGTTTCCGACCAGCTCTTCGTTCTCCTGCGGGACCGGATCCTCGGCGGGGAACTGGCATCGGGGTCGGCGCTCACCGCGGAAAGAGACCTGGCGGCCGAGTTCGGCGTGAACCGGCACGCGGTCCGTGAGGCCGTCAAACGCCTCCAGCAGGCACGGCTCGTCGAGGTCAGCCACGGCGGGCGCACGCTCGTCCTGGACTGGCGGCAGACCGCCGGCCTCGACCTCGCCCTGGGGATCGCTGCGGCCGACGGCGGACCCTCGGTGGCGGACCTGGCCCGTGACGCCCTGGAAATGCGGGCGTGCATCGGCGCCGACGCGGCCCGGTTGTGCGCCATCCGGTGCTCCGACCGCACCGCCGGGAGGCTCGCCGAGGCCACGGACCGATACCTGGCCGGGGGACCCGATCTGACCGAGCTGGAGGAGGCGGACGTCGCCTGGTGGCGGCTGATCGTGGAGGGATCCGGGAACCTGGCCTATCTGCTGGCCTTCAACAGCCTGACCGGCGGCACGCTCCCGGTCGCCGACGTCCCCGACGACCTGCGCACGGCCGAACTCCTCGACGTCGAGGCCCATGTGAGGCTCGCATCGCACATCACGGCACGCGAGTCCGGCGCGGCGGAGCGGCTGGCGCGCGAGCTGCTGTCCCGCAGTGTTCCCGTGACGCCCCGGAAGGCGGTGCGCTGACGTGATCCCGGCAGTCTTCTACGCGATACCCGCATTCGTGCTCCTCGTCGTCGTGGAAGCCCTCTCCTACCGCTTCCTCCCGGACGACGACGAGCGCGGCTACGAACTGCGCGACACCGTGACCAGCATGTCCATGGGGGCCGGCAGCCAGGTCGTGGCGCTGCCCTGGAAAGCCGTGACGATCGTGGTGTACGCAGCCCTGTACACCGTCGCTCCCTGGCACCTGTCGGCCTCCTCCGTGGGGACCTGGGTGCTGCTGCTCTTCGCCGACGACCTGGCGTACTACGCGTTCCACCGCGCGCATCACCGGGTCCGGGTGCTGTGGGCGAGCCACGTGGTGCACCACTCCAGCCTCAGGTTCAACCTCTCCACCGCCCTGCGGCAGAGCTGGACGCCGATGACGGGCCTGCCGTTCTGGCTGCCGCTGGCGCTGCTCGGCATTCCGCCGTGGATGATCCTGCTCCAGCAGTCCTTCAGCCTGGTCTACCAGTTCTTCCTGCACACCGAACGGGTGGACAGGCTGTGGCGGCCCGTGGAGTGGGTCTTCAACACACCCTCCCACCACCGCGTCCACCACGGCTCCAACCGCGCCTACCTGGACCGCAACTACGGCGGCATCCTCATCGTCTGGGACCGGATCTTCGGCACCTTCGAGCCCGAGGGCGAGCAGGTGCGGTACGGCCTGACCAAGAACATCGGCACCTACAATCCGGTGCGGGTCGCCTTCCACGAGTTCGCCGCCGTCTGGCAGGACGTATGTGCGGCGCGGTGCTGGCGCGACCGCGCCGGCCACCTGCTCGGCCCGCCCGGCTGGAAGCCCCGGGCGGACGGATGACGGCCGGGGTTCAGACCTCGCCGCGCAGCACGGGACGCAGGGCGTCGAGCACGGCCGGATCGTCGATGGTGGAGGGGAGTTCCGGGTCGTTGCCGTCGGCGATCTCCCGCATGGTGCGCCGGAGGATCTTCCCCGACCGGGTCTTGGGCAGTGCGGCGACGATGTCGATGCGGCGCAGCGCCGCCACCGGGCCGATGGTCTCGCGCACCGAGGCCACGAGGTCGGCCGCGACGTCCTCGGGGCTTCGCACGGTGCCCGCCTTGAGGACGACGAAGCCGCGCGGCACCTGGCCCTTGAGCGCGTCGGCAACGCCCACGACGGTGCATTCCGCGACGTCCGGGTGTCCGCCGAGAACCTCCTCCAGGGCACCGGTGGACAGGCGGTGCCCCGCGACGTTGATCACGTCGTCGGTGCGGCCCATGATGAACACGTAGCCGTCCGCGTCCTTGTGCCCGCCGTCCCCGGAGAGGTAGTAGCCCTCGTACGCGGAGAGGTAGGAGCGCACGTACCACTCGTCGTCGCCCCACAGCGAGGTCAGCGTGCCGGGCGGCAGGGGGAGCCGGATCGCGACGGCCCCGTCCGTGCCCGCATCCACCTCGCGGCCCGACGCGTCGAGGACCCGTACGTCGTATCCGGGCATCGGCACGGTGGCGGAACCCGGCTTGACCGGCCGGGGATCCAGGCCGACGGGGTTGGCCACGATCGGCCAGCCCGTCTCCGTCTGCCACCAGTTGTCGATCACGGGGATGCCGAGCAGGTCGCCCACCCAGTGCTGGGTCCCGGGGTCCAGACGCTCCCCGGCGAGGAACAGATGACGCAGCGAGCTGGTGTCGTGCGCGCGCCGCAGGGTTCCCTGCGGGTCCTCCCGCTTGACGGCACGGATCGCGGTGGGCGCCGTGAACAGCGTGTTCACCCCGTGCTGGGCGACGACCCGCCACAGCGCGCCGGCGTCCGGGGTGCCGACCGGCTTGCCCTCGTAGAGCACCGTGGTGCACCCGGTCAGCAGCGGGGCGTAGACGATGTACGAGTGGCCGACCACCCAGCCGACGTCGGACGCGGCCCAGAACACGTCGCCGGGTCCGGCACCGAAGACGTTCTCCATGGACCAGCGCAGGGCGACGGCGTGGCCGCCGTTGTCCCGGACCACGCCCTTGGGCCGGCCGGTGGTGCCGGAGGTGTAGAGCACGTACAGCGGGGCCCGGGAACCGACCGTGACGCAGTCCGCCGGGGCCGCCTTGCTCATGGCCTCGTCCCAGTCGATGTCGCGTTCGGTCAGCTCGGCCGGGAGCTGGTGGCGCTGCCGGATGACGCAGTGGTCCGGCTGGTGCCGGGTGCGGGCGAGGGCGGCGTCGAGCAGTGGCTTGTAGGGGACCAGGCGGGTCGGCTCGATGCCGCACGAGGCGGAGACGACCACCTTCGGGCGGGCGTCGTCGATGCGGGTCGCCAGTTCGTGCGCGGCGAAGCCGCCGAAGACCACCGAGTGCACGGCCCCGATGCGGGCGCAGGCCAGCATCGCGATGACGGCCTCCGGGATCATCGGGAGGTAGATCGCCACACGGTCCCCCTCGCCCACCCCGAGGCCGCTCAGCACACCGGCGAAGCGCGCGACCTCGTCCCGCAGCTCGCGATAGGTGTAGGAGGCCACGGTCTGGGTGACAGGGCTGTCGTACACCAGCGCGACGCGGTCGCCGTGGCCGTTGTCGACGTGACGGTCGAGAGCGTTGTGGCAGGTGTTCAGCCGCCCGTCGGGGAACCAGCCGTACAGGGGCGCGCGCGAGGAGTCGAGTGCACGGCCGGGCGGCGTCTCCCAGTCGATGGCGCGGGCGGCGTCCAGCCAGAAGCCCTCCGGATCCTCCAGGCTGCGCCGGTAGGCGGCGAGGTATCCGCCCTCTTCGAGAGTGCTTGGCATTGCGTTTCCCCTCTTCTCTTCGTCCCTGCGCCTGTTCGCCTGTGCAGCGTGCCGCGCGTCGCTGCGCACGGCTCCTCAACCCGCCGACGGTGCCCTGTGGGCTCCGTCACCGGCGGGTCGTGCCGGCGGGCCGAGCAGCCGTGCGGCACTGCGTCCGGCGCCTGTATCCAGCATCACGCGCCTCTCGTCCCGGTGTCGCCGAACGCGCCCCACCGGTGATGCCCGGGGTCGGGGGGCGTCTCGCCCGCGCCGCCGTCGGCCCCCCCGAAGTCCCCCGTCGGGACGGCCGCCGGCGGTGCCACCCGAGGTCCCCCGTCGGCCCCCTGAAGCCCCCGGCGTCCCCCGTCGGCCCCCCGAAGCCCCCGAAGCCCCCGGAGTCCCCCGACGGTCCACCCCCGAAGTCCGTCAGCGATACCAGCCGAAGCGCTCCGCGATCACCCGCAACCGGTCCGTCACCAGCGCGTGGGCCGCGGCGCGCGGGGTGGTCCCGTCGGTCTCCGCGCGGGTGAGCGTCAGGTCGATCAGGGCGCGCATCGAGCGGCGGATGTGCGTGAACGCCTCGTCGGCGTCCGGGCCGATGTCACCGAACAGCGTCCACCACCACCAGGCGTTGGTGGCGGAGTTGGCCACCACGTCCGGCAGCACGATCACCTCGCGCGCGGCGAGCAGTTCCTCCGCCTCGGGCCGGACGGGCATGTTGGCGGCCTCGACGATCCAGCGGGCGGTGATCCGCTCCTGCTCGGCGGTGCCGATCGCGTACGACACCGCTGCGGGCACGAGCACCTCCGCGTCGGCGGACAGCCAGGCGTCGCCGGGCAGTTCACGGTCGCCGGGACGCAGGGCCGAGCGGTCGACGGTGCCGTACGCGTCCCGCGCGTCCAGCAGGGCCTCCACGTCCAGGCCCCCCGGGTTGGCGATGGTCCCCTGGACGTCGGCCACGGCCACGACCGTGAGCCCCGCGCGCGTCAGGAAGCGCGCCGTCGCCCCGCCCATCGTGCCCAGGCCCTGGACGGCGACCCGGGTACCGTTGTACGGCACCGACGCCCGGTCCAGGGCGGCGAGCACCGACTCGGCGACCCCGCAGCCGCCCGCCAGCTCGTCCAGGCCGATGCCGTCCACCTCGACCGCGAAGGCGTCCGCGAGCCGCTTGCGGGCGGCCGTCTCGTCGTCCAGCAGGGGGTAGACGGCCTGGATGGAGGAGACCAGTCCCGCCTCGGCGGCCGCCCGGTCCACCAGTTCCTGGGTGAGGCCCAGGTCCTCCCCGGTGGTCCACAAGCTCTCGATGTACGGCCGCATGGCGCGCAGATAGCGCACCAGCAGCCCGTACGCCTCCGGGTCCCGCGGGTCGCAGTCGATGCCGCCCTTGGCGCCGCCGAGGGGGACGTAGCGGCCGGCCGGGTCGTAGTGGAGCGCCTCCTTCATCGTCATGCCGCGGGCCAGTCCGGTGACCTCCCGGAGGGTGCAGCCGGGCCGCATGCGCAGTCCTCCGCTGGCCACACCCCGCACCAGCCGGTCGACGACCAGGAAGCCCTGCCGACCGGTGACGTGGTCGGTCCAGACGAGCGACATCAGGGGGGCGGTCATGGGATCTCCCGGGTGTGTTTACTGAATCATGAGTCAGTATTCGGAGGTGGCGGGCGGCGTGTCAACGTGCTGAATGTTCGTTCAGTAGCGTGGGGCGGTCGGCCGCCTGTGACCCATGCGGCACCGGACCTGTCGGAGGGGCCGACCATAATGGAGGGCCTCAGCGACTCCACATGGAGGTACCGTGACCGGTCTGCGTTCCCTGAGCTCCGGGCTCCGCGCACTTCAGCCCGAGGCCTTCGGCGCGGAACCGAGCGGTGAGCGCCTCGCGCGCATCCGCCGTTCCCCCCATTTCAAGGACGGCGTCTTCCAGAACCCGGGCGGCCTCGCCCGTACCCGCCCCTCCGGCTCCATGGTGGACCTGGCCAAGGTGTTCCTGGACAAGGAGACGCGGCCCCTGCGCGCCCCCCGCGGCACCGTCCCGGTGCACCCCACCACCCTCGCCGACCTGGCCAAGCCGCCGGCCGACGGCCTGCGGGTGACCTGGATGGGACACTCCAGCGTGCTCGCGGAGATCGACGGCCACCGGGTGCTGTTCGACCCCGTCTGGGGCGAGCGCTGCTCCCCTTTCCCGTTCGCCGGGCCCAAGCGGCTGCATCCGGTGCCGCTGCCGCTGGCCGCGCTCGGACCGGTCGACGTGGTGGTCATCTCGCACGACCACTACGACCATCTCGACCTGCCCTCGATCAAGGCGCTGGCCGGTACCGACACGGTGTTCGCCGTGCCGCTCGGCGTCGGTGCCCACCTCGAACACTGGGGCGTCTCCCCGGACCGGCTGCACGAGCTCGACTGGCACGAGTCGACGCGGATCGGCGGGCTCACCCTCACCGCGACCCAGGCGCGCCACTTCTGCGGCCGCGGCCTGCGCAACACCCAGCACACACTGTGGGCGTCCTGGGTCGTGGCCGGCGAGGAGCACCGGATCTACCACAGCGGCGACACCGGCTACTTCGACGGTTTCAAGGAGATCGGCGCCGAGCACGGCCCCTTCGACACCACGATGATCCAGATCGGCGCGTACAGCGAGTTCTGGCCCGACATCCACATGACCCCGCAGGAGGGGCTGCGTGCCCACCTCGACCTGCAGGGCGGGGTGCCGCACGGCGTGCTGCTGCCGATCCACTGGGGCACCTTCAATCTCGCCCCGCACGCCTGGGCCGAGCCGGGGGAGTGGACCCGGGACGAGGCCGAGGAGGTCGGCCAGGCGGTGGCGCTGCCCCGGCCGGGCGAGCCCTTCGAGCCCACGGGCAAGCTGCCCGCCGACCGGTGGTGGAGGGCTGTGTCCCAGCCCGTCGGGCATCCGTGGCGGCGGCCCAGGATCGCCGAAGTGGTTTCGGACGACAAGCTCAGCGGTGATCTCGACATGGCGGGTGACCGCTGACGCCGGATGCTGCCCCGGCACAGGAATGCACGCCGCCATAGCCGTCTTCGAACGGGCCTTCCCCCGTCCTTGTGCGTCCACGCATGGTCTCGACGGGATTCCCTCGTCGAAGAACGTCCCGCAGTCACCGTGGCATGAGCGGTCCGCGGATGGCTGGGCTCTCCGCAACCGACGAACTCGGCGTTGAGAGAATCCAGGTCAGACGAAGCGGCGGGTGGAACGTTCCTGTCGTGGCTGGTGTGATCACGGCGTCGGAGCCGTCTTGGGCAGCCCTCTGCCGACGTGGACGGCACCCTGGTGCCCACCCGCGACTCCTGCGACGGCCGAGCAGTCGAAGAACTACCGGTACCCCACCCACCACCAGGTCGTCATCGACGCCGACACCCGGCCCGTCGTGCCGGTCGGCCGGCCTGCGCCCGCCAACTGCAACGACGGCAAGGCGGGGGAGGAGTCCGAAGCCGAGACAGCCCTCGGCGACACCATGGTGATCGCACACGAAGGCACGGAGCGGGGCATGCGTACGGGGCTCGACCGCACCGACTGACGGCTGCGCCGTCGGTGACCGAGCGAAGACGGGAGTCGAGGCCAATGCTGACACTCTCCGTGACATTTTTGTGGGGACGGACGACCTGGGGCGGGTCCGGGTGGTGGGGGTGGCGGGCGGCCCGTTGCGGAGGGAGGGTGCCTGATGGAGCCCGGACGGTCATGGACCCCTGGAGTGCCCGCTCGCCTCGTTGACCGCTTTTGAACAGGTCGTTTCGATCTCTTTCGGGTCAGTCGGATGCATGGGGCGCGTTTATCGGTCTGTCGTACGAAGCCTCATACCAGAGCGGGACCCTGGCCGGGTGACTTTGTCAACTGCCCACCGCACGTGATGCTCAGGCGACTACTGTGAGTGTCCGGATGGCAGCCCGACGGACCAGTACGAGGACGCAGATGTCTCACCTCCGCGCACCGGCCGCCCGTGCCGACCGCCAAGAGGGCGGCCGGCACGGGAGACCGGTCGCCCGAACCGCTCCCGCACTGCCCGAGACGCACATACGGCCTCAGCTCATGCGGCTCGCCGTGCTCCCGCCCGTCGCGGTGGCACTCAGCGGCACTGCGGCAGTCCTGTTCACCGTGCGCTCCACCGGCGCACGCCCCGGCATCACCCTGTGGGCCGTGCTCGCCGGTGCGGTCGCGGTGACCGTCGCGGGCATCCTGATCGCCGCCGTCGCCGCGGACCGCGCCGCCCGCTCGGTCCACGACCGCGTCGACGCCCTGCGCCGCAGCGCCACCCGCGGAGAGGCCGAACTGCGCGCCCTCGTCGAGGCCCTGCGCCGCGGCGAGACGCCGCGCCAGCGGGGGCAGCGCCGCCGCGCGCCCGAGGACGCCGACGACTTCGAACTGCTCGCCGCCGATCTGGCCCGGGCGTACGACGGCGCCGTCACCGCCGTCGTACAGGCCGCCCAGCTCTCCAGCCAGGCCGGCAACGAACAGAAGCTGGAGGTGTTCGTCAACCTCGCGCGGCGGCTCCAGTCCCTGGTGCACCGGGAGATCTCGATCCTCGACGAGCTGGAGAACGAGATCGAGGACCCGGACCTGCTCAAGGGCCTGTTCCACGTGGACCACCTGGCCACTCGCATCCGGCGGCACGCCGAGAACCTCGCCGTGCTCGGCGGTGCCGTCTCCCGGCGGCAGTGGAGCAACCCCGTGAGCATGACGGAGGTGCTGCGCTCCGCCATCGCCGAGGTCGAGCAGTACTCCAGGGTCAAGCTGGTGCCGCCCATCGACGGAGAACTGCGCGGCCACGCGGTCGCCGACGTCATCCACCTGCTGGCCGAACTCGTCGAGAACGCCACGGTGTTCTCCGCCCCGCACACCCAGGTGCTCCTCCGGGCCAACCTCGTCACCTCCGGGCTCGCCGTGGAGGTCGAGGACCGCGGACTCGGCATGCCGGTCGGCGAGCAGAGCAAGATGAACGCCCTGCTCGCCGACCCGGACCAGGTCAACGTGGCCAGTCTGCTGGCCGACGGCCGCATCGGCCTCTACGTCGTCTCCCAGCTCGCCCGCCGGCACGGCATCACCGTCCGGCTCCAGACCAACATCTACGGCGGTGTGCAGGCGGTACTCGTCGTCCCGCAGGCCCTGTTGGGCACGGCGCCGTGCCTGCCCGGGGCCGCGGCGCAGCCGCAGGGCCCGGCCTCGACCGGTCAGTCGCCCGTACCCCCGCCCCCGCACGCGGCCGCCGCGGCTCGGGGCGCCACCGGCGACGCCGGGCCGATGCAGGCGCACCATGGCGCTCCGGAGAACCACCAGGTCCGGGCCGAGGCGACCGCCGGGTCGGGAACGGCGACCGACGGGAGCGGGACGGCCGGGACGGGAACAGTGGCCGGGCAGCCGGACACGGCAGGGCGGGGCGGGGCCGGACAGGCCCCGGGCACCGGTCGGCGGCGGCACGCGCAGCGCGGGTCCCAAGGCGATGGCACCGCCCGGAGTGAGGGCGCGCAGCACGGGAGTGCGCAGGGCCCGGGCGCGCCGGACCCGCTCCCCGTGCGCGGCGCCCACATGCAGCGGCCCAACCCCGCGGAGGCGGTTCCCGGCATCAGAGCCGAGGACCGGGCCGCGGTCGAGGCGAACGCGGGCACCGTGCCCACTCCGCGCGGCGGCGCGGTGCGCGGCACCATGGGCAAGCCCCAACTGCCGCGCCGCCGTGCCCAGGAGCACATCGTGCCCCAGCTGCGGGGCG
The DNA here is from genome assembly GCF_042958635.1 of Streptomyces sp. NPDC007971. Taxonomy (NCBI): domain Bacteria; kingdom Bacillati; phylum Actinomycetota; class Actinomycetes; order Kitasatosporales; family Streptomycetaceae; genus Streptomyces; species Streptomyces sp. NPDC007971. The sequence goes on from NZ_JBIBJK010000007.1 coordinate 372,672, forward strand.
GTCCGGCCCCCCGGCAGGACTCCGAGACCGTCGCGGGCCACGACCCGGGCCTGATGGCGGCCTTCCAGCGCGGGGTCGGCCTCGCCGAGGCACAACAGCACATGGAGTCCGACCACACGGATGTCCCGCACATGGAGTCCGGGCACACCACCGTCCCGCACGTGGAGTTCGCGCACGTGGAGTCCGCGGACGTGGAGTCCACGTACATGGAGTCCGCGTACATGGAGTCCGCCTACATGGATTCCGCGCACCAGGCCTCCCCGCACAGGGACTCCGGCCACCCGGAGTCGGCACACAGGGACCCGGCACCCAGGGACCCGGCACTCACCCGGTCACTGCCCGGAGAGCCGCCCCGTACGGCTTCGGGACAGGTGGGGTCCGGACACCTGGATCCCGACCCTTTCACTCCGGTCACTCCGGCGCACCGGGACACCGGCTCCCCGGAGGCAACCTCCCTGCACACTCCCTCCAGGGAATCGGCCCCCATACGCCAGGCGCACGCTCATGCGCCCGCGTCCGACGGCCTCCACGGCACCGGCCGGACCGACGGGAGCACACCGGCCCGATGACCACCCCCGTTTCCGAGCGCTTCCCCACCCCCGGCGCTCCCACAGATCTTCGTACCCCAAGGAGTCGATCCACCATGGCGAGCGATGCGCCGACCGCCCAGGCATCCGACCTCGACTGGCTGCTGAGCGGCCTTGTGCAGCGCGTACCGCACACCAGCAGCGCGGTGCTCCTGTCCTGCGACGGACTGGTGAAGTCCGTGCACGGCCTCGACCCCGACAGCGCCGACCACATGGCGGCCCTCGCCTCCGGCCTGTACTCCCTCGGCCGCAGCGCGGGCATCCGGTTCGGCGACGGCGGGGACGTCCGCCAGGTCGTCGTCGAACTCGACTCGATGCTGCTGTTCGTCTCCACTGCGGGGTCCGGCACCTGCCTGGCGGTGCTCGCCGGCCGCGAGGCCGACGCCGCCGTGCTCGGCTACGAGATGGCGATGCTGGTCAAGAGCGTCCGTCCCTATCTCGTGACCGCGCCCCGGCAGCACGCCGTCGATTCCACGGCGATGAGGCCTTGAGCGTGGCCGCAGCCGGCGACGGGCCCTGGCTCGACGACGCGGCGGGGCGGCTGGTGCGCCCGTTCACGGTCAGCAACGGTCGCACCAAGCCCAGCATCGCTCTCGACCTGATGTCGCAGGTGATGGCCACCGGTGTCACTCCGCTCGGCTACCTCGGCCCCGAGCACGCCCAGGCACTCGACCTGTGCCGCGCGCCCGTCTCGGTCGCCGAGGCGGCCGCGCATCTGAAGCTGCCCGCGGTGGTCACCAAGGTGCTGCTCTCGGACCTCGTCGACTGCGGGGCGCTGACCACCAAGCCCCCCGCTTTCCACCACAACCCCACTGACCGGTCTCTGCTGGAGGCAGTGCTCGATGGACTACGACGACAGCTCTGACCCGTTCCCCACCGCGCTGAAGATCCTGGTGGCGGGCGGGTTCGGGGTCGGCAAGACGACCTTCGTGGGAGCGGTGAGCGAGATCGCCCCGCTGAGCACCGAGGAACTCCTCACCACGGTCAGTGCCGCCACGGACAACCTCGACGGCATCGAGAACAAGGTCGAGACGACGGTCGCCATGGACTTCGGCCGGATCACCCTCGATCCGGAACACGTCCTGTACCTGTTCGGCACGCCCGGGCAGGAGCGGTTCTGGTTCATGTGGGACGAGCTGTCGGAAGGGGCGCTCGGCGCGGTGATCCTCGCCGACACCCGCCGTCTGGAGGAGTGCTTCGCGGCGGTGGACTTCTTCGAGGAGCGCGGCCTCGCCTTCATCGTCGCGATCAACGAGTTCGACGGCGGCTACCGCTACGCCCCGGACGAGGTCCGCGCGGCCCTCGATCTCGACCCCGGGATCCCGGTCGTCTGCTGCGACGCCCGTATCTCCAGCTCCGGTGTGCAGACCCTGCTCACTTTGGTACGCCACCTCATCGCCCACGCCCCCGCGCCCGCGCCGAGCCACGGCGCCCACATGTGACCCAGCCATATCGCCGACGGAGCCGCCCTATGAGACATGCCCACTGCGACGGAGTCCGGCCATGAGCTATGAGCCGCCGCGGCCGGTCCGTGGTCTGCTGCTCACCCCGGAGGACAAAGAGGCCCCGGCCCGCATCTCCCGGCTGCGCCGACTCGGCCTGGGGGAGCGGCCCGAGCCCGCCCTGGACGCCTTCGCGGACCATCTCGCCCGGCTCACGGGAGCGCCGTACGCCATGGTCAACTTCATCGGCGAGGACCACCAGTTCTTCGCGGGCCTGCGTACCCCCGTGACCGCGCCGGTGGTCCGGGAGGACGGCAGCAGGCCCGAGGTCGGCCGTGTCCTGCCGCGCGACCACGGCTTCTGCCCCCATGTGGTGGTCCGCCGCAAGGCCCTGGTCCTGGAGGACGTCCGTGACTACCCCCGCTTCGCGGGGAACCCCGTCGTGGACGAGTACGGCATTCGGTCGTATCTGGGCGCCCCGCTCATCGACCGCTCGGGCATGGCGCTCGGCACCGTGTGCGCCTCCGACGTCGCACCCCGCGCCTGGGGGAGATCCGGTCTGGAGACCATCAAGGCGCTGGCCGCCGAACTCGCCCTGCACATCGAGCGATCCGCGGGCGACGAGCTTCCGCTCTGAGCGGCGGACGCGCGGGGCGACGGCCGCCCGGAGCGACGGCTGCACGGGGCGAGCGGCGAGGGGCGTGAAGGAAAGCTGAGGCGCCGGTTAAGAAAAGCTCGATGGACCCGTGCCCGTGGATGCGGCAGATTGCGGAGTGATTCCACCCCTCTGACCTGGTGCGGGCCCCTTCGGCGAACCCGCGGCCGGGACCTCACCCACGGGAGTCGTAGCGTTGAAGGCGCTGGTCAAGCAGAAGGCGGAGCCGGGCCTCTGGCTCGCGGACGTCCCGGAGCCCGCCATCGGCCCCGGAGACGTACTGATCAAGGTCATGCGGACCGGTATCTGCGGCACCGATCTGCACATCCGGGCCTGGGACGGCTGGGCGCAGCAGGCCATCCGCACCCCGCTCGTGGTCGGACACGAGTTCGTCGGGCAGGTCGTCGAGACCGGCCGCGACGTCACCGAGATCCGGGTCGGCGACCGGGTCAGCGGCGAGGGCCACCTGGTGTGCGGCAAGTGCCGCAACTGTCTGGCCGGCCGTCGCCACCTGTGCCGCGCGACCGTCGGCCTCGGTGTCGGCCGGGACGGCGCGTTCGCCGAGTACGTCGCGCTGCCCGCGTCCAACGTCTGGGTGCACCGTGTCCCGGTCGACCTCGACGTCGCCGCGATCTTCGACCCGTTCGGCAACGCCGTGCACACCGCGCTGTCCTTCCCCCTGGTCGGTGAGGACGTCCTGATCACCGGCGCCGGCCCGATCGGCCTGATGGCCGCAGCGGTGGCCCGCCACGCCGGCGCCCGCAACGTCGTCGTCACCGACGTCAGCGAGGAGCGCCTGGAGCTCGCCCGCAAGATCGGCGTGAGCCTCGCCCTGAACGTCTCGCGGTCCACGATCGCCGACGGGCAGCGGGAGCTGGGGCTGCGCGAGGGCTTCGACATCGGCCTGGAGATGTCCGGCCGCCCCGAGGCCATGCGGGAGATGATCGCCAACTTGACGCACGGCGGCCGGATCGCCATGCTCGGCCTGCCCGCCGAGGAGTTCCCGGTCGACTGGTCCCGGATCGTCACCTCGATGATCACCATCAAGGGCATCTACGGCCGGGAGATGTTCGAGACCTGGTACGCGATGTCGGTGCTGCTGGAGGGCGGCCTGGACCTCGCCCCCGTGATCACCGGCCGGTACGACTACCGCGACTTCGAGGCGGCCTTCGCCGACGCGGCCAGCGGCACCGGCGGCAAGATCATCCTCGACTGGACTGCCTGATTCCGGCCCGGTTCACCTCCGGGGCGCCGAAGCCGGTGCCGGGAGACCGGCCGTGCTCAGACCTGCGGGCCTGCGCACGCCCGACCCCGCGACACCGGCGCGCCCCATCGGCCCACTCGCCCTCGTACTCGATGGAGTCCTCCTGATGTTCACCTCTGTCCGTGACGACCTGCGTGCCACGCTGGACGAGATCCGCGCCGCCGGCCTGCACAAGCCCGAGCGCGTCATCGGCACCCCGCAGTCCGCGACGGTCAACGTCACCGCCGGCGGCCGCCCCGGCGAGGTCCTCAACTTCTGCGCCAACAACTACCTCGGTCTCGCCGACCACCCCGAGGTGGTCGCCGCCGCCCACGACGCCCTGGACCGCTGGGGCTACGGCATGGCCTCCGTGCGCTTCATCTGCGGCACCCAGGAGGTGCACAAGGAGCTGGAGGCGCGGCTGTCCGCCTTCCTCGGCCAGGAGGACACGATCCTGTACTCCTCCTGCTTCGACGCCAACGGCGGTGTCTTCGAGACCCTGCTCGGCGAGGAGGACGCGGTCATCTCCGACGCCCTCAACCACGCCTCCATCATCGACGGCATCCGCCTGTCCAAGGCCCGCCGCTTCCGCTACGCCAACCGCGACCTCGCGGAGCTGGAGGCCAGGCTCAAGGAGGCGACCGAGGGCGGCGCGCGGCGCAAGCTGGTCGTCACCGACGGCGTCTTCTCCATGGACGGCTACGTGGCCCCGCTCGCCGAGATCTGCGACCTCGCCGACCGCTACGACGCCATGGTCATGGTCGACGACTCGCACGCCGTCGGCTTCGTCGGCCCGACCGGCCGCGGCACCCCCGAGCTGCACGGCGTCATGGACCGTGTCGACATCATCACCGGCACCCTCGGCAAGGCCCTCGGCGGTGCCTCCGGCGGCTACGTCGCCGCCCGCGCGGAGATCGTCGCCCTGCTGCGCCAGCGCTCCCGCCCGTACCTGTTCTCGAACACGCTCGCCCCGGTGATCGCGGCCGCCTCCCTGAAGGTCCTCGACCTGCTGGAGTCGGCCGACGACCTGCGTGTCCGACTGAACGAGAACACGGCCCTCTTCCGCAGCCGGATGACCGCGGAGGGCTTCGACGTCCTTCCCGGCGACCATGCCATCGCGCCCGTCATGATCGGTGACGCGGCCGAGGCGGCCCGCATGGCGGAGCTGCTGCTGGAGCGGGGTGTGTACGTGATCGGCTTCTCCTACCCGGTCGTCCCGCAGGGCCAGGCGCGCATCCGGGTCCAGCTGTCCGCCGCGCACTCCACCGAGGACGTGAACCGCGCGGTCGACGCGTTCGTCGCGGCGCGCGCGGAGCTGGCTGCCTGAGCGATGCCGCCTCCCCGGGGAGGCGTGTGGTGCCCGGCCCGCGGACCTGTGGTGCCGAGCCCCGGGACATGCAGTGCCGGCACCCCGGGACGAAGGGTGCCGGTACCTCGGGACAAACGGTGCCGGTACCGGGGGACATCAGGCGCCGGTGCCTTGGGATACTTGACGGCATGATCGAGGCACGGCGGCTCCACATCCTCCGTGCGGTGGCGGACCACCGCACGGTCACCGCGGCAGCCGCCGCGCTCTATCTCACCCCCTCCGCCGTCTCCCAGCAGCTGACGGCCCTGGAGCAGGAGACCGGTCACCGCCTGGTCGAGCGCAGCGCCAAGGGCGTACGGCTCACCGCGGCGGGCGAGATCCTGCTCAGCCACACCAACGCGGTCCTCGCCCAGCTGGAGCGGGCCGAGGCGGAGCTGGCCGCCTACAGTTCCGGGGAGGCCGGCACGGTCACCGTGGCCGCCTTCGCGACGGGCATCGCCCAGGTCGTGGCGCCCGCCGTGGCCAGGCTGGCCACCAGCGCGCCCGGCATCCGTCTGCGCGTCCAGGACGCCGAGGGCGACGCGAGCCTGCCCATGGTCCTGGACCGGCAGGTGGACGTGGCCGTCGCCGTCGAGTACCGGGGCGCCCCGCCCGCCGACGACCCCCGGCTCACCTACGTGCCCCTGTACGCCGAGCCCTTCGACGCGGTCGTCCCGCTCGGCCACCGCCTCGCCGACGGTCCCGAGGTCCCCCTCGCCGAACTGGCCAAGGACCCGTGGATCGGCCCGTACCCCGGCAACCCCTGCCACGACGTGGTCGTCCTGTCCTGCGAGAACGCCGGATTCCAGCCCCGTTTCGAGCACTCCTCCGACGACTTCCGTGCCGTGGTCGCCCTGGCCTCGGCCGACGCGGGCGTGGCTCTCGTACCGCGCTCGGCCCTGCGCGGGATGGATCTCGCGGGCGTGGTCGTCCGCCCCGTCGACGGCGTGGCCCCGACCCGCCGTGTCTTCGCGGCGATACGACGAGGAGCCGAGGGACATCCCCTGATCCGCCCGGTGCTGGCCGCCCTGGGCGAGGCGGCACGGGCGTGAGGCTTCCGTAGTCCGCCCGCCTCCTCGGCGGGCCCGTCCGGCCACCTGCGCTCCGCCCCCGCCGCACCGGTGCCCGCCGACCGGGTGACTGTCAGTGGCACGGACTACCGTGCGTGGCATGCCGGATGCCGAAGACGTACGCCGAATCGCCCTGTCCCTGCCGGACACCACGGAGAAGATCGCCTGGAGCATGCCCACGTTCCGGGTGGCCGGGAAGATGTTCGCCACGCTCCCGGAGGACGAGACGTCCATCGCCGTGCGCTGCCCCAAGGAGGAGCGCGACGAACTGGTCATGGCCGAGCCCGACAAGTTCTGGATCGCCGACCACGAGGCCCAGTTCGCCTGGGTGAGAGCGAGACTCGCCGCCCTGGAGGACGAGGACGAACTGCGGGACATCCTCGCCGACTCCTGGCGGCAGGCCGCTCCGTCCCGGCTCATCGACGCCTACCCGGAGCTGGGCCTGCGCGGCGGTCGCTGACAATCCCCCGGCGGCAGCCCGGCAGCCCGGCAGCCTGGCAGCCCGGCCGCGTGGCGCGGTTGCCCCCGGCGCGGCGGTCACGCCGGCACGGCCGTCCGTCCGGTGTGCACGAACCGGCCGATGCGCTCCCGCAGGCTTCGCGCGTCGAGCCCGTGCGCGGCCGTATGCTCCTCGATCGTGCCGTACCGCCGCAGCTCGCGGCGGCCGACGCCGAGCCCCAGCACACGGTGCGGCACATCGGCCAGCGCCTCGCTCACGGCGGTCGTCGACGTTCCCGCGAGATACGGCTCCACCAGCACGACGTCGGTGCCCGCCGCGTCCACGGCCCGGCGCAGCGCGGCCGTGTCGAAGGGCCGTACGGTCGTCGCGTACAGCACGGTCACGTCCAGCCCCTCCGTGGCGGCGAGCACGGCGTCCAGCACGGGACCGACGGCGACGACCACCCCGCGGCGCCCCTCGCGGACCGTCAGGAAGCGCTCCCCGCCGACCGCTCGGCCCTGCCGGTTGGCCTGGACGGAGAGCCGGACGTACACCTTGTCGTCCCCCGCGGCGACCGCATGCCGCAGCAGCGCCTCGGCTTCGTCGGGATGCCCGGGCACGTGCACGGTCCAGCCGTCCAGGGTGTCGAGCAGCGCCACGTCGCCGGGCGCCATGTGCGTGTAGCCGCCGGACGGCCAGTCGAAGGAGGCGGCGGCGCTCACCAGTACCGCACCGGCGTCCTGGTGCCCGAGGTCCAGCTTGACCTGCTCGAAGGGCCGCTCCACCAGGAAGCTGGCGAAGGTGTGCACGACGGGCCTGAGCCCGGTGAGCGCAAGCCCGGCCGCCGCCCCGACCAGGAGCTGCTCGCGGATGCCGACGTTGATCACCCGCTCCGGATGTCGTCGCGCGGCCTCGGCGAAGCCGTCCTTGCCGATCTCGGCGAGGACCACCGCGACACGGGGATCCTCGTCCAGCAGCCGGGAGACGACGGGGGCGAAACGGTCACGCATGGTGTCCATGAGGCTGGACCTTTCTACGGAGATGTCGCGGGACGGACAAGAGGGGCGGAGGAGCGGGCCGGAGGAGCGCGGAGGGCAAGAGGGGCGCGGCGGACGAGCGGGGCGGACGAGTGGCATCGGGCGCTCTGCTGTGCGGCTCCAGGCACTCTCCGGTTCCAGGCACCCTTTGGTTCTAGGCACTCTCCGGCTCCCGGTGGTCTTCGGTTCCGAGCGCCCTCCGGCTCTAGGTGTTCTTCGGTTCGACACGGGCGACGACCACGTGCGGGCGTCCCGGATGCGGGGCGGTGAACGCGGTGTGCAGCGCCTCGTGGTCGCGCCCGTCGACCGTCACCGCCGACCAGCCCGCGGCCTCGAACCGTGCGGCGATCCCGCCGGGCCGCGCGTGGCTGGCGGAGGAGTTGTCGATCACGACAGTGTGCAGCCGGTCGAGCGCGGCGGGCCCGGCGAAGGCGATCGCCTCGTGGTTGCTGCCCTCGTCCAGCTCGGCGTCCCCGATCAGCACCCAGACGGCCGGTTCGGGCAGGTTCTGCGCGCGCAGCCCCAGCGCGGTGCCCACGCCGATCGGCAGCCCGTGCCCGAGCGACCCGCTGCCGATCTCGGCTCCCGGCACCAGCACCCGGTCGGGGTGGTGCCCGAGCGGGGAGTCGTACGCCCCGAAGTCCGCGAGCCACTCGACCGGCACGAAGCCCTTCGCCGCCAGCACGGCGTAGTACGCCATCGGTCCGTGCCCCTTGCTCAGCAGGAAGCGGTCCCGGGTGGGGTCCTCGCCGCGCTGCGGCGTGACGCGGAGCACCCGGTCGTACAGCACCCACAGCACGTCGAGCGTGGAGGTGGCCGCCGGACCGTGCTTCTCGTCGCCCGTCATGAGCCCCATCAGCCGGGGAAGGTCCTCGTAGCCGTAGGTGCGGCTGTCGTCCGCAGTGATCGTCATACCGAGGATCGTGCAACCTCAACCAAACTCGAGGTCAAGTCGGAAACGGATGCGCGACCACCGACCCGAGTGCGGTAGAGTTTCCCTGCGCGTTTCGACCAGGGAAACCCCAGGTCAAACGGCACCGGGACGTGGCGCAGCTTGGTAGCGCACTTGACTGGGGGTCAAGGGGTCGCAGGTTCAAATCCTGTCGTCCCGACCAGCTTCACAGCCGGTCGGAGGCCGTCTTCTCAGAACTGAGGAGGCGGCCTTTGCTGTGTCCCTGGGCCTTCCGCCGGCAGTTCCTCCTCGTCCTCCGCGCAGCCGAGCAGCAGGTGGTGGTCTCCGGCGGCGACGCTGGCCACCATTCCGGCGAGTTGTCCGCAGGCGCGCGCGATCTCCCGCTGGTTCTCGTTGCGCTCACTGACCACTGCCGACAGCAGCAGCGCGGTCAGTGCGGCGGAACCGTTGAACGCCTGCAGGGTGATCATGTCGATGAGCAGCTCCTGACCGGCGAACGGGCCTGCTCTCTTGGCGGCGGCGATGATCGCGAAGAGGGACACGGCCAGCGCGCAGGGCGCTGCTGCGGCCAGTTGGAAGCGGAAGGCCGCCCAGATCAGCAGGGGGAAGCCGAGGAACAGCAGCGGGGCGTGGCTGGCTTCGAGGACGCCGACGGCGGCGGTGGCCGCCAGGAGCAGCAGCGCCTCCACCCACCGGACGGGCGACGCACCCCTCGGCCGGTGCGCCGAACGCAGGACGAGAAGGAACGGCGTGACCACCAGGACGCCCATCGCGTCGCCGGTCCACCAGACCGACCACGTCGGCCAGAAGTCGCCGGCGCTCAGCCCGCCCGACAGGACCAGGCTCGTGGTGCCCACCGTCGCGCTGACCAGCATCCCGGTGAACGCGCCGAGAAAGATCAGGGCGAGGGCGTCCCGCAGGCGGTCCAGCTCGTTGCGGAACCCCACGCGGCGCAGCAGTGCGTAGGAGCAGACGGGGGCGAGGGTATTTCCCGTCATGATCGCGATCACGGCCAGCGGCGACGGTCCCAGTGAGGCGTTGGCCAGGAACGCACCCAGTGCGATCCCGGGCCAGATCCGGGGGCCCAGGAGGAGCAGGCTCGCCACCGCGATGCCACTCGGCGGCCACAGTGGCGTGACCTGGTCGCGCACCAGTTGCTGGAGCAGACCCAGCTTGGCCGCCCCGAAGTACAGCGCGGCGATGACGCAGATCTCCAGGGCGGCGACGCTGCCGCGCCGGAGCCGTTCACGCCGCACGACAGCCATCGGGCGACCTCCGTGTCGTCACGCCCCGCAACTCATCATCCGCCGGATCCCACGGATCCTCCACGGCACCGCCGGGCTGCGGGAGCAGGGCCCCGCAGGGGGGAGCCCCGGAGGTCAGACGCCCGGGGTGCGCAGAGCGACGATGGCCATGTCGTCGTGACCGTCGCTCGGGTGGTGGTCGGCCAGTGCTTGGACGAACTCCGGCAGGGGCAGGGCGGCGTACGCCGCCGCGAGCCGGGCGAGCCGGGCGAGACTCTCGTCGATGGGCTGGTCGGGGTGTTCGATCAGTCCGTCGGTGAAGAAGACCAGGGTCGCGTCCGGCGGGAGGAGGCGGGAGTGGTCGGGGCGGGGCTGCGCGGTGTCGACGCCGAGCGGCAGCCCGGGTTCGCCGAGCAGGTAGTCCACCCGGCGCTCGCGGGTGATCACCAGGGGCGGGACGTGGCCCGCGGTGCTCCAGCGGAGCCGCCAGCCCGCGCCCTCCGGTTCGATGCGGGCCAGGGTGGTGGTCGTGACGGGGTTGTGCGTGAGGGCTTCCAGGGTCCGGTCGAGCTGGGCGAGGATCGCCCCGGGCGGACTGCTCAGGTCGAACAGCAGCGCGCGCAGCATGTTGCGGGTGGAGGCCATGGCGGCCGCGGCATGCAGATCGTGTCCGACCACGTCGCCGATCACGATCGCCACGGCGTTGTCGGGCAGGCGGACGGCGTCGTACCAGTCCCCGCCGAGCTGGCTGGGTTTGGCGGCAGGCCGGTAGATGGTGGCCGCGGTGAACGGCCGCAGGTCGGGCAGCGTGGGCAGGAGAAGCCGCTGGAACTGCTCGGCCCCGACACGTACCCGTTCGAACAGGCGGACGTTGTCGATCGCGATGCCGGCGGCGCTCGCGAGGGCGACGACGACGTTCTCGTCCTGCGCGTCGAAGGGCCGTCCGTCGCGTCGTTCGGCGAGGTAGAGGTCACCGTAGATCTCGCCGCGCACGCTGATGGCGACACCGAGCAGGGTGCTCATGCGCGGGTGGCCGGGCGGGAACCCGGCGGAGGAGGGGTGGGCCGGGATGTCGTCGACCCGCAGGGGCTCGGGGTGGCGGATGAGGTGACCGAGGACTCCCAGACCCCGCGGCAGGCCCGTCTCGGCGAGATCGAGGCGCTCCTGCTCGGACAGGCCGGCCGTGATGAACTGCGCCAGGCGCTCTCCGTTCTCGTTGAGCACACCCAGTGCCCCGTAGCGGGCGCCCACCAGCTCCATGGCGGTGGTGACGATCCGGCGCAGCACCGCGGGCAGCTCCACCTCACGGCTGATGGCCACGACCGCGTCCAGCAGGCCCTGCAGCCGGTCGATGGAGGACACCAGGCCGCGCAGTTGCTCGTCGATCCGGCCCAGCTCGGAACGGAGGCGTGCGTGCAGGTCGGGGATTTGCTGGCGGCGCGGCCGATTCCCGCCCTTGTCTCCCGCCATCACATTCCGGCCTCCTGGCACGGTCCCGGTCGATTCGGGACCACAGCGTGGTACGAATCAGGGTAAACAGCTATTTGTACATATACGCGCCACGACGCTGTCGCCGCGCCGCCATCACCGCGTACACGATGATCCCCACGAACAGGAACAGCACGCCCTGGTACACCGCCGCGTATCCGGCGCCGGCGACGAGCCAGACGGAGAAGGCGGTCGCCACGGCGGTGATCACCGCGTCGCGCACGAGCCGTGCCCGGTCGACCGGCCCGCCCCGGCCGGAGACGAGGTGGAAGACCTGTGCCGCGGTGGCCAGCAGGTACGGCACGGTCGCGGTGAAGGTGGTGACGAGGACCAGCATGTCGAAGACCTTCGCCGACCCCGACACGTAGTTGTAGAGGGTGAGCAGCGAGGCCAGGACGACCGTGACGCCGACCCCGACGACGGGCACACCCCGCCGGCGCCGGGTGAACACGGCGGGGAACAAGCCGTCCCGGGCCGCGGCGTAGGGGGTCTGGGCGCTCAGCAGCGTCCAGCCGTTGAGGCAGCCGGTCATCGACACGAGCGCGGCCAGAGCGACGGCCCAGCCGCCCCAGGTGCCGCCGAACATGGCGTTCACGGCGTCCGAGAAGGGCGCGGTGGAGGTCACCAGGTGGTCGTGCGGGACCGTACCGAAGACGGACAGCGTGCCCAGCAGGTACACGAGCGCCGCGCCGGCGGTGCCGATGACGGTGGCGCGTCCCACGTTGCGGCGGGCGTTCTCGACCTCGCCCGCGCTGACGGCGGCGGACTCCACACCGAGGTAGGAGAAGAGCAGCAGGGCGGCGGACGCGGACACCGCGCCGACCGCGTTGCCGCCGCCCGCGTTGAACGGCCCGAGCTTCGCCGGGTCGAAGAAGAACAGCCCGCCGAGGGCGACGAGCAGCAGCGGGACGAACTTCAGCACGGTGGAGACCAGCTGGACGGCGCCCACGTAGCGGGTGCCCGCGAAGTTGGCGAGCGCGGGCAGCCACTGCAGCGTCAGCGCGGCCAGACAGGCACTCCAACGGTGGTCGCCCACCGGTATCAGCACGTCGAGGTAGCCGACCGCGGCGACCGCGAGGGCCGCGTTCGACACCCAGGTGGTGATCCAGTACGCCCAGGCGGCGAGGAAGCCGGCGAAGTCCCCGAAGGCCTCGCGGGCGTAGAGGTAGGGGCCGCCGGTGCGCGGGTCGCGCTCGGCGAGGCGGCCGAAGACCAGGGCGAGGGCGATGGCGCCGACGGTCAGGACGCCGAAGGCGACCAGGCTGACCGTGCCGAAGGGGGCGACGGAGGCCGGGAGCAGGAAGATGCCCCCGCCGATGATGTTGCCCATGACGAGGGCGGTGGCGACGGGCAGTCCGAAACGGCGGGTGTGCCGGCCGGTGCCGCCCTCGGGGTCCTCGGGGGAAACCGTGCGGGTCTCCGGCTGGGTCGGAGCCGGTTGCGGGGCGGTCCCGGTGACGTGCATGGGGTGGTGCGCCTCTCATCAAACTGATGTTCCCGGGATCACCGGGGCGAGGCCATGGTCGGGGACGCCCCGACCTGGCACCAAATCACCGTTTCTTGTTTCGCCTCACCCGCCCCGGAGCGCAAGAACTGCAGCTCAGGGGGGATCTGGCCGATGAATGTCCTACGCGCTGCCGGCGTCCCGCCGCGACACTCCCAGGTAGGCGACGAACCCCAGGATCGCCACCGTCCAGGACAGGGTGACCGGGCCCAGGCCCCAGTCCAGGCCGCCGCGGGCCGTCGGAAGGGCCATCCAGTCCGCCGTCGAGGCGCCGAGGGGACGGGTGATGACGTACGCCGTCCAGAAGGCGGTCACCGCGCCGAGGGTGCCCGCCCGGTGGGCGAGGGCGGGGACGCAGATCGCGACGGCGAACAGGACGACCGAGCCGAGGTAGCCGAGGCCGATGGTCGCCGTGAGGTCGCCCGCGGCGGTGCCGAGGGCAAAGGTGGCGAGGACGGCCGCCCAGTAGAACGCCTCGCGGCGGCGGGTGCGGATGCTGTGGATCGACAGGGTCCGCTCGCTCGCGTACCAGAGGGCGAAGACCGCGGCCAGGGCGACCATGAAGAGCGGCGTCGAGAGGGTGTAGGGAACGCCGAGACCCACGTGCAGGATGTCGGCCGCCATCGTGCCGAACACGCTGACCATGACGATCGCCGTCCAGTACACCCAGGCCACGTACCGGCGGACGGCGAACTGGAGCACGAGCGAGGCCGCGAACGCGAGACCGCCGAGACCGACCGCCGGGACGGGGCCGAGCTGGTGCGCCAGGAAGTCGGACGCGGTCTCGCCCATGCCGGTGGTGAGGACCTTGATGATCCAGAAGTAGACGGTCACCTCGGGCACCTTGTTCGCGCTCTCGCCGAGGAGGGCGCGGGCGGTGCTGCGGTGCCGTTGGTCGAGGACGTGCTCTGTGCTCATGGCTCGCACCCTCGCACGGTCAACTGCCTGTTCCCCAGTCCCCTTTGCCATTGTTTTGGGGCTTCAGGTACAGGTGTTGCCACGCGTCGCGGCGAGCCTGACCACAACCTGAACGACGTGGAGAAAACCCTGGTCACCGCCGGGACGCGAGGGGTACGAAGATCGGTTGGACCGCCGGCCGCGCCGCGCGGGCCGTCCCGCGGCCCGACGGTATGGGCGGCAGGCGGCCCCGGCGGTATGGGCGGCAGGCGGCCCCGGCGGCGGGCGCGGGCGTCAGGAGCGGCGGGGGCAGGGTGTCAGGACACGACGCCCACGTGCGCGAGCGCCTGCTTCAGCAACACGCCGTGCCCGCCCGGCATCTCGCTGTGCAGGGCCTCGGAAGCGGCTTCCTGCGGGCTGAACCACACCAGGTCCAGGGCGTCCTGCCGGGGCCGGCAGTCGCCGGTCACCGGGACGACGTAGGCGAGGGACACGGCGTGCTGGCGCGGGTCGTGGTACGGCGTGATCCCGGCCGTCGGGAAGTACTCCGCGACCGTGAACGGCTGCATCGAGGCCGGTACCCGGGGCAGCGCGACCGGGCCGAGGTCCTTCTCCAGATGGCGCAGAAGGGCGTCGCGGACCCGCTCGTGGTGCAGGACGCGGCCGGAGACCAGGGTCCGGCTGACCGTTCCGTCCGGGCCGATGCGCAGCAGCAGTCCGATGCTCGTGACCTCGCCGCTGTCGTCCACGCGTACGGGCACGGCCTCGACGTACAGGATCGGCATCCGGGCCCTGGCCATTTCCAGCTCGTCCGTGGTGAGCCAGCCGGGCGTGGTTTCGGTCATGTCAGCCATTGCTTGATCATACTTTCCGAGTGGGGCGCCCGCTCAGTCACGGGCCGGATCGTTTGCGGGAAGTCCGTACAGCCGGCCGGCGTTGTCACGTCCCGTCCAGGCCGCGATGCGCAGGGCGTCGGTCAGGCTCAACTCGTCGGCGTCCACCCGGGCTTGCAGCATTTCGGCCAGCCCCTGGCGGAACGACACCGCACCCAGGTGGTGGAACTCGGCCACACCATAGGCGTCGGAGCTGTACAGCAGTTTGCGGAACGGGGTGATCTCCAGTGCCTCCTCCAGCACCGCCCGGGAGCGGGCCGGGCCGGTGTAGTGCAGGGCCAGGCCGACGTCCAGGTACACCTGCTCGAACACCGAGGCCAGGTAGGCCGCCTGGCGCTGGTACGGCCAGCAGTGCAGCAGCAGGACCGGGATCGCACCGGCCGTCAGGTGCAGCCAGTCGGTGAGCAGAGCGGGATCGGCGCGGTGCAGCCGCAGGTCTGCGTCGCCGAAGCCGGTGTGCAACTGGAGGGGAAGGCCCAGCTCGACGGCCGTCCACAGCAGGTGCCGGACCAGGACCGGATCGCTCAGGCGTCCGCCGGCCGCGAACCAGTGCCCGGCAGCCCGGGCCACCTCCGCGTCCGCGGGGCGCCCCGGGTCGAGGGCGAAGCCGGTGCGGTAGGCGGCCACCGACTTGACCGCGACCACGCCCGGGCGCCGGACGGCTTCTTCGGCGGCCGTCCGGAACGCGGCCGAGTACGCGCCCGCCGGCCCGCCGCGGGCAGCCACCGCCTCGGCGATCTGCTCCAGCCGTACGACCTCGTGGGCGGTGCCGCCGGAGGCCTCGGCCAGCTCGGCCGGGGAGGTGACGGAGTGCGGGGCGTAGCCGGTGTCGACGCAGAAGACCCCGGCACCCGCGGCGGTCAGGAAACGCCGGTTGACCTCGCGCCAGCCCAGGGCCGAGCGGCGGGCGAGGTAGTCGGCGGGAGGAGCGTGCCGGGGCAGGTCCAGCAGCGGCGCGCAGTGGCGGCGCACGGCCACCCCGACCGGGCTGTCGAAGGGCGACACGCCGGGCCAGGCGTCGCCCTCGGTGATCAGCGACTCGAACTGCCCGGGTTCCAGGTCGGCCGTCACGGCGCCGTGGCAGTGGTGGTCGACCAGCGGCAGTGCGGCGAGCGCCTCGTGGACCGGGCCGGCGGCGGGCATCGTCAGTACGTCCAGCGGTAGGCGGCGGCCACCTGCGCGTCGTCCAGCCCGTCGACGGCCGCCGCCTCCCCGAGCCGTACGGCACTCACTGCGTCCGCCAGGACCGGGCCCAGCGCCGTCCGCAGCACCGGGTCGGCCCGGAACCGCTCGACCGCCTCGGGCAGTGCGACGGGCAGGCGCTCCACCCCGAGGGCGGCGGCCTCGTCCGGGCCGTACCGGGCCGGATCGCCGGTGATCTCCCGCGGCAGCGTCCGGGCCGCCGCCATCCCGTCGAGCCCCGCGGCGATCACGCAGCCCAGCGCCAGATACGGGTTGGCGGCCAGGTCGACCGGCTTGACCTCCAGGTTCGCGTCCTGGTCCTGGCAGCCGGACGTGCCGGTGACGATCCGCAGCGCGGCCTCGCGGGTCTCCCGGCCCCAGGCGGTGAACACGCCCGCCCACTGCGAGGGCCTGAGCCGCAGATAGCTGGCCGGGCTCGGCGCCGTCACCGCCATGAGCGCGGGCAGACGGGCGAGCACCCCGGCCACGAACGACTCCGCGGCGGCCGTCATGCCGTGGCGGCCGTCCCCGCCCGCGTGCAGGTTCACCCCGTCGCGCCAGCAGGACAGGTGCAGATGGCCGCCGTTGCCTACGCCCTCGGCGAGGTACGCGGGCGAGAAGGAGACCCGCAACTGGTGGCGCTGCGCCACCGCCCGGATCGTCTGCCGCACCAGCACGCTGCGGTCGGCCGCCGCCACCGGGTCCAGCGCGCCCGCCGAGACCTCGAACTGGCCCGCCGCGTACTCGGGATGGATCTGGTCGACGTCCACACCCTGCGCCGCGAGGGCCGCCAGCAGGTCGGCGGTGCAGTCGCTCAGCTCCACCTGCCGGGTCGCGCCGTACGCCGGGCCGGACACCGCCGGGACGAACTCCCCCCGGGGTGCCGAGCCGAGCCCGAAGGCCCACTCGACCTCGACGGCCGCCTTGAAGGCGAGACCGTGCCGTTCGGCGGCGTCCGCGACGATCCGGCGCAGAAAGGTTCTGGCGCAGCCGGGGTGCCGCTCGCCCTCCTGGGTGATCCGGTCCACGGGCGCCCACGCCCAGCCGGGCTGCCGGGCCAGCACCACCAACTGGTCGAGGTCGGGGTAGAGCCTGAGGTCACCGTCGGGCGAGCCGAGGACGTCGGTGCTGACGATCGAGTCGTCGGCCAGGAACGTGTCGAACACCGGCGACATGCCGACACCCCGGGCCACGGCGGCCTCCAGCCGGGCCGTGGGGATCGTCTTGACCCGGCCGACGCCCGCCGTGTCGACGTACGCGAGGACGATCCCGTGCACTCCCCGGGCGGCCAGGTCGGCGGTGAGGGCGGCGACCCGGCCCAGGTCTGCGGGGCGCCCGCCGGGCACGGGATCGGCAAGGGTGGTCATGCGTCCTCCTCGACGGGCTCGGCCCCGGCCGGCGCCGGGGTCGGCCCCGCGGGGGCGGGGTCAGGGTTTCACGGCCACCGCGCCGTACTGCGGCACCACGGCGGCGTCCGGCCCGGCGCGCCACTGCGAGCACGGCACCAGCCCCGGCCCGACCGGCTCCAGACCGTCGAGGAACGAGGCGATCTCGGCGCGGCTGCGGGCGGTGATCGGCGGGGTGGCGTTGGCGTTCCAGAACTCCATCGCGGCGAGGTTGCCCTCGCCGCCCACCTCGGCGTCGAACGTCGGGTGGGTGAGCACCAGATGGCTGCCGGAGGGCACCGCCGCCATGATCCGCCGCACGATGTCCCGGGCCTGTCCGGTGTCCAGGACGAAGTTGAGGATGCCCAGCATCATCACCGCGACCGGCCGGTCCAGGTCGAGGGTCTCGGCGGCGCGCCCCATGATGGCGTCCGGGTCGCGCACGTCGGCGTCGACGTAGTCGGTGACGCCCTCCGGTGAGCTGGTGAGCAGGGAACGGGCGTGCACCAGCACGATCGGGTCGTTGTCGACGTACACGATCCGCGACTCGGATGCGATCCGCTGCGCTATCTCGTGCGTGTTGTCCACGGTCGGCAGGCCGGTGCCGACGTCGAGGTACTGCCGCATCCCGCGTTCGGCTGCCAGGAAGCGCACCGCCCGGCCGAGGAAGTCCCGGTCCGCGCGGGCCACCGCCCGGATCACCGGGAACATCCCGGCCACGTGCTCGGCGACCCGCTGGTCGACCTCGTAGTTGTCCTTGCCGCCGATCCAGTAGTTCCAGACCCGCGCGTTGTGCGCCACGGAGGTGTTCAGCCTCGCGGGCCCTGCGGTCGGGGACCGGTCCTCGTTCACGTAGCCGCCCTTCTCCCGTTCTCCCGTGCTCACGTCCGCGAGCCATTGTGCCGCCGCCCGATCGTGCTGTCCCGGAAACCGCGCAGCGTGCGGGCCCGGGCGGCCTTTGGGGCGTCCGGAGACATGAGGAACACTGGAGCTGCCCCGGGGCTCCCGCGGGCCCACCCGGCATCCCGCTCACGACCGGAAGAAGGACATGCCCGCCACGCCCGCGTCCCTGCTCGAAGCCCCCGGTCCGACCGCCCCTTCTGCCGGCATCCGGCTCGTCGTCACCGACATGGACGGAACCCTGCTGGACGACGACAAGCGGCTACCCGACGGCCTCTGGCCGATGCTCGCCGAACTGCGCCGCCGCGGCGTGCTGTTCAGCCCGGCCAGCGGCCGCCAGTACGCGACCCTGGCCCGGCAGTTCGCCGAGGTCGCCGAGGGCATGGTGTTCATCGCGGAGAACGGGACCTATGTGGTCCGTGACGGCGTGGAGCTGAGCTCCGATCCGCTGGAGCGCTCCGTCGCCGGGGACCTGGCCCGCACGGTACGGCGGCTGCGCGCGGACGGCGTCGACGTCGGTGCCGTGGTCTGAGGCAAGCGGTCGGCGTACGTCGAGCGGAGCGACGAGCCGTTCCTCGCGGAGGTCCGCAAGTACTACGTCGAGCACCGGATCGTCGAGGACGTCACCGCCGTCGAGGACGACGTGATCAAGGTGGCGCTGTTCGACTTCGGGCCCGCCGAGCGGACCACCGCCCCGGCCCTGGAGGCGTTCGCCGCCACCCACCGGGTCGTCGTCTCGGGCGAGCACTGGGTCGACGTGATGAACCGCACCGCCGACAAGGGCGCCGCGCTGCGCGGACTCCAGCGCGAGCTGGGCATCACGCCCGCCCAGACCATGGTGTTCGGCGACTACCTCAACGACCTGGAGATGCTGGACGCGGCCGAGTGGTCCTTCGCCATGGCCAACGCCCATCCGGAGGTCCTCCGCCGGGCCCGCCACCTCGCCCCGTCCAACAACGACAACGGCGTCCTGCGGACCGTCGCCGAGGTCCTCGGCATACCGCTGCCGCGCTCGTAGGCCGGCTCCGGGTCCGGACCGGCCGCCGTGCCCGACGGCAGTCGGGGACCGACGTCGACCGACGTGCACCGACTGCCCGACGTCGGCCTGCGCGGGCCGACAGTGAGCCGGGAGGGGAGCGTCGCCGGACCCGGGACGGGGCGTCCTCGCGGGCGAGACCGGTCCGTGGGCGAGACCGGTCCGTGGGCGAGACCGGTCCGTGGGTGTGACCGGTCCGTGGGTGTGACCGGTCCGTGGGTGTGACCGGTCTGTGGGTGTGCCCGGTGCGCGGAGTGCGACCCGTCCGCGGGCTGCGGCGGGGTCAGGCCGCGGGCTTGCGGCCCACCGCGCCGTACAGCGAGATCGGCCCGGCTCCGTCGGGTGCGTCCTCGGGGCGCCAGTCGGCCACCGACACGATGCCCGGCTCCAGCAGGTCGAGTCCCTCGAAGAACGTGCCCACTTCGGCCTGCGAGCGGGCCACCAGGGTCACCCCGCCGGCGGCGTACGCGTCGATGCCCCTGCGGACGTTCTCCGGTTCGAAGTCGGCCGTCATCGTCGACACCACCAGGCAACTGCCCGGGGCCAGCGCCCCGACCAGCGTGGCGACCAGGTCGTGGGCGCCGTCCTCGTCGGCTATGAAGTGCAGGAGCGCGATCAGGGACAGGGCGATGGGGCGGTCGAAGTCCAGGATCGCCGTCGCCTGTTCGAGGATGGCGTGCGGATCGCGGGCGTCGGCCTGGACGTACTCGGTCACGCCGTCGGGGGTGCCGCGCAGCAGGGCGCCCGCATGTGCCAGTACGATCGGGTCGTTGTCGACGTAGACGACCCGCGCCTGCGGGGCGACCGACTGGGCGATCTGGTGCAGGTTGGGCTCGGTCGGTATACCGGTGCCGATGTCCAGGAACTGGCGGATGCCCGCCTCGGCGGCCAGCGCCCGCGTGGCCCGGCGCATGAACGCCCGGTTGGCGAGCGCCGCCCGCGGGGCACCCTGGTCGATCGCCGTGATCTGCCGCCCGAGCTGCTCGTCCACGGGGTAGTTGTCCTTGCCGCCGAGGAACCAGTCGTACACCCTGGCCGGATGCGGCCGGGTGGTGTCGATCTCGTACCCGGCCGGCTGGGTCCCCGTCACGTGCTGCTCCTCCGCTCGACTGGCCCCCGTGCGCGTCGGGGGCGCGCGAGCAGTCTGACACGATCATGGGAGGCGGCGCAGACGAGCTTCGGCCACGTGTCCCACTCCGGACCCGGTCAACGGCTGCTCTTGGGCGCGTGGTTGGACGGCGGGGTGCTCGCCGGGGCGCCGATGCCCGCCGCGGGGGCGCCGCTCGTGGGGGTGCCCGATGCGGGGGCGCCGCCCGTGGGGGTGCTGCCCGTGAGGGCGCTGCCCGTGGCGGTGCCTGCCGTGTCCGCCGCGGGGGTGCCTGCCGTGTCCGCCGCGGCGGTGCCCACCTGCCGGTGCCGTCCCGGGAGCGTCGAGTCGAGGAAGCGGATCACCTCCGCGAACACATCCGCCTTGTTCGTCTCGTGGAACACCTCGTGCCGTGCCCCGGGGAAGATCCGCTCGGCCCGGCGGCCGCCGCTGAGCCGCTCCACGCCGATCCGGCTCCCGGGCAGCGGCACCAGACGGTCGTCGTCCCCGTGCAGCCACAGCAGCGGCAGCGGGCCCACGTCCCCGCCCTCGGCGACCGACTCCAGGGTCCGGACGAACGCCTGGAGCGTGGGCCGCTTCATCGGCCCGTGCCAGACCAGCGGGTCGGCCGCGTACGCGGCACCCACGGCGGGGTCGCGGGAGAGTGCGGCCGGGCTGATCGGGGTGTCCGGGATCTCGTCCAGAGCGAGCAGTCGTCCGGGCAGCTCCCAGGCCCCGATCACCGGCCCGGACAGGATCAGCGCGCTCAGTTCGCCGCCGTGGCGCTGGGCGTAGCGAGCCGCGATCAGCCCGCCCATGGAGTGGCCGACCATGACGAGCGGCAGGCCCGGGTGCGCGGCACGGGCGAGGTCCGCCGCCGCGTGCACGTCGGTGACCACGTCCTCGAAGTCCTCGATCACCACCCGTTCCCCGGCCGACTTCCCGTGCCCGACGTGATCGGGCCCGTACACAGCCGCGCCGTGCCCGGTGAGCAGGTCCGCCAGTGCGTCGTACCGGCCCGCGTGCTCGCCGTAGCCGTGCACCACGAGCGCCAGGTAGTGCGGCTCGGGGTGCGGCCACTCGCGCACGGCGATGCCGTCGAGTACGTGCTCGCGGACGTGAGACATGTCTCCTCCGGCTGCCTGGGTGAAGGTTCCGGAGGATCTTCCCAGGGAGCCGGTCCGAGGTCTATAGTTTAAAACTAGCAGTGCTAATTAAGTGGTGCTGCGCCACAGTCACAGATTCGTGCTGATCCACAGCGTCGTCGGTCAGGAGTCCCAGCCGTGCGTCCCGTCCACTTCGCGGCCGCCCGCCGCACCCCCATCGGCAAGCTCCGCGGAGCCCTGTCCGCCCTGCGGCCCGACGACCTCGCGGCGACCGTGATCCGCCGTCTGGTGGCCGACGTGCCCGCCCTCGACCCGGCCCGCATCGACGACGTCTACTGGGGCGCCGCCAACCAGGCCGGCGAGGACAACCGCAACGTCGCCCGCATGGCCGCGCTGCTGGCAGGCCTGCCCGACTCCGTGCCCGGCGCCACCGTCAACCGGCTGTGCGCCTCCGGCCTCGAAGCGGTCACCACCGCCGCGCGCACCATCGCCGCGGGCGAGGCCGACATCGTGCTCGCGGGCGGCTCCGAGTCGATGAGCCGCGCCCCCTTCGTGCTGCCCCGCCCCGACGAGGCCCTGCCGCAGCGCATCGAGACCTACGACACCCGCCTCGGCTGGCGCCTGGTCAACCCGGCCATGAAGGACCTGCACGGCCTGCTGTCCATGGGCGAGACGGCCGAGGAGGTCGCGGAGCGGTACGGCATCTCCCGCGAGCGGCAGGACGAGTTCGCGCTGCGCAGCCACCAACGGGCCGCGGCAGCACGCAAGAACGGCCACTTCGACGGCGAACTGCTGCCCGTGGAAACCCCCGACGGCATCCTCGTCGAGCAGGACGAGTGCGTCCGCGAGGACACCTCGCTGGAGAAACTGGCCCGTCTCAGGCCGGTCTTTCGGGCAGGTGGCACGGTCACGGCGGGCAACGCCTCCCCGATGAACGACGGCGCGGCTGCGCTCCTGCTGGTCAGCGAGGAGGCCCTGAACGAACTGGGCCTGGAATCCCTCGGCCGGTACGTCGCCGGTGCCTCGGCGGGCGTCCACCCCGATGTGATGGGCATCGGCCCCGTCCCCGCCACCCGCAAGGCACTGACCCGGGCCGGCTGGACGGTCGGCGATCTCCAGGAGGCCGAGTTCAACGAGGCGTTCGCCGCCCAGGCCCTGGCCTGCGTCGACCAGCTCGGCATCGACCCGGACCTGGTGAACCCCTCCGGCGGCGCGATCGCTCTCGGCCACCCGCTGGGCTGCTCCGGCGCCCGCATCCTGACCACGCTCCTGCACCGGATGCGGCGCACGGGCGCCGAGCGGGGCCTTGCGACCATGTGCGTCGGAGTGGGCCAGGGGAGCGCGGTGCTGGTCGAGAGGCACTGACAGCTCTTCAACTCTTCAACGGGGGCTCCCCGCAAGGGGATTCGGTAGCACGAGCCGCAGCAAGGAAACGGAGCATCACTCCATGGCAACCCTGTCCGTCGCCGCCATCCTCGCCGAGAACGCCCGGCGCCGTCCCGAGAAGACCGCGCTGGTCGAGGGGGATCTGCGGCTGTCCTTCCACGAGGTGTGGCGACGGGCCAGGGGGCAGGCGGGCGCGCTCACCGAACTGGGCGTACGGCCGGGGGACCGGGTCGCCCTGATGGCTCCCAACACCGCCGCGTTCCCCATCGCCTACTACGCGATCGCCGCGGCGGGCGCAGTCGTCGTCCCCGTGCACCTGCTCCTCTCGGCGCCGGAGGTCGAGCACGTGCTCAGGGACAGCGGAGCCACGCTGCTGCTCGTGCACCCGGCGCAGGCGGAGACGGGACGCGCCGCCGCAGGTGCCCTCGGCGTGCGCACCGTCACCCTCGGCGAGGAGTTCGACGGGCTCGCGGCCGGCGCCGAGCCCCTGCCGTCGTACGTCACCCGCAGCGCCGACGACCCGGCGGTCGTCTTCTACACCAGCGGTACGACGGGCGTCCCCAAGGGCGCGGTGCTCAGTCACTTCAACCTCGTCATGAACGCGACCGTCAACGCCTTCGACGCCCACGACATCCGCGCCGACGACATCGCCCTCGGCGCGCTGCCGCTGTTCCACGCCTTCGGCCAGACGGTGTCACTCAACTCCACCTGGCGGGCGGGCGCCACGCTCGTCCTGCTGCCCCGCTTCGACGCGGCCCGCGCCATCGAGCTGATGGTCGCGGAGAAGGTGAACACCTTCCACGGAGTGCCGACCATGTTCGTGGCCCTCGCCGCGGCCGCCGCGGACGCGGGCGCGCTGCCCGAGCTGCGCGTGTGCGTCTCCGGCGGCGCCTCCCTGCCGGTGGCCGTACTGGAGCGCTTCGAGGCCGCGTTCGGCGCGCGGATCTACGAGGGGTACGGGCTGTCGGAGACCTCCCCGGCCGCCACCGTCAACCAGCCCGACTTCGGCACCCGGGCCGGCACCATCGGGCACCCGCTGTGGGGCGTCGACGTGGAGATCGCCCGCGCCGAGATCGAGGGCAAGGTCGAACTCCTGCCGCCCGGTGAGCTGGGCGAGGTCGTCATCCGCGGCCACAACGTCTTCTCCGGCTACCTGCACCGCCCCGAGGCCACCGCCGAGGCGCTGGTCGACGGCTGGTTCCGCACCGGGGACCTGGGCACCAAGGACGAGGAGGGCTTCCTCCGGATCGTCGACCGCAAGAAGGACGTCATCATCCGCGGCGGCTACAACATCTACCCGCGGGAGGTCGAGGAGGTCCTGATGCGCCACCCGGGCATCGCCCAGGTCGCCGTGATCGGCCTGCCCGACGAACTGCACGGCGAGGAGGTGTGCGCCGTCGTCGTACCGGCGCAGGGCACCGCCCCCGACGCCCCCGGTATCACCGCGTGGTCCAAGGAACACCTGGGCCGGCACAAGTACCCGAGGCGCGTGGAGTTCGCGGACGTGCTGCCGCTCGGGCCGAGCATGAAGGTGCTCAAGCGGGAGCTGAGGGCGCAGTACACGGGCAGTTGAGGCCCCCGGCGCGCCGGTCGTCGATGCACCCCCTGTCCCAGGCGCGCCGCCCGTCGTCGTGACCCCGGCGAACCGGCGCGTCCGCGGTTACGGCGAACCGGCCGTCGTGACGGCCTCGGCGACCGGCTGTCGTTGTGGTCCCGACGAGCGGCCCGTCGCGACGGGCCGGGCGGCCGACTGTCGTTGCAGGCCCGGGAACCGGCTGCCGTGGTCGGCACGGTGAGCCGTTCGTCGCGACGGGCCCGGTGAGCCGTTCGTCATGGTGGGCCCGGTGAACCGGTCACCGTGGTGGACCCGGTGTGAGGACCGCCCTGCGAGACGGTCCTCACACCGCCGGATGCGTGCGTCTACCATCGGTCTCCGCATGAACACGATGACTCTCTGGTACATATCCGGCTGGCAGTTCGCCGCCCTCGCCTTCGCCGCCCTGGTCGTGGGCTTCTCCAAGACCGCCGTCAGCGGGGCCAACACGGTCAGCCTCGCGATCTTCGCGGCCGTCCTGCCGGCCCGTGCGTCCACCGGGGTGCTGCTGCCCGTCCTGATCGCGGGCGACGTGCTCGCCGTGCTCACCTACCGGCGGCATGCCCACTGGCCCACGCTGTGGCGACTGTTCCCGGCGGTGGCGGCCGGCGTGGTGGGCGGCACGCTGTTCCTGATGTGGGCCGACGACGCGATCGTACGGACCTCGATCGGGGCGATCCTGCTGCTGATGGCCGGCATCACGCTGTGGCGGCGGCGCCGGACCGAGGCGGCCGACGAGCCGGACGCGGTCACCACCCGGGCGGGCCGGATGAAGGCCCGGTCCTACGGCGTCCTCGGCGGGTTCACCACGATGGTCGCCAACGCGGGCGGGCCGGTGATGTCGATGTATCTCCTTTCGGCGGGCTTCCGGAAACTTGGTTTCCTGGGCACGTCGGCGTTCTTCTTCCTCATCGTGAACGTGGCCAAGGTGCCCTTCAGCGCCGGACTCGGCCTGATCGACGGCCGTTCCCTGCTGCTCGACGCGGCGCTCGCCGTGTTCGTCGTGCCCGGCGCGCTGTTCGGGCGATGGGCCGTGGACCGGATCAACCAGCGGCTGTTCGAGCAGCTGGTGATCGCCGCGACGATCCTGGGCGCCGTCCAGCTCCTAGTGCGCTAGCCCCAGCAGTCCGGGCAGACCGGCGAAGGAGTCCAGCACGTGGTCCGGGCTGCCGCTCGCCCGCCGGACCGCCTCGGGCAGGAACTTGCCGGTGCGCACCAGCACGCCGGTGATGCCGAGCCGCTGCGCCGCGAGCACGTCCGACTCGATGTCGTCCCCGATCATCAGCGCCTCGCCCGGCCCGGCGCCCAGCCGCCCGAGCGCCGCCTCGAAGAACGCCCGCGACGGCTTGCCGGTCACCTCGGCCCTCGTGCCGGCGGCCGCCTCCAGACCGGCGACGAACGCCCCCGCGTCCAGCTGGAGCCCCGCGTCCGTGCGCCAGTACAGGTTGCGGTGCATGGCGACCAGCCGCGCACCCCGTTGCAGCTGCCCGAAGGCCCGGTTCAGCTCGGCGTACCCGAACTCGGGCCCCGCGCCGCCGAGCAGCACGACGTCCGGCACGGCCGCGCCGTCGTCCTCCTCGTCGACGAGAGTGAGACCCGCCAGGTCCTCCCGGACGTCCCCGCTGTTCAGCAGGGCGCAGCGGGCACCGGCCAGATGAGCGGCGGTGGCCGCGGGTGCCGTCAGGATGTCCTCGGCGCTCACCGCGAAGCCCGCGCCGGCCAGTGCCCCGGCGATCGACGCCCGGGTACGGGACGTCGTGTTGGTCACCAGCGCGACCCCGAGACCGGCCTCCCGGATCGCCCGCAGGGCCGCCACCGCGCCCGGCAACGGCCGCCAGGACACGGTCAGCACCCCGTCGATGTCGATGAGCACGGCCCGCACGGACGCCATGGAACCCATGCCCGGACCCTAACGGGCAGGAGCAGCGCCCGGGGCCCGGCGCCCGGGGACATCCCCTACGCTCACCCTCATGTCCCCGCACGTCCTGATCCTCGGCGGCACCACCGAGGCCCGCCGCCTCGCGGCCGAACTGGCGGCCCGCCCCGGCCTCCGGGTCACCACGTCCCTGGCGGGCCGCGTGACCCGGCCGGGGGAACTGGACGGCGAGGTACGGATCGGCGGTTTCGGTGGCGCCGAGGGCCTGGCCGACTGGCTGCGCGCGCACCACGTCGACGCCCTGGTCGACGCCACGCACCCGTTCGCCGAGGCGATCACGGCGAACGCGGCCCGCGCCGCGACGGCCGCGCGTGTCCCCGCCGTCGCCCTGCGCCGCCCCGGCTGGCGCCCGGGCCCCGGCGACCGGTGGTACGACGTCGACTCCCTGGCCGAGGCCGCCGAGACCCTGCCCGGCCTGGGCCGACGGGTGTTCCTCAGCACCGGCCGCCTCGGCCTCGCGGCCTTCGCCCACCTCGGGGACCTGCACTTCGTCGTACGGTCGGTGGAGCCGCCGGGGCCGCCCCTGCCGCCGGACGCCGAAGTGATCCTCGCGCGTGGCCCGTTCGGCCTCGCCGACGAGACGGAGTTGCTGCGCGCCCACCGGATCGAGGTCCTGGTGACGAAGGACAGCGGCGGCGGGGCGACGTCCGCGAAGCTGACGGCCGCTCGGGACCTCGGGCTGCCCGTGGTCGTCGTACGACGGCCCCCGCTCCCCGACGGTGTGACCGCGGTGGCGGACGTGGCGGGCGTACTCGACCGGCTGGGACTCAGCCGCCCGTAGGGGCACCCCGTCGGGCGGCCGGCTGGGACGCAGTCGGCCGCAGGGACACCCCTTCGGCCCCGTCCGTGCGCCGCTCGCGGCTCAGGCCTCCCCGGGGTGCCGGCGCAGGAGGTACGTGTCCATGATCCACCCCTTGCGCTCGCGAGCCTCGGCCCGCAGCCGCTCGATGCGGGGGCCGGCCTCGCCGATGGGACCCGACGCGAGGATCTCGTCCGAGGTGCCGATGTACGCCCCCCAGTAGATGTCGATGTCCTGGTCGGCGTACTGCCGGAAGGCCTGGTGCGCGTCCAGCATGACGACCACGTCGTCCACGCCGTCCGGAAAGCCCTCGGCCAGCCGCCGTCCGGTGGTGATCTGCACCGGCCGGGCGACCCGGTTCAGCCCCGTGCGATGCCGGGCGACCAGCGCGGAGACGCTGCTGATGCCGGGCACCACGTCGTACGCGAACTCCACCGCGCCCCGGGCCAGCACCTCCTCCAGGATCCCCAGCGTGCTGTCGTACAGGGACGGATCCCCCCACACCAGGAACGCACCGGTGCCGTCCTCGCCCAGTTCGTCGGTGATCAGCCGCTCGTAGATCCCGGCGCGGGCGCTGCGCCAGTCCTCGACGGCCGGCGAGTACGACGCCCCGCCCGCCTTCCTGTCCCGGTCCGGATCGCGGGCCTCCACCAACCGGTACGACCCCTCGGGCAGATGTGCGTCCAGGATGTCCCGGCGCAGCTGCGTCAGATCGTTCTTCACCTCGCCCTTGTCGAGCAGGAAGAACACGTCCGTGCCGCGCAGCGCCCTGACGGCCTGCAGGGTCAGCTGCTCGGGGTCGCCCGCGCCGATACCGATGACATGAATCTTTCGCACGCCCCGAGTCTGCCCCATGCCACCGACCATGCGTCCATCGCCTCCGCACCGAGCGCTACGGGGTCCCTCGGGGGCCGAGCCGAGGCGCCTCCGCCACCGGGTCGACGGGCCCGGAGCCGCCGTCCACCCGCCCGGCCAACTCCCGTGCCCATCGCACGAGGCCCGCGAGGTCCATCCCGTACGGCCGCTCCTCGTCCCGCCCGGCGGACCACTCCTGGACCGCGCCCGCGCCGCGGCGCAGCAGCCGTGCCCCGCCGGTGGCGTTGCCGCGGGCCGCGTGCGTGAGCCCCACCGAGAGCTGGGCCAGCCCGCGCCACAGTGTCCGCTCGGCCTCGGGCCCCGATTTCCAGGCGTCCTCGAACACCTCGTGGGCGTGGAAGGGCTTGCCCGCGTCCAGCAGTTCCTGTGCCTCGGCAACCGTCTCCCGCGGGGTCCGCACGACGCCCTCCGGCTGCCGGGCGACACCCTCCGATCCGTACGGCAGCGGCCGCCCCAGCCCGTCCCGCGGCCGGGCGCTGCGCGCCCGCCCGTCCACGTCCCGGTCCCGCCCGTCCACGTCCGGGTCCCGCCCGTCCACGTCCGGGTCCCGCCCGTCCACGTCCGGGTCCCGCCCGTCCACGTCCACGTCCCGCCCTTCCACGTCCCGTCCGTCCTGGTCCCGGCCGCTCGCGTATCGACCGTCCATGTCCCGGTCCCGGCCGCCCGCCGGCTCGGCCCCTGCCGCTGCCTCTGCGTCTCCCATACGACCGATTGTCCCCACCCCGCCCGGACCCTTGTCGGCGCATCCCCGCCGGTGGGGTAGAGTTCTTTCCACGCGATCACGCGGGTCACCGCGAGTGAGCGCATCGGGACGTGGCGCAGCTTGGTAGCGCACTTGACTGGGGGTCAAGGGGTCGCAGGTTCAAATCCTGTCGTCCCGACTTTACGAAGTCGCAGGTCAGGGGCCGCTTCAGAGGAGATCTGAAGCGGCCCCTTGATCATTCTTGGGGACCACTTGGGGACCAAGGCGGTTGACGGGGGCTGTGGCGCACTTTGACCCGGTCAAGGTGCGCCACGGGGTGGTCGCTAAGGCGCGGACAGGGCGGTTCGTGGAGTCGTCCATGTGTTTCCGATGACGCATCATGTGGAGTGTGTGGCCATCCTTGAGCCGGCTGCGAAGGGCTCCTGATCTGCGGGTTTGCGGCCCGGGTGGTTCGCTCGACCTGTTTGCGTGGCTGCACCGGGCCGAGCGGACGGTTCCCTCGCGGTGGACATCTCAGTGCTGCTGACCTGCTGTAGGCCAGCCGCGTCTTGCCGGCCCGACGACCGTCGAAACCTCGGTTCGGTCCCATCTCCGCGCCGAGTGGGAGGTCAGGTTGCCGCCCGGGTCCTGTCCATGCGGTCCACCACCCTGACGAGCGTGGCCGAGGGCTCACGGCCTGTCCGGCGGACACCGCGACTGGGAGCGTCCAGTGCCCGGCTGTCGCGCACGGCGATCGATATCCGGGCAAGGCGTCAGGTGTGACACGCGTGGGAATCGTCTTCCTGACTCTGGTGGCCGCTCTCGGGCTTTGGCCGCGGCGCTCGGGCTCTCGCCCTACTGGTGGTTCGCGGCCGTTCCGCTCCTGTTCACGGGGGTGCTGGGCACCTGGGACCTGGTGCAGCGGCGGCACTCGGTGCTGCGCAACTATCCCGTCCTCGGCCATGCCCGCTACCTCCTGGAGCGCGTACGCCCGGAGCTGCAGCAGTACTTCATCGAGCGGAACTATGACGGGCGCCCCTTCGACCGGGATGTGCGCAGCATCGTCTACGAGCGAGCCAAGGGCACCGACGCGGAGGAGCCGTACGGCACCGAACGGGACGTGTACCAGCCCGGTCACGAGTTCCTGGTGCCGTCGATGGCGCCGCGCCCGGTCCCGAAGACTCCGCCGCGCGTGCGGATCGGCGGTCCGGACTGCGGCCGGCCCTACGGCATGGCGCTGCTGAACGTCTCCGCGATGAGCTTCGGCTCACTGTCCGCCAACGCCGTCCTCGCTCTCAACGGGGGTGCGGCGGCGGGAGGTTTCGCACAGGACACCGGTGAGGGCGGCCTGTCGGAGTACCACCTGCGTCCTGGTGGCGACCTCGTATGGGAGATCGGCACCGGATACTTCGGCTGCCGTACCGGGCAAGGCGACTTCGACGCGGCCGAGTTCGCCGACAAGGCCGCGCACGAACACGTCAAGTGCGTGTCCCTGAAACTGTCGCAGGGTGCCAAGCCCGGCATCGGCGGTGTTCTGCCGGGAGCCAAGGTGGACGCCGAGATCGCCCGGGTCCGCGACGTGCCCGAGGGGCGGACGGTCATCTCCCCGCCGTACCACCGGGTGTTCTCCACCCCGCGCGAACTCGTGCGCTTCATCGCTCGCATGCGCGAGTTGTCCGGTGGCAAGCCAGCCGGGTTCAAGCTGTGTGTGGGCTCCCGCCGGCAGTTCCTGGCCGTGTGCAAGGCCATGCTGGAGGAGGGCACTGCGCCTGATGTCATCGTGGTGGACGGCGCCGAGGGTGGGACCGGTGCGGCACCGCTGGAGTTCGCGGACCATGTGGGTGTCCCGCTCACCGAGGGTCTGCTCACCGTGCACAACGCCCTCGTGGGCACGGGCCTGCGCGACCGCATCAAGATCGGGGCGAGCGGCAAGATCGCCACGGGGACCGACCTGGTCAAACGCATGGTGCAGGGTGCCGACCACGGCAACGCCGCGCGGGCGATGATGTTCGCCGTCGGCTGCATCCAGGCGCAGCGGTGCCACACGAACACCTGCCCCACCGGCGTCACCACCCAGGACCCCCGCCGAGCCCGCGCCCTCCACGTCCCCGACAAAACGGCACGCGTACAGCGCTTCCAGGAAGCGACCGTGGCCAGCGCCTTGCAGATCATGGCGTCCATGGGCGTCACCGACCCCGCCCAACTGCGTCCGCACATGCTCCGGCGGCGCGTCGACCCCTGCACCGAGCGCTCCTACGAGGAGCTGTACGAGTGGCTTGGACCAGGGCAGTTGCTCGCCGAGCCGCCCGCCTCCTGGGCGGCCGACTGGCAGGCCGCCGACCCCGACCGTTTCACCGTGTGACCTGGAGGACTACGTGACCCGCACTGTTGCCCGCGTCATCGTGGACGCGTTGAGCGAACTCGGCGTGCGCCAGGTGTTCGGCGTCGTGGGAGACGCGCTCAATCCGCTGACCGACGCCATCCGCACCACCGAGGGCCTGGAATGGGTGGGCTGCCGGCACGAGGAGGCGGCGGCTTTCGCCGCGAGCGCACAATCGCAGCTCACCGGCACCCTCGGTGTGTGCATGGGCACGGTCGGACCCGGTTCGGTCCACCTCCTCAACGGGCTGTACGACGCGGCCAAGAGCCACGCCGCGCTCCTGGCCATCGCCGGCCAGGTGCCGCTCGCCGAACTCGGCAGCGACTACTTCCAGGAGGTGGACAACGACGCCCTCTTCAGGGATGTGGCCGTGTTCCGCGCGACCATCACCTCTCCCGACCAGCTTCCGCAGATGCTGGAGACGGCGGTGCGTCACGCACTGGGCCGCAGGGGCGTCGCCGTTCTCACGGTGCCGGGCGACCTGGGCGAGCGGGAACTGACCGCCGACCGGCCGGCCCGGTTCTCCCTGAACGCCCCGGTGAGCCGGCCCGACGGGTCGGCCGTCCACCGCGCCGCGGAACTCCTCGACCGCTCCGAACGGGTCACCCTGCTCGTCGGTGAGGGCGCCCGCGCCGCTCGCGAGGACGTCCTCACCCTCGCCGACCGCCTGGCCGCACCGATGGTGCTCACCCTGGAGGCCAAGGCGGGCTTCGAAGGCGACGACAACCCCTTCCAGGTCGGCCAGACGGGGCTGATCGGCAACCCCGCCGCCGCCGCGGCCCTCCAGGACGCGGACACCCTGCTGCTGCTCGGCACGGACTTCCCCTACCGGGACTGGTATCCCGAGGGCCGGACCGTGATCCAGGTGGACACCGAGGCCACCCATATCGGACGCCGGGTACCGGTCGACGTCGGGCTCGTGGGAGACACCGGCGCCACCGTACGCGACCTCCTGGACGACCTCGCCGCCGCGCCCGCCGGGTTCGAAGGCGCACGTGACCGCTCGCACCTGGAGACGACGCGTGAACGCTTCGACCAGTGGCGCACCGGTCAGGCCCGGCTCGCCGATCCGTCGCACGACAAGGGCGTGGTGGGCCGTATCCGCTCCGCGCTGGACAACCGCGCCCAAGACATCCGCCCTGAGGCACTGGCCGCGGCCGTCGACCGGATCGCGGCCGATGACGCCGTCTTCACCTCTGACACGGGCATGGCCACCGTGTGGCTCTCGCGCTTCGTCGAGATGCGCGGCGAGCGGCGCCTCATCGGCTCCTACAACCTCGGCTCGATGGCCAACGCCATGCCCCAGGCCCTGGGCGCCCAGTGCCTGGACCGCGAGCGCCAGGTCGTGGCCTTCTGCGGCGACGGCGGACTGAGCATGCTCCTCGGCGACCTCATGACCCTGAAGACGTACCGCCTTCCCGTCAAGCTCGTCGTCTTCGACAACCGCCGGCTGGGCATGGTGAAACTCGAACAGGAGCAGTCCGGCCTGCCCGAGTTCGGCACCGTGCTGGACAACCCCGACTTCGCCGCCGCGGCCGAAGCCATGGGCATCACCGGCATCCGTGTGACCGACCCGGCCGACGTGGAGGGCGCCGTGCGACGCGCCTTGGGCAGTCCGGGCCCGGTCCTGCTGGACGTCCTCACCAACCCCGACGAGATCGCCGTCCCGGCCAAGCCGACCATCGAGCAGGGCTGGGGTTTCGCGGTCGCCAAGGTGAAGGAAATCGTACGCAGCCATGGAGAGTCCGGCGGGAACTGACAACAGTTCGAGGAGTGCCGATCGGCGGACGGGGTAGGCGCGTGCCTGCCGGACGATGAACCGGCGACGACGAGGCTGATCGACTGGGAGGGCGCCATGATGCCGACGACGACCGTGCTGACCGCCGAGCAGACGGTGGATGTGCCGGAGATCACGGACCCTTCCAAGGTCGCGCCGAAGGACGCGCGGGAGCTGTCGAAGCCGTTCTTCGACCGGCTGGCCGTCCTGGAGGAGGGAACGCCCGAGTATCAGTACGCGCGCAACACGCTGATCGAGATGAACATGTCCCTGGTCCGCTACGCGGCCGGCCGGTTCCGCAGCCGCGGGCCGGAGGAGATGGAGGACATCGTCCAGGTCGGCATGATCGGACTCATCAAGGCGATCGACCGCTTCGAGCTGACCCGCGAGGTCGAGTTCACCTCCTTCGCCGTGCCGTACATCGTCGGCGAGATCAAGCGGTTCTTCCGCGACACCTCCTGGGCCGTACATGTCCCGCGCCGGCTCCAGGAAGCCCGCGTCCAACTCGCCCGCGCCAACGAGGAACTGCGCAGCCGACTGGGCCGGACACCGACCACCCAAGAGCTTTCCGAGCTGATGAGCCTTCCGGAGGACGAGGTCGTCGAGGCCCAACTGGCCTCCAACGGCTACAGGTCCGCCTCCCTGGACGCGGCGATCAACGGCAGCGAGGACGGCGAGGCCGCGCTGGCGGACTTCATCGGCGACGAGGACGCCGCCCTCGGCCTGATCGAGGACTTCCACGCCCTCGCCCCGATGCTCGCCGAACTCGACGAACGCGACCGCAAGATCATCCACTGGCGGTTCGTGGAGGAACTCACCCAGGCCCAGATCGGTGAACGTCTCGGTGTCTCCCAGATGCACGTCTCCCGCCTGATCTCCCGCCTCCTGGCCCGCCTGCGTGAAGGCATGCTCAGCACCGTCTGACGGTCGGGGGCCCGGCAGCGGGACGGCAGCCGGGCGTCCTGCGGAGCGGGGGCGATGTCGGGTGTAGCGCCTCACTCTTGCGAGGTCCTGCCGATCGGGCGGGGCCTCGCGGCCGCGTGGTGCGGTCCGCCTCCACACTCGCCGCCATCGGGTACGGGCCGATGACGGATACGGCGCTCCGAGCACCGTTCCCACCCCGAGACGCGGCGCACCGCGCGAGGCCGGAGGCCGCGACCGCCCACGCGGCCGACGGGCAGACAGCGCCACAGGCGACCGAGCGGCCAGCTCACGGTTCGTGCGGTGTCGGCGCGTGCGTGCCGTACTGAGCGAACCGGCCGAAGGGAAGGCCGCGGGCGGTCCCGCCGCTACTGGAAGACCGGCTCATTCCCCGTGCACGGGCTTCGCCAGCTCTGCGTTGAACTGAGCGCCGACCAGCAGGGACAGGTTGGGCAGCCACAGCCAGAGCAGGAAGACCACGACGCCCGCCAGTGAACCGTACAGATGGTGATAGGTGCTGACATGGGAGGTGTAGACGGCGAATCCGAGTCAGACCCCCAACAGAAGCGCTACCGCCGATGTGCCGCCGGGTGCCCTCTTCCCGAGCCTGCTCGGGACGGTGACCGTCTCGACGATCCACCAGCGGCTCCGTGACGAGCACAAGCTGCAGGTGTCGATCTCCTCGTTCCGCCGCTGGGCGCACGCGACGCTGCCGGACGAGGTGGCGAAGTCACAGGTCACCGTGCTGCGCGACGACATCGAGCCCCGATCGGAGGCCCAGATCGACTACGGCTTCCTCGGGCAGTGGATCGACCCGCGGACCGGAAAACGCCACCGGTTCTGGGCGTTCGTGATGGTCCTTCCGTGCTCGCGGCACATGTTCGTCCGGCCGGTGCTGCACCTCGACCAGCACGCGTGGACGGAAGCGCACGTCGCAGCCTTCCGCTACTTCGGCGGCGTCCCGCGCCGACTCGTCCCGGACAACCTCAAGACCGGGGTCGACAAGCCCGACCTCTACGACCCGAAGATCAACAAAGCTTATGCCGAACTCGCAACCCACTACGGCGCGTTGGTCGATCCCGCCAGGGCCGCGAAACCGAAGGACAAGCCCCGGGTCGAACGGCCGATGCCCTATGTCCGCGACTCGTTCTGGCGAGGCCGGGAGTTCACCTCGATCGAACACATGCAGGCCGAGGCCATGACGTGGAGTCAACAGGTCGCCGGGCGACGGAAGTGTCGGCCGCTGGGCGGGGCCGCCCCGATGACCGTGTTCGACGCGTTGGAGGCGGCAGAACTGCTGCCCCTGCCGCCCACTCCGTTCGTGCTGGCCCGCTGGTCGACGGCCACCGTCGGCCCGGACATCCACATCAAGGTCGGCCGCACCCTCTACTCGGTGCCGTGGAAGCTGATCGGCCGCAAGGTCGATGTCCGCTCCACCGCCACGATGGTGCAAGTCTTCCACGAAGGCCAGCTCGTCAAGACTCACACCGCCCTTGACCAGGGAAAACGCACCGACAAGAGCGACTATCCGCCGGAGAAGATCGCCTTCCAGATGCGGACGCCGGTCTGGTGCCGCAGCCAGGCGTCCGAGGTCGGCGACGCCTGCCGCGAGGTCATCGACCAGCTGCTGGAGGTCAACGTCCTCTATCGGCTCCGCGCGGCCCAGCGGGTTCTCGGGCTGCGGAAGAAGTACGGCGACACGCGGCTGGAAGCCGCCTGCGCGAGGGCCATCGCGGTCGGCGACCCGTCCTACCGCACCATCAAGGGCATCCTCATCGCCGGCATCGAGACCGACCCAGAGCCCGAAACCAGCGGAGACGCCGGAGCCGCAGCCTTCCTCCACGGCCCCGCCCGGCTATTCGCCACCGTCACGACCCCCGACACAACGGGCGACAACCACGACGACCATGTCCACGACGAAGCCGAGGTGGAAGCCCAATGACCGTGATGGACGCCGCCCCGCGAGAGTCGCTCAAGGCTCTGCGACTGTCCGGCATGCTGGAAACCCTCGACGCCCGCCTCGCCCAGGCGCATGGCGGCGAGCTCGGCCACCTCGACTTCCTCCAGGTCCTCTGCCAGGACGAGATCACCCGCCGCGAGACCGTCGCCTTCCAACGACGGCTGCAGCGGGCAAAGTTCGAGCAGCAGGTCACCCTGGAAGAGTTCGACTTCGCCGCCTCCTCGAAACTGCCCGCCGCCCAGATCCGCGACCTGGGAGCCCTGCGCTGGCTGCATGCCGGCGAGTCGGTCATCCTCTTCGGACCGGTCGGCGTCGGAAAGACCCACATCGCCCAAGCCCTCGGCCACCTCGCCGTCCGCCAGGGCGCTCACGTCCGCTTCGCCAAGACCAGCCGCATCCTCGCCGACCTCGCCGGCGGCCACGCGGACCGCACCTGGGAGAAACGGATCCGCGAACTCGTCCGCCCCGACGTCCTCATCCTCGACGACTTCGCGATGCGACAGCTGTCCGCGGCCCAGGCCGACGACCTCTACGAACTCGTCTCCGAACGGCAAGGCCGATCCCTGATCATCACCGGCAACCGGGCGCCCAGCGACTGGTATCCCCTCTTTCCCAACCCCGTCGTCGCCGAATCACTCCTGGACCGACTCATCAACACCAGCCACCAGGTCATCATGAACGGCCCCAGCTACCGCCCGAACAAGCGGCCCAAGAACCCCACCAACAAGCCCGATAAACCAATCACCTAGCAAGCGGCGAGAAGGCCAGCGAGGATGCCTGCTGGGTCGTGCAGCAAACGAGCACCGTCAGTAACGACGCGATGTGTTCCAGGATCGACGGGATCGGTCTTTGCCCAGGTCGAAGAGCCGATGCCCATCTCAACTTCCAGGCCAGAGGCCGTGGCATAGCGTCGCTCCGTGATCGCTCCCCACGACTGAGCGCGGATCAGTTCGCCCAGCCCGAGCTCCATGGCCCAGGCATCGTCGAGGAGATATCGGGGCTCGTCCGTGGTGAGCAGGACGATGTCGATGTCGGAGTCCGGTCGCGCAGCGTTGCGAGCACATGATCCGACCAGAAGCAGACCGACGATGTCTTCGCGTCCCCGCGCCCAGCGGGTGATGCGACCGATGATCTCGTCGATCTCGGCGATCCGCTCCGGCGACAGCGCGGCTCGGAAGCTCGCTGCCTGATTGTCACGAACCACCTCATGCCCCCTCGCCATAGTTCGTGCCTGACTCCCCACCATGCTACGGCGCATCAGGACCTGGGGAATTACGTGAACTCAGTCCTGGGGAATTACGTGAGCGTCCACAGGCGGCGGCGACGGCGGCCACGACCGGCCACCGCAGTGTGTCCCAGGCGGCCTGGGGCCAGGTGCCCAGAGACAGCACGCGGCCCAGACGCCGGGCCAGGCTGCCAGTGAGAAACAGTGCGAGGGCCGACGTGAGAAGTAGGGAGATCAGGACGAGGGCCGTGGCGGCGATACGTGGAGCAGTGCGCCAGAGCGGCCGGTGTGCGCTGGTCCGATGCATGGCGTGCAACGCCCGGCGGAAGACGCTCAGATAGCTGGACCCCGACCACAGGGCTCCCGCCCCTCCGAGGATGATCAACGTCCATGCCGCCGACGACTGTCCGGCCATCTACCGTGTGGTGAACAGAGCCGTCGGCACGTTCCCGTGTCCGCCGGGGGCCTGCGGGTGCGGGCCTGGTGGCGACTTGAGCGACGGTCATGGACGGGAAATCGTCGGCATGGTGGCGGGCGAGAAGGCCGATGAGCAGTTGAGGCGAGACTCAGTGCTGGCGTGTTCGGCCCTCGGCGATCCGTCGAAAGGGGCCTGCCCGGAGTCACGCCGGGCAGGCCCCTTTCGAATTCTCGATGGAGAATTCAGGTTTAGTGCTTGAACGCGTCCTTCGCCTTTTCCTTGGCCTCACGGGCATCACCCGTGCTCTTCTCAGCCCGCCCCTCAGCAGCCATACGGTCGTTTCCGATGGCGCTTCCCACGGCTTCCTTGGCCTTGCCCTCGGCCTGCTCGATCTTTGCCTTGGCCTTCTCGCCGGCAGTCATGGAAGAGTACCTCCTGATAGCTCGCGTGCCGCTGTCGCGGTAACCCGCTTGTGCCCCGGCGCTCCTTTCACAAACAAGGCGTATTCGGTGAATGGCGCCGGAATTGCAGGGCAGACGAGAGTGCAGGAGGTTGATAGACATGGTTCCCCTGCTGCTTGTTCTGCTTCTTGCCCTGCTCCTCTTCGGTGCCGGCTTCGCCATCAAGATCCTCTGGTGGGTCGCCGTCGTCGTCCTGGTGCTGTGGCTTCTCGGCTTCGTCATGCGCTCCACCACCGCCGGTGGCGGCCGAGGTCGTTGGTACCGATGGTGATCTGACCCGCAGCGCGCCTTCATCACGGGGTCCGGCCGACATGACGGCCGGGCCCCGTGCGCATGCCGGACGTTAGGCGAGCTGGTACGTAAGAGGTCATACAGTCCATAGGTGTCCCAAACGGCAGCAGGGTAGGCGTGTTGCAGTCGGGGGCGGGACCCGCACCGCGATGGAACCCGCG
This sequence comes from Streptomyces sp. NPDC007971, assembly GCF_042958635.1. Classification (NCBI taxonomy): domain Bacteria; kingdom Bacillati; phylum Actinomycetota; class Actinomycetes; order Kitasatosporales; family Streptomycetaceae; genus Streptomyces; species Streptomyces sp. NPDC007971. The sequence continues at coordinate 410,995 of NZ_JBIBJK010000007.1, forward strand.
CGACCTCCTGCCGTGTCCCCGCCCCCGGCCTTACGGGTGGCCGTGCCCCCAGCCGGGCTGCGGCGGCGTGCGGAGGTCCCGCGGCGCGACTCCCGGACGGCATGGACCGCGGCGAGCAAGGGCGCGGACGACCATGCGGCGGGCCGTCGCGGCAGCGTGTCCACCGGTGACCGAAGCCGTTTCCGGTTCTCAGCGGCCAGATGCGCCAACTCGCGGTGCGCTACGTCTCGTCCTGCGGCAGGGCCGCCAGAGGGCGCCTACCTGTGGCCGAGCGGCCCCGCCGACCGGCCCTGGAATCGCCCCGGTGAGCGGCTTTCGTGTGCCGCCGGGAGGACGATCGGTCTGTGGGACCGCGGGCACGGCGTGCCTGCTTCACGCGTGCGGCGCCGGCTGGCTCGCACGGATCGCGCGGCCGTCACATACTCGGGAGCGGTGGAGCTGTCTGAGCCGTAGACGATCAGCATGCCCAGGTGGACGCCGTCCGCCTCCAGCGACAGGGCAAAGGGAACCGCGTCCGCGGCTTCACGAGCGAGCGGGCGGTCGGAGGAAGACGGCCGGTCCAGGTCGGTCCAGCCGCCCGCACCGGCCGGAAGGCCGTTGTCCTCCGGCTGCAAGGGCGGTACCAGCCGTGCCGAATGCAGACAGAGCTCCGCCGCGGTGGCCTCCAGAGCGGTCGGCGCCGCCTCGCTGACGGCGCGGGAAACCTCCGCGAGGGTGATCGCCGGCCAGGGCGGCGGTCAGGTCGTACAGGTGCTGCGACTGGGCCCGGGCGGCCTGTTCGGCGGCCGGCAGCCGCGGCGCATGTCGTGCTGGGCCGAGTCCGCCGTCGAAGGTGATGGTCATACGCCGGAGCCGACCTGGACACCATGTCGCCGATACCGAGAGCACCGCAGAACCTGCCGTACGCCTTCACCAAACAGCTCCTCCTGGCCGCCCCGACCCCGCATGCCCACGGTGCCCGTCCTCCGCGGCGAACCGGCACGCGGACACCGCGTGCTGGTCCCGCTCACCGGCGGGGCAGTGCGGGGCCCGCACAGCGCGAAGTTCTCGCGCGGCGGAGAGAGGCGTTCGAAGCCTCAGCCCACCGGCTCGGGACCTTCGACAGTCTCCCGTTCCGCCCACTCGATCTGACTCACGCGCGGGTCAGGCGCGTCCTACGGGAGGGGGTGTGCGCAGCGCGATCATGGCGACGTCGTCATCGTTGTCACTGGGGCGGACCTGGTCCAGCAGCAAGTCGCAGAAGGAGTCGAGGGAGCGGTGGGCGAGGGAGGCCGCGTGTCGGCGCAGCCGGTCAAGCCCGTGATCGATGGAGTGGTGCGGGGATTCGACCAGTCCGTCGGTGTAGAGCAGGAGCGTGGCCTGGGGTGGCAGGACGGTGACGGCGTCGGGGCGAGGTCTGGTGACTCCGGTTCCGAGGAGTATGCCGTGCGCCTCGTCGAGGTAGCGGGTCTGACCGTCGTGGGTGATGAGCAGGGGTGGCGGGTGGCCGGCGTTCGTCCAGCGCAGGCGCCACAGTGTGTCATCCCCGAGGGTGAGCCTGGCGAGGATCATGGTGGCCATGGGTACCTCGGCGATGTGCATCACGGCATCGTCGAGCCGAGTGACGACGGCGCTGGGTGCGGCCTCGGGGTGGGACCAGGCGAAGGCGCGCAGCATGTTGCGGACCTGCGCCATGCCGGCTGCGGCGTCGAGGTCGTGTCCGACGACGTCGCCGATGGCCAGTGCGTGGGCGTGGGCGGCCAGAGCGAAGGCGTCGTACCAGTCACCGCCCACGGATGAGGCGTCCGGAGCGGGTACGTAGCGCGCGGTCATCGCCAGCCCGGGCAGGACGGGCAGCTGGGGCAGCAGGTGGCGTTGCATGGTCTCGGCGACTTTGCGCTGGCGCTGGTACAGGCGCGCGTTGTCCAGCGCCAGGCCCGCCCGGCGGGTGAGGTCCTCCAGCAGCGGCAGGTCGGCAGGGGTGAAGGGGTCGTGACGCTGGGCGCGGCCCAGGGTCAGGGCGCCGAGTACGTCGCGCAGTCCGCGAATGGGTGCGATGACGGCGGAGTGCATACCTGTCGCGGTGAAGAGGCGCTGCTGCTCGACCGCTATGCCGGAGTCGGGCGGACCTTGGTAGGTGGCGGGGCCGGCGAGGGAGGAGGCGGCGCCGCGCAGGGCCCGTGACAGGGGCATCGGTGACTCTGCCGGCACGGGAGGCATCGGGCCCTGCAGGTCGTCCCGCTCGACGAGAATGCCGTCCTTGTGCTCCATCACGAGAACGCGTCGTACTTCGTCACGTTCGGTGAGCAGGTCGAACACGGCCCAGTCCGCGAGCCGGGGCACGGTCAGGGCCGCCAGTCGGTGCAGCGCCTCGTCCACGTCCAGGGTGGACGTGAGCTGCGTGGTCGTCTCCGCCAGCAGGGACAGGCGGTCCAGTTCCGTCAGCGACGCGGAGTGCCCGCCGCCGGTGTGGCGCACGTCCCCTGGCTTCGGCTCGTACAGCATCGCCAGCGCACCTGTCCCGCCCGGACCGGGTGAGTAGGGCGTGACCAGCCAGGACAACTGGACGAGAGTGCCGTCCCCGCAGGCGAACCAGTCGGCGTCCCCATGTCTGGTGTCCCCCGTGAGGATGGCCTTCCTTATTCGGCAGCGCGTGCGCGGCACCGAGTGCCCGTATCTGTCCCGGTGCAGCAGGTCGTGGAAGTCCTGACCGACGAGCTCTGAGGCTTCTCTGCCCAGCAGGCTCTGGGCCGCGCTGTTGACCGCGACGATGAGGCCATCGTCGTCGACCGCGATGGCGGACGCCCGCAGGTTTTCCAGCGTTCCGTCGAGCAGGGCGCCAGAACGCGCCTGATGCCCGGACAGGGGAGCGATTTCCCTGCTGGGAGCGGCGACGTCGTCCATGTTTCTCCTCTGTTCAAGCCCGAATGGCGTCGAGTACCCCAACCGGATTCCGGCATGCATCGAAGGCTCGCCTTTCCTGCTGCGACTGCTCGAGCACGTCCTGGTGGCGCAGGAGGAAGCTGTCCTTGAAGTCCCGAATGCCGGTCGCGAGTGATGAGGAGGAATGGACCGTTGGTCTTGACGCTCGTTTGACGCTCTCGGCGGACGCACGCGGAGCAATGAGCCGGAAAACAGTCCCTGAGCTGGTGTTCTTCGTGACTCGTCTGGGACGACCTCTTTTCGATGACGCATCATGTGGAGTGCGTGGCGATCCTTGAGCCTGCCGGAAAGGGCTCCTGACCTGCGGTGTCACTGACGCGCATTATGTGCGGTGTGGGCGTTACGGGCGATACCTTGACGCTGAAATGACGCTCGTGACGCTCATTTGATGCTCGTTCTGATGGGACGTCAGGTGTGTCGCTGGGCTGGTCAAGCCACGTGAATTGGCGTTGTCGCAGAGGCCCGGCCGGGGAAAATGTTCCAATAGGCGGTCGGGAGATAGCCGCGGCGGCATCATGGCGGGGTGGATCACAACCTCAGCGGGCTGAGCACCCGGGAGTTCGAGCACGTGTCGCAGGCTCTGGCCCAGGCGATCCTCGGGCCGGGCGTCTCCGTCTTCGGGGACGGCAGGGACGGCGGGCGTGAGGCAACGTTCGAGGGGCGGGTGCCCTACCCGAGCGAGCTTGACGCATGGGACGGCTACGGGGTGGTGCAGGCCAAGTTTCGACAGCGTACGGATCAACAGCCCCAGGATGCGGTCTCGTGGCTGAAGGGGCAGGTTAAAGAGGAACTCGAAGCGTGGCTCAGCCCGGCCTCGAAGCGGGAGCGGCCGCCCGAGTATCTGATCTTCACCACCAATGTGATCCTGACTCCCGTGCCGGGCAGCGGAGGCATTGCCCAGATCGAGCAATTCGTGTCCACGTATGCGGCACGCCTCGGGCTCAAGGGCTGGGCAGTATGGTCCTACGACCAGCTGTGCCGCTACCTCGATCGGTATGACTCCATCCGCCGTACCTATGCTGGTGCCATCACCTCTGGTGACGTCCTCGCGCAGTTGCGCGACGCTGTGTCCGCCGGACACAAGTCCAGGTCAGATGCCCTCACCGTTGCGACCCGTGCCTCGCAATACCGCCGTGAGGCACGACTGAGTCTTGGGCCCGAGGAACGTGTCGATGCCGTTCTGGACTGGGCTGACAAATCCTCATCGCAGGTGGTGACCGTCCCTGTCGGCACTCTGGCGGTGCTGGTCGCTCCGATGGGCGCCGGCAAGAGTGAGGAAGCCGAGAATTGGTGGCGGGAAGGGCTCCGCGAGGCTGCGGGGGACCCTGATGCAGTGATCCCTGTGTGGGTGGATGCGGGCAAGGCCGTACCGGATCTGCTGGATGCCATCACGCGCGCGGGCGGCGAGCCGCCGAGTGGACTCGGGCGTATCGTGATCGACGATCTCGATAGGCTCTCACCCGAGCAGGTTGCACAGCTCCTGTACGAGGCCAGGCTTCTGCTGGCCGCTCACCCGACGGCCCGGATTCTCGCCACGTGCAGACCTGGAATCGAGCTGGGCAGGGCTGTCGTGCACGAGGTTGCCCTGTGGCCAGTGCGGAGAGGCGCGGAACTTCTGGACCTTGTGGTCGGGGACGACGGGCGCATCCTTTTCAAAGAGCGTGAAGTACAGGACCTGCTGACCAGCCCCCTTCAAGTTCTGTCCGTCGCCTCCCGCCTCCTGGCCGGTGAAGACGCACGGGTGTCCAGCCTGAAATCACACCGACCCGGTGGTGTACGAGCGCCTCGCCCATCAATTCGGTATGCAGCCCCGCCCTTGGGACCACGGGCCGCAGCGCGAGCAGCGCAGCCCCTATCGCGGCCATCAGCAAAAGACACACCAGGACCAAGAAGAACACCGCGATGGGGGCCATGTCGTGTGCACTCGACAGCACGGCCACCCCCGCAGCCAGCAGGCCACCGGCTATTCCGCACAAAGCCGTTGCTTTCGTATCCGCCCGTTGTACCTCGACGAAGGCGCGTTCGGCGTGTCCTTGCAGCCGTTCCGTCTCCAACGGAATATTGCCTGGCTCGTGCATGTCGCCCCACATCCCTCTGTGGCCGTCGCCTGCTTGTCGTGGCAGTTGCCAGCCTGCTCTCAGCTGTCGAGGAGTGATGCCTACCGCAGGGCATCAGGAACGGTAGGTTCCTCACTCCACGGCCTTCCGGGGGTCCGTAGTCAATGAGATGTGAGTCGGCCGCAAAGGGTTCCTGACCTGCAGTTTTGCTGGCGCGCATCGTGTGTGGTGTGGGCGTTACGGGCGATACCTTGACGCTGAAGTGACGTTCATTTGAGGCTAGTTCTGATGGGGGGCAGGCGAGTTCTTGAGCTGGTTATGGCATCCGCATGAGCGGCCGCAGCGGGACGGTGCTGTACTGAAGAGGCAGTATTTCCCCGCCCAGGGGGGCGGCATGTGTCCCTCGCCTCCTCCTGATCGGGACGCGTGGCGCCGTCGATCGAGCCCGTCCCGCCCGCCGCGGCCCACCCACCCGGTGGGTCCCCTACATTCACCTCGGTCCGGAGTAGCCAAACCAACCAAGGCGGCGACGGCGGACGTCTCTGGGGGCAAGGACCTGAAGCGGGTGCTGAATGCCTTCAGGGAAGGTTCCTCTTGAGCCGCCTGTTTGACCGAGGGGGACGCCTCTCTGAGCAGACAACGTCGTTCGTCGTCCCCACTGTCGTGGGGACCAGTTGGGGACCACGCGGTGTGCGCGATGGTGCACGACGGAGCCTGCTATGCACATTATCCGCCCCGATTAAGTCTGCTACATCCAGAAAATACCCTTGACCCCTACTCCTGGGGGTCAAGGGGTCGCAGGTTCAAATCCTGTCGTCCCGACTGTGCAGAAATGCAGGTCGGAGGCCGTTCTCTCAGCTCATGAGAGGGCGGCCGTCGCTGTTTCTGCAGGGTTTCATCTGCCTCGGTCAGTGCCGGAGTGTGCAGTTGCGGCGCGGGCGGCACATTTCCTTACGACGGTGACACCCACTCGACTGCCCGGAGCGGCCAGCACCCACGCCCGGCCGGGGGTACGGCGGACGACGAGCGCGCCGTCCGCCTCGACCCGCCAGCTGCCGGGCGGCAGGGACAGCTCGGTCAGCCGGGAACCGTGGGGTGCCGCGCGGTAGGCCAGCCGGTACACACCCCGCACGGCGTCGTACGAGGCGGAGCGGACCGTGCCCGCGACGCTCTGCGCGTACGGTTCGGCGGTCAGCTCCTTGTTGGTGCGGAACGCGCCCGTGTCGTCGACCGCGCAGTACCCGCCGCCGTAGCACCACACATAGCCCGCCCAGCCGGAGGCGTAGCGGCCCAGGGAGGCCATCGCGTCACGGTAGAAGCGGCGCATGTTCGGCAGCGTGCTGTCGAGCGGACCCCATTCGCCGATCACGACGGGGACCCGGTACTGCGCCGGGTAGTCGGTGACGGCCCGCTCGTACGCCTCGATCCAGCCGGCGCCGGGATCGTAGTCCCCGCCTGCCTCCATGGCGGCGTTGTAGAAGTGCGGCGCGTACACGACCCGCGGATCGTGAACGCGGCCGAGGCCGGTCGGCACGCCCTCGCCCACGATCGGAGTGGGCTCGACGAACACCCAGGCGTCGTCGTCGGCCGAACGCACTGCGCGGGCCAGGCGGTTGTACATCGGCGTGAGCTGGTCGCGCTCGATCCGCCGCGCGGCCGTCGCGAGGTCCTCCCCGGGGTGCAGCTCGCCCATCGGCTCGTTGATCAGGTCGTAGCCGAGCACGGCCGGGTGCCGGGCGAAGCGGCCGGCGAGGGTCCGCCACATCCTGGCCTGCGCCCGGCGCAGGTCCGGGTCCTCGTAGAGATGGCTGAAAGCCCGCTGCACGGCGGGCTCGAAGTACTCGGCGAACCAGTCGTCCGGATGGGGCGTGAACGGCAGTCCGTCGGTCCTGGTCGCCCATGCGGGGATCCCGCGGTGGCCGAAGGCGGGTCCGAAGACGTCCTGGTGGGCGTCGATGAGGACCTTGATGTCGTAGCGCTCGGCCCAGTCCAGGATGCGTTCGATCCTGCGCAGATAGCTCTGGCTGTACTGTCCCGGCCTCGGTTCGAGGTCGTCCCAGAAGACCAGCAGACGGGCGAAGTCGAAGCCCTTGGCCCGCATGTCGCGCAGGTGGCGCTCGGTGATGCCGGAGAGGGCCTGGTCGCCCCGGTGCACCTTGTCCTCGATGTTCCAGCCGTGCAGGGTGAGGACCCGCCCGTGACGGTCGGTGAGCCGGGGAATGGCCTGCGCGGTCTCGTCGCCAGAGGCAGAGGCAGAGGCAGAGGCAGAGGCAGCGGCAGGGACTGCGGCATGGGCAGGGGCGGCGGCAGCGGCGGGTGCGGTGGTGGGGGCGAGCAGCACCGCGATGACCGCGCCCGTCGTCAGGATCGCGCGCAGCACGGAAACCTCCGGTCCGACGGTGTTCGTGGTGCCGCGCATCCCATCAGCAGCGGGTCGACACTTCAAGTGGTGCGACTTGTGGATTCGGTTTCCGCTCCCGCCTCTGCCTTCCCCCTTCCTCGCCTCCGCCCCGCCGCTCACCGGTCGCTCGGCTCCCGGACCGCCCCCACGTCCCCGGACGCGACCGTGAGAGTTCTCTTCGGCCTCTTTCGGCTGCGGGGGCCTCAGCCCTTGTTGGAGCCCAGGGTCAGGCCGCTGACGAACTGGCGCTGGAGCGCGAAGTACACGATCAGCGTGGGGATCGCGGTGAGCAGGGCGCCCGCGGCCACCAGGTTGGGGTCGGTGAAGTACTGGCCGGAGAGGTTGTTGAGGGCCGACGTGATCGGCATGTTCTCGCCGGTCGAGATGAGGACGAGGGCCCAGAAGAAGTCGTTGTAGATCCAGATGGACAGCAGGGTCGCCAGGGCCGCCATGGCCGGCTTGCACAGCGGCAGCGTGATCTGCCAGTACAGCCGCCACACCGAGGCGCCGTCGACCAGTGCGGCCTCCGTCAGCTCGTGCGGCAGCGAACGCATGTAGTTGCTCAGCACGAAGGCGCAGAACCCGGACTGGAAGGCCACATGGATCAGGACCAGGCCCAGCGCCGAGTCGTACAGCTTGCCGCTCGCCGTGATGCCCGGCAGGTTCGTGAGCAGGTACAGCCGGTAGAGCGGGGTGATGATGACCTGTTGCGGCAGCAGGTTGCCCGCCGTGAACACCAGCAGCAGCGCGAGGTTGAGCCGGAAGTCGAAGCGGCTTACGTAGAACGCGACCATCGACGACAGGAACAGCGTCAGCAGTACGGCCGGTACGGCGACCACCAGCGTGTTGCCGAAGTAGTGCAGCATGTCCGACTGCGTGAACGCGTTCTTGAAGTTGTCGAGGTTCAGCGTGTCCGGCCAGGAGACGTAGCCCTTGGCGCTGGTCTCGCTGTAGGGACGCAGCGCCGAGAAGACCGCCCAGAGCAGCGGGGCGAGCCAGGCCAGGGCGGTGCCCGCGAGGAAGACGTGCAGCAGGACCCGGGCGGGCCGGAGCGGGGCGCGCCGCTTCGGCGGAGCGGTCATGGTGGGGGCGCTCACGATCGCCGCTCCTTCCGGAAGGTGGCCACCAGATACGGGATGATCACCGCGAGGGAGATCACCAGGAGGACGACGGCGATGGCCGACCCGTAACCGATGCGGCTCGACTCGCCGATGATGTTGTTGGTCACCAGGATCGACAGCAACTCGGTGCCCTGGGCACCCTTGTTGAAGACGAAGACCAGGTCGAAGGCGCGCAGCGCCTCGATGATGGTGACGACGAGGACGACCGTGTTGGTCGGGCGCAGGGTCGGGAAGATGACGCTCTTGAACGTCTGCCACTCATTGGCCCCGTCCAGCGCCGAGGCCTCCCTCAGGGACGGGTCGACGCTCTTCAGGCCGGCCAGGTACAGGATCATCATGTAGCCGGTGTGCCGCCAGGACGCGGCGATCAGAACGGCCCACAGATTGAGCTTCGGGTCGCCGATCCAGTCGATGTAGTGGCCGGGCTTGTTGGCCCCGATGATGCTGTTGATCAGGCCCGTGTCGGGGTTGTAGACCAGCTGCCAGACGAAGCCGATGCACGCCATCGAGATGACGACGGGCAGGAAGAACGCCGTCTGGTAGACCCGGCTGAACCGGATCTTCTTGTCCAGCTGCACGGCCAGGAACAGACCGAGCGGCGTGGGGATCAGGATCAGCACCACGAACCAGATGACGTTGTGCTGGACGGCCGGCCAGAACTGCGGGTTGTCGTCGAAGAGTTGTGTGAAGTTGTCGAGGCCCACCCACTTGATCGAGCCGAACCCGATGCCGTCCCAGGTGGTGAAGGCGAGCGCGATGGAGGCGAGCGCGGTGACCCAGACCAGGGCCACGTGCAGGACCGTGGGCACGCCCGCCATCAGGGCGAGCGTGATGCGGTCACGGCGGGTCAGCAGGCGCCGGTGGCCCTGCGTGGCCCGCTTCTTCCCAAGCGCAGTGCCCGGAGGCGGCACGGGGGCCGCCTCCGGGGACTTCGTCGTCGTGTCCGTCGTCATCGGGCTGCTCACGAGGACGCGAAGATCTGCTTCTTCTGGCGCTCGATCGACGACAGCAAGCCGTCCACGCCCTTCGGGTTCTGGAGGAACTTCTGCAGCCCGGGCTGCATCACCGTCGAGGTGAAGTCGGGGCGGGAGTCGCGGTCCATGAACTGGGTCAGGGTCTTGGCGCCGCTGATCATCTCGAACGCCTTCTTCTGCAGCGTCGAGTACGCGGAGGTGTCGGCCTTGCTGGAGGCGGCCACCACGCTCGGGTCGGTCTTCAGGTAGAGCTGCTCGGCCGCCGGGCTGCCGAGGTACTCCAGCAGCTTGAGGACACCGGCGTGGTTCTTCGGACTCTTGCTGACCATGAAGCCGTCGGTGGGCGCCTCCACGGTGTCCTGGCCGTACGCGGAGTTGATCTCCGGGAAGGGGAAGAAGTCGAGGTCGTCCAGGTCGGCCTTGTTGGTGAACTGCTGGGCCACGAAGGAGCCCAGGAGGTACATGCCGGCCTTCTTGGACACGAGCGACTGGGCGGCGTCCTGCCAGGTGCGGCCCATGAAGCCGTCCTGGTGGTAGGGGAGCAGCTCGCTCCAGTGGTCGAAGACGGCCTTGACCTTGGCGTCGGTCCAGGAGGCCTTGCCCGCCATCAGCTGGACGTGGAAGTCGTACCCGTTGAGGCGGAAGTTGATCTGGTCGAAGGTGCCCATCGCCGGCCAGGCGTCCTTGTCGCCGAAGGCGATCGGGACCAGTCCGTCCTTCTTCATCTGCTTGCACAGGGCGACCAGTTCGTCCCAGCTGCCGGGGACCTTGTAGCCGTGCTGCTGGAAGACGCTTCTGCGGTAGAAGACCGCCCAGGGGTACGTGGTCAGCGGGACGAAGTAGTACTTGCCGTCCTCGCCCTTGCTGAGCTTCTTCATTGCGTCGGGGAAGTTGTCCCCGATCTTCGCCCACACGTCGTCGATCGGCGTGGCCAGCTTCTTCGCCGCGAAGAACTGCATCCGGTAGCCCGCGAACCAGTTGAACACATCGTCCGGTGTGCCCTGCAGATACGAGTTGATCTGCTCCTGGAAGGTGTTGTGGTCCTTCGTGTTCACATCGACGGTGAGGCCGGACTGCTTCTTGAAGGCCGCGTAGACACTCTCGAAGGCCTTCTTCGGCACCGCGTCCGAGGCGTTGGAGCCGAGGGTGACGGTCTTCGGGTCGGAGGACGAGCCGCTGCCGCCGCAGGCGGACAGCAGGGGTATGCCGGCACCGGCGAGGAGGGCGGCACCGCCCGCTCCGCGCAGCAGCGAACGGCGGCTGGGACCCGGGACGGCACGACCGGAAGGGGAGAGGCGCATGGCGGCTCCTGAGGATTACAGGGTTCGGTCAAGGGGATGAGTCGATCACCGAAAGGTTCTCGAAACCGATCAGAAACCAACTCGACCGAACATCGTGGGCGTAATAACAGCCCCATGTCCGCTCATGCGTCAATAGCTCGGGTCGCACGGGAAGGCGTCTTGCCCGAAACGTAATCGTCATCGTTACCTGCAACTTCGTTGAAGGGCAGGCAAAGAAGCTCCCGGGGCGGGGACGCCCACGGGAGCTGTGTGAACACGAGTGGTTCCGCTTCAGGGTCTGACCAGCAGCTGGAAGTCGAAGGCGTACCTCGACGCCCGGTAGACATGGGTGCCGTACTCCACCGGCCGGCCGGTGTCGTCGTAGGCGGTGCGCTGCATGGTGAGCAGGGCCGCGCCCTCCGCCTCGTCCAGCAGTGCGGCCTCCTCGGCGGTGGCGCTGCGGGCGCCGACGGACTGGCGGGCGCTGTGCAGCGTGATGCCCGCCGAGCGCATCATCCGGTACAGACCCGTCGACTCCAGCCGCTCGGTGCCGAGTTCGAGCAGGGCGGCAGGCAGGTAGTTGCACAGGAACGCCACCGGCTGGCCGTGCGTGCAGCGCAGCCGCTCCAGCACGACGACCTCGGCGCCCTCCGCGATGCCGAGGGCGGCGGCCACGCCGGTGCTCGCCGGGACGCGTTCGTTGCGCAGCACCCGGGTGGTCGGGTCCTGCCCGGCCGACTCCAGGTCGTCGTAGAGACTGCTGAGCTCCAGCGGCCGTTTGACCTGGCTGTGCACCACCTGGGTGCCGACGCCGCGGCGGCGCACCAGCAGCCCCTTGTCCACCAGGGACTGGATCGCCTGGCGGACGGTGGGCCGGGACAGACCGAGGCGCACGGACAGGTCGACCTCGTTGCCCAGGAGATTCCCGGGGGCCAGGATCCCGTCTTCGATCGCCGCCTCCAGCTGCTGGGCGAGCTGGTGGTAGAGCGGCACGGGGCTGGTGCGGTCCAGGGCGAAGTCCACGGAGTCCAGCGTGGGCGTGGTCGTCCGACGGGCGGAGTCACCGGCCCTCGTCACGGGGCACCTCCTTCCGGAGCGCGGACAGGGCGGGGCGGTTCCCGGATGCCGGCGGCGGCCGGCGGAACCGGCCCGGAGGCTCCCGCTGTTCCGGCGGCGGGTCGGCGGGGCGTGGTGAAGACGTCGCCGGGCAGCAGGGTGACCGGGAGGTGGTTGACGGTGGCCAGGGCCGCGCCGGTGACCGGGTCGGCCGTCATCGGGTCGATGGACGCCGTGACGGCCTGTGCCCGGGGACGGTCGGGCCTGCGGGCGTGTCCGACGGCCGCGCGCACCCTCGCCTGCTCGTTGCGGCCCTGGTGGCAGGGCGTGGCGTCGCCGTGTTCGAGCGGTGCCCGGCCGGCGCCCGCCACGTTGCCGTGCCCGACGGTGCCCCGCGTGCCGGCGATCAGCCGGTGCCGTTCGCCGTCGCGTGCGGTGTACTGGGCGCACGGGAACCGCACCAGTGCCCGAGCGACGGTCGGGCGGCTCGTCGCTTCACCTGTCGAGTGGCTCATGCCTCCCAGGTGTAGGTGCCGACGGGCGGCGCTGTCAATGGTTTGTACTTACATTCGGACCTGCTTGTGAAATGATGTCTTAACAAAGTATTGACAGCGGCCCTCCGGAGGGACTTGGATCCCGTCCCAACGCAATAGCGCCCCTTCCCCCGAAGCACAGTGAGGTGCAGGAACGATGGACCGCTCTTCTCACTCCCGCTCCCGCAGACTGGCCCCCGTCGTGGCCGTGGCCGCAGCGGCAGTACTCACCCTCGCGGGCTGCTCCAGCAGCTCCGGGGGGAAGAAGTCCGAAGAGGGAGGATCGAACGCCTCGGCGGGCAAGGCGAACACCCCGCGGATGACGGTCGCGCTGGTCACCCATCAGTCGCCGGGCGACACCTTCTGGGACATCGTCCGCAAGGGTGCCGAGGCCGCCGCCGCCAAGGACAACGTCAAGCTGGTCTACTCCTCCGACCCGAACGCCGGCAACCAGGCCAACCTGGTGCAGAACGCGATCGACCAGAAGGTCGACGGCATCGCGATCACCCTGGCCAAGCCGGACGCCATGAAGGACGTGGTCAGCAAGGCCAACGCGGCGAAGATTCCCGTGGTCGGCCTGAACTCCGGGGTCAGCGACTGGAAGAAGCTCGGCCTGCGGGAGTTCTTCGGACAGGACGAGAGCGTCGCGGGCGAGGCGTTCGGCAAGAAGCTGAACGAGGTCGGCGCCAAGAAGGCCGTCTGTGTGGTCCAGGAGCAGGGCAACGTCGGCCTCACCCAGCGGTGCGACGGCGTGAAGAAGACGTTTTCCGGCACGACTGAGACGCTGTACGTGAACGGCACCGACATGCCGTCCGTGAAGTCGACGATCACGGCCAAGCTCAAGCAGGACAGCGCCATCGACTACGTCGTCACCCTCGGCGCCCCCTACGCGCTGACCGCCGTGCAGTCGGTGGGCGACGCGGGCAGCAAGGCCGAGGTCGCCACGTTCGACCTGAACAACCAGCTGACCAGCGCCATCAAGAAGGGCGACATCCAGTTCGCGGTGGACCAGCAGCCGTACCTGCAGGGCTACCTGGCGATCGACTCCCTGTGGCTCTACAAGAACAACGGCAACTACAGCGGCGGCGGCGAGCAGCCCGTGCTCACCGGACCGGCCTTCGTCGACAAGTCCAACGTCGACCAGGTCTCCCAGTTCGCCGCGAAGGGCACCCGGTGATGAGCATGTCCCAGCAGGCTGAGCCGGCGGTCGGGAGGCCGCCGGCGTCCGGCCCCAAGGAGACCGACGGCCGCACCACCCGGCGTCCCCTGGCCCTCAGGCTGCTGGCCCGTCCCGAGGTGGGCGTCTTCCTCGGCGCCGTGGCGGTCCTGATCTTCTTCCTGGTCGCCGCGCCCTCGCTGCGCCAGGGCAGCTCGATCGCCACGGTCCTCTACCAGTCCTCGACCATCGGCATCATGGCCCTCCCGGTCGCCCTGCTGATGATCGGCGGCGAGTTCGACCTGTCCTCCGGCGTCGCCGTGATCACCTCCGCGCTCACCGCGAGCATGCTCAGTTACCAGCTGACGGTGAACGTGTGGACCGGCGTGATCGTCGCCCTCGTCGCCTCGCTCGCGGTCGGCGCCTTCAACGGCTGGATGGTGGTCAAGACCGGGCTGCCCAGCTTCCTGGTCACCCTCGGCACCTTCCTGATCCTCCAGGGCGTCAACCTGGCCGTCACCAAGTGGGTCACCGGCAACGTCGCCACCGACGACATCAGCAACATGGACGGCTTCGACCAGGCCAGGAAGATCTTCGCGTCCTCCGTCGACATCGGCGGCGTCCAGGTGAAGATCACGATCTTCTACTGGCTGGTCTTCGCGGCCCTGGCCACCTGGGTGCTGCTGCGCACCAAGTACGGCAACTGGATCTTCGCCGTCGGCGGCAACAAGGAGAGCGCCCGTGCCGTCGGTGTCCCGGTGAAATTCACCAAGATCACCCTGTTCATGCTGGTCGGCTTCGGCGCCTGGTTCGTGGGCATGCACAACCTGTTCTCGTTCAACACCGTGCAGTCCGGCGAGGGCGTCGGCCAGGAACTGATCTACATCGCTGCGGCCGTCATCGGCGGCTGCTCGCTCACCGGCGGCGCCGGCTCCGCGATCGGCCCCGTCTTCGGCGCGTTCATGTTCGGCATGGTGAACCAGGGCATCGTCTTCGCCGGCTGGAATCCCGACTGGTTCAAGGCGTTCCTCGGCGTGATGCTCCTCGGCGCCGTCCTGATCAATCTGTGGGTCCAGCGCACGGCGACCCGGAGGTAGGACCCGATGACCAACAACGGAACCGGCACCCACGGTGCCGTACTCCAGGACGCCGCTCCCGCCCAGGACGGCCCGATCGTGGAACTGCGCGGCGCAGGCAAGTCCTACGGCAACATCCGCGCCCTGCACGGCGTCGACCTCAGGGTGCGGTCCAGCCAGGTGACCTGCGTCCTCGGCGACAACGGCGCCGGCAAGTCCACCCTCATCAAGATCATCTCAGGGCTGCACCAGCACACCGAGGGCGACTTCCTCGTGGACGGCGAGCCGGTGCGCTTCGGCAGCCCCCGCGACGCCCTGGACCGGGGCATCGCCACCGTCTACCAGGACCTCGCCACCGTCCCCCTCATGCCCGTGTGGCGGAACTTCTTCCTCGGCTCGGAGATGACCAAGGGCCCCTGGCCGGTACGCCGCCTGGACATCGCCCGCATGAAGGAGACCGCGGACCAGGAACTACGCAACATGGGCATCGTCCTGGACGACCTGGAGCAGCCCATCGGCACCCTGTCCGGCGGCCAGCGCCAGTGCGTGGCGATCGCCCGCGCCGTGTACTTCGGCGCGCGGGTGCTGATCCTGGACGAGCCGACGGCGGCCCTCGGCGTCAAGCAGTCCGGCGTCGTGCTGAAGTACATCGCGGCCGCCCGCGAACGCGGCCTCGGCGTCATCTTCATCACCCACAACCCCCACCACGCCTACATGGTCGGCGACCACTTCAGCGTCCTGCGCCTCGGCACCCTCGAACTGAGCGCCGAGCGCAGCGAGATCACGCTGGAGGAGCTGACCAACCACATGGCCGGCGGCGCCGAACTCGCGGCCCTCAAGCACGAGCTTGCCCAGGTGCGCGGGGTCGACGTCGAGGAACTCCCGGAAGAGGAGGACCTCACCGCTCCCGTGGCGCACTCCCCCGAAGGGACCACCTGACATGGCGAAGCCCCCTGCCCTGGACCGCATCCGGGTCGGATCGGCCCCCGACTCGTGGGGCGTCTGGTTCCCCGACGACCCCCGGCAGGTCCCCTGGGAACGCTTCCTCGACGAGGTGTCCGAGGCCGGCTACGACTGGATCGAACTGGGCCCGTACGGTTACCTCCCCACCGACCCGGCACGACTGGCGGACGAGGTGGGCCGGCGGAACCTGAAGGTGTCGGCCGGTACGGTCTTTACCGGCCTGCACCGCGGCCCGTCCGTCTGGGACGAGACCTGGGCCCATGTCGGCCAGGTCGCCGCCCTCACCCGGGCCATGGGCGCGCGGCACCTCGTCGTCATCCCCTCCTTCTGGCGGGACGACAAGACCGCCGAGATCCTGGAGCCGCCGGAGCTGACGGCCGAGCAGTGGGCGCACCTGACCAAGGGGATGGAACGGCTCGGCCACGAGGTCAGGGAGACCTACGGCCTCGACCTGGTCGTCCACCCGCACGCCGACACGCACATCGACACCGAGGCGCACGTCGAGCGGTTCCTGGACTCCACCGACTCCGAACTGGTCAACCTGTGCCTGGACACCGGGCACTACGCCTACTGCGGCGGGGACAGCGTCAAACTGATCGAGACCTACGGCGAACGCATCGGCTACCTGCATCTCAAGCAGGTGGACCCGGACGTCCTCGCCGAGGTCGTCGCGCACGAGGTGCCGTTCGGGCCGGCCGTCCAGCGGGGCGTCATGTGCGAACCGCCGGGCGGCGTCCCCGAGCTGGGGCCCGTCCTGGAAGCGGCACAGCGGCTCGGCGTGGACCTGTTCGCGATCGTCGAGCAGGACATGTATCCGTGCGAGCCGGACGAACCGCTGCCGATCGCGGTCCGCACGCGCAGGTTTCTGAGGTCGTGCGGGGCCTGAGGGTTCGGTCCGGCGGTGGCCGGGAACGAACGGGGTCGTGCGGGCGTTCTCGGTGACGACGGGGAGACGCCCGCAAGGAGGGGAGGACGACATGGCACACCGCACGGAATTCCATGAGACGCCCCGGCAGGCCGCCGAGGTGACCGGCACGGCGCGCCCCGGCCGCTTCAGCCGGCTGCCCGAGCGGATACGCCCGGAGGACACGGTGGAGACCAGGCCGGCGACTCTGCCGGACCCGGCGCGCGACCGGTACAGCGCGGACGAGTGGCTCGTGCGCTACTGCCTCTGAGCCGCACCGGGCCGGACGGCGCCGTGGTCGAGCAGACTCCCGGCGCAGTCCAGCACGGTCTGTGCGGAGGGCCGCGGCTGCCGGCCCAGCATCCTCCGGGCCTTCTCGGTGCTGTGCCGGTTGCGAGGCCGAGGGCCGGCGTGATCTGGCCGCCCGCTCGGCCAGGGTCTTCGAGCGGCGGTAGGGGAGCAGCGTCGGATCGTCGGGACCCGTCCACAGCGATTCGTCCGTGACCCCCTCCGCGGTGTACGACGAGGGGCTCGCGGCGGACGTCAGGACGACGCGGGGGACGCCGGCCGCCGTCGCGGCGCGCAGCACCCGCGGGGTGTCGTCCCGCGCGGGGGTGACGAGGTCCTCCGCAGCCGTCGCGCAGCCCCCGAAACCGACCCGGAAAGACGCCCGGGAAACCGCGCACGCATCCTCGCTGTGGCACGCGAGGGGCTCTCCGCGTCGAGCGCCGCCTCCCGCACGGCGATCGCCAAGCGGGCCGGTGTCGGCATCGGGACGCTCTACCGGCACTTCCCGACGCGCGAGGCGCTGGTCCTGGAGTTGTACCGGCACGACCTCCACCACCTGATCGACCTCGCCCCAGAGCTGCGCGACGCACCCCCCCGCTGACGGCCCTGCGCCTGTGGTTCGACGAGGTCGCCCGGTACGGACGCCTCAAGTTCGGTGTGGCGGAGGTCGTCCACGCCGCCACCGACGCGCGCCGGGACGACCCGTCCCACGCCCCCTTCGTGGGCGCGATCGGAGTGCTGCTGGAGGCCGGCGCCGCCGACGGCACCCTCAAGGCGGGCATCGACCCGGAGGACGTGCTGCTCCAGCTCAGCGTGGTCTGGCGGATCGACCCGGCGCGGAACAGCGAGGCGCGGGCGGCACGCATTCTGGAGCTGATCGTCGACGGGCTGCGCGCCGGGCACGAGTGACGGGCGTCCGGCTCTCCGCCGACGTGCAGAAAGAGCACGGTGGCCGCCGCGAGGAGGGGGCACGGTGGCCGCTACGGAGAGGGGGCACGGTGGCCGCTACGGAGAGGGACCACCGTGGCGGCCACGGAGAAGCCGCACAGTGGTCCCCGGGGAGAAGGGGCACGGTGGCCGGGCCGTGCCCTGGGACGTCAGGCCCCGCGCACCTCCGCGATCGTCACCGGTCGGTGCTCGTGCAGGGACAGCGTGCAGGCCTCGGCGATCCAGCCCGCCTCCAGGGCGTCCTCGACCGTGCACGGGGAGGGACGGGTGCCGGCCACGACATCGGTGAACGCGGTGAGTTCGGCGCGGTAGGCGTCGGTGAAGCGGTCCATGAAGAAGTCGTGCGGGGTGCCCGCCGGGAAGCTCACGCCGGGCTCGACCGAACGCAGCGGCAGCTGGTCGTCCAGACCGACCGCGATGGAGTCCTGGAAGCCGTGCAGCTCCATACGGACGTCGTAACCGCGGGCGTTGTGGCGGGAGTTGGAGACCACCGCGATCGTGCCGTCGTCCAGGGTGAGGATCGCGCCGGTGGTGTCGGCGTCGCCCGCCTCCCTGATGTAGTCGGCCCCCCGGTTGCCGCCGACCGCGTAGACCTCGGTCACCTCACGGCCGGTCACCCAGCGGATGATGTCGAAGTCGTGCACGGAGCAGTCCCGGAAGATGCCGCCGGAGGCGGCGACGTAGGCGGCAGGCGGGGGCGCCGGGTCCAGGGTCGTCGAACGGACGGTGTGCAGCTTGCCCAGCTCACCGGCGCGCACCGCGGCCCGTGCGGCGACGAACCCCGCGTCGAAGCGGCGGTTGAAGCCGATCTGGATCGGCGCATCGCTGCCCTGCACGGCCTTGAGGACCTCGACGCCCTCCGCCATGGTGCGGGCGACCGGCTTCTCGCAGAAGACCGGGACGCCCGCCTCCACGCCGGCCAGGATCAGCGCGGGGTGGGCGTCGGTCGCCGCGGCCACGACGATCGCGTCCACGCCGGCGGCGAGCAGTTCCTCGGGCGAGCCCGCGAACTCGGCCCCGAACCGCTCGGCGGCGGACTTGGCCGCATCCGCGAACGGATCGGTGACGACGAGTGACTCGACGGCGTCGAGCCCGGAGAGGGTCTCGGCGTGGAAGGTGCCGATGCGGCCGAGGCCGAGGATTCCGATACGCATGTGCTCCATTGCTCCTTGTGCGTGTTGCTGTCCGCTGCCGGGGCCGTGCCCCGGACGCCGGCCGCCCTACGGGCCCGTCCGCGACCGCCGGACGGGCCCGGTCTCTTCAGTCCAGCCCGCCCAGCACGTTCTGGTCCCAGTCGATCACCGATCCGGTGACCACGCCCGAACGGTCGGACAGCAGGAGGACCACGAAGTCCGCGATCTCCTCCGGCCGGCCGAGCCTGCCCATCGGCAGCCGGGCGGCGGCCTGCTCCCGCCAGTCGTCGCCCGCCCCGTGGAAGGCGCGCTGGGTGGCGTCCTCACCCTCGGTCGCGGTCCAGCCGATGTTCAGGCCGTTGATCCGGATCCGGTCCCAGCGGTGGGCGTGCGCCGCGTTCCGGGTCAGACCCACCAGCCCCGCCTTCGCGGCGACGTACGGCGCGAGGAACGGCTGTCCGCCGTGCGCCGACGAGGTGATGATGTTGACGATCGTGCCGGGCGCCTTTCGGGCCACCATGTCGGCGACCGCCGCCTGCATCGCGAAGAACGGTCCCTTGAGGTTGACCGCGATGTGCGCGTCGAACAGCTCGGGCGTGGTGTCCAGCAGCGTGCCCCGGGAGGTCAGCCCCGCCGAGTTCACCAGGCAGTCGACCCTTCCGTACGCGTCGACCACCTCGGCCACGGCCGCCTTCGCCTGCTCGGCGTCGCCCAGGTCGGCGCGCACGAACATCGACGTGCCGCCGTCCGCCGCCAGCTCGGCCACCAGGGCCTCGCCGGGCTCCGTGCGGCGGCCCGTGACGGCCACCGCGGCGCCCTCGTGGACGGCGGCCCGCGCGACCGCGGCGCCCACCCCCTGGCTGCCGCCGTTGACCAGGACGACCTTGTCGTCGAGAAGTCCCATGTGCCCTGTGCCCTTTCAGCTCTCGCGCCGCTCCGCGCCGGCCCGCAGCTCCCCGCGCAGCCGCCCCGGCGTCCACTCCTCGTGCAGGGCCCGCCGGATCAGGTCCGCCTGCGACGGCGGAGCCAGACCGTCGGCCGGCGGGTCCTCGTCGAGGTTGGTCGGGAAGGGATAGCCCTCGGCGCTCGCGGCGACCACGTTCTCCAGCCACTGTGCGTCGGCGCCCGCCTTCTTCCGCTGCAGCAGCACCGGAAAGACCGCGTTGGCCACCGCCTCCCGGTCCACCGTCTCCATCGCACGCCCGAAGGCGGAGGAGATCTGCAGGAGGTTGGCCGTGCGGCGCACGTCCGCCGTACGGTTCGCGCCCGCCGCGTGCAGCAGCGCCGGACTGAAGAACGCCGCATCACCCTTGGCCAGCGGGAGCTGGACGTGATGGCCCTCGAAGTGGGCCCGGAACTCCGGGAGCCGCCAGGCCAGGTAGCCCGGCTCGTAGAGCTGGGAGTACGGCAGGTACAGCGTCGGACCGGACTCGACGGGCATGTCGCAGTGGGCGACCGCGCCCTGGAGCGTGAGCACGGGGGAGAGGCGGTGCACGTGCGCCGGGTAGGCCCCCGCCACGGCGTTGCTCAGGAAGCCGAGGTGGTAGTCGCGGTGCGCGGTCTGCCCCGCACCGCCCGGGTTGACCACGTTGACCTGCGAGGTCACCTGGTAGCCCGGGCCCAGCCAGGCCGCCGCGACCAGAGCCAGGACGTCGTTCGCGTAGTAGTCGGCGAACGCCTCCGGGTCGTACAGCGCCGTCTTCTCCAGCGCGTTCCACACCCGGTCGTTGGCGCCGGGCCTGGCGAAGTGGTCCCCGGCCCGCGCGCCGGAGGCCCGCTGCTCGGCGAGCAGCGCCTCGAACGCGGCCGTGACCCGGTCCACCACCGCGGCTTCGGGGAACGCGCCCCGGACCACCACGATCCCGGGGCCGTCGGCGAGCGCCCGTACCAGTTCGGCACGCAGAGTCCCCCGGTCACCGGCCGCCCGCAGCCGCTCGCCGTCGTAGACCAGGACGCCGTCCGCCACCGACGCGGCGTGCGGGTATGCGGCGAGGTCCGTGGTCCGTGCCACGAGAGCGCGGAAGGCGTCGAGGTCGCAGTCCTGCTCGGACAGCCAGGCCCGGCCTGTTGCGGCGCTGAGGGACATCGGTGTCCTTCTTTCGTTCACGGAAGCCACGCGGCCCACGCGGTCCTGTCATTCTTGTCAGTACAAACCCCTCGAACAACCAGCAGGCAGCCATCAAAAACCCCTCAAGGAGCCGGCCCATGGGGCACCCCTTTCCCCTCCGGGAGATCGCACGTCAGGCAGGCCTGAGCGAGGCCACGGTGGACCGCGTCCTGAACGGCAGGGGAGGGGTGCGGGAGAGCACCGCCCGGGAGGTGCACCGGGCCATCGCCGACCTGGACCGCCAGCGCACCCAGGTACGGCTGGTCGGCCGCACGTTCATGGTCGACATCGTCGTGCAGGCACCGGAACGGTTCACCACGGCCGTACGGGCCGCGCTGGAGGCCGAGCTGCCCGCGCTGCACCCGGCCGTGGTCCGCTCCCGCTTCCACTTCCGCGAGACGGGGCCTGCGGCCGAGCAGGTCAGGACGCTCGACCGGATCGCCCGCCGGGGCTCGCAGGGAGTGATCCTCAAGGCGCCGGACGTCCCCGAGGTCACCGCCGCCGTGGGCCGGCTCACCGCGGCCGGCATCCCGGTCGTCACCCTGGTCACCGACCTGCCCGCCAGCGGCCGCCTCGCCTATGTCGGCATCGACAACCGGGCCGCCGGCGCCACCGCCGCCTACCTCATGGGCCAGTGGCTCGGCGAACGGTCCGGCAACGTCCTCACCAGCCTGAGCAGCGGCTTCTTCCGCAACGAGGAAGAGCGCGAGATGGGCTTTCGCAGTGTCATGCGGGCCCGGCACCCGCAGCGCACCCTGGTGGAGATCACCGAGGGGCAGGGCCTGGACATCACCCAGTACGACCTCGTCCGTGCCGCCCTGGAGCGCGACCCGCAGATCCGGGCCGTGTACTCCATCGGCGGCGGCAACAACGCGACCCTGCGGGCCTTCGCCGACCTCGGCCGCCCCTGCGCGGTGTTCGTCGCGCACGACCTCGACCACGACAACACCCGTCTGCTGCGCGAGCACCGACTGTCCGCCGTCCTCCACCACGACCTGCGGCACGATCTGCGCGAGGCCTGCCACGAGGTGATGCGCCACCACGGGGCGCTGCCGCCGGCCGGACCCGTCCTGCCGTCCGCGATCCAGGTGGTCACCCCGTACAACATGCCTGCGACACCGGCGGGCTGACCCGCGCGGCGCCACGCGTGCGACACCGGCGGGCCGGTCCGCGCAGCAACGGGCCTGCGCCGCCGGCAGGTCGCCCCGCGCAGCAACAGGCCTACGACGCCCGCAGGTCGACCCACGTCCCGCTCTCCGCCGACGCGGCCATGGCGTCCAGCAGGGCCGCGCTGCGCACCGCGTCGGCCAGGGTGGTGCCGTGGGGCCTGCCCTCGGCGATCGAGCGCAGGAAGCGGTACGCCTCGATGACCTTCAGGTCGTCGTAGCCCATGGCGTTGGCCGCGCCCGGCTGGAACGCGGCGAACTCACCGTCGCCCGGGCCGACGTAGACCGTGCTCACAGGCTGGTCCTGGTACGCCGTACCGCGGCTGACCGCCAGCTCGTTCAGGCGGCGGAAGTCCCAGAACACCGCACCCCGGGTGCCGTGCACCTCGAAGCCGTAGTTGTTCTGCTCGCCGACCGAGACCCGGCAGGCCTCCAGGACCCCGCGCGCGCCGGAGGCGAACCGCAGCAGACAGCTGACGTAGTCCTCGTTCTCGACCGGACCCGGCTCGCCGCCGGACGCGAGCGCATGACCCGCGGTGGCGCTCGTCGGGCGGGCCCGCTGCGGGACGAAGACCGCCGTGTCGGCGGTCAGGGAGGCGATGTCCCCGAGCAGGAACCGGGCCAGGTCGACGCCGTGCGAGGCCAGGTCGCCGAGCACCCCGCTGCCGCCGCGCTCGCGTTCGTACCGCCAGGTCAGGGCGCCGTCCGGGTGGGCCGCGTAGTCGCTGAACAGGCGGATGCGCACATGGGTGACCGTGCCGATCCCGCCGGAGGCGATCAGCTCGCGGGCGGCCTCCACGGCGGGCGCGTTGCGGTAGTTGAAGCCGACCGTGCCCTGGACGCCGGCCTCGGCGACCGCGTCGGCCACCGCGCGCGCGTCCTCGCCGGTCAGGCCCACCGGCTTCTCGATCCACAGGTGCTTGCCCGCCTGCGCCAACGCCACGCCGATCTCCCGGTGCAGGAAGTTGGGCGCTGTGATGCTGACGGCCTGCACGCGCGGGTCGGCGGCCACCTCGCGCCAGTCGCGGGTGGCGGAGGCGAACCCGAACCGCTCGGCGGCCTCCTCGGCCCGGCCCGGCACCTCCTCGGCCACCGTCACCAGCTCGACACGCAGGGGCAGCTGCGGATAGTGGTGCCGCACGCGGGTGTACGCCTGCGTGTGCACCCGCCCCATCCAGCCGAACCCGACGACGGCGACACCGAGCGCATCCACCATGACAGCCCCTCTTTGGACCGGTCCACATCCTGTCCGGGCCACCTTTGTACGGACATGGTCCGCACGTCAACCCTCGGGCAACGGAGAACGGTCCTGTGTCGACCCTTTGACAGCACGGTCTGCTCCATGGAACGGTCCAAGTCATGAAACCGCCGACGATCCGCGACGTGGCCGAGCGGGCCGGAGTGTCGAAGTCGCTGGTCTCGCTGGTGCTGCGCGGCTCCGGCCAGGTGCGTGCCGAGAAGCGGGACGCCGTCCTGACCGCCGTACGGGAGCTGGGCTACCGCCCGAACGCCGCCGCCCGCAGCCTCAGCGAACAGCGCACCCGGACCGTGGGCGTCCTCCTCGACGACCTGCGCAACCCCTGGTTCGTGGACCTCCTCGACGGCCTGAACTCCCTGCTGCACGCGGCCGGCCTGCACATGCTGCTCGCCGACGCCCGGCTCAGCCGGCGCATCGGCCACGACCTCGCCGAACCCTTCCTGGACCTGGGCGCCGACGGCCTGGTGGTGGTCGGCACGGTGCCGGACGCGGGCGCGATCGGCGCGCTGGCGCGGCGGATGCCGGTGGTCGTGGCGGGCGCCCGCGAGCCGCAGCCGCCGCACGTGGACGTCGTCGCCGGGGACGACGAGCACGGGGCCCGGCTGGTCACCGAGCACCTGCTCGGCCTCGGCCACCGCCGGATCGCCCATCTCGCGGGCCACGGCGCGGTCGGCGAACTGCGCCGGCGCGGCTTCGAGGCGGCGATGCGGGCGCACGGCGCCGAGCCCCTGGTGGAGCCCGGCGACCTGACCGAGGAGGGCGGTTACCGGGGCACCGTGCGGCTGCTCAGCCGCCCCGACCGGCCCACGGCCCTCTTCGCCGTCAACGACATGTCGTGCGTCGGCGCGCTCTCGGCGGCCGGGGAGCTGGGCCTGAGGGTGCCGCGGGACCTGTCGGTGGCCGGTTACGACAACACCAGCATCTCCCGGCTGCGCCATGTGTGGCTGACCACCGTCGACACCGCTCCGCACGAGGTCGGCCGACGCGCCGCCCGCTGCCTGCTGGACCGCTTCGAGCGGCCCGGGGGCGAGGGGCGCGTGCAGCTGGCCGTACCGACCCTGAAGGTCCGCGGGACGACGGTGGCGCCGCCCGGCCTCACAGATTGATCGAGTACGCCTTGCGCAGTGTCTCGTGCACGGTCCACGTCGTACGGTCGCCCGCACGCAGCACGGCCATGTCGCCGGGGCCCACCGTCAGCGTCGGCCCGCCCTCGACCTCGATGGTCGCCGACCCGCTGACGACCACGAACAGCTCGTCCGCCTCGGTGTCGGTGACCACGCCCGGCGTGATCTGCCAGATCCCGCGGATCTGCCGGCCGTCCGGCGACTCCCAGACCACCTTCCCGGTCACCTCGGGGTTCCCGGAGACGATCTGCTCCGGGTCGAGGGGCTCGGGTTCGAGATCGGCGTCGGGGATGTGGAGCGTGAAGCTGTGCGTCATGAGGCGAGCCTAACCAGGGGCCGTGCCGCGCGGCCGTCGACAGTGTGTGCGGCATCGGGGCTGGTGGGAGGACACTTCGTCGGGGCGTGCGGACCGGCCGCGCCCACTGGCGGGCGCGGGGGGCCCGGGTGATCGTGGGGAGCATGGCTGACTCCACGGCCGCTGCCGTCGAGCCGCACCGGCAGCACGACATGCGCGAGGCCGTCCTGTTCGGCGGCGTCTACGGCGCCGTCCTCGCCAGCTCGATGGTCGCCGCGCTCACCCAGTACGGCCACAGCTCGGCAGCCAGCCGCCGCTACGACGCCCTCTGGCTGCTGGTCACCGCGTTCGCCTCCGCCATGGCGCACGGCTACGCCCATTACATCGCCGAGCGAGCCCCGCACAGCCGCTGGGACGCCCTGCGCGCCCTGCGGGACGAGTGGCCGCTGGTCACGGCCGTCCTGCCGACGGTCCTCCTGCTCGCGGGCGCGGGCTGGGGCTGGTGGCCGCCGAACGGCGTGGAGTACCCGGTGTTCGCCCTGAACATCGCCATCCTCTTCGTCCTCGGGCTGGTCACCGCGCGCTGGGCGGCGCGCAGGTGGCCCCGCGCCGTCCTCATCGGTCTGGTGGACGCGGTGCTCGGGGTGGTCGTGGTGGTGGCCAACGCGGTCATCAAGTAGGCGATCGGCGTCCGACGGGGCATGGATCCCCTATGACCACCGAAGACGTCGTGACCGAAACAGCCGCCGGACCGGGCGGAGCCGCATCGGACGGGGCCCCGGCGGGCGGAGCTGCCGCACCGGGCGGAGCAGCCGGATCCGGCGGGGTCGCCGAAGCGGACGGAGCCGGAGCATCGGACGGGACAGCCGGACCGGGCGGAGGTGCTGGACGGGACGGGGCTGCCGCATCGGGCGCAGCCGCTGCGCCGGACGATGCCGTCGGCACCGTGACCCGTCAGGCCGTCGACAGCCTGCGCGCCACGCCCGACCCCCGGCTGCGCGACCTGCTCACCGCCCTCGTCCGGCACCTGCACGCCTTCGCCCGCGAGACCCGGCTGACCGAGGCGGAGTGGGAACGGGCGATCGGCTTCCTCACGGCCACCGGCCAGGCCTGCACGGACACCCGGCAGGAGTTCATCCTTCTCTCGGACGTCCTCGGCCTGTCCATGCTCGTCGAGACGCTGCACGGGCACCGCGCACCCGGCGCCACCGAGTCGACGGTCCTCGGCCCCTTCCACCAGACGGCGTCCCCGGTGCGGGAGCTCGGCGCCGGCATCGACCTGGTGGGCGACGGCGAACCCTGTGTGATCAGCGGCCGGGTCCGCTCCACCGACGGCACCCCGCTGCCCGGCGCGGTCGTGGACGTCTGGCAGGCCGACGCGAACGGGTTCTACGACGTCCAGCGGCCCGACGTCCAGCCGCCCGGCAACGGGCGCGGCCTGTTCACCGCCGACGCCGAGGGCCGCTTCCGGTTCCGCACCTGTGTGCCCAGCTCCTATCCGATCCCCGTCGACGGACCCGTGGGCACGCTGCTCCGGGCCGCCGGCCGCCACCCCTACCGTCCCGCGCACATCCACTTCATCGCGAAGGCCGACGGCCACATCCCGGTCACCACCCACGTCTTCGTGGCCGGCGACGCCTACCTGGACTCGGACGCGGTGTTCGCCGTCAAGGACAGCCTGGTGCAGGACTTCGCCCCGACCGACGACCCCTCCCTGGCCCGCGCGTTCGGGGTGCCGAACCCGTTCCGGCACGCCCGCTTCGACCTCGTGCTCGAACGCGCGTGACAGGACGCGCAGGAGCGTGCCACCCGTGGGGTCTCAGCGGCCGGCCCGTACTCCGTCCAGCGCGATCGCGAGCACCCGGTCGCGCTGGGCATCGTCCTCGAACGCCGTCGCCGTGATGCCGGCGACCATGCGCAGCAGGTCGCCGAAGTCCATGTCGGTGCGGGCCGCTCCCGCCTTCTGGGCGCGCTCCAGCAGCGGACCGCCGGCCGCGTACATGGACTCGCGGCAGGCCAGGAAGATGTCCGACTCGTCGTCCAGCGCCTCGCGGACCGCGCGCTTGGTGACCATGTAGCCGGTGAACCGGTTCAGCCAGGTCGTCAGGGCTTCCCAGGGCTCCCGGCCGGCGACCTCCACGGCCGCCCGGCACAGGGCGTTCACCTCGTCCGCATAGACGCTCTCGAAGAGATCGCGGCGGGTGGGGAAGTTCCGGTAGAGGGTGGCGATGCCGACGCCCGCGCGGCGGGCGACGTCCTCCAGCGAGGCCTCGGCGCCGTGCTCCGCGAACGCCTCGCGGGCGGCCGTGAGCAGGGCGTCGTAGTTGCGGGCGGCGTCCTTACGGTGCGGCCGGCGGGACGCGACGATGTCGCTGACGGGGAACGGCGGGGCCGTCACTGCTGCCTCCCGGAAGGGAATCGGTTGAACCGGAGGGATGCCTCCGTTACAGTGGAGGGGTACCTCCACTTTAGCAGCGCGGGGGCGGCTCCGCCGTGGCCGGACGCGTCCCGGCGCCGGCCTCCCGCACCCCGGAGGTACGGGCCCTGCGCGCGGCGCACCGCCCGCCCTTCAGCCGTCCCACCCTCCGCGCCCGGATTCCGGAGAGGCTCCTTCATGCCCCGCACGTCCACCCGTCTCACCTTCACGGTCCTCGCGACCGGTGCCGGTGTGTTCTCCATGCTGCAGTCGCTGATCGCACCGGCCCTGCCGACCGTCCAGCACGCGCTGCACACCTCGCAGTCCACCGCGACCTGGGTGATGACGGCGTACCTGCTGTCCGCCTCGGTCTTCACCCCCATCCTCGGTCGCGTCGGCGACCTCGTCGGCAGGAAACGCACCCTCGTCGCGGTCCTGCTCGCCGTTCTCGCCGGCTGTCTGGTCGCCGCGCTCGCCCCGGACATCGGCGTGCTCATCGTCGCCCGGGTCGTCCAGGGCGCAGGCGGCGCCCTGTTCCCGCTCTCCTTCGGCATCATCCGCGACGAGTTCCGCCCGTCCGAGGTGGGCGCCGGCATCAGCAACCTGTCCGCCGTGATCGCCGCGGGCGGCGGTGTCGGCATGGTGGCCGCGGGCCCCATCGTCTCGGCACTCGACTACCACTGGCTGTTCTGGATCCCGGTGGCCGTCGTCGCCGCGACCGTCCTGATCGCCCTGCGGTACGTCCCCGAGTCGCCCCGCCGGGCCGAGGGCAAGGTCGGCTGGCTCGGCGCCGGGCTGCTGTCGGCCTGGCTGGTGGCCCTTCTGCTCCCGCTCAGCCGGGCCGGGCAGTGGGGCTGGGGCTCGGTGAAGGTGCTGGGCCTGTGCTCCGCCGCCGTGGTGCTGTTCGCGCTGTGGCTGGCCAACGAGGCCCGCTCCCGCACCCCGCTGATCGACCTGCGTGTGATGCGGCTGCCCGCGGTGTGGACGACCAACGCGGCCGCCCTGCTGTTCGGCGCGGGCATGTACGCGATCTGGTCCTTCCTGCCGGGCTTCGTCCAGATGCCGCCCGCGGCCGGCTACGGCTTCGGGGCCGGCGTGACCGAGTCGGGACTGCTCATGCTGCCGATGCTGATCGCGATGTTCCTCTCGGGTGTCCTGGCCGGACGGCTCGAACCCCGCATCGGCGCCAAGGCGTTGCTCACCACGGGTGCCGCCCTCGGCGCACTGGCCTGCGGCTTCCTGACCCTCTGGCACGATGCGCGGTGGCAGATCGGTGTCGTCGCGGGCCTGTTCGGACTCGGCATCGGACTGGCCTTCGCCTCGATGGCCAACCTGATCGTGGGCAGCGTGCCGCCCGAGCAGACCGGCGCCGCGACCGGCATGAACGCCAACATCCGCACCATCGGCGGGTCCATCGGTGCCGCGCTCACCAGCGTCCTGGTCACCGGCAGGCTCCAGCCCTCCGGACTGCCCTACGCCTCCGGCTACACCCACGGCTGGGCCCTGCTCGCCCTGCTCTGCCTGGCCGCGGCAGGCGCCGCCCTCCTCGTCCCGGTCGGCCGCACCAGCCGCACGGTGGGCTCCGCCACGGCCGCGACGGCACCGGCACCCGCACGTGTGCGGTAGGGTTGACCTGCGTGATCGCGCGGAAAAGCCCCGCGCGAGGTCGCACCGGGACGTGGCGCAGCTTGGTAGCGCACTTGACTGGGGGTCAAGGGGTCGCAGGTTCAAATCCTGTCGTCCCGACTGGAGACAGTCGCAGGTCAGGGCCGGTTTCGGAGGTATCCGGAACCGGCCCTTGATCATTGTTGGGGACCAGTTGGGGACCGGCGTCCTTGACCGAGGTCAGCGGGTCACGACGATCGGGCTCGGCAGTGAGCGTGGTGCGCGCAGCACGCTGAGGTGCGCGGAGAGCGCCGCCCCGGCGGCCGTGATCTTGTGTACGTCCGGGTGCAGGTAGCGCTGAGTGGTGGTCAGGGATCCGTGGCCGGCGATGCGTCGCAGGACGTGGACCTGCACGCCTGCGTCGGCGAACCAGGTCAGTCCGGTGTGCCGGAGGTCGTGGCGGCGCAGGTGCTCGTAGCCGAGCTCGGTGACCACGTCGTCCCAGTGTGTGGCGTCGCGCAGGACGGCGGCCGCGCCCTTCGTCTGTGAAGAGGTCACCGAGCCGAAGCGCTGTGGCCGCCGGTCCCGATCACTTTCCGGGACCGAGCCGGCAAGACGCGCCAGGTTGAGGCGTTCTTCGCTCCGCGCGAGCGCGGCAAGGGAACCATGCCCATTGCACAAGAAGGAGGGCTGCCGCGCTGCCTGGGCGGCGTCATGCGGCCATGCCACCGGGGTGCGAGGGAACGCGGCTGCTGGTTGCTGGAGTAGTAGACGGCCGCGGAGCGGGTAAGCGGCGAACCACATCAGTAGTCATGCCGGGACGTATCCGGCGCGCTTTGGAAGGGCGGTTCGTCTGTCGTGGCCGAGTTCCTCACCGACATCGAAACCATCAGGAAGCGGGCCCGTCAGGAGATCGACAAGGGGCCGGTGACCGACGCGTACGGCGCGGACCTGGAACGTGTCCTGAAGGTGCTGAACGAAGCGCTGGCCACGGAGATCGTGTGCACGTTGCGTTACAAGCGGCACTACTACACGGCGGCCGGCCTGTACTCGGAGCCAGTGGCCGCGGAGTTTCTGGAGCACGCCGAGGAGGAGCAGAAGCACGCGGACAAGCTCGCGGAGCGCATCGTCCAACTCGGCGGTGAGCCGGACTTCGACCCCGACACGCTCACCAAGCGGTCCCACGCCCAGTACGACGCCGGCACGGACCTGGTCGAGATGCTCAAAGAGGACCTGGTGGCCGAACGTGTCGCCGTGGCCTCCTACACGGAGATCGTGCAGTGGCTCGGAAATGACGACCCAACGACCCGGCGGGTGTTCGAGGAACTGCTCGCTCAGGAGGAAGAGCACGCCGACGACCTGCGTGGCCTGCTGGAGCGGATTCCCGCGCGCGGCACGAACGCCTGATGCTCGTCCTGCCGGCTCGTCGGTGGCATCCGGTCCGCCGAGGGAGCCCCAGTTCTGCGTGGGGACGGGCGCAGTGTTCCCACGATGTGCGTAGGAGAGTGAAGAGTGCGGGCGTTCGTCTCGGGCTTGGCCCGGTTGTTGTTCTTCGCGGTGGTGGTGAGCTGCGCCGTCGTGTTCGTGGCCCTCGCGCTGCTCGTCACCGCATGGTGCTGGGTACCGGCCGTGGTGCTGCTGGCGCTGACGGCCGTCGGTGTGAGCGACCTGCTGCAGCGCCGGCACTCCATCCTCCGCAACTACCCGATCCTGGGACACATGCGGTTCCTGCTGGAAGGCGTACGGCCGGAACTCCAGCAGTACTTCATCGAGCGCAACTTCGACGGCCGTCCCTACGACCGCGACGTGCGCTCCATCGTCTACGAGCGGGCCAAGGGAACGGACGCCGAAGAGCCGTTCGGCACCGAACGTGCTGTGGACGCCATCGGATACGAGTACCTGGTTCCCTCGCTTGCGCCCAAACCGGTCGCCAGCCATCCTCCGACGATCCGCGTCGGCGGACCGGGCTGCACCCAGCTCTACGACATGGCGCTGTTGAACGTGTCCGCCATGAGCTTCGGCGCCCTGTCCACCCGCGCGATCCTGGCCTTGAACGAGGGCGCCGCGCGTGGAGGCTTCGCCCATGACACCGGCGAGGGCGGCCTGTCGGAGCACCACCTGAAGCCGGGCGGCGACCTCATCTGGGAAATCGGAACGGGCTACTTCGGCTGCCGTACGAAAGACGGCGACTTCTCGGACCGGGAGTTCGCGGACAAGGCCGCCCACCCTCAGGTCAAGTGCGTGTCGCTGAAGCTCTCGCAGGGCGCCAAGCCGGGCATCGGCGGGGTCCTGCCCGGCGGCAAGGTCAACGCCGAGATCGCCCGCGTCCGGGAGGTGCCCCAGGGCCAGACGGTGATCTCACCGCCGTACCACCGCGTCTTCGAAACCCCGCGGGAACTTGTGCAGTTCATCGCCCGCATGAGGGAGCTCGCCCACGGCAAGCCCACCGGATTCAAACTCTGCCTGACCTCGCGGAGGCAGTTCCTGGCCGTGTGCAAGGCGATGCTCGCCGAGGACGTCACCCCGGACTTCATCGTGGTGGACGGCGCCGAGGGTGGGACGGGCGCGGCGCCCCTGGAGTTCGCCGACCACCTCGGTACCCCGCTGACCGAGGGCCTGACCACCGTGCACGCCGCCCTGGTCGGCACCGGCCTGCGGGACCGGATCAAGATCGGCGCGAGCGGCAAGGTCGCCACGGGCGCCGACATCGTCAAGCGCCTCGTCCAGGGCGCGGACTACACCAACGCCGCCCGCGCCATGATGTTCGCACTCGGCTGCATCCAGGCCCAGCGCTGTCACACCAACACCTGCCCGACCGGAGTGACCACACAGGACCCTCGCCGGGCCCGCGCCCTGGACGTCGCCGACAAGGCCGAACGGGTGCGTCGCTTCCAGGAGGCGACCGTGCACAGCGCCCTGCAGATCATGGCCTCCATGGGCGTCACCGATCCCGCCCAGCTGCGCCCGCACATGCTGCGACGGCGCGTGAACCCGACCACTGTCCTGTCGGGTGACCGGCTCTACAACCCTCTCGAACCGGGGCAGTTGCTCGCCGAACCGCCGTCGAGCTGGGCCGAGGACTGGGCCGCGGCCGACCCCGACCACTTCACCATCTAGCCAACCAGGGAAGAGACACATGGCTCGCTCGGTCGCGCACGTACTCGTCGACAGCCTCGCCGAACTCGGCGTCCGCCAGGTGTTCGGCGTGGTCGGCGACGCGCTCAACCCCATCACGGACGCCATCCGGCGTGCCGACTCGGTTGAATGGATCGGCTGCCGGCACGAGGAGGCGGCCGCATTCGCGGCCGGTGCGCAGTCCCAGCTGACCGGCCGGCTCGGGGTGTGCATGGGCACCGTCGGCCCCGGCTCCGTCCACCTGCTCAACGGCCTTTACGACGCGGCCAAGAGCCACGCCCCCGTGCTCGCCATCACCGGCCAGGTGCCGCTGGCCGAGGTGGGCACCGACTACTTCCAGGAAGTCGACAACGACCTCCTCTTTCGGGACGTCGCCGCCTTCCGGGCCACCGTCACCTCCCCGGAGCAGTTCCCCGGCCTGCTCGAGATCGCGGTACGCACCGCCGTCGCGCTCCAAGGCGTCGCGGTCCTCACCGTGCCAGGGGATGTCGGCGGCCTGGAGGTGCCCGACGACCGCACTCCGCGCTTCTTCCTCGCCGACCACCGCACTCGCCCCGACGACCCCGACCTCGAACGGGCAGCGGCGCTGCTGAACGGCGTGGAGAAGGTGACGCTCCTCGTGGGGCGGGGCGCACGCTCGGCCCGCGACGACGTACTCCAGCTTGCTCAGCGGCTCGCCGCCCCCATGGTCCTCACGCTCAAGGCGAAGGAGGGCTTCGAACACGACAACCCCTACGAGGTCGGGCAGACCGGCCTGATCGGCAACCCGGCAGCCGCGGAGGCGATGCAGGACGCCGACACTCTTCTGCTGCTGGGCACCGACTTCCCGTACCGCGACTGGTATCCCACCGGCAAGAAGGTCATCCAGGTCGACACGGCCGCCGAGCACATCGGCCGCCGCGTCCCCGTCGACCTCGGGCTGGTGGGCGACGTCGGCCCGACGGTACGGGCACTGCTCGACCGCCTCAGCGGCGACCGCGACGGTGATCACCTGGCCCGCGCCCAGGAGAAGTACGCGCAGTGGTGCAAGGGGCAGCAGAGGCTCGCCACGCCCGGCCACGATCGCACCTTGGTCGGGAAAGTGCGTTCCGTTCTGGACAACCGGGAGCACCAGATCCGCCCCGAGGCACTGGCCGCCGCCGTCGGCCAGGCCGCCGCCGACGATGCCGTCTTCACCTCCGACACCGGCATGGCCACGGTGTGGCTGTCGCGGTTCGTCCGTATGCGCGGCACCCGACGGCTCCTTGGCTCCTACAACCTCGGTTCCATGGCCAACGCCATGCCCCAGGCACTCGGCGCACAGCTCCTCGACCGAAATCGCCAGGTGGTGGCCTTCTGCGGCGACGGAGGCCTCAGCATGCTGCTGGGTGACCTCATGACCATCCGCACCTACCGGCTCCCGGTCAAACTCGTCGTCTTCGACAACCGCCGCCTGGGGATGGTCAAACTCGAACAGGAGCAGGCCGGCCTTCCCGAGTTCGGCACAGAGCTCGACAACCCGGACTTCGCCGCAGTCGCCACGGCCCTGGGCATCACCGGCATCCGTGTCACCGATCCCGACGACCTGGAGGAGGCGGTCCACCGAGCCTTCACCACCGAAGGCCCCGTGCTCCTCGATGTCCTGACCAATCCGGAAGAGATCGCGGTGCCCGCGAACCCGACCTTGACTCAAGGGTGGGGCTTCGCGATCGCCAAGCTCAAGGAGACCTTGCGCAGCCAGGGAGATTAAACGGTGTCCCGTAAGCCCTGTTCAGACGTGTGATGATCTTGATGTGGGTGCTGTGGTGACGGTGGATGAGCCGAAGTGGGTGGGTCTGCTTG
>NZ_JBIBJK010000008.1:0-156586 GCF_042958635.1 Streptomyces sp. NPDC007971
CGAGTGGCTGCACACCTACAATCACCACCGCGGACACACCGCGCTCAAGGGCCAACCACCCGCCAGCCGCGTCCCCAACCTCACAGGGCAATACAACTAGGCCGTCCGGAACACCGGCTCATCCGGGGTACTGGCCCATTCCGGACACGGCAGACTGCGGGGAATGGCAGGCTGCCGGGCATGACCGATCAGGACACCTCCGCGGCCCCTGCCCTCCGGGACTTCTGGCCGACGATCGACGAACTCTGGAGCCGCCTGGAGGAGACGCGCAGGCACGCCGGGCAGGAGGGCGTGCTGCTGCGCATCCTCAAACTCTCGGAGGAGGTCGGCGAGGTCGCCGAGGCGGTGATCGGCGCGACCGGCCAGAACCCGCGCAAGGGGGTCACGCATGCGTGGGAGGACGTCGAGTCCGAACTGTGCGACGTCGTGATCACGGCCCTGGTGGCACTGCGCACACTGACACCGCAGGCGCGGGAGGTCTTCGAGCAACACCTGAAGAGGGTGCGGGACCGGCCGCTCGGACCATCGTCGTGAGCCGGAGGGTGAAGCCTCTCCTCCCGCGCAGGAGGAGGCAGACGAGTCGGGCTGTACGCCGGGTTCTGTTCCGAGGGGTCCTCGCGGGCCCCTCGGCGACGGCCATCCATCTAGGGCCGACGTTGCCGCCGGCCTCGTGCGGTCTACCCGCGGACTCGGGCGGGCAGCCCTCGAACGTCCGCGCAGAGCGCGTCTTACGGCGCTCCTCTTGACCTTGCTCCGGGTGGGGTTTACCTAGCTGCCCAGGTCACCCTGGGCACTGGTGGTCTCTTACACCACCGTTTCACCCTTACCGAGGACCGAGGTCCCCGGCGGTCTGCTTTCTGTGGCACTGTCCCGCGGGTCACCCCGGGTGGCCGTTAGCCACCACCCTGCCCTGTGGAGCCCGGACGTTCCTCGGGAAGCCCCCTAGGGGGACTCCACGCGGCCGTCCGCCCGGCTCGTCTGCCGTGTCGACCATGGTACCGGGCGGGTGGACCGGCGCGGACCGGAGGCCGCCGTCGCCAGGACCGAGCCCGTCAGGATGAGGGCGAAGGCGGCCAGCACGGTGCCGGTCAGCGCTTCGCCCAGGAACAGGGCGCCCGCCGCCACCGCCACCGCCGGGTTGACGTAGGTGATCACCGTCGCCCGCGTCGGGCCCGCCTCCTTGATCAGCTCCAGGAACGCCACGAAGGCCACCGCCGTGCAGATCACCCCCAGGCCCGCCAGGGCCGCCAGGACCGAGGGGGACGGGAGGGAGGACGGGCGGGTCAGGGCCGCCGCGGGGGCGTAGACCAGGGCCGCCAGGGTCAGGCATGCCGCCGTGAGGTGCAGGGACGGGACGTTCTTCAGGCTGCGTGCGGCTATCAGGGGCGCCGTCGCGTAACCCAGGACCGTCACCAGGACCTCTGCCAGGGAGAGGGAGTCGCCGCCGGTCAGGTGCGGGAGGGTCAGGACCGTCACGCCCGCCAGGCCCAGCATCAGTCCCGTGACGCGGCGGGCTCCCAGGTGTTCCGCGTCCGACGGGACGAAGAGGCGCGAGACCAGGAGTCCGACGATCGGTACGCCCGCTATCAGCAGGCCCGCCGTCGAACTGGACAGGTGCCGTTCGGCGTCGGTGAGGGTGAACCAGGGGCCCATGATCTCCAGGGCCGCGAACGCCAGCATGGGGCGCCAGTGGGTCCGGACGGTCCCGGCGAGGCCGCCCTGGCGCAGGGCGAAGGGGAGCAGCAGGGCCGCGCCGAGCGCGCAGCGCGTGAACACCACCACCGGCGGGGACACCGCGTCCACCGCCACCTTGATCATCAGATAAGGGATGCCCCAGACCACTCCCATCAGGGAGAACAGGAACCAGCCGCGTGCAGTCATACGGCGAGTTTCGGCCGCCCCTTCCTCAGCTGTCTTGAACGCTGTTGCGATAGGCCGCCGGGGTCACCCCGAGCACCCTGCGGAACCATCGCGTCAGGTGCGCCTGGTCGGCGAAGCCCACCAGGCCCGCCACCTCGGCCGGGCGCAGGCCCGCTTCGAGGAGGCCGCGGGCCCGGGCCACCCGGTGCTGGGCGAGCCAGGCGTACGGGGGTATCCCCATCGTCGTACGGAAGGCCCGCAGGAGCTGGTAGCGGGACAGGCCCAGGTCGGCCGCGAGCAGGGCGAGGGAGGGCGGGGCGGTGAGTTCGTCGGCCAGGCGGTCGCGGACGGTCAGGGCGACCGCTGCCGCGCCCGGGACGTGGTCGGACACCGGTCTCGCCGTGGAGTGGCGGTGGGCCAGGGCCGTGAGCAGCCAGGGGAGGCGGGATTCAGCCTCCAGCGGATCGGGGCAGGCGCTGAGTTCGGCGTGGGTCAGGCGGAGGGCGGCGGCCAGTTCGGGGTCGTCCAGGAGGGGTTCACGGAAGTGCGGGAGGCCGCCGAGGGTGCCGTCGGCCAGCAGGGAGGGCTCGGCGTACAGGGCGCGGTAGGCGTAGCCGTCGGTGGTGGTGCCGGGTCCGCCGGTGTGCATCTCGCCGGGTTCGAGGACGACGATCGTGCCGGGGCCGGTTCGGATGTGGCCGCCCCGGTAGTCGATGACCTCACAGCCGCCGACGCACACGCCCACGGTGTACTCCTCGTGCGCGTGCGGGGCGTAGACGTGCCTGCGGAAGCTCGCGGTCAGGAGGTCGAGCGGGGGTCCGCAACGTCCGAGCCTGGCCCGCGTCCACAGCGCCTCTTCCGCCATCGTGCACCCCCTTGCCGTACTGCCTGCCACCGCCGGGACGGCGTTACCGCCGCTGCGACTGCCGCACTGCCTGCCGCCGCTGCGACTGCCGTACCGCCGGCCGCCGCTGCTCCGGCTCCGGCTGCCGCCGCTGTCTGCCAATGCGGCGCTGTCTGCCACCGCTGTTGCTGCCGTACCGCCTGCTCCTGCCGCTGCGGCCGCCCAGCCGTCTGCTATCGCTGCTGCTGCGCTGCCGTCTTGCCACAGCTGCTGCCGCCGTGCTGCCTTCTCCTACCGCTGCAACGCCTTCAGGCCCCGCTTCCATGCCGCGTCCAGGTCGGCGTCTGCGGGAAACCGGCCGTGGATCTCCAGGATCACCATGCCGTGGGCGAAGGCCCAGACGGCGCGGGCGAGGTCCTGGTCGCCGGCGCACGTCCGCAGCAGCGGCAGGGCGGCCCGGTCCTCCAGGCCGACGGGGAGTTCGGTGCGCGGCAGGGGGCGTTCGGTGCCCAGGCAGTACAGGTGGGGGTGGGCGAGGGCGTAGGCACGGTAGGCCTCGGCGAGCACGTCCAGGTTGCCGGGGGCGCCGGCCTCGGCGGCCTCCAGGGTCTCGGCCGTCTCGGTGAGCAGCTGTGCGGTCAGTTCGACCTCGACGGCGTGCTTGTCCGGGAAGTGCTTGTAGAGGGAGGGGGCCTTGATGCCGAGGCGGTCGGCGAGGGTGCGCATGGTGAGGGCGGCGGCCCCGGACTCCTCCAGGAGGGCGCGGGCGGCCGCGGCGACCTCCCGTGCCCTCGGTGTCAGGCGCTCAGCCACGCTGGAAGCCCTCCTTCGTGCGCAGTCCGTATCCGAAGGCGCGATCGTACGAGATGTGGGCGAGCCAGCCGCACAGGGCCGCGAAGGCGGGGGCCCAGGCGAAGGGGGCGACGGCGTAGACGAGCAGCAGCGCGAAGGGGATCAGGGCGCGGTGCATGGCGTTGTAGTACGGCACCGCGCGCGGCGGCAGCTGCCCCTTGGCCATGCGGGGCGCCTCGTCCAGGGCGACGAGGAAGGTGAGGTCGGGCAGGACGAGGAAGAGGAGGGCCGCCCCGCCCGCGAGCCAGCCGTGGTTGACGCCTTCGAGCACGGCGAAGGCCGACCAGAACAGGGCGCTCGCCAGCCAGGCCGTGCGGCGGACGGCGGTGCGGGTGGAGCCGGTGGAGCGGGTGGAGCCGGTGGAGCGGGACGGGGTGACGGTGGTCGCGCTGGTCATGGCTGCCTCCGAGGGAGATGCGGTCGTGCGGCGCCGAGGCCGGCGGACCTGGTCACCAGCCCTGCTGGCTAACGCCGTTAACCACGACCGTACGGCTAACAGTGTTAGCCGTCAAGGGTCCGCTCTCCGCCCTCCTGCAGCAGCGTCCGCTCCAGCGCGTCGAAGGCCGCCCCGATCCGGGCCCGGTGATCCTCGGCGATCCCCTCCGCCCGCTCCCCCGCGAGCAGGCGGCGCGCGGAGGCGACGTACACCGAGCGATAGGCGGCGACCGTCAGGGCCGCGAGGAGGTCCGGAGCCGCGACCCCCGCATCGGCGAAGGCCGCGGCGAGCGCCGCCTCCACCTCCTCGACCCCTTCCCGGGCGCGGGCACGCAGACCGGGCGAGTCGAGGACGATCCGCCAGAAGGGCGGGAAGCGGTCGGCGATGCCGCTCAACGGGTGCCGTGCATCGAGGAGTTCGAGGGCGAGGCGGCGCAGCGCGGCGAGCGGGGTCTCGCCGGGGCCGCGTCGGCGCACCGCTTCACTGAAGACCTCGACGGCCTCCGGGATGCGGTCGAGGAACAGGTCCTCCTTGCGCGGGAAGTAGTTGAAGACCGTCATGGTGGAGACGCCGGCCGCCCGGGCGATCTCGGCGACGGTCACCTTGTCGAAGCCGCGCTCCACGAACAGCACCGTCGCCACGTCGGAGATCCGCTGCCTCGTCTGCCGCTTCTTGCGCTCCCTCAGAGGGAGCGCCGCCTCTTCGTCGCCCGCCGGACGGCCGGCTGTCACACCTTCACCCGCCAGGCCGCCGGCCGTCGCGCCTTCGCCCGCCAGGCCATCACCCGTCACGCCGTCATCCGTCATGAGAAAACTATAGCCGATCAAAACTTTTAGTGACTATAGTGATGCTCATGACGACGACGGATTACGACGTGGTAGTGGCCGGCGCCGGGCCGGTGGGGCTGTTCCTCGGCTGCGAGCTGCGGCTCGGCGGGGCCCGGGTGCTGGTCGTGGAGCGGCTGACCGAGATCGACCGGACGATCAAGGCGGGCGCGGTCAACATCCCGAGCGCGGTGGCCTTCTACCGGCGGGGGCTGCTGCCCGCCATGGCGGTCGTGTGGGAGGCCGCACGGGAGCGCATGCGCGCCGCCGGGAACGGGCACAGGATTCCGCCGAAGTTCGCCGGGCACTTCGCCGGGATCATGATGAACCCCGATCTGTTCGACGGCTCCGACCCCGCCTGGTCGGACGTAGGCCCGGCCGCCGAGGCCGGACTCGGCGTGCCGCAGGCCGAGTTGGAGCGGATCCTGGCCGAGCGCGCCGAGGAACTGGGCGTCGAGGTGCGCCGGGGCGTGGAGCTGACCGGTTTCGCCGCGGACGGGGACGGTGACGGTGACGGTGACGGGGTGACCGTGCGCCTCGGCGGCGACGGCGGCGCCGAGGAGATCCGGGCCGGCTGGCTGGTCGGCTGCGACGGCGGCCGCAGCACGGTCCGCAAGCTCGCCGGGTTCGACTTCCCCGGTACGGCCCCGGAGATCACCGGCTACCAGGCCGTCGTGGAGCTGACCGGCGCCGAGCGGCTCGGCAAGGGCTGGAACACCACCGAGGTCGGGACGTACGCCCACGGGCCCTTCCCCGGTCGCATCCTCACCGTGGAGTTCGACGGGCCGCCCGCCGACCGCTCGGCACCCGTCACCGCCGAGGAGCTCCAGGCGAGCCTGCGCCGGGTGTCGCAGGTGCCGGAGGTGGCCGTCACGAAGGTGATCTCGGCGACCCGGTTCACCGACAACGCCCGGCAGGCCACCGACTACCGCAAGGGCCGTGTCCTGCTCGCGGGCGACGCGGCGCACGTGCACTCGCCGTTCGGCGGACAGGGGCTCAACCTCGGCATCGGGGACGCGATGAACCTGGGCTGGAAGCTCGCCGCCGTGGTGTCCGGCCGGGCGCCGGAGTCCCTGCTCGACAGCTACACCGCCGAACGGCATCCGATCGGCGCCTGGGTGCTCGACTGGACCCGCGCGCAGATCGCCCTGATGCGCCCCGACCGGCACGCCCGCGCCCTGCGCCGCGTGGTGACGGACATGGCGCTGACCACCACCGGCACCACCTACCTGGTCACGAAGATCTCCGGCGTCTGGCAGACCCACGACCTGCCCGGCGACCACCCGCTGACCGGCCGCAGCGCCCCCGACCTGGTACTGGCCGACGGCACCCGGCTCGGCGACCGGCTGCACACCGGCCGGGCCCTCCTCCTCGACCTCGCGGACGACGCCGGGCTGCGCGCCCGCGCCGAGGCGTACGGCGACCGGCTGGACGTCCTGACCACCTCCTGCCCCGCCCGGCCGGGTCTGGCCGCGCTGTTCGTACGGCCGGACGGGTTCGTGGCCTGGGCGGCGGACACCGGGGACGACGGCAGCGCACTGCCCGGGGCCCTGGAGCGCTGGCTCGGCACCCCCCTGGCCACCGTCCGGCCGTCCGCTTGACCCTGCCGCGACGTCAACGTCTGTACTGGTCCCATGCGGATCGGAGAACTCGCCGCCGCGGTCGGCGTCACGACGCGCGCGGTACGGCACTACCACCACCTGGGCCTGCTGCCCGAACCCGAGCGGCTGTCCAACGGATACCGGAACTACACCCTGCGGCACGCCGTCGTCCTCGCCCGGATCCGGCGCCTGACCGAGCTGGGGGTGGGCCTGGCCGAGGTACGGGACGTGCTCGCCGACGACGCCGGCAAGGACCTGGCGGAGGTGCTCACCGAGCTGGACGAGGACCTCGCCCGGCAGGAGGCGGCGGTCCGGGAGCGCCGGCAGCGGCTGCGGGCGCTCCTGGAGGCCGGCACCGCCGGGGAGCCGTCCGCCTGGGGACCGCTCTCCCCCGAGCTGGCCCGCCTGCTCGCGGGGCTGCCCGACACGGGCTCCCCGATGGCCGCCAAGGACCGCGAGATGCTCGCCCTGATCGAGACCACGGCCGCCCCCGAGGCCCGCGAGCGACTGCTGTCCGCGCTGCGCGGCGCCCTGGACGACCCGGACGTCCTGGCGCGGGTGCAGGAGGCGTACGCGCTGCTCGACGCGCTCGCGGACGCGAAGACGGGCGACCCCGGTGTGGAGCGGGCCGCGCGGGCGCTGGCCGCCTGCATCCCCGCCGAGTTGCTCCGGGCCGAGGACGTCGGCGAGCACGACGCCTTCCTGCGGGCGTTCTACGCCGACTTCGCACCCGCGCAGGCGGAGGCCGTCCGCCGCGCCCTCCATCTCCTCACCGGGGAGCGGCCATGAGGATCGTCCGCGGCCTGGTCCGGCACGAGGCGCGGCTGTGGACGAGCCTCGCCCTCTGGGCGACCCGGCGCACCCACGGCACGGACGGCGGGCGGGCGTTCGGGTACGCGCGCGGCCAGGGAGCGACGATGGCCGGTCTGGTCGTCGTGTGCGCGGTCGAGACGTTCGGCATGGCCGTGCTGCTGCGCGAGTGGCCCGTGGCGCACCGGGTGGTGCTGGCCCTGGACGTCTACACGGTGCTGCTCGTCGTCGGCCTGCACGCGGCCGGCGTGGTGCGCCCGCACGTCCTGACCCCGGACGCCCTGCGCGTCCGCCAAGGGGTCCACGTGGACCTGCGCATACCCCTGGAGGCGCTCCGCGCCGTCCGCCGGGAGACCCGGATCACGCACCGGCCCGCCGAGGGCGAACTGGACCTGGCGGTGGGCTCGCAGACCTCCGTCACGCTCGAACTCCGCACGCCCGTCGCCCATGTGCCGCTCCTCGGCCGTCCCCGTGAGGTCGGGGTGGTCCGGCTGCACGCCGACGACGCGCGGGCGCTCGTGGGCGCCCTCACGCGGGCACGAACAGGGCCTTCGCCGTCCCCGGATCCGCCCGGGTGAGCCGGACCCGCAGGCGCTGCCCGAGCGTCAGATGCTCGCCCTCGATCCGCCCGATGACGGCCGGGGACGCCAACTGCACGGTTCCGGAGGCTGGTTGGTGGTCCGAGAGCTCCACCACACAGGCCTCGAAGAGGTCTCCGACCCGGTCCTCCAGAAGGGCGGCCTCGACCAGGTCGATGCACTCCCGCTCGACGGTGGCCGCGCGGCGGCTGCCCTCGGCCATCTGCCGGGGCAGGGCGTCGAGCGCGGCGAGCACCCAGTCGGGCGGGGCGTGGCCGGCCGCGGCCGCGAGGCACAGCTCGCAGGCGTAGCGGTCGGCCAGGCGGCGCAGCGGGGCGGTGCAGTGGGTGTAGGGGGCGGCGACGGCGGCGTGCGTGGTGATCGCGGGCAGCTGCCCGTCCCGGAAGACCGTGTAGCCCGCGCCGCGCAGCAGGGTCGTGCACTCCTGGAGGAAGGCCGCGTGCCGGGGTCGGTGCGGGTCGAGGGTGCGGATCAGCGCCGCGTACGACACATGGTGCGGCCACTCGATGTGCAGGGCCGTCGCGGTACGGCGCAGCCGGGCCACCGCGCCGTCGGGGGCGGCCGGGAGGGTGCGCAGGACGCCGTTGCCGGCGCTCAGCATCAGGTCGGCGGCGGCCATCCCGGTGAGCAGGGAGATCTGGGCGTTCCAGCCGTCGGCGGGCAGCGGGGCGCGATAGGCCAGCTCGTAGGTGTGGTCCCGTTCGGTGATCTCCTGCTCGGGGACGTTGAGGGAGATGCCGCCGCGCTCCACCTCCAGCGCCTCGCGGGCGCGGCCGATCTCGCCGAGCAGCGCGACCGGTTCCTCGGCCGTCCCGTCGTCGATCCGGCGCTGCACACCGGCGTAGTCGAGCTTCGCCCGGCTGCGGACCAGGGCCCGGCGCACGTCGACGGCGACGGTACGGCCCTCCGCGTCCAGGTCGAGGGTCCACAGCACGGACGGCCGCGGCTGTCCGGGCAGCAGGCTCGCGGCGCCCTCGCCGAGCACGGCGGGGTGCAGCGGGATCTGCCGGTCCGGGAAGTAGAGCGTGTTCACCCGCCGGTGCGCCTCCGCGTCCAGGGCGCCGCCGGGTGCGACGAACGCGGCGACGTCGGCGATGGCGTACCGGACCCGGTAGCCGGTGCCCCGCCGGGACAGGTGCATCGCCTGGTCGAGGTCGTCGGAGGCGGGCGGGTCGACGGTGAAGAAGGGGATGTCCGTGGCGTCGTGCGACGGCAGGGCGGGCGCCTTGGCCGCGCGCTCCGCCTCCTCCCGGACCCCGGCCGGGAAGCTCTCCGGGATGCCGAGGCCGTCGCGGAGCGCGGCGAGGGCGACCCTCAGAGGGGCCTCGGGGGCGCCGGTCACGCGGATGGGGCGGCGGGGCATACCACCGAGCGTAGGCACAAAGCGGCCCGTCCGGCCTTCGCGGACGGGGCCGTTCCGGCCGAACGGGGGTCCGGGGCGGTGCCCCCGGGCGGTCACGGCGAAAGCCGTACCCTTGCGCGGAGGTCTACGTAAGGAGTACGTGTGCTTGTCCTGCTGCCGCCCTCGGAAGGCAAGGCGTCCTCGGGCCGTGGCGCCCCGCTGAAGCCGGAGTCGCTGTCCCTGCCGGGGCTGACCGGCGCGCGGGAGGCCGTCCTCGGGGAGCTGGTCGAGCTGTGCGCCGGGGACCCCGAGCAGAACGAGAAGGCGCGCGAGGTGCTCGGGCTGAGCGAGGGACTGCGCGGCGAGATCGCGAAGAACGCCGGACTGCGCACGGCCGGTGCCCGCCCCGCCGGGGAGATCTACACCGGTGTCCTGTACGACGCGCTCGGCCTGGCCTCGCTGGACGCGGCCGCGAAGAAGCGCGCCGCGCGCTCGCTACTGGTCTTCTCCGGGCTGTGGGGCGCGGTGCGGGTGACGGACCGGATCCCCTCCTACCGCTGCTCGATGGGCGTGAAGCTGCCGGGGCTCGGAGCGCTGGCCGGTCACTGGCGTGCGCCGATGGCCGAGGTGCTGCCCGAGGCGGCGGGCGACGCACTGGTGCTGGACCTGCGCTCGGCTGCCTATGCGGCGGCCTGGAAGCCGAAGGGCGAGGTCGCCGGGCGGACGGCGACCGTACGGGTGCTGCACGCGCCGACGCGGAAGGTCGTC
Organism: Streptomyces sp. NPDC007971; assembly: GCF_042958635.1. NCBI lineage: Bacteria > Bacillati > Actinomycetota > Actinomycetes > Kitasatosporales > Streptomycetaceae > Streptomyces > Streptomyces sp. NPDC007971. The sequence continues at coordinate 9,937 of NZ_JBIBJK010000008.1, forward strand.
AGCCACTTCAACAAGGCGACGAAGGGCCGGATCGTACGGAGCCTGCTGTCGGCCGGGGCCGCTCCCCAGGACCCGGCCGCGCTGGTGGACGCGCTGCGGGACCTCGGGTACGAGGTGGAGACGCAGGCGCCCGGGAAGGCGGGGAAGCCGTGGGCGCTGGACGTGCTGGTGGAGGAGATCCACTAGGGGCCGGCTGACGGGCGGAGGCCGGTCGACAGGCCTTCCGAAGGGATCGGATGACGGGCCGGAGGCCGGCAGGCAGGCCTTCCGAGCGGCCGTCGCCTGCGTCGGGAGGCCATCGCCTACCTCGGGAGGCCGTCGCCTGCCTCGGGAGGCCGTCGCCTGCCTCGCCTGCCTCCGGGAGGCCATCGACCGGGGCCGTCGGCCAACTCATTGCAGCATGCGCAATGACCTTTGCGCATAGTGCTGTTCGTGGGCACGATGAGGGCATGACCTCGCCGCTGCCCTCCTCTTCGGCTGCCTCCGTGCTGGATCTCGCACCCGTCGTCCCCGTGGTGGTCGTGCCGGACGCCGCCGTCGCCGTACCGCTGGCGCGGGCCCTGGTGGCCGGCGGGCTGCCCGCGATCGAGGTGACCCTCCGGACCCCGGCCGCGCTGGACGCGATCCGGGCGATCGCCGACGAGGTGCCGGACGCCGTGGTCGGGGCGGGCACGGTCATCACGCCGGAGCAGGTGGCGCGGTGCGTGGCGGCCGGGGCGCGGTTCCTGGTCAGTCCGGGGTGGACGGTCGCCCTGCTGGAGGCGATGCGCGGGTCCGGGGTGCCGTTCCTGCCCGGCGTGTCGACCACCTCGGAGGTCGTCGCACTGCTGGAGCGCGGGGTGAGGGAGATGAAGTTCTTCCCGGCGCAGGCGGCGGGCGGCACGGCCTACCTGAAGTCGCTGGCCGGCCCGCTGCCGCAGGCCCGCTTCTGCCCGACCGGCGGCATCGGTCCGGTGACCGCGCCGGAGTACCTCTCCCTGCCCAACGTCGGCTGCGTGGGCGGCAGTTGGATGGCCCCGGCGGACGCGGTGGCCGCCGGGGACTGGGCCCGCGTCGAGGAGCTGGCGCGGGGCGCCGCGGGACTCAGGGACGCAGGTGGGACGTGTCGTTGAAGAGCCGCACGCTCGCGTTGCCGTCCGCGTAGTACGCCACCGCCGACAGGGAGGCGGCGGACAGTTCCATGCGGAACATCGACTCGGGCGGAGCGCCGAGGGCCAGCCGCACGAGGGTCTTGATCGGGGTGACGTGCGTGACCAGCAGGACCGTGCGGCCGGCGTACGCCGCGACCAGCCTGCGACGGGTGGCCTCCATCCGGGTGCCGGTCTCCGCGAAGCTCTCGCCGCCGCCGGTGGGGTGGGCCTGAGGGTCGGCGAGCCAGACGTTCAGGTCGTCCGGGTGGCGCTCACGGACCTCGCCGAAGGTGAGGCCCTCCCAGGCGCCGAAGTCCGTCTCGCGCAGGCCGTCCTCGACCGTCACGTCCAGGCCCAGACGGGCGGCCACGATGCCGGCGGTCTCCCGGGTGCGGGCGAGCGGGGAGGCGAGGATCGCCTGGATCGTGCCGCGCCTGGCGAGTGCCTCGGCGACACGGCGGGCCTGCTCGCGACCGGCGTCGGAGAGGGAGGGGTCGGTGCCGCCGCTGCCGGAGAAGCGCTTCTGGGGGGTGAGGGGGGTTTCGCCGTGGCGGAGGAGGACGAAGGTGGCGGGGGCGCCCATGTCGGGGGCGGCGCTCCAGCCGGGCCGTTGCTCGCCGGAGGTGGCCGGGTGTCCCCCTCGGCTGCCGGCAGGGGACTGATCGCCGGGGGCCGGGGCCGTGGAGCGCTGCTCACAGGAAAGGGCCGCCGCGTCCGCCGTCGCCCGCTCACGGCTTCGGTCGAGCGGCGGGACCCCCGGCGCCCCAGCGGCACGGCTGCCCTCGGCCGCGTCGGCCGGAGCGGCTGCCTCGGCTGAACCGGCTGCCTCGGCCGAAGCGGCTGCTGCGGCTGCACCTGACGCGTCAGCCGCAGCGGCGGGCGCGCCGGCCGTGGCGGCAGACGTATCGGCCCTAGCGGCAGACGTATCGGCCGTGGCGGGTGTTCTGGTGCGGGTCAGGGCCGCTCGGGCCTTTGCCGCGCCTGCTGTCGCGTCGCCCGGTGGGCCCGGCGGCTCCGGGGCGGCCGCTGGGGTGTCCAGGGCGGCGCGGGACCCGGACGGGGTCCACTGCTCGCCCTTCGCCCCCGCGTCCATCGCCTCGTTGGCCAGGCGGTCGGCGTGCTTGTTGCGTTCCCGCGGGATCCACTCGTAGGTGATGCGCTCCGGCGGGAAGATCCGGCGCGCCTCGGTCGCGAGCGGCTTCAGGTCGGGGTGCTTGATCTTCCAGCGGCCCGACATCTGCTCGACGGCGAGCTTGGAGTCCATCCGGACGCCGACCCTCGCGGTGGGGTCGAGGGCGTGCGCCGCGCGCAGGCCGGCCAGCAGGCCCCGGTACTCGGCCACGTTGTTCGTGGCGACGCCGATGTACTCGGCGGCCTCGGCCAGGACCTCCCCCGTCGCCGCGTCGCTGACCACGGCCCCGTAGCCCGCGGGCCCCGGGTTGCCCCGCGACCCGCCGTCGGCCTCGACGATGAACTCCCGCACCGCGCAGGCTCCCTACAGACCCGACTCGGCCGTGCGCACCAGGATGCGGCGGCAGTTCTCGCAGCGGACCACCGTGTCCGGCGCCGCCGCGCGGATCTCGCTCAGCTCGGTGATCGCCAGCTCCTGGCGGCAACCCTGGCAGGTGCGGGCGTACAGCTTGGCCGCGCCGATGCCGCCCTGCTGCTGGCGCAGTTTGTCGTACAGCTTGAGCAGGTCCGCGGGAACGGTGCCGGCGATGACCTCGCGCTCCTTGGTCACCGTGGCGGCCTCGCCGTCGATCTCCTCGAACGCGGCGTCCCGGCGGCTGCCCGCGTCGTCGATCTTCGCCTGGACGGAGGCGACCCGCTCGGTCAGCTCACGGGCCCGCTCCTGCGCGGCCTCGCGGCGCTCCATGACCTCCAGGACGACGTCCTCCAGGTCGCCCTGCCGCTTGGCGAGCGAGGCGATCTCGTGCTGGAGGTTGGACAGGTCCTTCGGCGAGGTGACCGCGCCGGAGTCCAGGCGCTGCTGGTCGCGGGCGGCGCGCTGGCGCACCTGGTCCACGTCCTGCTCGGCCTTGGTCTGCTCACGGGCGCAGTCGCTCTCCTCGGTCTGCGCGGCGACCAAGAGGTCGCGCAGCTGCGTCAGGTCCTTGGTCAGCGACTCGATCTCGGCGTGCTCGGGCAGGGACTTCCGCTTGTACGCCAGCTGCTGCAGGCGGACGTCGAGGGACTGGACGTCGAGGAGTCGGATCTGGTCGGCGGGCGCGGCGTTCAGTTGGGGGCTCCCGTTGTATCGGAAGAGGCGCTCGAAGCGCTCGTGGGAAGGGCGGTGGTGGGCGACGGGTGGGTGAGGACGGAGGACGCCGCGTGGGCGGTCCAGGGGTCGGTGACCGTCTTGGAGACATGGACCCTGAGGTCCCAGCCGTGACGGTCGGAGATCTCGTCGAGCTGGGCTGCGGCCAGCTCGCACCAGGGCCACTCGGTGGCCCAGTGCGCCGCGTCGAGCAGCGCGAGAGGACTGTGGGCGACGGCCTCGGAGGCCGGGTGGTGGCGCAGGTCCGCGGTGAGGAAGGCGTCGACGCCGGCCGCGCGGACCTGGTCGAAGAGGCTGTCGCCGGAGCCGCCGCTGACGGCGATCGTGCGGATGACCGCCCCGGGGTCGCCGGCCACCCGGATGCCCTGCGCGGTGGCGGGCAGCCGCTCGGCGGCCCGGGCGGCCAGCTCGGCGAGGCTCAGCGGATGGTCCAGCTCGCAGATGCGACCCAGGCCGCGGCGGCCTTCGGGGTCGGCCGGGTCCGGCACGAGGGGGCGTACGACCCTCAGGTCCAGCGCCCCGGCGAGGGCGTCGGAGACGCCCGGGTCGGCCGTGTCGGCGTTGGTGTGGGCGACGTGCAGCGCGATGTCGTTCTTGATGAGCGTGTGCACGACCCGGCCCTTGAAGTGCGTGGCCGCGACCGTGGTCGTACCGCGCAGGTAGAGCGGGTGGTGGGTGACCAGCAGGTCGGCGCCGAGCTTCACCGCTTCGTCGACGATCTCCTGGACGGGGTCCACGGCGAACAGGACCCGGGTGACCTCCTGGCCGGGGTCGCCCACGACCGTGCCGACCGCGTCCCAGGACTCGGCCCGCTCGGCGGGCCACAGGGTCTCCAGCGCGGCGATGACTTCAGACAGACGGGGCACGGGGAAAAGGCTACCTGTCCGTTCTGCGGGGCTGTACCGCTCTGCTCCCGCGCGGCCCAGCTCAGCACATGCGTCTCCGTTCCCTCAGGCGAATCGGTTCTGCAACACCCGTATGTGTGAAGCCCGGGTCAGCCGGTCCCACGTCTGTGCGTGCGAAAACTAGCTTCGTCGCAGGAGGTGACCGAACGATGACGGCCTGTGCGATCGAACCCCCTTCCACCGGGGCGTCCGGTGCGGACGACGGTGTGCCCCGGGCGGGATGCGCCATCACGGCGGGCGGCGCGTACGCGGCCCGCCTCGCGCGGGACGGCGACTCCTTGTTCCCGGAGCGCTGGACCCTGGACGGCCCGGAGCCGTACGCGGTCCCGCTGCCCGGCAACCAGCCGGAGGAGCCCGGCACCGAGGTGCAGCCGATGGCGGACGGGCGGGTGCTGATCCACCGGCTCGTCGAACGGCGGCACGCCTTCTCCCTGCTCTACCCGACCGGCCCCGGCACCGGCGAGCTGCCGCTGGGCGCGGTGGAGTCCCCGGAGCCCGGCACCCGGCTCGCTCTGCTCCCGCCGGCGCCGGGCGGCGCGTCCGCCTACGCCCTCGCCGTCGGTCCGCGCTCCACGGCGGTGTGGCTGGTGGCGGGCGGCGCCTTCGGGCCCGAGCAGCTGGCCGAGGTCCCGGGGCACTGCTCGGGCGGGGTCTGGCTGGACCACACCGGGCGGATGCTGGCGCTGGACCGGGAACTGGGCGGACGCACCAAGGCGGTCGTGGTGGACCTGGAGCGCGGCGGCGAGATCTCTCCCCTGCTGCAGATCGCGGACGGCAGCGACGATCGGCTGCTGCTCGCCGACCCGGACAGCGGACTGCTGCTGCTCTCCTCCGACGCCCCCTCCCCGGGGCAGGAACGATTGGGCTGGGGGGTCCTGGGCAGCACGCTGCCGGTGCGCTTCCCGGAGTGCCTGCGCATCCCGGACTGTGCGGTGACGCCGTTCGCGATCCAGCCGGGGCAGGTGCTGATGCCGGAGAACTGTGCGGTGGCGCTGCGCATCGACGGGCCGGTCGGCAGCTGGGTCGGCATCTGGCGGCCCGCCGAGCGGAGGGTGTGTCATCTGGCTGCGCCCGACGGGTGGCTGACCGGGTCCGGGCTGTGGACGCGGGACGCGGTGCTGCGACTGCCGTACGCCACGGGGGAGGTCCGGTGCGGCGTGGCGGAACTGGCGGCGCCCGGGCAGGAGATGCCGGGACCCAAGGACGCGGGCCTCGGGGATCCGGCCCGGGTCGGCTCCGGGGCCGGGGTGCCCGGAGTGTCCCGCCCGGCGGCGGAACCGGAACCTCCGGAGCCGGTCGCGGCCCGGCCTGTACCGCTGCAACAGGCACCGCTCGGACGACTTGTAACGAAGTAGCACCGGTCGGCGTGGCCGCCTGGATCCGGCCCGAGGTGCGCCGGTTACACTCGCCCGGCTGTAAGAGATCATGTTGACGGGGTGAATACTTCCGATGAGCGACACCAGCACGACGGAGCAGCTGTCTGCCGACTCTCAGAAGGCTGTCGGCCACGGCCGGCACCGGGGCCCGATCGCGGCCCAGGACGGAGAGACGACTGCGCACGGCCGGCACCGCAAGCCGGCCGAGGAGAGCGCAGAGGCGGCTGCCTGACCGTAAGAGAGAAGAGGGGCTTTCCGTCACCGGACGGAGAGCCCCTCCTTCTTTTCGCCCGCGTCGGCGCCCGCGCCCGGGGTTGCCTGCATCCGCGTTCGAGAACTCCCCTCAGCCGCGCTCCGGTGTTCCCCTCAGCCGCGCTCCAGGGTTCTCCTCAGCCGCGCTTCAGGATTCGCCCCAGCTCCGCTTCAGGGTTCCCTCACCCGCGCTTGAGGCCGAGTACCTCCGCCGCGGCGAACGTCTCCCCCGGCTGCCGGTCCGCGTAGTGCGGGGTGAGCAGCGCGTCGAGTTCGTCGTAGGTGAACGTCTCCTGCTTGCTGTCGAACTTCGCCTGCACCCGGGGCCGTTCCATGACGGCGACCATGCCGCCGTGGACGACGAGCAGCTGGCCGTTGACCCCGGCCGCGGCGGGCGAGGCCAGATAGCCGACGAGCGGGGCGACATGCTCGGGGGCGAGCGGGTCGAGGCCGTCCCCGGGCCGGGCCAGGCCCGCGAAGACGTCCTCCGTCATCCGGGTGCGGGCCCGCGGGCAGATCGCGTTGGCCGTGACGCCGTACTTGGCGAGGGCGAGCGCGGTGGAGGTGGTCAGGCCGACGATTCCGCCCTTGGCCGCCGCGTAGTTGGGCTGCCCCGCGGAACCGGCGAGGAACGCCTCCGAGGAGGTGTTCACGATCCGCCCGTACACCGGTGCCCCGGCCGCCTTGGACCGCTCGCGCCAGTGTGCGGCCGCGAAGCGGGTGGTGTTGAAGTGTCCCTTGAGGTGGACGCGGATCACCGAGTCCCACTCGTCCTCGGACATGGAGAAGACCATGCGGTCGCGCAGGATGCCCGCGTTGTTGACGAGGACGTCCAGCTTGCCGAACTCGGCGATCGCCAGGTCGACCAGGTCACGGGCCTGCCCGAGGTCGGCGACGTCGCCGGTGTGCGCGAGAGCCCGGCCGCCGCTCGCGTGGATCTCGGCGGCGGCCTCCTCGGCGGGGCCCGCGCAGGCCGCGCCGGAGCCGTCGCGGCCCGGCTGTCCGTAGTCGTTGACGACGACGGCCGCGCCGAGCCGGGCGAGTTCGAGGGCCTCGGCCCGGCCGAGGCCGCGCCCGGCGCCGGTGACGACGGCGGACAGCCCTTCAAGTGGCAGTGACATCGGTCAGGTCCTCAGATCTCGATGCACGTACGCAGGGCGGTCCCGGTACGCATCTGGTCCAGTGCCTCGTTGATCTCCGCCAGCAGCACCCGGTGGGTGATCAGGCCCTCCAGGTCGACGCGGCCCGCCCGCCACAGGGCGATGGTGCGCTCGTAGGAGCTGAGGACGTCCCCGCCGCCGTACATGGACGGCAGGATCCGCTTCTCGTCGAAGAACAGCTCGAACATGTTGAGCTGCAGGAAGTCGTCCATGGCGCCCGCGCCGACCACGACCAGGGTGCCGCCGCGCCGGGTGTTCTCGTAGGCGGTGCGGGCGGTGGCGGACCGGCCGACGACCTCGAAGACGTAGTCGAAGCCCTCGCCGCCGGTGACCTTCTGCCTGACGTCGGCCAGCTCCTCCGGCGACACGGCCTTCGTGGCGCCGAACCGCAGCGCGGACTCGCGCCGCGAGGCGACCGGGTCGACGGCGACGATCTCGGCGGCACCCTTGAGCCGGGCCCCCTGCACGGCCGAGATGCCGACGCCCCCGCACCCGATGACGGCGACCGAGGAACCGGCCCGGACGTCCGCGGTGTTGAGGGCGGCACCCAGGCCCGTCGTCACCCCGCAGCCGATCAGGGCGGCGATGTCGAAGGGCACGTCCTCGGGGATCGGCACCGCGCAGCCCGCGTCCACGACGACCTCCTCGGCGAAGGTGCCGGTGCCGGCGAAGCCGAAGACGTCGCCGCCGGGGCGCTTGAAGTTGGGGGTGCCCGCGTTCATGAACCCGGCCAGGCACAGCTGGGTCTGGCCGCGCCGGCAGGCGGGACAGGCGCCGCAGGCGGGCAGCCAGCACAGGACGACCCGGTCGCCCGGCTTCAGGTGACGTACGCCGTCGCCGACTTCGAGGATCTCGCCCGCGCCCTCGTGGCCCGGCACGAAGGGGGCCGGCTGCGGCAGCACCCCGCTCATGGCGGACAGGTCCGAGTGGCACAGCCCGGTGGCCCGCACCCGGACCCTCACCTTGCCGGGCCCGAAGCCCACCGCCTCGATGTCCTCGAGGACCTCCAGCTTGTCCTGGCCGATCTCGTGCAGTACGGCTGCGCGCATGGTGCGGCTCCCCTCGGGGGTGGGTTGGCTCAGGAGTGTCGGACGATGGTGTCGGCGAGGACCGGCGCGTCGTCCCGCTCCACGGCGCTCACGGCCACCCTGACGCTGCCCTCCTGCCGCCACATGCGGATGCGCAGGGTCTCGCCCGGGAACATCACCCCGGCGAAGCGCGTGGTGTAGGAGCGGACCCGGGTCACATCGCCGCCGAGCAGCGTGTCCACGACCGCCTTCAGCGTGATGCCGTAGGTGCACAGCCCGTGCAGGATGGGCTTGTCGAACCCGGCGAGTCCGGCGAACTCGGGGTCGGCGTGCAGCGGGTTCCAGTCGCCGGAGAGGCGGTAGAGCAGGGCCTGGTCCTCGCGCACCGGGCGTTCGACGATCCGGTCGGGTTCGCCGGCGGGCGCGTCGAGGCGGCTGGACGGGCCCCGGTCGCCGCCGAAGCCGCCCTCGCCGCGTACGAAGATCTGGGAGTCGTCGGTCCACAGAGGGCCGTCGGCGTCGGCGACCTCGGTGCGCAGGACCAGGATGGCGGCCTTGCCCTTGTCGTAGAGGGCGGCGAGCCCACGGGTCACGGTCGCCGTGCCCTCTGCCGGGATGGGGCGGTGGATCTCCACCGTCTGCCCGCCGTGCAGGACCTTGGCCAGTTCGACCTCCACACCGGGCAGGGACAGCCCCCTGATCACGCCCGGCGAGCCGGAGCCCGCGACGGTGGCGAAGCTCGGCAGGACGTGCAGCCGGGACTCCAGGGTGTAGCGCAGCTCGTCGGGATCGGTGGCGGGGCTGCTCTTGTCCGGGTTGGCGCCGGCGCCGATGCCGAGGTGGTAGAGCTGGACGTCCTTGGTGCTCCAGGTGATCTCGCCGGTCCGGGGCTCGGCGGCGAGGGCCTTGGCTGCGTCGATGGGCATGGGGCTCCTGACGGGTCTCAAGACCTCGGTGCGGACGTCCGCACCGTCGGCCGCACCGAGGTCGTCCACGGGTCGGATCTAGAACGCGTTCCAGTCCGGCGCCCCCTGTATAGCCCAGCGTTCCGCAGTTGTGAAGGCTCCTGACGTCGCGTCAGATGGTGGGGGTGTGACATTTGTACCGCCCGAGTGCGGACATCCGCATCTGCCGGGGCGGCGCCCGGCCTCCTACCGTCGTAGGCATGGCACAGACGCAGCGCGCCGGGTTCCGCACGGGGACGGCCGGGCGGCACGGCGCCGTGCGCGCTCCGCACGCACCGGCACGGACGTCACGAGCGGCGGGACCGCGGCCCGGCCGGGCGCCCCGGTCATGGAGGGCTTCGGCCCGCCTCCGGTGCGATCATCATGCTGACCATCCGGCTGCCGGCGTCCGGTTCGTACGCTGTGCTGCCGCACCGCCGTGGGGCGGGCACCATCTGATCGGGGGAACAGGAACATGTCGTGGTGGACGGAGACGAGAAGGCGCATCCGGTGCATGCGCGAGGCGCGGGCCCGCTGGCAGGCGGACATGGAGGCCTTCAAGGTCGCACAGCGGGCCGCCGGGAAGAACGGGAAGGCACCGGCCGTCGACCACCCGGGCCCGCCGCCCACGGGCTTCACCCTGCTGCCCTGGCTGCTGATGGGCATGGGGGCCTTCTCCAACCTGCTCCAGGGCAGGACCCCCGACCCGTGGATCGGCGCCCTGGGCCTGCTGGCCTTCAACTCCCTGTACGTCTACATCACCTTCCGCGCCTTCGACCGCGCCAAGCGCGAGGCGCTCTCCACGCGGGTGGCGCTGCTCCTGATGGCCCTGCTGACCACGGGCCTGGCCATCGGGTACGGCGGCAACTGGCTGATGTTCTTCCCGCTGCTGGGCCTCGCGACCGGCGCCACCCTGCGCGGCCCCTGGCTGGGCCGCACCGGCGTGCTGCTCTCGGTGTACGCGGGGGCCGTCTCCGGCGTCCGCGACGGCTGGGGGGACGCGTCGAACATCGGCTACGCGACCTTCCTGTCCAGCATGGTGACCGCCGCGATCCTCGGCCTGTCCGAGGCCGTGCGCGAGCTGCGCGCCGCCCGGGAGGAACTGGCCCGGCGCGCGGTGGAGAAGGAGCGGCTGCGCTTCTCCCGCGACCTGCACGACCTCCTCGGACACACCCTGTCGGTGATCGTGGTGAAGTCGGAGGCGGCCCGGCGGCTGGCCCCGCGCGACATGGACGCGGCACTCACGCAGATCGGTGACATCGAGTCGGTGGGACGGCAGGCCCTCACCGAGATCCGCGAGGCGGTGACCGGCTACCGCGAGGGCAGCCTGGCCACCGAGCTGACCCGGGCCCGCTCGGCGCTGTCCGCGGCGAGCGTGGAGCCGGTGGTACGCCAGTCCGGGACGCCGCTGGCCCCGCAGACCGAGGCGCTGCTCGGCTGGGTGGTGCGCGAGGCGGTCACCAACGTCGTGCGGCACAGCGACGCCACTCGCTGCGAGATCACCGTCGAGAGCACCACCGAACAGGCGCGGCTCACCGTCACCGACAACGGCACCGGCACGGCGGTCGGCCGGCCCCGCGAGGGCATCGGCGGCACCGGCCTGAAGGGGCTGACCGAACGCCTCGCGGCGGCGGGCGGCTCCCTCACGGCCGGCCCGTCGCCGCGCGGCGGCTTCACGGTCACGGCCGGCCTGCCCGTGGAGCCGGCGCAGCCGGCGCAGCCGGCTGCGGCCGTGGCGGCTACGGCGTCCAGGGCGGGCTGACCGCCCGGCTCGCGTCGTCGCTGGAGGTCGTCACGCCCTCGAAGAAGGAGCCGATGGAGCCGAACAACGAGGAGCCTTTGACGGGACCGCTCTTGGCTACGCTTGGGCCGTGACGAACATCCGAGTCCTGCTCGCCGAGGACCAGGGCATGATGCGCGGTGCCCTCGCCCTGCTGCTCGGTATGGAGGACGACATCGAGGTGATCGCCCAGGTCTCGACCGGCGACGCGATCGTTCCGGCCGCCCTGCTGCACCGTCCGGACGTGGCGCTGCTGGACATCGAACTCCCGGGCATCAGCGGCCTGGACGCGGCTGCCGAACTGCGGGAGCAGGCGCCGGACTGCCGGGTGCTGATCCTGACCACCTTCGGGCGGCCCGGCTATCTGCGCCGGGCCATGGAGGCCGGAGCCGCCGGGTTCCTCGTCAAGGACGGGCCGGTGGAGGAGCTGGCCGCGGCGATCCGGCGGGTGCTCACCGGGGAGACGGTGGTCGATCCGGCGCTCGCCGCGGCGGCGCTCAGCGCCGGACCGAATCCGCTGACCGCCCGGGAGTGCGACGTGCTGAAGGCGTCGGCGGACGGGGCGACGGTCGCCGACGTCGCCGGCCGGCTCCATCTGTCCGAGTCGACGGTCCGCAACTACCTGTCGTCCGCCATCGGCAAGACGGGTACGCGCAACCGGGCGGAGGCGGTGCGGGAGGCCCGGCAGCAGGGGTGGCTGTGACCCCGCGGTGGCCTCCCGGGGCCGCTACTTCGTCACCTCCGCCGAGTCGTAGGACGTTCCTTCCGGTGCCACGCACGTGAACCAGTTGGCCCCCTTGAAACCGTCCACCGAGCGGATCGCCGATCCCGTGTCGTGGGCGGAGAAGCCCTCGGCCCGCTCGGCCACGGCCGTCGTACCGTCCTTCCAGTGGCAGGTGACCTGCCGGGCGGTCCTGGCGACCATGCCGATCACCAGCCGGCCGGAGCTCTCGCCGGTGTAGCCGAGGCGGGTCGCAGCGGCCTCCATGTCCGTGCCGGAGAACCGCTCGAACTTCTCGACCGAGTTGAACATCACCTGCTGCGGCCGGTGCTCGCCCCAGCCGCGGGTCGCGAAGTACGAGATCCGGCCGATCAGGTCGGCGGGCTTGCGCGCTTCCGCCGGCTGGATGCCCAGCTCGGCCATGGCGTCGAACTGCCGGTCCGCCTCGGCCTCGTCGCGCGGTGCTCCCCACACCTGGACGGCGGCGTGCCACTCCTTGCCCCGGTAGGTCCCCCGCGCCAGCTCGGTCCGCTGCGGCTCGTACACGTGCCGTGCCTCGGCCGAGGCCGGCGGCTTCGCCACGTTCGCCTGCCGGTCCGCATGGCCGCCGCCCGGTAGCCCCGTCACCGCCAGGGCGCCCGTCGTCCCGGCCACCACCACCGCCGTGGCCGACGCCACCGCCCACCGCCGGGCCCTGCGCCGACGGCCGCCACGCAGCACCGCGTGCACCGGCGCCGTGCCGATCTCGACCCCGTCCGCGGCGTCCGCGAGGAGGAAGGCGATGTCCGTCTGCGTCATGTCGTGCATCTCCCGGTCCGCGCTCATCACTTCCGCCCTCCCTGCGTCACCGTCTCCACCAGTCCCGGCAGGGCACGCAGTTTCGCGATGCCCTTGGCCGCGTTGCTCTTGACCGTCCCGACCGAGCAGCCCATGGCCTCCGCCGTCTGGGTCTCCGTCAGGTCCTCCCAGTAGCGCAGGACCACCGCCTCGCGCTGCCGCACGGGCAGCTGGACGAGCGCCTTGAGCAGGGCACTGCGGTCGTCGGCCTGTGCGATCCGGTCGCCCGTCTCGGGCACCTCGTGCACCAGGCCCGTGTCGTCCTTCGGCGCCAGGAACTCCTTGAGCCGTCTTCTGTGCCTGCGCGCATGCGCGTTGATCATCACGCGCCGTACGTAGGCCTCCGGATCGTCGGCCGAGGCGACCTTGCGCCAGTGCACATAGACCTGTTCGAGCGTCGACTGGACCAGGTCCTCCGCGGCGTGCTGCTCCCCCGTGAGGAGAAATGCCGTACGCATCAGCCGCGGCCAGCGACCGATCATGAAGCTCTGGAACTCCTCGTCCCGAGCCTGCTTCCGATCCCCCATGGGCACCTCCTTGATGTCAAAAGGAGTCCACGGGCCGCCCGGACCGTTGCCTCAGTGCGCGGAACTCGGAGAAATCTTCCGCGGCAGCCACAGCAGCATGAGCACCGCCCCGCCCAGCAGCACCCCGGTCCCGGCACGGAACGCCAGCGCGTACCCCTCGGTCAGCGCCTCGGCCCCGACACCGTCTCCGGTGCGGGCGGTGCGCGACGCGGCGATCGTCGACATGACCGCGAGCCCGAGCGAACCGCCCATCGTGCGCGAGGTGTTGACCAGACCGGACACCAGTCCGGCGTCCGAGGGGGTCGCCCCCGAGGTGGCGAGCGCGGCCAGCGGCGTCGCCGAGAGTCCGGCGCCCAGCATCATGAGGATCCCGGGGACCATGATGGAGGTGAGATACGCGCCGTGGGCGCTCATCGTCGACTGCCACGCGAACCCGGCGGCCGCCACCAGCGCCCCCAGCACGGCCACGTTGCGTGCGCCCAGCGTCGGCAGGTAGCGGGGGGCGAGCTTGGAGCCGAGCACCACCGCCAGGGAGCTGGGCACCAGCGCGAGTCCGGCGCCCAGCGGCGAGTAGCCGAGCACGTTCTGCGCGTACAGCGTCATGAAGAACCACATGCAGAACATCGCCGAACCGCTCAGGAACATCGCCGTGTTGGCCGACGCGACCGAGCGCAGCCGGAACAGTCCGAGCGGCATCAGCGGGGCCGCGGTGCGGGCCTCGACGGCGAGGAACAGCCCGACCAGGGCGAGTCCGGCGGCCAGCGGCACCAGCGTGGCCGCCGCCGTCCACCCCTCGGCCTCGGTCTGCGAGATGCCGTAGGCCAGCGTCGCCAGACCCGCCGTCACCAGCAGCGCGCCCGGCAGGTCGAGCCGCCGCCGCTCCCCCGCGCGGCTCTCCGTGAGCCACGTCAGCGAGCCGGCCAGCACCACCGCGCCGACGGGCACGTTGATCAGCAGCACCCAGCGCCAGGACAGCGTGTCCACCAGCGCTCCGCCGACCAGGCCGCCCGCGGCCCCGCCGCCCGCGCCCACCGCCGTCCAGGTCGCGATCGCCCGCGCCCGGGCCGGGCCCTCGGGCACCGCCGCCGTCAGCAGGGTCAGCGTCGAGGGCGCCAGCACCGCCGCGCCCAGCCCCTGCACGGCCCGCGCGAGCAGCAGCTGCCAGCCCTCCTGGGCGAGCCCGCCGCCCAGCGAAGCCAGCGTGAACAGGCCGAGCCCGACCAGGAACATGCGCTTGCGGCCGTACAGGTCCCCGGCCCGCCCGCCGAGCAGCATGAACCCGGCGAAGGCGATGGCGTACGCGTTCACCACCCACTGCAGGCCCGAGGCGCTCAGCCCGAGGTCCGTGCGCATCGAGGGCAGGGCGACGTTCACCACCGACACATCGAGCACGACCAGGAACTGTCCGGCGCAGGCCAGCGCCACCACCAGCCAGGTGGGCGGGGTGACGCGGCGGGATATGAGGGGCGAGGTGTCGGCGGCTTCCAGCATGAGTGTCATGCTCTCAACCCCGTTACGGTCCTTGCATCGGCTTTTCGGACCACCGGGTCCTGGGTCGTACGTCCTAGGCCTGCACGGCACCGTGGGACTACGCCCGGACGGCACCGGGGGACGCCCGGACCGCGCCGAGGGCTACGCCCGGACGGCACCGGGAGCTGTGCCCCGACGGCACCGGGAACTACGTCCTGACGGCACCGGGAGCCACGCCCGGACCACTCCGTGTCCCGCGCCCGGACCACTCCGCGTGCCGTGCCCGGGCTAGACCGCCCGCAGCAGGGTCACCACCGCGGCCCCGCCCAGACCGATGTTGTGGGCGAGCCCCACCCGGGCCCCGGCCACCTGCCGCTTGCCCGCCTCGCCGCGCAGCTGCCAGACCAGCTCGGCGGCCTGGGCGAGGCCCGTCGCACCGAGCGGGTGGCCCTTGGAGATCAGCCCGCCGGACGGGTTCACCACCCAGCGGCCGCCGTACGTCGTCGCCCCGGACTCCACGAGCTTGCCGGACTCCCCGGCCGGGCACATGCCGAGCGCCTCGTAGGTGAGCAGTTCGTTGACGGAGAAGCAGTCGTGCAGCTCCACGACGTCCACGTCCTCGATGCCGAGCCCGGCCCTCTCGTACGCCTGCCGGGCCGCCTCGCGGGACATCGGCTGCCCGACGACGTCGATGCACGAGCCGGACGCGAAGGACTCCCCGGTGTCCGTGGTCATGGCCTGCCCGGCGATCTCGACCAGTCCGGTCAGGGAGCGCTCCTCGGCGAACCGCCGCGAGACCACCACGGCCGCGGCCGCGCCGTCCGAGGTCGGCGAGCACTGGAGCTTGGTCAGCGGCCTGTGCACGGTGCGCGCGGCGAGGATGTCGGCCACCTCGTAGACGTCCCGGAACTGGGCGTTGGGGTTGTGCGCCGAGTGGCGGTGGTTCTTGGCCGCGACCGCGGCGAGCTGGGCCTCGGTGGTGCCGTGGCGCTCCATGTGCTCGCGGGCCGCGTCGCCGAAGATCTGCGCGGTGGGCGGGCTCGTCTCGAATCCGTGCCGGGCGGCCATGATCCCGTAGTGCCGGGCGACCGGGGACGTGGCGAAGTCTCCCCCGTCGGCCCCTCCTCCGAGCGCGCCCTTCTTCATCTTCTCGAAGCCGAGGGCCAGCACGCAGTCGCAGACACCGCCCTCGACCAGCTGGCGGGCCAGCATCAGGGCGGTCGCGCCGGTCGCGCAGTTGTTGTTGACGTTGTAGACGGGGACACCGGTCAGGCCGAGTTCGTAGGCGGCGCGCTGCCCGGCGGTCGAGGGCTGGAAGCAGTAGCCGACGGGAACCTGTTCCACATCGGAGTACGCGAGGCCGGCGTCCGCGAGTGCAGCGCCGCCCGCCTCCCGAACCATGTCCCAGTACTGCCATTCCCGGCTCTCGGGCTTCTCGAAGCGGGTCATACCGACCCCGGCGACATAGGCCTTCATGGCGCGGAGAGTAGAACGTGTTCCACCAACACGCCAGACCCTGACGACAGTTCAGAAACCCATGGACTGGTCAAGAATTCATTAGGGGCCCGAAGCAACGGAATAGTTGCCTGTGCATACGAGGTTTATCCAGCACTCATCTCGCGCGGAAGGCCTTTGCCCCATGACCCACACGACGACCGACCAGCCCGACCGGAGGGCCGGCGCGGCAGTGGTCCCGGTGCTCGCCTTCGCGGGCATCGTCGTCGCGGTGATGCAGACGCTGCTCGTGCCGGTCATCAAGGACCTGCCGCAGCTGCTCGACACCGCCCCCAGCAACGCCACCTGGGTCCTCACCTCGACCCTCCTGTCCGGCGCCGTGGCCACCCCGATCATGGGCCGGCTCGGCGACCTCTACGGCAAGCGGCGCATGCTGATCCTCAGCCTCGCCGTGATGGTGGTCGGCGCCCTGGTCAGCGCGCTCACCAGCCAGCTGCTCACCATGATCGTGGGCCGTGCCCTCCAGGGCTTCGCCATGGGCGCGATCCCGCTCGGCATCGGCCTGATGCGGGACATGCTGCCGCGCGAGAAGCTCGGCTCGGCCATGGCCCTGATGAGCTCCTCCATAGGCGTGGGCGGCGGCCTCGCGCTGCCCGCCGCCGCCCTGGTCGCGCAGCACACGAACTGGCACGCCCTGTTCTACGGCGCCGCCGGCCTCGGCGCGCTCGCCATCGTCCTGACCCTCGTCGCCGTACCGGAGTCCCCGATGCGCGCCGAGGGCTCCTTCGACGCGCCCGGCGCCCTGGGCCTGTCCACCGGCCTGGTGCTGCTCCTGCTGCCCATCACCAAGGGCAGCGACTGGGGCTGGTCCTCCGGCACCACGCTCGGCCTGTTCGCCGCGTCCGTCGCCGTCCTGCTCCTGTGGGGCGTGTACGAGCTGCGCGCGAAGGCACCGCTGGTCGACCTGCGCACCACCGCCCGCCGCGAGGTGCTGCTCACCAACCTCGCCTCGATCATGGTCGGCGTCAGCTTCTACGTCGTCTCGCTGGTCCTGCCCCAGCTGCTCCAGCTGCCGAAGGCCACCGGCTACGGCCTCGGCCAGTCCATGGTCGTCGCGGGCCTGTGCGTGGCCCCGCTGGGCCTGACCATGATGTTCACGGCACCGGTCTACGCCCGCCTCTCCGCCCGCTACGGCCCCAAGGTCACCCTGATCACCGGCCTGCTGATCATCGCCCTCGGCTACGGCGGCGGACTCGGCCTGATGGACGCGGCCTGGCAGACCATCGTCACCTCGGTCGTCCTCGGCGCCGGCATCGGCCTCGCCTACTCCTCGCTGCCCGCGCTGATCATCGGCGCGGTCCCGGCCTCGGAGACCGGCGCGGCCAACGGCCTGAACACGCTGATGCGGTCCATCGGCACGTCCGTCTCCAGCGCCGTCATCGGCATGGTGCTGGCCAACACGGCGAACAACGTGGGCGGGATCGCGATCCCGACCATGCACGGCTTCCGCGTCTCCTTCCTGATCGCCACCGCCGCCGTCGCGGTCGGTCTGCTGCTCGCGGTGTTCCTGCCGAAGGCCCCCCGCCCCTCCCAGCACACCCAGCTGCGGGTGAGCAGCGAGGAGGAGGCCGGTATCGAGCACGCCGAAGAGGTCCTGCAGGGCTTCCGCGGCCGGGTGCTGGACGCGGACGGCTCCCCCGTCGCACGCGCCAAGGTCACCCTGATCGACCGCCGGGGCCGCCAGGCGGGCGCGACCGTTTCCGGCGAGGACGGCAGCTATGCGGTCGCCGTGCCCGCCCAGGGGGCGTATGTGCTGGCCGCACGGGCCGCCGGGCACGGTCCACTGGCCTCTTCCGCCACGCATTCCGGGGAAGAACGGGCTGTCGATCTGGATCTTTCGCTGCCCGGGGAGGCGGTGAGCGCGTAGCGCTCGGGGAGTTCTGCCCTCTGGCGGCTGCCGGTTCGCCGTGGCTCGTCGCGCAGTTCCCCGCGCCCCTTTCGGGGCGCCGCACGCACCCTCTGTCGATGAGCGGCAGGGGGTGCGGCAGCATGGACGGTCGGACAGCCGTACGACCGAGAGGACCCCCATGACCGCGGGACCCAAGCCCGAGATCCTGGCCGCGTTCGAGGCCGCCAAGGGGTTCATGCCCACCGACGAGGGACTGGCCCTGTACGCGGCGGCCGTGGAGGCCGGACGGCTGGGGCTGCCCCTGCTGGAGGTCGGCACCTACTGCGGGCGGTCCACCGTCCTGCTCGCCGACGCCGCCCGCGAGGCCGGCGTCACCGCGCTCACCGTCGACCACCACCGGGGCAGCGAGGAGCAGCAGCCGGGCTGGGACTACCACGACCCGGAGACCGTGGACCCCGAGATCGGCCTGATGGACACGCTGCCCACCTTCCGCCGCACCCTGCACCGGGCGGGCCTGGAAGACCACGTGGTCGCGCTGGTCGGCCGCTCCCCGCAGATCGCCGCGATCTGGAACTCCCCGCTCGGCCTCGTCTTCGTCGACGGCGGCCACACCGACGAGCACGCGAGCGCCGACTACGAGGGCTGGGCCCCCCATGTGGCCGAAGGCGGCCTGCTCGTCATCCACGACGTCTTCCCGGACCCGAAGGACGAGTTCACCGGCCAGGCCCCGTACCGGGTCTACCTGAGGGCCCTGGAGTCGGGCGCGTTCACCGAGGTCTCGGCGGCCGGGTCGCTGCGCGTCCTGCGGCGAACGGAAGCGGCGACCCGGACCCACGGTTAGAGTCGCACTCGTGTCGTACGTAGGCCCTGACTTCGAACCGCCGCAGCCCCGTCGCCCCCGGCGCGGGCCGCTGACCGTCGCGCTCGCCGCGCTCGTGCCCGGCGCCCTGCTGGGCTGGCTGGTGTACGAGACCGTGGGCGGATCCGGCGGCTCGCACGGCTCGGACACCGCGGGCGCGCGGACCTCCGCCGCCTCGCCGAGCACGGCCGAGCCCTGGTCGGCGCCCGCCACCGACGACGGCAAGAAGCCGGGCGCGACGCCCTCCGGCTCCGCCCCCGCCCGCTCCGGCCCCCTCAAGGGCAAGGTCGTCGTCATCGACCCGGGCCACAACCCCGGCAACTTCCGGCACACGGCCGAGATCAACCGCCCGGTGGACATCGGCACGAACAAGAAGGAGTGCGACACCACCGGCACGTCCACCAACGCGGGTTACACCGAGGCCCGGTTCACGATGGACGTCGCCCACCGGCTGCGCGCGATCCTGGAACAGCAGGGCGCCACCGTGAAACTGACGCGCGACGGCGACTCCCCGCCCTGGGGCCCGTGCGTCGACGAGCGGGCCCGGATCGGCAACACGGCGCACGCGGACGCGGCCATCTCCATCCACGCCGACGGATCGGCCGAGGGCAACCGCGGTTTCCACGTCATCCTCCCGGCGTCCGTGCACGCCGGCGCCGCCGACACCCGTCCCATCGTGGGCCCCTCGCGCGACCTGGGCGAGCGCATCGCGGGCAGGTTCCTGAGCGTCACGGGCGAACCCCCCTCCAACTACATCGGCGACGGTACCGGTCTCGTCACACGTCAGGACCTGGGTGGTCTCAATCTGTCAACAGTTCCCAAGGTCTTCATCGAGTGCGGCAACATGCGGGATAGCAAGGATGCGGCACTGCTGACCAGCGGCGCCTGGCGGCAGAAGGCCGCGCAAGGGATCTCTGAGGGAATCGTGAGTTTCCTGCGCGAGTCGTGAGCGGCGGGCGGAACCGGCCGGACAGCAGGTTCTTGCGGACGATAGTGTCTACCGACGACGAGACGACCTACGAAGGACCTGAAGTGAATATCCGCTCCCTCACTCGAGGCGACGGCGTGGTGATCGGAGCAGCGGTGTTGCTGTTCATCGCGTCGTTCCTCGACAACTACTCGTACGACGGGGCACCGGACGGCCTCGATATCCCGAACCTGTGGGCCAGCGGACCGGTTCTGCTCAGCGTCGTCCTCGCGGGGATCATCGGCGCCGGGCTCCTCGTCTTCACCCGTACGACGGAGAAGCCGCTCAAGGTGGCGGGCCTGGACCTCGGCCAGTTCGGTGTTGCGTTCACCGTGTTCGCCGCGTGGAGCGCCCTCGGCAACGTCATCGACCCGGCCGGCGGCGCGAACAACTTCGACAACGTCGACAAGGGACCGAGCGCCGGTATGGGCCTGGTCCTCGCGCTCATCGCCACCCTGGTGATGGCCGCCGCGGCGATCGCCACCCCCCTGGTCCCCGCCCTGCAGGCCGGCCTGGTCCCGGCCGCCAAGCCGGCCGCTCCGCAGCCCTACGGCGCCCAGCCGCCCGGTGGTTACGGCTACCCGGGCGCCCAGCCGCAGCAGCCCTACGGGGCACAGCCGCAGCCGGGGCAGCCGTTCGGGCAGCCGGGTGCTCCGGGCGTTCCCGGTGCCCAGGGTGCTCCGGCCGCCGCGGCCGCTCCCGCGCCGCAGCCGGCCGCCGCGGACTTCTCCCCGTTCTGGTTCGCCGTTCCGGTGGCGCGCCCGCTGTTCGCGGAGGACGGCTCGCAGACTCCGATCGCCGAACTGGCGCCGGGCACCTGGTACCTGGCGGTCGAGCAGCGCGGTGCGCAGCTGGTCGCCCAGACCCAGGACGGCCGCCGCGGCGTGCTCCAGGACACCTCGGGGATCCAGCGCGGCTGAGCCGCACCGGTACCACCGACAACGGCCCCCCGCCCTTCCGGGCGGGGGGCCGTTGTCGTACAGTCGCCTCCCGGTAGGAACTGACGGTTCGTCAGGAGGCGGGTATGCGGCTCGGTCTGGCACTCGGCTACTGGGGGCGCGGTCCGGGCACCGGCCATGTGGCGCTGGCCCAGGAGGCGGAGCGGCTCGGGTACACCTCCGTGTGGACGGCCGAGTCCTGGGGGTCGGACGCCTTCACGCCGCTGACCTGGATCGCCGCGCGGACGTCGACGATCGCACTGGGTACGGCGGTTGCCCAGATGGCCGCCCGCTCGCCGACCACCACGGCGATGCACGCGCTCACCCTGGACCATCTCTGCGGGGGGCGGATGATGCTCGGCCTCGGCCTGTCCGGGCCGCAGGTGGTGGAGGGCTGGTACGGCCGCCCGTTCCCGGCGTCGCCGCTGACCGCGACACGGGAGTACGTGGACGTCGTACGGCAGGTGCTGCGCAGACAGGGGCCGGTGGAGTCGGACGGGCGCTTCCATCCGCTGCCCTACCGGGGTGCGGACGGCACGGGTCTCGGCAGGGCACTGAAGCCGATCACCCATCCCCTGCGCCGCGATCTGCCCGTCCTGCTGGGTGCGGAGGGCCCCAAGAACGTGGCCCAGACGACCCGGATCGCCGACGGCTGGCTGCCGCTGTACTGGGCGCCGAGCCGGCCCGAGGTGTACGGGGACGCGGTGCGGGAGCTGCCCGAGGGGTTCGTGGTGGCCCCGATGGCGCGGGTGACGGTGTGCGACGACGTCGCCGAGGGGCTGCTGCCCGTGAAGGCGATGCTCGGCTTCTACATCGGCGGGATGGGGCACGCGGCCCGCAACTTCCACGCCGAGCTCATGGCCCGCATGGGCTACGAGGAAGAGGCGCGGCGGATCCAGAAGCTGTTCCTCGCCGGGCGGCGCGAGGAGGCCGTGCTGGCGGTGCCGGACGCCTTCGCCGACGAGATCTCCCTGGTCGGCCCCCGTGAACGCATCGCCGAACGGCTGGAGTTGTGGCGCAGGGGCCCGGTGACGGACCTGCTGGCCCTGTCACCGGACCCGCACACCCTCAGAGTGCTGGCGGAGCTGAACTCCTAGCCGCCCTTCAGCTGCGAGGCGGACGGCACCTTGTCCTTGACCGGCGCACCGGCGCTGCTGCCGGCGTCCTTGACCTTGTTGATGATGTCGTCGAAGGCGCCTGCCGCGTCCGTGTCACCGCTGCGCAGCTTGGACGGCAGGTCCTTGAGCGCTGTGATACCGGCGGTCAGCGGGGCGAGGGCCTTGGCGAGCGCGGGGTCGCCCTGGGCGTTGCGCTGGGCCGCCTTGAGCCGGTTGTAGGTGAAGGCACCGGCGAGACCGGCCTTCACCAGGGCCAGCTTGCGGCCGTGGGCGCCCTTCTTGAACTTGCCCGCCTTCCACGGCTTCACGATCCACTGGTACGTGGCGCCGGCGGCGAGGGCCGCGTTCGCGACGAAGCGGGTCTTGGCGAACTTCTGGCGCTCGGCGGACGTGGTCGGGCTGGGCTCGGCCGCCTGGAGGGCGGTCACCGCAGCGATGCCCCTCGTACTGGTCTTCTCGCTGCCGGCGCAGGCGGCGGAGCCGGCCACCAGGGCGCAGCACAGGGTGAGCGCCACACAGAGGCGCCGTATCGGTATGGGCACGGGGTCCTCCGGACATGTGTCTCCCCGAGCGGGTCTTGCCTCCGGCCAGCGTCACCCGAACGGCCGCAGTGCGCCACTCGGGACGGCTCTGCCGTCGCGGATTCACCGGGCCCGGGTTTCATGTCCCGGGTTGCGGCAATCCGGATTCCATGTCTAGAAACCGCACGGGAGCGAACCAGGCCGGCACGGTCATAGCGGTCGTCGCCGACATCATGGCCCTCATCCTGGGCCTGTGGATCCTGATGTACCTGCTGGACGCGAACCGGGCCAACAGCCTGGTCCAGTTCGTCCATGACACGGCCCGCTGGCTGGCCGGCTGGTCCCACGATCTGTTCACCTTCGACAAGGCCTGGGCCCGGGTGGTCGCGGGCTATGGACTCGCCGCCGTGGTCTACCTGTTCGTGGGCCATGCCGTCGCCGGCCGGCTGCACCGGCACTGACCCCTCAGCGGCAGCAGTCCGGGGCGAGCCCGGACGGCAGGTGCTCCCCGCCGAAGACCGCGCAGGTGGCGTCGTGACCACCGAGCGCGGCGACGGCGAGCAGGAGGGAGCCGGCCGTCCAGGTGGTGAGTTCGCGGGGCCAGATCGCGTCGTCGTCGAAGACGTAGCCCGTCCAGTACAGGCCGGTCTCCTGGTCGCGCAGGTGCTGGACGGACTGGAGGATCTCCAGCGCGCGGTCGGACTCGCCCATCGCCCACAGGGCGAGGGCCAGTTCGCAGGACTCGCCGCCGGTCACCCAGGCGTTGGGCACCACGCAGCGCACGCCCAGGCCGGGCACGACGAAGCGGTCCCAGTCCGCCTCGATGCGGGACTTGGCCTCCGCGCCGGTCAACGCGCCGCCGAGGACCGGGTAGTACCAGTCCATCGAGTAGCGGTCCTTGTCGAGGAAGCGCTCGGGGTGCCGGCGGATCGCGTGGCGCAGCGCGCCCACCGCCAACTCCCAGTCCGGCTGCGGCTCTTCACGCTGCTCGGCGATGGCGAGCGCACAGCGCAGGGCGTGGTGGACGGAGGAGCTGCCGGTGAGCAGGGCGTCCGCGGTGGGGGTGCCGTCGTCGTCGCGCCGCCAGCCGATCTGGCCGCCGGGCTGCTGCAGCCGCAGCACCCACTCGACGGCCGCGTAGACGCACGGCCACATGCGGTCCAGGAACGTGTCGTCGCCGGTGGACAGGTAGTGGTGCCACACGCCGACGGCTATGTAGGCGACGAAGTTCGACTCGCGGGCGCGGTCGGTGACGTCGTCGTGGGCTCCGTCGGCGTAGGCCGCGTACCAGGAGCCGTCCTCGTTCTGATGGGCGGCGAGCCAGAGGTAGGCCCGCTCGGCCCCCTCGTGCTCGCCGGCCGCGTCCAGGGCCATCGCGGCCTCGGTGTGGTCCCACGGGTCGAGATGGTGTCCGCGGAACCACGGGATCGCGCCGTCCTCCCGCTGCACGGCGAGGATGCCGCGGACGGTCGCGGCGGCCTGCTCGGCGGTGAGGACCCCGGGCAGGACGAGGTGTTCTGTCCGGGGCGTCGTCACTTGGCGGCCGCCCCGTCCGTCTCGGCGAGCCGGGGCAGATGGGGTTTGGTCGCGTAGAGGACGAAGCTCTTGCCGATGACCGGGTTCAGTGCCTGTTCGGCGATGCGGGTGGCCAGCGGCTTCTTCATGATGTCCCAGACCAGCAGCTTGTGGTACGCCTTGACCGGCAGCGCCTTGTCGTTGTCCACGCCGAAGGCGCACTTGAGCCACCAGTACGGGGAGTGCAGGGCGTGTGCGTGGTGGGTGCCGTAAGGCTTCAGGCCCGCCTCGCGGACCTTGGCCAGCAGTTCGTCGGCCTTGTAGATGCGGATGTGGCCGCCCTCGACCTCGTGGTAGGCGTCGGACAGCGCCCAGCAGACCTTCTCGGGCCCGTAGCGCGGCACGGTGACGGCGATCCGCCCGCCGGGCCTGAGGACGCGCACCATCTCGGCGAGCACACCCTTGTCGTCGGGGATGTGCTCCATCACCTCGGAGATGATGACGACGTCGAAGGACTCGTCCGGGAAGGGCAGCGCGAGGGCGTCGCCCTCCATCGCGGTCGCACTCGCACCCTCGGGCGCCTCGCCGGCCTCCTTCATCGCCGCGAACCACTTGGCGACCTCGCGGATCTCCTCGGCGTTCTGGTCCAGGGCCACGACCTGCGCGCCTCGCCGGTAGCACTCGAAGGCGTGCCGGCCGGCCCCGCAGCCGAGATCCAGGACACGGTCGCCGGGGGCGAGCGGGAACCGGGAGAAGTCGACGGTCAGCACGTGGCCCTGCTTTCGGAAGAGATGCCTGCAACGGTCGCCGGGGCCGCGGGACGGCCGGGGTTCTGGGCCGGCGCGGAACCGATCGCCTCGCGGTAGCGGGCCACCGTCCCCTCGGCCGCACGGGCCCAGGTGAAGTGCCGCAGGACCCGCTCACGGCCCGCACGGCCGAGCCTGGTGCGCAGTTCCGGGTCGCCGAGCAGCCGGCCGAGGCCGGCGGCCAGCGCCCCCGCGTCACCCGGGGGCACGGCCAGGCAGGTCTCGCCGTCGCGTCCGGCGACCTCGGGGATCGCGCCGCCGGTGGTGGCGACCAGCGGGGTACCGGTGGCCATGGCCTCGGCGGCGGGCAGCGAGAAGCCCTCGTAGAGCGAGGGCACGCAGGCGACTTCGGCCGAGCGGATCAGGTCGACCAGTTCGGCGTCGGAGATGCCCTTGACGAACTCGACGGCGCCTTCGAGGCCGTAGCGCTCGATCGCCTGGGCGACCGGGCCCTCGGTGGGGCGCTTGCCGACGACGACGAGGTGGGCGGCCGGGTGCTCGGTGCGCACCTTCGCGAGCGCCTCCACGAGGAAGACGAGCCCCTTGAGCGGCACGTCGGCGCTGGAGGTGGTGACGATCCGGCCGGGCACCTCGGCCACGGCCGGATTCGGCGCGAACAGCTCGGTGTCGGCGCCGATGTGGACCACGTGGATGCGGTCGCCCCGGACGCCGAGGTGGTCCACGATCTCCTGCCGGGAGGTGCCGGAGACGGTGAGCACCGAGGGCAGGCGGCGGGCGACGCGCTTCTGCATCCGGGTGAAGGCGTACCAGCGGCGCACCGAGTAGCGGCGCTTCCAGCCCTCGGCGGCGTCCAGCTCCAGCTGCCGGTCGACGGTGATGGGGTGGTGGATGGTGGTGACCAGGGGGGCGCCGATGTCGCCGAGCAGGCCGTAGCCGAGCGTCTGGTTGTCGTGGACGACGTCGAACTCGCCGCGGCGGGCCTGCAGATGGCGGCGGGCGCGCAGGGAGAACGTCAGCGGCTCGGGGAAGCCGCCGGTCCACATGGTGGCGACCTCGACGGCGTCGACCCAGTCCCGGTACTCGTCCCGCTTCGGGGTGCGGAAGGGGTCGGGCTGGCGGTAGAGGTCGAGGCTGGGCAGCTCGGTCAGGGTCAGCCGCTCGTACCCCTCGTCCAGGACGGGGTAGGGCTGGGAGCCGATGACCTCCACCCGGTGGCCGAGGCGGGCCAGCTCGCGCGAGAGGTGGCGTACGTACACGCCCTGGCCGCCGCAGAACGGGTTCCCTTTATAGGTGAGGAGCGCGATGTGCAGGGGTCGCTCGCCGTCCGCGGCGAGGTCCGGTCGGGGACCCGCCTGACTGGCCTCAGCGGTCACTCCGGGCCCCCTTCTGGCTGCACTGTCCCGCGAGACTACGACGGGACGCTAATCTAGAACAAGTTTCAGACTTGATCGTTCAAGAGGCTCTGAATCTACCGGCAGGTAGGGGCGCTGTGAGCAGTGGATCAGGTGATTCACGCCACGACGCGGACCCCCTCCGTGCAGGATGATCACAAGCCCTACAGACGCCCTAACCGACTGTCACGGAACGGGACCCATGCCTGCGGAATCCAAGGTGGAAGCGCACAGCGCCCGGCCCCCCTCGCCGCCGCTGACCGAGCGGCAGGAGGCCCGCCGCCGCCGGATCCTGCACGCGAGCGCACAGCTGGCCAGCCGCGGCGGTTTCGACGCCGTGCAGATGCGCGAGGTCGCCGAGTCCTCGCAGGTGGCCCTCGGCACGCTGTACCGGTACTTCCCGTCCAAGGTGCATCTGCTGGTCGCCACCATGCAGGACCAGCTGGAGCACATGCACGGCACGCTGCGCAAGAAGCCGCCCGCGGGCGACACGGCCGCGGAGCGGGTCGCGGAGACCCTGATGCGGGCCTTCCGGGCGCTGCAGCGGGAGCCGCACCTGGCCGACGCCATGGTCCGTGCGCTCACGTTCGCCGACCGCAGCGTCTCCCCCGAGGTCGACCAGGTCTCCCGGCAGACCACGGTGATCATCCTGGATGCGATGGGCCTGGAGCACCCCACCCCCGAACAGCTCTCGGCCGTCCGGGTGATCGAGCACACCTGGCACTCCGCGCTGATCACCTGGCTCTCGGGCCGCGCCTCCATCGCCCAGGTCAAGATCGACATCGAGACGGTGTGCCGCCTGATCGACCTGACGGACCCGCAGACGCCCCACTGACCCGGCCTCCTTCGCCGGATGCGTGCCGCTGACCGGCCCTCTTCGGCCGCAAGCGTCCCGCCGCCCCGCCCCCTTCGGCCGCAAGCGCGCCCGCCACCTACCGCCCACCGGTCCCGTGCGAGAGAACTGCGAGCGGGACTGTGAGCGGGGGAACTGTGAGCGGGGGACCTGTGAGCGGGGGACCTGTGAGCGGGGGACCTGTGAGCGGGGGAACCGTGAACGGGGCGCGGGAACTGCGAGCGGGGCGCGGGAACTGCGAGCGGGGCGCGGGAACTGCGAGCGGGGCGCGGCGCGCCGTACCGGCACACCGCGCCCTGTCTCCCGTACGGGCCGTGGGCGGGGACCCGGGGACCGGTGGTCCTAGTCCTCGGGCGGGAACACCGGCTCCCCGCTCCCCACCAGCGTGATCATGATCGCCTCCACGGGGCAGCCCTCGGCGGCCTCCAGAACCTGTTCGCTCGCGTCGGTGTCCGGCTCGGCGGGGTGGGACTGCCGGGCGGTGTCGAGGCGGAATCCGTCCGGGGCGTGGTGGACGCACTGGGCCGAGCCGATGCACACGGACCGGTCGACCTCGACGTGCCAGCGGTCGCCCATCCCTAGGACCCCGCCGGCAGGTGGATCATCTTGTGTTCGAGGTACTCGCCGTACCCCTCGGGGCCGAACTCCCGCCCCAGGCCCGAGTTCTTGTAGCCGCCGAACGGGCCCAGCATGTCGAGGCTGAAGGTGTTGACGGAGTAGGTGCCGGTGCGCACCTGCCGGGCGATGTCGATGCCGCGCTCGACGTCGGCCGTCCACACGCTGCCGGACAGGCCGTAGTCCGAGTCGTTGGCGATCTTCACGGCCTCCTGTTCGTCGCCGTAGGGCAGCAGGCAGATCACCGGGCCGAAGATCTCCTCGCGGGCGATGCGCATGGAGTTGTCGACGTCGCCGAAGAGGGTCGGTTCGACGTACCAGCCGCGGTCGAGACCGGCAGGGCGGCCGCCGCCGGTGAGGATCTTGGCGCCCTCCTCCTGGCCGATGCGGATGTAGTCGAGGTTGCGCTGCTGCTGGCGCCGGGCGACCAGGGGGCCGACCTGGGTGGCCGCGTCCAGCGGGTCGCCGACCTTCAGTTCGCCCGCCGCGCGGGCGAAGGCGTCCGCGAACTCGTCGTAGCGGGCCCGTGGGACGAGGATGCGGGTCTGGGCGACGCAGGCCTGCCCGTTGTTCATCCAGGCCGCCGGGACGATGCCCGCGACCGCCGTGGCCACGTCCGCGTCGGGCAGCACGACCGCCGCCGACTTGCCGCCCAGTTCCAGGGTGACCCGGGTGAGGTTGCGGGCGGCCACCTCCATCACCCGCTTGCCGGCCGCGACCGAGCCGGTGAAGGAGACCTTGTCGATACCGGGGTGCCCGACCAGGTACTCGCTGACCTCGCGGTCGGCGGGCAGGATCGACAGCACGCCCTCGGGCAGCCCGGCCTCGCGCGCGATCTCGCCGAGCAGGTAGGCGTCCAGCGGCGACTCGGGGGACGGCTTCAGCACGACCGTGCAGCCGGTGAGCAGCGCGGGGGCGAGTTTGGCGGCGGCGACGAACTGCGGGACGTTCCACGGGACGACGGCCGCGACCACGCCGACCGGTTCGCGGCGCACGAGGATCGGGCCGAGGACACCGTCGCGGCGCTCCTCGTGGCTGAAGTCGCGGGCGACCCGGATGGCCGCGTCCCACACCATCATCGCGCCGAGCGCCTGGGCCAGTACGCTCCAGGAGTAGGGGGAGCCGTTCTCGGCGGAGATCACCCGGGCGATCTCCTCGTGCCGGGCGGCGATGCCGTCCTTGATCCGCGTGACCACCTCGATCCGCTCCGCCAGGGAAGCCCGCGGCCAGGGGCCCTCGTCGAAGGCGCGGCGCGCGACGGCCACCGCCCGGTCGACGTCCTCGCGACAGGCGTGCGGGACCCGGCCGATGACCTCCTCGGTGTGCGGGGAGATCACCTCGATGACGTCCTTGCCCCGGGGGTCGCTCAACTCCCCGCCGATGAACAGCTGTCCGTGTTCCACGAGCTCGGTCATGGCCGACTGCCTCCCGCCGCACCGCATGTTTCTGACGCTGTTTCAGAACTGATATCAGTTCTGGTTGGACTAAGCCAGGGCCGAGACCGAATAGGCCCCCACCAGCGACTTTGCCGCTGGTGGGGGTGCCGTCAAGCCACGCGGGCGGTCCATGGGTCGTCTCCGCGGGCCATACGCGCCGCCGGACCGCCACTGCTCAGCTCGCGTCCCCCCAGACGGCTTGCAGGTCCTCGCAGTGGACGGTGATCGACGCGTCGGTGAGCGCGATCTCGTGCACGCAACCGCCGTCCTCGTGCGGGAGGATCTCGTCGAGGAGCACGGTGTCGACCAGCATCCAGTCGATGGCACGCTCGTAGTCGATGGAGAAATGTGTCACGCCTGAATAGCTGATGCGCAGCCCGGAGTCGTGCTTCCACTGATTTGGAGCGAATTCCAGGGTCAGTCCCCCGCTTTTGTCGGTGTCCACCTGGATACCGGACAACTCCAGATCCTTGACGCAGTGACTGTTGCCGTGCCCCAAACTGTAGTGCGCCGGATCGGACGCGAAGGCCCGGGCCCCGGCCGGCAACCGGTCGCGGAGCTTGGGGAGTTCGGCCAGATAAGCCC
This sequence comes from Streptomyces sp. NPDC007971, assembly GCF_042958635.1. Lineage (NCBI taxonomy): Bacteria > Bacillati > Actinomycetota > Actinomycetes > Kitasatosporales > Streptomycetaceae > Streptomyces > Streptomyces sp. NPDC007971. The sequence goes on from NZ_JBIBJK010000008.1 coordinate 39,274, forward strand.
TCGGATCCACGAAGAACCCACCGTCGTCCCAGACAGCCGTGACGTACTTCATTTGCAACCTTCCGCGGCGAGAGGCGGTCGCCTCCATTTGTCTCCGGTGATGTCCTCGGTCCCCTTGGGGCCGATGCGGCCGATTTTCCGCAGTTCGTAGATCATCCGTCCCTTGGTGGCGTTCTCCACGCTGGGCGGGACCTCGACTTCGGAGGCTTTGACGCCATGCTTATCGAGGGCCCCTTCGGGCCCTTCCCGGCGAGGCCGAGGTGGTCGCTCCAGCCCAGCGGGTTCGGCACGTAGGCGTGGTGATCGGGTGCCGGGAGCAGTCCCAGCGGGTCCGCGCTGATGTACCGCGCCGTCTCAGGGTCGTAGTACCGGTGCACGTCGTAGTGCAGGCCGGTCTCGGCATCCGCGTACTGGCCGGGGAAACGCAGCGGGCAGTCGACCGGCGACGCGTCCTCCTGCGGGGCCGGGATCTGGGTACCCCACAGGCTGGTACGGCGTTGCCAGACCAGTACCCCGGTCGCGGAGACCAGTTCCGTGGGTGTGCCGATCGAGTCGGTGACGACGGTGTGGAACCGGGCTTCGTGCTCGGGATCCGACTCCTGTGCCAACTGCGCCAGGAAGGACGTGTTGGCGGCCGTCGCCGTCGGCCTGTGGCTCGTCTGGGCGACCGGGCGGGGACCGTCCGGCGCATGGTCCCAGGTGGTGACCCAGCCGTCCGGCGCGGTCTGTTCGGCCAGGCAGAGGTCGTCCCAGACGAAGTCCGTGCGGTCGGCCACGGAGCCGTCGTCGGCCACACGGTGCTTGGAGACACGGCGGCCGAGCGGATCGTACGCGTACCGCCACCGGCTGCCGTCCGGGACGGTCGCCTCCGTGAGACGGTCCTCGGCGTTCCAGGTGTAGGTCCAGGTACGGGTCTGGCCGTTCAGCAGCTTGCGGGTCCGGCGCACGAGGCGGCCCTCGGCATCGTGCTCGTACGACGTGCGGCCGGCCGAGCGGACGAGCGTGCCCTCGAACCGGCGGCGGCGAGGGCCGCGCCGCTGGGCGACGCCGTTCCAAGTGGACTGTTCCCTCAGTGATCTGACGCTTCATCAGTTCTGGGTATAGTGGGCCACGGCCGTGCGGCGCGGGCGCTGGGGGCGGAGGGCTGATGACGAAGACGTTCGATCACGGCGGGGGCGTGCGGTCCGTCCAGGTTCCCATTCCGGACAATCCCCTCGGGTACACGCTGGTGTACGTCGTGGACACCGACCGGGGCCCGGTGCTGGTCGACACCGGCTGGGACGATCCGGCGGCCTGGGACACGCTGGCGGCGGGGCTGGCGGCCTGTGGTACGTCGGTCCGGGAGGTGCACGGTGTCGTCGTCACGCATCACCACCCGGATCACCACGGGCTGTCGGGGCAGGTGCGCGAGGCCTCGGGGGCCTGGGTGGCGATGCACGCGGCCGACGCGGCGATCGTGCGCCGGGCGCGCGAGACGCGTCCGGAGCGCTGGTACGCGTACATGGCCGTGAAGCTGACGGCCGCCGGGGCGCCCGAGGAGCACGTCGCCCCGCTGCGCCGCGCCCGCAGCGGCCGTACCCTTCCCGGTCTCTCGCCCGCCCTGCCCGACCGCGAGATCGTCCCCGGCGAGCTGCTCGGGCTGCCCGGCCGCCGGCTGCGCGCGATCTGGACCCCGGGGCACACGCCGGGCCACGTCTGTCTGCACCTGGAGGAGGAGCACCCCGCTCACCTGCCCGGCCACGGGCGGCTGTTCAGCGGTGATCATCTCCTCCCGGAGATCACCCCGCACATCGGTCTGTACGAGGACCCGGACGACACGACGGTGACCGACCCGCTCGGCGACTACCTGGACTCCCTGGAGCGGGTGGGGCGCCTCGCGCCGGCCGAGGTGTTCCCCGCCCATCAGTACACCCTCACCGACGCGCCGTCCCGGGTGCGGGAGTTGCTCGCCCACCACGAGGAGCGTCTCACCGGCCTGCTGGCGCTCCTGGTCGAGCCGCTCACGCCGTGGCAGGTGGCCGAGCGCATGCAGTGGAACCGTCCCTGGGCCGACATCCCCTACGGGTCGAGGAACATCGCGGTCTCGGAGGCCGAGGCTCATCTGCGCCGCCTGGTGAAGCTGGGCCGCGCGGAACCGGTGCCGGGGAGCGAGCCGGTGTCCTACGTGGCGGTGTGAGGCGGTGTGAGGCGGTGTGAGGCGGTGTGAGGCGGTGTGAGGCGGTGTGGCGCCTCACCGGGCCGTCCCCGCCGCTTCAGGCGGTCCCCTGCACGCCGTCGCGTGCCGCTTCGACGACGGGTGAGGTCGCCAAGGCCTGTGACAGCCGGACCAGTTCGCCCGTCTCCGAGAAGACTGCCGTGTGCAGACGGGACGTGCCGGGCGGCCCGGGCGAGCCGGATGGCCGCAGCCGCCCGGCCTGGTGCGCGGCATCGACCACCATGGCGGCGGCCGCGACGAAGCCGGCCTCGCCCGGCGAACTGCCCTGGGCCACCGCCTGCCGGTACGCCGCCTCCCGGATCCGGCCGTCGCAGCGGGACTGGAGGGCGAGCAGGGCGTCCAGGATCCTCAGCTCGCGGTAGTACAGCCTGCCGCGGGGCAGCTGCCATCGTGGGGGCGCGGGCTTGGGCGCGGTCGGCACGTCCTGGAGTTCGGCCCAGAGCGGGGCCAGCGCCCGGTAGTCCCACAGGCTGCGCCACTGGGCCTGGGCCGCGGGCAGCAGCCGGGGCAGCACGAAGCCCGCGGTGCAGATCAGGGCGCCCAGCGAGGTCACCGGCGGTGCGAGGTCGGTGGAGAGGAAGTCCAGGTCGTGTCCCGTCCACCGGGCGACGACCGCCGTGGACTTCGCGCCCTCGAAACCGATCACGTCGAACGCCAGCCCCAGCATGATGAGGCGCAGTCCCGTCCGCAGGATTCCGGTCACCTCGCGCGACCAGCGCCGGCAGACGTAGCACATGGTGAGCAGGCAGGCGCCGTGTCCGGCGAGATAGAGAACGATCATCTCCCGCATGTACGGGGTGTTCGCGTAGTACGTGTCGAGGTCGCGCAGCCGCTCGACGGGCGCGTCGGCCAGGGCGAACATCGTGATGATGGCGGCGATCAGCAGGCTGTACACGACGGCGATCCGCACGCTCCAGCACCTGATCCGGTCGCCGGGACCGCCGCGCCAGGTGATGAGCAGGATCAGCAGCGAGGCGCTGTACGCCGAGATGACGCTGTAGGTCATCGGAGCACCGAAGTTGGGTATCCCCGTGACGTCGTTCACCGCGTCCAGGGTGACGGGCGCGGAACAGAAGTAGCACAGGCCGCCGAGGAAGATCGCGGCACAGGTGGTGGCCGTCAGCGGATCCCTCAGGGCGACGCGCGGCGTATGGAAGAGCAGCAACGCGGCCATCCCGAACAAACATGCCGCCGAGTACACGACAAGGCTCATGGGTCGAGAGCTCCGTTCGGCGTGGGCGCCGGTGCGCCGCGGGTGAGCGTCGGCGTCATACCGGTCCGGCGGGGGCGGCGCTCTCGTCGAGGCGCAGGGCCGTCACGCCCCTGCAGCCGGGCAGTGCGTCGGCGATGGACAGGAGTGCCGGAAGGTCGGGGCGGGCCGGCAGGGGTTCGCGGACGCCGACGGCCATGAACCCGTCCTCCCCGTCACCGGCGGCCCGGGTCGCGGCGGTGATGGCGGTGGCCCACGCGACGGCTTCCGCCCGGTGCGCGTCACCTGCCGCGTCCAGCTGACCGAGGTACGTGTCCCGGTACAGCGCCCGGTCGACATAGCGCTCCAGGTAGTACAGGCCGTTGTAGATGGTGGTCTGACGCCAGGTCAGCCATCGGGTGGCCGAGGGCCAGAAGGGCCGCGGGGCCCGCAGGTATTCGCGGGTCAGCAGCTCCGTCAGCTCCCCTTCGAGCGGGCCCAGCCGCGCGTAGGCGCGCCAGCACCGGGCACGGTTCGCCAGATAGGGGCCGGCCACCGGGATCACGGTGCCCGCGACGGTCAGCGCCGCCCCCAGCCCCGCACAGGCCGGCGAGACCGTCGTACCGAGCCGGGCCCAGTCGTGTCCCCGCCAGCGTGCGACCACGGCCACGATCTTGATCGCGCTGTAACCGGCACCGAGGACGGTACCCATGCCCATCATCAGCAGCCCGGCCCGCAGATGGCCCTTCACCTGCCGGGCCCAGCTCAGCGACCGGTATGCGGTGACCACGACGGCCACGAGGTGCGCGACGAGGTACAGGACGATCAGTTCGGCGATGTACGGCGTGGTGGCGTAGTAGGTGTCGAAGTCCGTCCGCCGTTCCACCGGTGCGCGGCCCAGGGCGAACATGGCGGCGATGCCGACGAGGACGGCCGCGTATCCGAGGATCCAGTTCCGGGCGGTGCGGGCCGTGTTCGGGCCGCCGCGCCACTGCACGATGAGGACCAGGGACGCGGCACTGTAGGCCGTGATGGCTCCGTAGGTCAGCGGGGCCGCCAGGTTCGGCACGCCGCTGACCGAGTTGATGAACCCGATCGTGCGGGGGGCACTGAACAGGAAGCACAGGGCGGCGAACGACAGGACACAGCTGATGGCGAGCAGAAACGGGTCGCGCCGCCGACGTACGAGGTCGGGGATTTTGGCGAGCAGGCCCAGCCCCAGAATTCCGCAACTCACATAGTTGATCCAGCCGCTCATCTCTCGGTCCCGCGATAATTGAGGGCCGCCCCGATGCGTCCGGCGAGATCGCTCGTGTTCGCGGTCCGTGCCGCATAGACGGAGTCGGGCGAGGCTTTCAGCCAGGGACGCAGCCGGTCGCCGATGAGCATTCCGAACAGGTCGGCCCGCTGTTCGGCGACTTCCTGGAATCGGGTGCGCGCGGCGGCCGGCCGGGGCGCTTCGGCGTCCGCCGGGGGAATGAGGTTCCCGGAGTGCGCGGTGAGCGCGGACGGGTCGTTGTCCGCCATGTGCCACAGCTCGTGCCCGAGGATCACCAGCTTCATCCAGGGCGGAGCACCCGCTTCGATGATGATGTCGTCGCGCGTGTCGCGCTCGATCCACAGTCCGGTGGTGGCGGTGTGCGGCGCCGGGAAGTTGGCCATGTGCACCACGATGGGGCGCCCCCGCCATTCCGAGGCCGATGCGACCAGCGCGTCCAGCAGATCGCCGGGATCCGCGGGAATCGGAACCCTGATCGGGTCGATGAGCGCGTTGGCAAGCCGACGCATCTTCCTGGTCGTACGCACCATTCTCCCCGTCGGCCCTCGAATGGGATGGAAGGAGCCGCGGGCGGGCCGGATCGCAGCTCAACGTGGCAGGACGGTCACGTGTGGTCGCAAATATGCCAAGCTCATGTCACTTCAGCCACCTTCGGCGTTTAACCGCGCCCGGGAGGAAAGGGATGTAACGCGGAAACGGGGTGCTTGACGGCGTGACAAGTGGCCAAAACGCGGCGCCTTCACGCCCCTTCGCGGCCGGCCCTCTCGACACCCTGCACCTGCGGCCCCCGGGCTGCCCCGCCGGCCCCGTCCTGCGGGCGGGTGATCCGCTCCGCCCAGTACAGGAGGCCCTCCAGCGCGCCGTCCGGCATGCTCGGGGCCCGGCGCGCCAGGCGGTACATCGCCTTGGTCCGCAACGGTCCGAGCGGGTCCGACTTGCGCTCCAGCTCCTGCAGCACCGGGACGAGGGCGAGGTTGAGGGCCGTGGGCTCGTCCGTCGTGAAGAACCCCGGCGTGAGGTTGAAGAACTGACGCAGCCTCTCGGCGGCCTCCAGACTGGGCAGGCCCCTCTTGTACCACTCGCTGAGGGTTTGCCGGGTGACACCGGCGATGGCGGCCAACTCCTGCTGGGAGTACGGCTTGCCGTCCTTGCGCAGATAGTGCACACGGAGGAAATCCAGCCGCCCGCGCACCCGGGCGGGCACGGACGTCTCCTCGGCGCGGCCGCCGCCCAGGAGGGCGGCGACGACATGCCGCTCGATGCCCGTCTGCAGGGACAGTGCGGCGACGTCCACGGCCTCGGCCTCGGCGAGCCGCTCCGGCCCCCCTGCCGCGAAGTGCAGGGACTTGAGGGTTTCGGCCAGCCTGGCATATGCGTCGTCGTGAGCCACCGAGCGTTCTCCGGGGGGCGTCGTCTGTTCTGGTGCTGAGGCAGACGTGAGCGTATCCGGTCATCTTCCCGACAACCAGAGCGTCGGCTCCATCTGCAGGGCAATGCAGAAGATCTTGACATCCGAAGGAGCGCGGTAGCAGGATCACCACACACCTGCGATGGCGGTTGTCTGAGCCCTTGGCACCCCAGGCCGGCACCACCGCTCACGGCCTGGGCTCATCGCCTGCCGCCCCCGCCTTCCCCCGGTCTCGGAACAGCCGGCGTAAGGATGCCCGGCGAACGCCGACCGATCTCCCCGCGTATCCGCTCAGGGCTGAGCGCTGCCCACCCCGACCCGGAAGGAAGAACATGGACGCCCTGGTTCTGACGCAACGCCACGTGGGAAAAATAGTCGAGCTCTGCGGCCGCGACCTCTTCGCCGATCTGGTCATCGACCGGCTGCACCGGGCCCTGGCCGGCAGGAGCAGGGGGGTTGCGCCCCCCCGGGCCGGTTTCGGCAGGGGCCCCGGGGACACCGGGGCGATCGAGTGGATGCCGTACCACCTGCCCGGTGAGTGCATGACGCTCAAGACGGTGTCGTACACCCCCTCCCTCCCGACGGTCCCTCAGTACTTACCGTCCCTCAGCGGGACACTGGCCCGTTTCGACGACGTGACCGGCCGGCTGACCGCGGTGTGCGACGCGCGGCTGCTCACCGCGGTGCGCACGGGCGCGGCCTCCGCCGTGGCCAGCCGGATGCTGGCGCTGCCGGAGAGCCGGGTGCTGGGCCTGGTGGGGGCGGGCGCCCAGGCGGTGACCCAGGCCCATGCGCTGAGCCGCCTCTTCCCCCTGACGGAGATCCTCGTCCACGACGTCGAGGCGAGCCATGCCGCCTCCTTCCGGGACCGCGTGGGCTTTCTGGATCTGGAGGTGCGCCGGGCCGGCCTCGCGGAACTGGCCGCCAGGGCCGACATCATCTGCACCGCCACCACCGTGGCGGTCGGGGAGGGTCCCGTGCTGTCCGCCGAGGGTCTGCAGCCCCACGTGCACATCAACGCCGTCGGGGCCGACTCCGTCGGCAGGACCGAGCTTCCGCTCCCGCTGCTGCGCGTGGCACTCGTGGTACCCGACCACCTGGACCAGGCGCGGCACGAGGGCGAGTGCCAGCAGTTGTCCGAGCCCGAGATCGGGCCCCGGCTGTCCGCCGTGTGCGCCCACCCCGAACGCTGGGCGCCCTACCGGAACCGGACGACGGTCTTCGACTCGACCGGGTACGCCCTGGAGGACCATGTGGCCCTGGACGTCCTGATCCAGATGGCCAAGGAGACGGGCGTCGGCGAGCGGATGCTCATGGAGCACGTCCCGATCGACGCCCTGGACCCCTACACCTTCGGCGACTGAGCGTCCGGGTGACCGCCGGAACCGGATCAGGAGCGACCCGCGACCTTCGACTCCCCGAAGCTCTCGCCCGACCTCGCGAAGCTCGCGCCCGAGTTCGCGAAGTTCTCACCCGAGTTCGCGAAGCTCGCGCCCGACTGCCCGGAGCCTTCGCCCGGCTCCCCGACGCTCTCGCCCTGCCCCGAGGTGATGATCATCTCCACCAGGTCGGCGAGGGTGGCCAGCTGACGGGCGTTCATCTGCGGGGCGCGTGCGGCCAGCCGGACCAGTCCGCACTCGCGCAGCCGCAGCAGCGGGTCCGCCTCCGCCTCCAGGCTCTGCAGCACCGGCTGCAACGCCTCGTGCAGCGCCTCCGGTTCGTCCGCCGCGAAGAAGCCGGCCGGCAGACCGAAGAACCTGCGCAGCCGGTCGACGTGTTCGAGGCCCGGCATACCGCTCTTGCGCCACTCGCTCAGCCACTGCCTGCTGGTTCCCGCGATCCGGGCCAGTTCGTCGAGCGAGTACCGCTTGCCGTCGGGGCGCCGCCGGGTCTCCCGGATGAAGTCCAGCCGCTGCCGCACCCGCTGGGCGAGGCAGGCCTCGGGCGCGCGGCCTCCGGAGAGCAGTTCGACGACGACGCCGACGGGAATGCCGGTGCGATGGGAGAGGTCGGTCACGTCCAGGACCTCCGGCAGCCGGCCGGGGCGGCCGGTCAGCTCCCCGAGCCGCTCCAGCGCAGCGGCCAGCGGGGCATGGGTGTCACTCACCGAGGTCCCCCCTGGGCGTGTCGTCCGTTCGGTGGCTGGCTGACGCGAGGCTACCCGGTCACCCGTGCGCCGACCAGATGCGCCAACACCTCCTGCGGAATTAGGCAGTAATCGTTGACAGTTGACGGTGCGGTGGGTGAGGATCGAGACACAGAGAGCAAGATCGACCCGCCTCGGGTGCTGCCTATGGGGGAGCAGCATCCGGGGCGTTCCTCTGTCCGCACTCTCCCCGCGATGGCGAGGCGACCATGCCGCATCCCGTCCTTCTGCTCGGGGCCGTCCGGCGGGCCGCGTACGGCGAGTTCGCGCTGGCGCGGATCGCCGCGGCCCACCCGGTGGTCCTGGCCGGCGCCGCCCCGCCCGGCTGGGCGCTGCCCTATCTGGCCGGCCACATCGTGGCCGACCCGGGCCACGGGCCGGCCACGGCCGAGGCGGTCGCGCGGCACGCGGCCCGGTACGGGATATGCGGCGTGCTGACCTGGACCCGCGGCCACCTGCCCGCCGCGGCCCGGATCGCCGCCCGGCTGGGGCTGCCCCGCATCCCCGAGGAGACGGCCCGGGCCTGCGCCGATCCGGCCGCGTTACGGTCCCTGCTGGCCCGCCGCGCCATCGCGCCGGCCGGCCGGGACGACACCGAGGGACCGCTCGTCTCCGCCGAGACCGTCGTCCTCGACGACGAGGTCCGCATCGCCGCCCTCACCCGTACGACTCCGGGCCCGCCCCCCGCCCGGCAGCCGCTGCGTCACGTCGTGCACGCCCACGACGGGCTGCTGCACAACCCGTTCCTGCGGCACACGGTGGAGCGGACCGTGCGGGCGCTCGGTCTCGCGCACACCGTCGTGCACATCGGTCTGCGGCTCACCGCCCGCGGGCCCCGCGTCACCGACGTCGTCCCGCACCTGCCCGGTGATCTGATCCCGCTGCTGGTAGAGCGGGCCACCGGCGTCGATCTCGCACGGGCCGCCGCGGCCCTGGCCACCGGCGGGCTGCCGGCCGTGGCCCCGACCCGGCAGCGGGCCGCCGCGATCCAGTTCGCCTACCCGGCCGCGACCGGCCGGCTGACCCGGCTCGACCTGGATCCGGCCGTCGCGCACGAGCCGTCCGCCGAGCGCATGGTCCTCACCCGGCAGGCCGGCGACGAGGTCACGGCGGCCTGGCACGCCGGCCCGGCCGACCGGCTCGCCCACTGGGTGGCCGAGGGCGAGGACCCCCCGGAGTGCGCCCGCGCACTGCACCGGATGGCGAACTACCTGGACGTCGCCGTCGGCTCCCTGCGCCCCCAGGCGGCCTGAGCCGCGGACGAGCACGATCGGGCCGACGCCAGGGCAACATGGTCCGGCCGCCGTCAGGACGAGCGCCGTCCGGCCAACGCCGGGGCTCACATGGTCCGGGCGACGACGCCAGGACGAGCACGATCCGGGCGACGCCAGGACGAACGCCGTCCTGCCGACGCCAGGACGAGTGCATTTCGGCCGACGCCAGCACAAGCGCGGTCCGGCCGGCGCCAGGACGAGCATGATCCGGCCGACGCCCGGAGGGGTACGGTCCGCCGCAGTCGTCGTGGCCGTGACCCTGGTCACCGCCGCGCTGTGCCCACGACCACCCCTCGGCCCGCGCGCGGCTGCCGGTAAAGTGGCGGGGTCGTCATCACACTCGTACGGGGGGAAGCCGGTGCAATTCCGGCGCTGACCCGCAGCCGTAAGCCGTCTCGCACGGTGAGCCGGACCGCCTCGCACGGAACGTTGACCGGCTCACGTGCACGACGACCCGTCGCGCACGGCACCGTCGAGGTTTACGGAGCCGAGCCGCCCGGGGGTCCCCGTGCGCTGCCGGTTCCCCGCAGGAGAGGCAGTCGCCGACCATGAACGTCCGCCGCAGCGCCGCGGCTCTCGCCGCCATAGGCGTGCTGGCCGCCGCCGCACCCGCCATGGCCGCCGGCCCGTCCCCCTCCCCGAAGACGCCGATCCCGTCGGGGCTGTTCGGGAAGACCGACCCGACCTACGACGGGGTGTGGCGCCAGTCGTTCGCCCTGCTCGCACAGCACACGCTCGGCCAGCGTCCGGCCTCCTCCGCCGTCGACTGGCTGGTCGGCCAGCAGTGCGACGAAGGGGGCTTCCCCGCCTTCCGCGCGGACCCGGCCAAGCCCTGCCTGGGCAAGGGCGGCGCCCAGCCGGACATCGACAGCACCGCCGTGGCCGTCCAGGCCCTGCACGCGCTCGGCGGGCACGACAGCGAGGTCCACAAGGCCGTGACCTGGCTGAAGAGGACGCAGAACAAGGACGGTGGCTGGGGCTACGCACCGGGTCAGCCGACCGACGCCAACCACACCGCCGACGTCATCGGCGCCCTCACCGCGGCCGGTGAGAACGCCGACGGGCTGCGCCCCGAGGGCAAGAGCCCGCTCGATGCGCTGGCCACGCTGTCCATCCCCTGCTCCGCGGACGGCGGCGGCGCGTTCGCCTACCAGGCGGCCAAGAAGGGCAAGCCGGCCGCCAACGCGGACGCGTCCGCGGCCGGGGTGCTGGGCGCGCTCGGCAAGGGCTTCGTCGTCGAGCCCGGCAAGACCCGCGACAAGGCCCCCGCCTGCGCGGCCTCCGGCAAGCCCACCCCGGCACAGATGGCGGACAACGCCGCCGCGTACCTCGCCGGCGCCGTCGCCGGGACCGGCCATCTCATGTCCTCCCTGGCGGGTGCCAAGGACCAGCCCGACTACGGCAACACCGCGGACGCGGTCGTCGCGCTCGCCGCGACCGGTTCGACGCAGCAGGCGAAGAAGCCGTACGCCTGGCTGGAGAAGAACGCGGTGAAGTGGGCGCAGCAGACCAGCCCGGCCGCCTACGCCGAGCTGATCTTCGCCGCCCACGCGATGGGCGAGAACCCGCGCGACTTCGGCGGAACCGATCTGGTGCGGGCGCTCGACGCCACGGGGCCGGCACCGCAGGCCGCGAAGGCCGGGCACACCGAGGCGAAGCAGTCGAAGCACGAGACGGGCACGAAGGTCTGGTGGATCGTCGGTGTCGGTCTCGTCGCCGGCATCGGCATCGGCTTCCTGCTCAGCGGCCGCCGGAAGCGGCAGCAGCCGTGACCGCCGTCCGCCGTGCCACGGCCCTGCTCGTCGCCGCGCTCGTCCTCGTGGCCGGTGCCTGCGCCCAGGCGCAGGCCGCCGGATACCGCTACTGGTCCTTCTGGGAGCGGGACGGCGGCCGTTGGACGTACGCCACCGAGGGGCCCTCGACCGCCCGCCCCGACGACGGTGCGGTCCAGGGCTTCCGTTTCGCGGTGAGCGCGGATTCCGCGGACGCGAGCCGGCCGCGCGGCACGGCGGACTTCGCCACGATCTGCGCGGACACGCCCGCGAAGACGGGCACGAAGCGGGTGGCCCTGGTCATCGACTCCGGCACGGCGGCGGATGCGCCGTCCGGCGAGACGCCGCCCGCCCGCCGCACTGCCTGTGCGCGGGTCGCCCCCGACGCCACGACGGCCGAGGCCCTGGCCGCGGTGGCGGGTCCCCTGCGCTACGACTCGAACGCCCTGCTGTGCGCGATCGTCGGGTATCCGAAGAAGGGGTGCGGGGAGCAGGTGGCCGCCGGTGGCTCGCAGAAGTCGGCGACGCCGGAGACGCCGGGGAAGCAGCAGAAGGGGTCGGACGGCGGCCCTTCACTGGGGTTGCCGATCGGCGTGGCCGTGGTCGTGCTTCTGGGCGGTGCGGCGGTGTGGCAGGCGCGGCGGCGCGGGAATGTCTAGCGGTGTTCCTGCGGGGTGGCGCCTGAGTACGGGGCAGCGCCTGAGTACGGGGTGGCGCCTGGCTGCGGGCCGTCGGGTGGCTGCGGGTTGGCGGGGGCTGGTCGCGCAGTTCCACGCGCCCCTGGGGATTCACGCCACCCCCAGCGACAAACTCGGCCCCGCTACGAACCAGCACGCTCGTCCGCCGGCCGCGAATTCGCGAGGGCCGGTCGCGCACTTCCACGCGCCCCTGGGGAATCACGCCACCCCCAGCGACAAACTCGGCCCCGCTACGAACCAGCACGCTCGTCCGCCGGCCGCGAATTCGCGAGGGCCGGTCGCGCAGCTCCCCGCGCCCCTGGGGAATCACGCCACCTCCGGCGGCAGGCTCGTCATGGCTGCGGGCCGTCGCGTCGGGGCGGGTGCGGGTCATCGTGTCCGCCTGGTTGCGGGCAGTCGTGCCGCTGGGGCGATCGGGGTCCCCCCGCTTGAGCGGAGCCGAGAGCGGGGAAGGGCGGGCGCAGCGGTACCCCGACAGCGCCGGGCGGCGGTCGCGCCCCCGGCCCGGCATCAGCGCCCCGCCCCGCTTCACCCCGGGGCCTGGTGGCTCTGGTCGCTCGGGCTCGGTACCGCCGCCACCCGCACCACCAACCCCCTCCTCCTCACCCTCCTCATAGCGGCCGCCGGCTACGTCGTGGCCACCCACCGCTCCGCCGCCCCCTGGTCCCGCTCCTACACCGCCTTCGCCAAGCTCGCCGTCGCCGTCCTCCTCATGCGCCTCGCCTTCACGGTCGTGCTCGGCTCCCCCGTCCCCGGCACCCACACCCTGCTCACCCTCCCCGAAGTCCCCCTCCCCCACTGGGCCCAGGGCATCCGTCTGGGCGGTGAGGTCACCGCGGAAGCCCTCCTCTTCTCCGGCTACAACGGCCTGAAGCTGGCCGCCCTCCTCATCTGTGTCGGCGCCGCGAACGCCCTCGCCGGCCCGGCCCGGCTCCTGAAGTCCCTGCCCGGCGCCCTGTACGAGACGGGCGTGGCCGTCGTCGTCGCGCTCACCTTCGCGCCCCATCTCATCGCCGACGTCCAGCGGCTGCGTGCGGCCCGCCGGCTGCGCGGCCGCCCGGACCGGGGTGTACGGGGCCTGCTGCAGGTGGGACTGCCGGTGCTGGAGGGCGCGTTGGAGCGTTCCGTCGCCCTCGCCGCCGCCATGGACGCCCGCGGCTACGGCCGTACCGCCGAGGTCCCCGCCTCGGTGCGCCGTACGACGGCCGCGCTCACCCTCGGCGGCCTGCTCGGCGTGTGCGCGGGAACGTACGGACTGCTCACCGCCGAGGGCGGCACCTACGGGCTGCCGGTGCTGGGCGCCGGAGTGGTCGCCGCGCTCGCGGGCCTGCGCCTGGGCGGCCGCCGCACCCCGCGCACCCGGTACCGCCCGGAGCCCTGGGGCGTGCGTGCCTGGCTGGTCGCGGGCTCGGGCGCCGCCGTCGCCGCGCTGCTCACGCTCGCCGCCGCACGGGATCCGGACGCGCTGAACCCGGGCGTCGTCCCCCTGACGGCCCCCACCCTTCCCCTGTGGCCGGCCGCAGCCGTCCTGCTGGCGCTGCTGCCCGCCTTCGTCGTGCCCAAGGCCCCCCATGACTCCAAGGAGCCGTCGTGATCCGCTTCGAGGAGGTCGCCGTCACCTACGAGGGCGCGTCCGAACCGACCGTGAGCGGTGTCGACTTCGAGGTGCCGGAGGGTGAACTCGTCCTGCTCGTCGGCCCGTCCGGGGTCGGCAAGTCGACCGTGCTGGGCGCGGTCAGCGGGCTGGTTCCGCACTTCACCGGCGGAACCCTGCGCGGCCGGGTCACGGTGGCCGGCCGGGACACCCGTACCCACCGGCCGCGCGAACTCGCCGACGTGGTGGGCACGGTGGGGCAGGACCCGCTCGCGCATTTCGTGACGGACACGGTGGAGGACGAACTCGCCTACGGCATGGAGTCGTTGGGGCTCGCCCCGGAGGTGATGCGGCGCCGGGTGGAGGAGACCCTGGATCTGCTGGGCCTCGCCGACCTGCGCGACCGCCCCATCGCCACGCTCTCCGGAGGGCAGCGGCAGCGGGTCGCGATCGGCTCGGTCCTCACCCCGCATCCCCGGGTGCTGGTGCTCGACGAGCCGACCTCGGCGCTCGACCCGGCCGCGGCGGAGGAGGTCCTGGCCGTCCTGCAGCGCCTGGTCCACGACCTCGGTACGACGGTGCTGCTGGCCGAGCACCGTCTGGAACGCGTGATCCAGTACGCCGACCGGGTCGTCCTGCTGCCCGCTCCCGGCGCCGCCCCGCTGTGCGGCGACCCGGCCGAGGTGATGGCCCTCTCGCCGGTGTACCCGCCGGTGGTGGACCTGGGGCGGCTGGCGGGCTGGTCCCCGCTGCCGCTGACCGTGCGGGACGCCCGCCGTCGCGCCGGTGAGCTGCGCGAACGGCTGACGGGTGCCCACGACCCGAACGAGCCGCAGTCCGGCATCGGAGCCCGGGCGACGCATCGGCCCGCGCCCGGCACCCGGGCCCCTGCCCAGCAGCCGACGCCCACGGGCGGGGTCCCGGCCCAGCAGACGGCCCCCACCGACGAAGTCCCGGGACGGCAGTCGGCGTCGTCCGCCGTCGGGATTCCGTCGCGCGGGACCGTGTCCGCCGCCGGGGACCGGGCGACCGAGGCGGCCCCCGGCACCGGCGGTCCGCTTCGTCGGCTGTTCCGGCGGGCCGTCGTGCCCGGCCCGGGAGTGCCCGAGCGGGTCGCCGAGGTGCGCGCCCTGGCCGTCCGGCGGGGCCGGATCACCGCGCTGCGCCACGTCGACCTGGCCGTGGCCCCCGGAGAGACCATCGCGCTGATGGGCCGCAACGGCGCAGGGAAGTCCACTCTGCTGGGCTCGCTGGTCGGGCTGGTGGAGCCGTCGTCCGGCACGGTCCGCGTCGGCGGAGCCGTCCCGCACCGCACCGCGCCCCGCGAGCTGGTGCGCCGGGTCGGCCTCGTCCCGCAGGAGCCGCGCGACCTGCTGTACGCCGACACGGTGGGCGCCGAGTGCACGGCCGCCGACCGGGACGCGGGTGCCGAGCCCGGCACCTGCCGGGCCCTGGTGTCCGAGCTGCTGCCGGGCATCACGGACGACACACATCCGCGGGACCTCTCCGAGGGCCAGCGTCTGGCGCTCGCCCTCGCGGTGGTCCTGACCGCCCGTCCTCCGTTGCTCCTGCTCGACGAGCCGACCCGCGGCCTGGACTACGCGGCCAAGGCCCGCCTGGTGACGGTGCTGCGCGCCCTGGCCGCCGAGGGGCACGCGCTCGTCCTGGCCACGCACGACGTGGAGCTGGCCGCCGAGATCGCGCACCGGGTGGTGCTGCTCGCCGACGGCGAGGTGATCGCCGACGGGCCGACCGCGGAGATCGTGGTCTCCTCGCCGTCCTTCGCCCCGCAGGTCACCAAGATCCTGGCGCCGCAGCAGTGGCTGACGGTGGCCGAGGTCCGAAAGGCCCTGGCATGACGGCCCCGCGGGCCCGGGTCCGCGCCGTCCGTCTCGGCGCCCGTTCGCTCGCCGCGCTGGTGCTGGTCAGCGCGGTGGGTGTGGTCGCCTTCTGCTGGCCCTTCCTCGCGCCGCCGGACTCCGGGCTCAGCGCGCACGCCGAGGACGCGCCGTGGCTCTTCGCGGCCCTGCTGGTGCTGCTGGTCGCGGTGGTGGCCGCGACGATCTCCGAGTCCGGGCTGGGCCCGAAGGCCGTCGCCATGCTGGGCGTGCTGGCCGCGACCGGGGCGGCGTTGCGTCCGGTCGGCGCGGGCACGGCCGGGATCGAGCCGATGTTCTTTCTGCTGGTGCTCAGCGGCCGGGTGCTCGGCCCCGGCTTCGGTTTCGTCCTCGGCTCGGTGACGATGTTCGCGTCCGCGCTGCTCACGGGCGGGGTCGGCCCGTGGATGCCGTTCCAGATGCTGGCGATGGGCTGGTTCACGATGGGCGCCGGGCTGCTCCCGGGCCAAGTCCGCCTGCGCGGCAGGGGCGAGGTCTCGCTCCTGGCCTGCTACGGCTTTGTGGCGGCCTTCGCCTACGGCACGATCATGAACCTGGCCGGCTGGCCCTTCATGGGTGCCCTGACCTCGAACATCGCCTTCGACCCGCACGCAGCGGTGCCCGCCAACCTGGCCCGCTTCGCCGCCTACTGCCTGGCCACCTCCATGGGCTGGGACCTGGGCCGGGCTCTCTGCACGGTCGTGCTCACGCTGGTCCTCGGCCCGGCGCTGCTGCGTGCGCTGCGCCGGGCCACCCGGCGTGCCGCTTTCGAGACCGCGGTCACGTTCGACGCACCCGCTGAGTGAGGGGCCGTTTCCGTGCGGTGAGGCGCGCGGTGAAGCACCCCACATGACGCAGGTCACCTACGATCCGCGATCGTTGTCTCGTATGTCCGATACATCCCTTCACGCACCCCCTCCGACCTGCACAGTGAGAGCCACGCCACACAAGCGACCTTTCCCCTCGATCCGGCCACAACTAGTAAAAGGGGTCATTGCGGACCGGCTTGCGGGCTGGTTCTGTGGACGACGTCGCCAGGCGCCACGAACCCGAACGGGTCGCGGCGCCGCCGTAGGGGCCACCGCGTGAAACACGGCCCGGACATACGGGCGGCCCCCTGTCCCCGACGCAAGAGGTTCTCCGTGTCCGTCTCCTTCATCCGCCGCATCGCCTCCCCGAAGAAGGCCCTCACCGCCGCCGCCGTGGCCGCCGCCACCGCCGGTATGGCGCTGGCCGCGGCGCCCGCCCAGGCCGCCACGACCGAGGCCTCCTCCGCCCAGGCGGTCGCGCACAAGATGATCCCGGACGCCGCGCAGTTCAACGCGTTCAGCAAGATCGTCGAGCACGAGAGTGGCTGGAACGCGTCCGCCACCAACAGCTCCTCCGGCGCCTACGGCCTGGTCCAGGCCCTGCCGGGCTCGAAGATGGCCTCCGCCGGCGCGGACTGGAAGACCAACCCGGCCACCCAGATCAAGTGGGGTCTGGACTACATGAACTCCCGCTACGGCAGCCCCGTCCAGGCCTGGAGCTTCTGGCAGGCCAACGGCTGGTACTGAGCCACCCGGCTCCCGGCCCCCAGGCACCGGACCCCGCCGCCGAACGAGCGCACCGGGCCGCACCGCACCGCCGAACGAGCGCGCGATACCGGTCGGCGCCGCCCGGCACGACCCTCATCGGCCGACGGGCCCCTGTCCCGCCCCCGCACCCTCGCCCCACACCGGGCGAGGGTGCGCGCGCATGTGCGGGCGTGCCGATCGGCACGCCCGTGCCGTCCCCGCCGCCGTACCCTCGCCACCGCCGTACCGTCGGCCACCTCCGTACCCTCGCCACCGCCGTGCCGCGTCACCGGCGTACCGCGCCACCGGCACGTCCGGCTTCCAGCGGTCCCCGTACGCCGACCGGGCTGCATGCCCTCCGATGAGCGGGTGATTTCGCCTGATGTGCGCATGTCGCATGTCAGCCACCGAACGCTGTGGACGCACGCTGCGCCGGGACGTCCGAGAGTCCCCCGCACCCGCGGTGGACCCGTCACCCCCCTGTCCGTGCGGCCGACCGGAGGAACGATGACGGCACCGACGGCCGACCCGGAGGAGCGCGGGGTGCGGCTGGTGGTCGTGCTCCTGACGCTGACGGTGGTCAGCGGCCTGATCGACGCGGTGAGCTATCTGGGCCTCGGACACGTCTTCACCGCGAACATGACCGGCAACGTGGTGGTCCTCGGCTTCGCCGCCGCCGGCGCCCCCGGCTTCTCGGCCCCCCACACGGCCACCTCGCTGGCCTGCTTCCTGCTGGGCGCGGTGGCCGGGGGCCGCATGGCGGCCCACTGCGACGGCGGGTCGCGCCGCGCCTGGACCCGGCTCACCCTGGCGGCGGAGGCACTCCTGGTCGGCGTCGCGGCCGCGGTCGCCTTCGCCCGGCCGGACACGAGCGGGACCCGGTACGCCCTCATCGCCCTCACCGCGTTCGCGATGGGCCTGCGCAATGCGACGGTCCGCAAGCTGCGCGTCGCCGAGCTGACGACGACCACCGTCCTGACGATGACCCTGACCGGACTGGCCGCCGAGTCCCGCCTGGGCGACGCCACGGGCCGCCACGCCCTGCGCCGCGCGGCCGCGGTGGTCGCCATGCTGGCGGGCGCCTGCCTGGGCGCCTGGCTGATCCTCCACCACGGCCTGGCCCTTCCGCTCCTGCTCGCGGCGGTGGCCTCGGGGGTGCTGGCGGCGGTGGCCTCGGGGCGGGAGTGAGGTGCGGGCCTCGGGGGAGGCAGGAACCGGGCATAGGGACGGGAGTGTTCCTGCCTCCCTCGGGGTGGGCCGGCGGCGCCGGGTGCCGTCGGCCCCGACCGTGGGTCAGGCCGTGGTGACCCGCAGTTCCTTGACGCCGTTGATCCAGGCGGAGCGCAGTCGGCGGGGGTCGCCGGCCAGGCGCAGGGACGGCATGGCGTCGGCGATCGCGTGGAAGATGAGGTCGATCTCCAGGACCGCGAGGGACTTGCCGAGGCAGAAGTGCGGGCCTCCGCCGCCGAACCCCAGGTGGGGATTGGGGTCGCGGGTGATGTCGAAGGCGTCGGGGGACGCGAAGACCTCGGGGTCGTGGTTGGCGGAGGCGTAGAAGAGGCCCACCCGGTCGCCCTTCCTGATGTGCACGCCGCCGAGTTCGGTGTCCTGGGTGGCCGTGCGCTGGAAGGCGTTGACCGGGGTGGCCCAGCGGACGATCTCCTCGGCCGTCGTCGCCGGACGCTCGCGCTTGAAGAGGTCCCACTGCTCAGGGTGGGTGAGGAAGGCGTGCATGCCGTGGGTGATGGCGTTGCGGGTCGTCTCGTTCCCGGCCACCGCCAGCATCAGCACGAAGAAGCCGAACTCGTCGGAGTTCAGGTTGCCCTCGTCCTCCGCGGCCACCAGCGTCGTCACGATGTCGTGCGCCGGGCACTGCTTGCGTTCGGCGGCCATGTTCATCGCGTAGGCGATGATCTCGGTGGCCGACTGGGCGCCGACCTCCTCGGTGATCGCGTACTCCGGGTCGTCGTAGGCGATCATCTTGTTGGACCAGTCGAAGATCTTGGAGCGGTCCTCCTGCGGCACGCCGATCAGCTCGGCGATGGCCTGCAGGGGAAGCTCGCAGGCGACCTCGGTGACGAAGTCGAACGGGCCCGCATGGGCGCGGGCCGCCGTGACGATCGCCTCGGCACGGGAGCGCAGGCGTTCCTCCAGGGCCCGGATCGAGCGCGGCGTGAAGCCGCGTTGCACGATCTGGCGGACCCGTGTGTGCTCGGGCGGGTCCATGTTCAGCAGGATCAGCCGCTGGGCGTCGATCGCGTCCCGCTGGATGCGCTCGCCGAAGCGGATGATCGCGGTGTTGAGGTACGAGGAGAACAGCTCAGGGTGCGTGGAGGCGTACTTGACGTCCGCATGCCGGGTCAGGGCCCAGTAGCCGTCGTCGGCGAAGCCCGCGAGGCCGTGCGGCTGCGCGATCCAGCGGACCGGCTCGGTGCGGCGCAGCTCGGCGAACTCCGGGAGGGGCACACGGTGGTGCAGCAGGTCGGGGTCGGTGAGGTCGAACCCGTCGGGCAGCGCGGGGCAGTGCATCGGCGACTCCCGTCGTCCGTGCTGGCGATCCATACTGACGACCCATCTGACGGCTCATCAGGACTACAGGCTGCCGTGAAGGTAGTAACGGGTTCTACAAGTGGCAAGACATGCGGCGGCCCCAATTGCGTGCGAAATTCGTGCAGATCGCGACTTCCGGGCCTGCACGACCCTTGCGGCAGTGGACACGATGTCAGCAGACTGCAAGCAGAACTAGTACGCGTTCTAGTTCTGCGTGGCGGGCGGGCCGGGACACCCCCACGTCGCGCGGGCGACCGAGGAGAGGACGCACCCCCATGGCCGCGGAACCCGTGATCGTCGAAGCCGTACGCACCCCGATCGGCAAGCGCGGCGGCGCGCTCGCCCATCTGCACCCCGCCTACCTCCTGGGCGAGACCTACCGTGAACTCCTCGGCCGCACAGGCATCCCCGCCGACGCGGTCGAGCAGATCGTCGGCGGCACGGTGACCCACGCCGGCGAGCAGTCCATGAACCCCGCGCGCACCGCCTGGCTGACCATGGGCCTGCCGTACGAGACGGCGGCCACGACCGTGGACTGCCAGTGCGGCTCCTCGCAGCAGGCCTCGCACATGGCGGCCAACATGATCGCCGCGGGCGTGATCGACGTCGGGATCAGCTGCGGGGTCGAGGCGATGTCACGGGTCCCGCTCGGCTCGGGCTCCAAGCACGGGCCGGGCAAGCCCTTCCCCGACGAGTGGAACGTCGACCTGCCCAACCAGTTCGAGGCCGCCGAGCGGATCGCCCGGCACCGCGGACTGACCCGCGAGAACGTGGACGGGCTGGGCCTGCTCTCCCAGGAACGGGCGGCCGGCGCCTGGGCGGAGGAACGGTTCAAGCGGGAGACCTTCGCCGTGCAGGTGCCCACCACCGAGGAGGAGCAGCACGCCGGGCAGGGCATGTGGCGCCTGGTCGACAAGGACGAGGGGCTGCGCGACACCTCGCCCGAGGCGCTGGCCGGCCTGAAGCCCGTGATGCCCACGGCCGTCCACACGGCCGGGAACTCCTCGCAGATCTCCGACGGCGCCGCCGCGATCATGTGGGCCTCCAAGCGGATGGCCCGGGCCCTGAAGCTGAGGCCGAGGGCGCGGATCGTCGCCCAGGCCCTGGTCGGCGCCGACCCGCACTTCCACCTCGACGGCCCCATCGACGCCACCAAGGCCGTCCTCGGCAAGGCGGGCATGTCCCTGAAGGACATCGACCTCGTCGAGATCAACGAGGCGTTCGCCTCCGTCGTGCTGAGCTGGGCCCAGGTCTTCGGACAGGACCTCGCCAAGGTCAACGTCAACGGCGGCGCGATCGCCCTCGGCCACCCCGTCGGCGCGACCGGCGCCCGCCTGATCACCACCGCCCTGCACGAACTGGAGCGCGCCGACAAGGAGTTCGCGCTCATCACGATGTGCGCCGGGGGCGGGCTGGCCACCGGGACGATCATCCAGCGGCTGTAGGACGGCCGCGGGCGAGGACGGCGGCGCGGCAGTCCGCCGGCCGCCGCAGGCCGACGACACGGCGCGGTCAGCTCGGGGCCGGGTCCTTCACCCGCTCCGGTGCGGCCTGGGCCGCCACCGCCGTCACCGTCCGCGCCCGCGGCCCCTGGAAGAGGTACGACAGGCCGAAGCCCGCGGACACCACCACCGCCCCGCCCACCGCGTCCAGCACCCAGTGGTTGCCGGTGGCGACGATGGCCGAGACCGTCAGGAAGGGATGCAGCAGGCCGAGGGCCTTCATCCACCACTTCGGGGCGATCACCGCGATGACGATGCCGCACCACAGCGCCCAGCCGAAGTGCAGGGAGGGCATCGCCGCGTACTGGTTGGTGAGCGCGGTCAGGGTGCCGTAGTCCGGCTTGGAGAAGTCCTGCACGCCGTGGACGGTGTCGATCATGCCGAGCGCCGGCATCAGGCGCGGCGGTGCCAGCGGGAAGAGCCAGAAGCCGATCAGGGCGAGGAAGGTGGCGAAGCCCAGGGAGGCGCGGGCCCAGCGGTAGTCGACCGGGCGCCGCCAGTACAGGACGCCGAGGATGGTCAGCGGGACGACGAAGTGGAAGGACTCGTAGTAGAAGTCGAAGAAGCTCCGCAGCCAGTCGATCTTCACCACGGCGTGGTTGACCGCGTGTTCGATGTCGATGTGCAGCGCGCGTTCGAGATCGAGGACGAGGCGGCCGTGGTGTTCGGCCGCCGCGCGGCCCTCGGAGTTGCTGCCTCCGGTGGCCGCGAGCCGTACCTGCTGGTAGGCGGCGTACACGACACGGATGAGCAGCAGCTCCAGCAGCAGGTTCGGGCGGGTGAGCACCCGGCGCAGCACGGGCAGCAGCGGCACGCCGTGCAAGCGGGCCGGGACCGGCGGGGCGTACTCGGTGGGGACGGGCGCCCGGTAGTACGGCGAGGTGCGGGACAGGAACGGTACGGCCGTGGCCGCGGCCAGGGCCGCGAGCAGCACGATGTTGTCCCGCAGGGGGAACAGGACCGGCATGTTCGGCAGCATCATCTTCGCCGGGAGGGTCGTGACCACGACGACCGCGACCGGCCAGACGAAGCGGTCCGAGGCCCGGCTGCCGACCCTGCCGACCACCGCGAACAGCACCCACAGCAGCTGGTGCTGCCAGGCGGTCGGGGAGACGGCGACGGCGGCGCAGCCCGTGACGGCGACGGCGAGCAGCAGCTGGCCGTCGCGGGCGTAGCGGACGGCGCGGCGCAGGGCGAGGGCCGCCACGGCCGCGCCCAGGACCAGGAAGACGGCTATCTCCAGGGGGCCGGTCAGGTCGAGCCGGAGCAGGGCGCCGTGCAGGGACTGGTTGGCGAGTGCGTCGGCCTTGCCGCCGAGGCCGGCCCCGCCCATGTGGTGCACCCAGTAGGTGTACGAGTCGTGCGGCAGCGCGGCCCAGGCGAGGGCCGTGCACGCGGCGAAGGCGGCGGGCGCGGCGAGGGCGGCGCGGCGGCGGCCGGTGAACCACAGCAGCGGGGCGAAGAGCAGCACGGTCGGCTGGAGCGCGGCGGCCAGGCCGATGCACAGGCCACTGGCCCGCTCCCCGCGGACCGTGAAGCAGCCGAGCAGCACCAGCAGGACCGGGATGATGCTGGTCTGTCCGAGCCACAGGGTGTTGCGGACCGGCAACGACAGCATGAGCAGGCTGATGGCGACCGGGGTGGCCAGCAGCGAGGTGCGGCGGCCGACCGGCTCGGGCAGCGCACGGGCGGCGACCAGGCCGAGGGCGACCACCAGGAGCAGGGTGCCGAAGGTCCAGCCCCAGCCGAGCGCCTGCTCGGCGGACTTGGTGAGCGGCTTGAGCACGAGCCCGGCGAAGGGGGTGCCGGTGAACTGCGTCGAGTCGTACAGCGAGCCCTTCACGTGCAGGACGCCGTGCGGCCCGACCCAGGTCTCCAGAGCGGTGAGCCGCTCGCCGCTCGGGGTGGTCAGGACCACGGCCATCTGCCGTATCGCGAGGATCGCGGCCACCGCCCACAGCGCGAGCCGGGCGGCTCTCAGCCGGGCCCCGTCCGCAGCCGCCCCGAAGACATCCGTCGCCCGCCCGCCGTGCTCCACGTTCGCCACGCTTCGTCGGCCTCCCGCCCCGTTCGCCCCGGCGTCGGATACTCCGGGCTCCCACTGCGATCCCTCCGAGGCTCGCAGACGCCGCGGAGGAAGACGCAGGCAACCCCCGATTCACCTGACGTCCGTTCGCCTTTTGTCCGGAAGACGACAGTCGGAGGGGTGTGGGGTTGCCCTCTCCGAGCGCGAGAAGGATCACAGCAAAGGGCCGGTAATACACCGACGCAGCGGGCAGACGTGGCTGCACAGCCACCATTTAGCTGCACTATGCATTGACCCGCACACAGGACGTAAGGGCGCGAACTACACCTATCGTCGCTTCTTGGCCCGCCGCACGCCACCGCCGCCGTCCGGGCCGCGTCCCTGTCCCCGTCGAAAGGTAGGCGAGCCCCGTTTTGGCGACCGCCACAGCCGTCACCCCCCGTCCGAAGACCCCGCGGGCCGCCGAGGCTCCGGCCGGCGTCACCGTCACCGACCCCGCGCTCGTCAAGCGCGCCGTGAAGGCGGCCGCGCTGGGCAACGCCATGGAGTGGTTCGACTTCGGTGTCTACAGCTACATCGCGGTCACCCTGGGCAAGGTCTTCTTCCCCTCCGGCAACCCGACCGCACAGCTGCTGTCCACGTTCGGCGCCTTCGCCGCGGCCTTCCTGGTCCGCCCCCTCGGCGGCATGGTGTTCGGCCCGCTGGGCGACCGAGTGGGCCGCCAGAAGGTCCTCGCCCTGACCATGATCATGATGGCGGCGGGCACCTTCGCGATCGGCCTGATCCCGTCGTACGGGGCGATCGGCGTCGGAGCGCCGCTGCTCCTGCTGGCCGCCCGGCTGGTGCAGGGCTTCTCCACCGGCGGCGAGTACGCGGGCGCGTCGACCTTCATCGCCGAGTACGCGCCGGACAAGAGGCGCGGGTTCTTCGGCAGCTGGCTGGAGTTCGGCACGCTCGCCGGTTACATCGGCGGCGCGGGTCTGGTCACGCTGATGACGGCCCTGCTCTCCACGGACGACCTGCTCTCCTGGGGCTGGCGGATCCCGTTCCTGATCGCGGGCCCGATGGGCATCATCGGGCTGTACCTGCGGATGCGCCTCGAGGAGACCCCGGCGTTCGCGGCCGAGGCCGAGAAGGCGGAGGCCGCCCGGCCGAAGGTGCCGCTGCGCGAGATGGTGACGGGGCAGTGGAAGGCCCTGCTCCTGTGCATGGGCCTGGTACTGGTCTTCAACGTCACCGACTACATGCTGCTGTCGTACATGCCGAGCTATCTGACCAGTGAGCTGAAGTACGACGAGACCCACGGGCTGCTGGTCGTGCTCGCGGTGATGGTGCTGATGATGATCGTGCAGCCGTTCGCCGGTGCGCTGACCGACCGGGTCGGCCGCCGTCCGGTGATCGCCGCGGGCTGCGCGGGGTTCCTGTTCCTGTCCGTCCCGGCGCTGCTGCTGATCCGTGAGGGCAGCCTGGTGGCCGTGGGGCTCGGTATGGGGGCGCTGGGGCTGCTGCTGGTCTGCTTCACGGCGGCCATGCCGGCCGCGCTGCCCGCTCTGTTCCCGACCCGGGTCCGCTACGGCTCCCTCTCGATCGGGTTCAACGTGTCGGTGTCGCTGTTCGGCGGGACGACTCCGCTGGTGGTCACGGCGTTGATCGGGGCGACCGGGAACATGATGATGCCCGCGTACTACATGATGGCCGCGGCTGTTGTGGGCGGGTTTGCGGTGTGGCGGATGAGTGAGTGTGCCGGGCGGCCGCTGCCCGGGTCGGCGCCGGCGGTGGAGCGGTAGGTCCGGGCGCCGCTGAGCCTGCGGCCGGCTTCCGGGTGCGGGTGTGCGGGGGCTGTTCGCGCAGTTCCCCGCGCCCCCAGGGGACTGCACCCCCGCCACCTCCAAGGAACCCACGCACCCGCAGCCGCCCGTCAAGCACCCCGGCGTGGACTGCTCGGCCAACGGGGCCGCACCCCCAAAGGGGCGCGGTGAACTGCGCGACAAGCCCCCACGGACCCGCACCCGAAGGAGGGCCGCCCGCCCCGGCGCACCCCCGGCCGCCGGAACCGATCACCCGCCGGTGCCGTCTGTAGCCCCGTGAACCGGCCCCGCATACTCGCACTCGTCCTCGCAGTCCTCGGCGTACAGCTCGGCTGGCTGATCGCGCCGGCCTACGCGTGCGGCTGCGGTGCCATGATCCCGCAGGCCTCCCAGCGCATCTCCGTCGCGAGCGAGCAGTCCGTCCTGCGCTGGGACGGCCGTCAGGAGCAGATCGTCATGCGGCTGACGGTGGGCGGCGACGCCCGGGACGCCGCCTGGATCATGCCCGTCCCGCACCGGGCGACGGTCGAGCTCGGCGACCCGGCCCTGTTCGACCAGCTGAACCAGGCCATCGCCCCCGTGCACCGCACCCGGTACCACTTCTGGCCGAAGAACGGGGACTGGCCCTTCGAAAGCCACGACACGGTCGGCGCCGCCGCCCCGCCCCCGGCGGCCGCCGGCGTGGGCGTGGTCGGCCGGCAGCGGCTCGGCCCGTTCGACGTGGCCCGGCTGACCGCCACCGACCCGGCCGCCCTGGACACCTGGCTGCGCGGGCACGGCTTCACGTTCCCGGCGAGGCTCAGGACCGCCCTGCAGCCGTATGTCGACCGGCACTGGGAGTACGTGGCGGTACGGCTCGCGCCGAAGGCCTCGCACGCCCCGCTGCAGGGCGCCCTCGACCCGCTGCACCTCACGTTCGCCAGCGACGGCCCGGTCTACCCGATGCGGCTGTCCCGCCTGGCGAGCCTGCCGCAGTCGCTCGGCCTGTACGTGCTGGCCGCGCACCGCATGCAGACCCGGACCTCGATCGGCGGACTGCAGCCCGAGGTGGCCTTCGCGGGCCGCCTCGACCGGCCCGCCGGCGCCCTCGGCAGACTCGCGGCGGGCACCCCGTACCTGACGGCCCTGACCCAGCAGTTCCCGGATCCCCGCCGGATCTCCGGCGACCACGAGCTGCGCCGCGCCCCCGTCGACACTCCGGTCCAGCACGTGATCTACGACGACCGGCTGCGCGAGGCGGCCGGGATCCCGGCCTGGCTGCTGACCGTCGGCGGCGGCCTGCTGCTGCTTGTCACGGCCGTCGCGCTGCTCGTCGTACGACGCGCCCGGCGACCGGTGACTCCCCCGCCGCCGGTGCAGCCCCCGCCGCCGTTCTCCCCGTCGGCGCCGCTCGGCTGAGACCATGCAGGGGGAAGTGCCAAGGAGCCTCGGGAAGAGACTCGAGGAGACACTCGGGAAAGGCAGCAGGCGCATGAGCGGGTCGCAGGTCTGGGACGACGTCGACTTCTACTTCAGCAGCCACCTCACGCCGGACGACGACGTACTCCAGGCGGCCCTGCGGGACAGCGAGGCCGCCGGACTGCCGCACATCAGCGTCACGGCCACCCAGGGCAAGTTCCTCCAGCTGCTCGCCGAGATCCAGGCGGCCAGGAACATCCTGGAGATCGGCACGCTCGGCGGGTACAGCACGATCTGGCTGGGCCGCGCCCTGCCCGCCGACGGCAGGCTCATCTCGCTGGAGTACGACGCCCGGCACGCCGACGTGGCCACCCGCAACATCGCCCGCGCGGGCCTGGACCGGATCGTGGAGGTGCGGGTGGGCCCGGCCCTGGAGTCGCTGCCCAAGCTCGCCGACGAGAACCCGGCCCCCTTCGACCTGGTCTTCATCGACGCCGACAAGTCCAACAACCCGCACTACGTGGAGTGGGCGCTCAGGCTCACCCGCGCGGGCAGCCTCATCGTCGTCGACAACGTGGTGCGAGGCGGCCGGGTCGTCGACGCCGACAGCGCCGACCCGGACATCGTCGGCATCCGCGCCGCCATCGAGCTGATCGCCGCCCACCCGCGGCTGACCGGCACGGCGGTCCAGACGGTGGGCAGCAAGGGGTACGACGGCTTCGCGCTGGTCCGGGTACTGGGCTGAGCTCCCGGCCCCCCGGGGGGCTCACATCTCGTGGTAGAAGCCCACGTTGACGCTGCGCGGGGCGGTGCGGTCCTGAACGACGATCTCGCCGGAGCCGCCGCGCGGCAGCGCCACGGCCGAGCCGTAGGCGACGGTCTGCGCGTACTCGCCGACGATCAGCCGTACCTCCGAGGAGGGCTCGGCCTGGGAGCCGCGCAGCCAGGCCACCTGCCAGCCGCCGTCGGGGCCGCACTGGAACTCCAGGTGGACCCGGGAGACGAACAGCCAGTCCTCGGGCGTGACCAGCCGGCACACGGCGGCGTCCCGGCCCACGCGCAGCACGGCGCCCGGCTCGCTGGGCGCATCGGCCATCGTCATGCCGGCCGTGGCGCCCGCGTCGGCACCGGAGACGGTGGCCATGGTCAGTTCGAGCACGTGCGTTTCCCCCTGAAACATCCGCGACGTCCGCAACGTCCTTGTGCGGTGGCCCGTTTGCCGCACCGCCGCCGCATGATAGAACGCCCGGCCCGGCCGCGTCCGGCACAATGGGGTCATGACCGAGCGAAAGCCACCGGGCCTCCCGTTCGAGTCCTGGGTCGACCATCAGATCCGTGACGCGCAGCAGCGGGGTGAGTTCGACCGGCTGCCGGGCGCGGGCGAGCCGCTGCCCGACGGCCTCGACTCCGCCTACGACGAACTGTGGTGGATCAAACGGAAGATGGCCCGCGAGGGGCTGGCCGTGCTGCCGCCGGCGCTGGCCCTGCGCAAGGAGGCCGAGGACGCGCTCGCGGCGGCCCTGGCGGCGCCCTCGGAGCGGATCGTCCGGAAGATCATCACCGAGATCAACGTGAAGATCCGCGACATGATGTTCAAGCCGCCGCCCGGCCCGCCGTTGGGCAAGAAGCCCTACGACGTCGAGGAGGTCGTACGGGAGTGGCGGCAGCGCAGGGCCTCGGCGGCCGGGGAGGGGCGGCGGCCGGACGCGCCGCGGTCACAGACGTAGCAGGCGCTCGGCCAGTTCCTCGTAGTCGTGCAGGACCGGGCGCAGCTGCTCGGTGTCCTTCTCGCCGGCGTCCTGCCAGGACGTGCGCAGGGTCCGGCGGCGCCGCGCGAGGGCCTGGCCGAACCGCTCGGCGATCTCCTCCAGGGCCCGGTCGGCGTCCTCGACGGCGGCCCGCGGTGCGTCGGCGAAGGCGGCGGCCGCCTGTCGCAGTCGCGCCTGGCACCGCTGCGCCTCCTCGTACGGGAGGAGGGGGGTGTGCACGGTGTCGCCGGCCTGCGCGGTCCGCGCGGCCGGGGCCGGGCAGGGCACGGCCGGCCAGGCGTCCGGGGCCAGGCCCTCCGTGGTCCGTGCCTCCCGCCCGGACAGCTCGCCCGGCAAGGGCGCGCCGAGCCCGTCCTCCGGCATCGGGTCATCCACGAGGGCGTTCTCACCGCCGGCTCCGAGCGGGTGGCTCCGGGTGCCCGGCCGGGCGTCCCTGTCCTGTGGCATGGCTCGGCCCTCCTTGCCCTCCTCCGGACGGCTCCGGGTTGGGTGACGGGTGACCCGGTGTGCGGTCCGCAAACGGCCGTCAGGCCGCGAAGCGGCGCAGTCCGGTCACCGACCACACGGTCGCGATGCGCCCGTCCACCACCTCCAGCAGGTCGATGCCGCTCTTGGCGACGCCGTCCGGCAGCGTCACGTTCCAGCGGGACGCGACCTGCCCCAGCGCGCCGTCCACCATCGGGGTGCCCTCGACGGCGTACCGCAGCCCGGGCCGACGCGCACGGAAGTCGGAGACGTAGGAGACGATGCCGGCCGGTCCGTGGATCTCGTCGGTGGCCGCGTTCTGCGGATCGTTGCCGAAGCGGATGAAGAAGCCGGGGGCGAGGAAGGCCTCCGGGTCGCCGAAGTCGCCGTTCCACAGCGCGGTCCAGCGGTCGAAGAGGGCGATGCCGGTGGCGGGGGCGAGGGTGCCGGTGGTGACGTTGCCGTTGGTGAGGGGTGCCGTGGTCATGGCTGGTGCCTCCGAGGGTGGTCGTGGCTGATCGGGACGGGCGCCAGCCTCCGCCCCGTCCGCGACACCCCCCTGTCGGTGTTTGCCGTCACATTCCCAGCTCGCCGAGGGGGAGCACGTCCGAGCCGAGCGTGTCGAGCGCGGCGAGATCGACCGAGCGGTGCGGGGCCCGCTCGTCGAGGGCGGTGGCCGCGCGCACGCGGTCGAGGCGGAAGCCGCGCGGCGCCCGGCGCAGCCGGCACCACGCGGCCAGGTACCAGTGCTCCGGGCCGCCCAGGAAGGCGAGCGGCTCGACCTCCCGGGTGGTGACGGCGCCCGCCGCGTCGGCGTACTCCAGGCACAGCACCCGGCCGGCCGACAGGGCCTCCCGCAGCGCGGCGGGCACCACCGGCTCCGCGGTGCGGGCCGGCCGCGCGGCCGGTACGAGCAGCCCCACCCGCCCGGCCAGCTCCGCGGCCGCCCGCCGTTCCCGGCCGGGCATCACGGCCAGCACCTTGTGCAGGGCGCTGCGCGCGTCGGCCGCGAACGGCGTCCCGGCGAGGGCCTGCAGCCCGACGGCCAGGGCGGTCGCCTCGGCCGGGGTGATGGTCAGCGGCGGCAGCGTGCGCTCCTTGTCCAGGACGTACCCGCCGGTGCGGCCCGGCTGGGCGTGGATCGGCACCCCGGACTGCTGCAACGCCGCCAGGTCACGCTCGATGGTGCGGACACTGACCTCGAAGCGCCGGGCCAGCGCACGGGCACTGCGGGGGCGGGGAGCGGCGGCGCGCAACTCCTCGACGAGGGCGTAGAGACGGTCGGTTCGGTTCACGACGCCCAGTCTCCGCAATGCCGTCAGCCGGTCCTGGTCCCCCTCCCGTCGGTCGGCCGCTCGCGCTCGGAGCCGCACAGTTCGCCGGTGAGTTCCTTCACCACCTTGGAGAGGTCGGTGGACCGGCCCGGCCGCCACCAGTCGCCGAGCAGCTCGGCCAGGGATTCCTCACGGGCCCGCGCGAGGCGTTCGGCGACCTCGCGGCCCTGCTCGGTGAGCGTGAGGTCGAGTCCGCTGCGCTCGACGAGGTGCCGCTCCTCGATCTGGCGCTCGGCGGTGAGGATGATCTGCATCGGTACGTCGGTGCGCTCGGCGAGCTGCCCCGGTTCCACCGAGCCGTACTTGCGGATGCGCAGCAGCATCCAGCTGGCGCCGGGCAGCAGGTCGTACCCGGCCCGTTCGGTGATCTCCCGGTAGATCTCCCGGCGCCCCTCGCGGGTGCCGAGCACGGACAGCGCGCGGCACACCTCGTCGTAGGAGGAGCGCTGCACCGGGTTGGGCGGGATCGTCTCGGACACGTCCGGTGCGGTGACCGAGCCGCGCAGCCGGTCCTCCTTCAGGAACCACGCCAGGACGAAACCGAGGCCGGCGACCGGGGCGGCGTACAGGAACACGTCGGTGATGGACGTCGAGAACGCGTGCAGGGCTTCTGGGCGCAGGGCGGGCGGCAGGGCGGAGATGCCGCGCGGGTCGGACTTGAGGGCGTCGGCGGTGGCGCCCGGCGGCAGGTGCACGCCCCGGAAGGCGTCGGCGAGGTTGTCGCCGAGGCGGCTCGCGAAGACGGTGCCGAAGATGGCGACGCCGAAGGACGCGCCGATGGAGCGGAAGAAGGTGGCGCCGGAGGTGGCGACGCCCAGGTCCTCGTACGACACCGCGTTCTGCACGATGAGGACGAGGACCTGCATGACCAGGCCGAGGCCCAGGCCGAAGACGAAGAAGTAGACGCTCATCATGGTGGTCGAGCTGTGCTCGTCCAGCCGGTGCAGCAGGAGCAGTCCGATCGCGGTGACGGCGGTGCCGGCGACCGGGAACACCTTCCAGCGGCCGGTGCGGCTGACGATCTGCCCGGAGGTGGTCGAGGACAGCAGCAGGCCGATCACCATCGGCAGCATGTGCACGCCGGACATGGTCGGGGAGACGCCGTGCACCACCTGGAGGAAGGTCGGCAGGTAGGTCATCGCGCCGAACATGGCGAACCCGACGATGAAGCTGATGACGGCGGCGAGGGTGAAGGTGCGGATGCCGAACAGCTTGAGCGGCAGGACGGGTTCGGCGGCCCTGCGCTCCACGGCGACGAACAGCACGGCGAGGACCACGCCCAGCACGGCGAGCCCGATGATCTGCGGCGAGCCCCACGCCCATGTCGTACCGCCGAGCGAGGCGACCAGCACCAGGCAGGTGGCGACCGCGGCGATCAGGAAGGTGCCGAGGTAGTCGATGACATGGTGGGCGGCCCGGCGCGGGATGCGCAGGGCGGTGGCGATCACGGCGAGGGCGACGATGCCGACGGGCAGGTTGACGTAGAACACCCAGCGCCAGCTCAGGTGTTCGGTGAACAGCCCGCCGAGGAGTGGTCCGAGCACACTGGCCGCCCCGAACACGGCACCGAACAGACCCTGGTAGCGACCGCGTTCACGCGGTGGCACGATGTCGCCGACGATCGCCATCGACAGCACTATCAGCCCGCCGCCGCCCAGGCCCTGCAGCGCCCGGAACCCGATGAGCTGGGGCATGTTCTGCGCCATGCCGCACAGTGCGGAGCCGACGAGGAAGATGACGATCGCCGTCTGGAACAGCTTCTTGCGCCCGTACTGGTCGCCGAGCTTGCCCCACAGCGGGGTCGCGGCGGTCGAGGCAAGCAGATAGGCGGTGACGACCCACGACAGGTGTTCGAGGCCGCCCAGGTCGCTGACGATGGTCGGCAGCGCGGTCGACACGATGGTCTGGTCGAGCGCGGCGAGCAGCAGTCCGAGCAGCAGGGCGCCGATCGAGACGAGCACGTTGCCGGAGACGCTTTCGGCGGCCTGCCGTTCCTTCGCCGTGCCGTGCGTGTCCAGGGCCATGAAGACCTCCTGGGGCTCGGGTACACCCCCTCCATCCTCGGCGGTGTCGTCGTTTATGGCCTGTCGAGTTCCCTGTGTGGCCGGTTTGCGGCGTGTTCCGGCCCGGCGGATGTGGAGGGAGTCTGCATAAACTCTGGAGTTCGCGAGGGGAGGGGACCGACGCATGACGGGACCTGAGGGACCTACGGGACCGGCGGGGCCGACACAACCGGTCAGCCACGGCTGCCCGGAGTGCGGGGCGCCGCGGGAGTCGGACAACACCCCGTCCTGCGACTGCACCCGGCGCGCCTCCGAGGCGCTGCGCGAGGCGCGGACGGCCCAGGCGGCGGCCGCGGAGGACTTCGATCCGCTGCGCATCCGGCCGTACGTCGAGGTCGGCGATGCCCGCGAGGACGACGCCGCGGCCCGGACCGCCCCGCTGCCGGCCGTCGAGATCACCCGGCCGCTCACCGCGGCATCCGGGCCTGGCACGACCGATCTGCGCCTGTTCGCGCCGACGACGCCGCACGAGCCCGGCGCAGGTCCGGGCGAGGACCCGGCGGCGCGGCCCCGGCGGCGCTCCCGCCGTACGCTCCTGCTGTCCGTCGCCGGTGCGGGGGTCGCCGTCGTGGCGGCGGCCGGCATGGCGAGCGGGCTCTTCTCGTACCAGGCGCCCGCACGGGACCGGGCGGCCCGGGAGGTGCGCGAGAGCGTCCCGGAGGTGACGCCCCCGGGCGCCTCGTCGGCGTCGGCGCCCGCACCGCCCCCGGCGACCGTCCCGACCCGCCCGCCCACTCCGTCCCGCTCCCCGTCGGCCGCTCCGAGCCAGTCCCCCAGCACCACGCCCTCGTCCCAGGCCCCCACT
Source organism: Streptomyces sp. NPDC007971 (assembly GCF_042958635.1). Lineage (NCBI taxonomy): Bacteria > Bacillati > Actinomycetota > Actinomycetes > Kitasatosporales > Streptomycetaceae > Streptomyces > Streptomyces sp. NPDC007971. The sequence goes on from NZ_JBIBJK010000008.1 coordinate 72,002, forward strand.
CCGTCGCACAGCCCGTCGCACCGGGCCTCCGCGACCCCCTCGGCGACGGCCGCCCGCACCCCGAACGCGGCGCCCACCGCGGCCCCCGTACTGCGCCGCGGCGACCAGGGCCCCGAGGTCACCGACCTCCAGCTCCGCCTCCAGCAGCTGAACCTCTACGACGACCGGGCCGACGGTGTCTTCACCGGCTCCGTGGAGGACGCCGTGGCCACCTACCAGTGGGCCCGGGGCATCACCGAGGACACCCCGGGCGTGTACGGCCCGACCACCCGGGCGAGCCTGGAGTCGGAGACGTCGGACCCGTGAACCGGTCCGGCAGTCGGGGACGAGGCCGCCCGGACCGCTGACAGAGCGGGGGCAGGAGCCGACACCCAGGGGCCAGAGGTCAGGCCTCAAGGCCAGGGGGCAGGACCGGAGGCCAGGAGGCAGGGCCGGAGGCAAGGGGGCAAGGGGGCAAATGCTCAGAGATACGACGTCATACGTCAGAGGGTGGGGCTCTCCCGGCGCGGCGCTCACCCCACGTACAGCCGGATCTCTCCGTCCGCCGTGCTCTCGACCCTCACCTGGGTGAGGTCCGGCACCACCACATCGGGCCGGTGCGCCCCGGCCCGGGAGCCGACACCCACGACCGTCATCCCCGCGGCACGCCCCGCGGCGATCCCCGCGCCGGAGTCCTCGAAGACGACACAGTCCGACGGGTCCACCCCCAGTTCGGCGGCGCCCTTCAGAAACCCCTCGGGGTCGGGCTTGCTCGCGCCGACGGACTCGGCCGTCACCCGCACCTCGGGCAGCGCCAGCCCGGCAGCGGCCATCCGGGCGCCGGACAGCGCGCGGTCGGCGGAGGTCACCAGCGCGTGCGGCAGGCCGCGCAGGGAGGCGAGGAAGGCGGCCGCACCGGGCACCTCGACCACGCCGTCCATGTCGGCGGTCTCCTCCGCGAGCATGCGGGCGTTGTCGGCGAGGTTCTGCTCCAGGGGCCGGCCGGGCAGCAGCACCGCCATCGAGGCGTGGCCCTGCCGGCCGTGGACGACCTCCATCACCTCGTCGCCGTCCAGTGCGTGCGCCTGCGCCCAGCGCCGCCAGATGCGCTCGACCACGGCGTCCGAGTTGACGAGGGTGCCGTCCATGTCGAGCAGGAGGGCACGGGCGGTGAGGACGGTGGCCGGCATCGGCAGCTCCAGGAACGAGGTAGGGGACAAGGCGGCCCCGCCCGCCGGTCAGGGAAAACGGGCGGGAGCCACTTTGTTCATCCACGGTACAAAACCTGTCGCGGTCCCGCCACCGCCTCCGGCGAGGGTTCACCCGGTGTTCAGCTCAGGCCGCCACCGCCTCGTACAGGCTCCATGCACCGAGCACCAGCATCAGCAGGGCCGCGATCTGTGTGATCAGCCGCAGCGGCACCCGCTTCATCAGGGCCTTTCCGCCGACGATGCCGAGGCCGGCCACCGCCCACAGACCCAGCACCGCGCCGAGGCCGACGGAGATCGGGTCGTCGTAACGGGCGGCGAGGTTGGCGGTCATGATCTGGGTCAGGTCACCGAACTCGGCGACGAGGATCAGCATGAAGCCCGTGCCGGCGACCTTCCAGAAGGACTGGTCGGCCGGCCTGCGGATCTCCTCGTCCCCATCGGACCCGCCCTTCTGCATCAGGAGCACCGCGGCACCACCGAGGAAGAGGACACCGGTGATCGCGTGCACGATCTGCTGCGGCAGCAGGGTCAGCACGCTGCCGGCCGCGACGGCGAGCACGACATGCAGCAGGAAGGCGGCGGCGACGCCCGCGAAGACGTACGAGGCGCGGTAGCGGGTACCGAGGACGAGGCCGGCGAGCGCGGTCTTGTCCGGCAGTTCGGCGAGGAAGATGACGCCGAAGACGAGCGCCGTCACGGTGATGCTGATCAAGGTTCCTCAATCGGTCGGGGCTGCCCCGCCGAGAGTGCTGAACCTCACATGAGACACCTCGGCATGGCAGCACACTCGTCACCCGTGCCATGGGGCACAGGTGTGCACTGCTTGCCGAAGGTCTCGCTGGGCGGTCCTCGCGGATTCCGCCTCCGGGCGCCGGCTCAGGCTGGCTGAGCAGTATGTCGACGGTCCGGCGAAGAGCTACTCCCCTTCTGCGCCTCCCAGTGTAAGGGACGAGAAAGTTCCGCCGTAAACCTTGTCGTGTCATGAACGCGTCATTAGCTTCTTACCGGGCGCTCACCCCACGGCAACGCGGCATCGCGAGCATTCCCTGGCTCGCCCCCAACACCCCACCCTCACAAGGGAGTTAGCATGCCGAAGATCTACGCGCGTCGACGACTGAGCATACTCGCCGGCCTCACCGCCCTGACAGCCTCCGCCGCCCTGTTCAACTCCCCGAACGCCTCCGCCGCCCTGCCCACGCCGGTCAGCGCGGCCACCGCCCGCAGCTACCTCTCCCAGCTCGCCGTGGCCACCGAGAACCGCACCGGCTACCAGCGCAGCCTCTTCCCCACCTGGATCACCATCTCGGGCACCTGCAACACCCGCGAGTGGATCCTCAAGCGCGACGGCTCGAACGTCGTCACCAACTCCGCGTGCACCGCCACCAGCGGCAGCTGGTACTCCCCCTACGACGGCGCCACCTGGACCTCCCCCTCCGACGTCGACATCGACCACCTCGTGCCGCTCGCCGAGGCCTGGGACTCCGGGGCGAGCAAGTGGACCACCGCCCAGCGCCAGGCCTTCGCCAACGACGTCACCCGCCCCCAGCTCCTCGCGGTGACGGACAACGTCAACCAGGCCAAGGGCGACCAGGACCCGGCCACCTGGGTCCCGTCCCGCACCGCGTACCTCTGCACGTACGTCCGCGCCTGGGTCCAGGTGAAGTACTACTACGACCTCTCGGTCGACTCCGCGGAGAAGACCGCGCTCACGAACGACCTGGCGGGCTGCTGACCCCGCCACCGGGCCCGTCCCGCCCGGCCCGTCGCACAAGGTGTGCGGCGGGCCGGGGAACACTTCGCGCAGCCGCGCCATGAGCCGCCCCGGTCCCCGGTGATCCGGCGCAACCGTCGGCAACCCGCAACGGCCCCGCCCGGCCGCTCCGCCGGCGGCGTGCCCGCGGCTACGCCGGCCTGCGGCGCACCAGGAATCCCGCCGCGGCTCCCGCCCCGAACAGTGCCGCCACCGACACGGCCGTGGCCAGCCAGGTGGCGCCCAGCCAGCGGGCGCCGAAGTAGCCGAGGGCGACGCTGTAGACGGCCCAGGACAGTCCGGCCAGGGCGGACCAGGGGACGAAGTCGCGGGGGCGGCGGTGCGCGGCGCCCGCGCAGAGGGAGACGACCGAGCGGCCCGCGGGCGCGAAGCGTGCCAGGACGACCAGGGCGCCACCGCCCCGGGACAGCGCCTCGCCGAGACGTTCCTGCGCAGTGGTCAGGCGGCGGGACCGGGCGATCGCGCGGTCCAGTCGCTCCCCGCCCCGCCAGGCCAGGCGGTAGGCGACCAGGTCACCGAGGACCGAGGCGGTCGCGGCCGAGAAGGTCAGGGCGAGGATGTCCGGCAGAGCGTGCGGAACACGGCCGGTCGCCGCGCCGGAACCCGCCGCGGCGGCGGTGGCCGCGGTGATGACGAGCACTCCGCTCGGCAGCACCGGAACGAACACGTCGAGCAGCACCGACAGGGCCACCATGGCGTAGATCCATGGACTGCCTGCCAGCGCCCCCACGCTCTCCCACACGACGACTCCCCCGCTCCCCGCAGATCCCCCGCGGCTCCCCCGATGACAGCCGTACAGCGTACGCCTGGGGTGTGACACCAGGTTCGCCGGGGGCTCATGGGGCCCACCCGGAGCGATCACCGTCCCCGGTCCGGCCGAGGCACGTGGACACCGCACACCGGCTCCCCATGCGGCAGCGCCCTCCCCTGTCGTGCAGGGGAGGGCACCGTCGCGCGGCGGCTCGGTCAGGCCGCTATCGGGGCCCGCTCGGCGGCCGGCTGCCGCGTCGTGGCGGTGCGCCGGGCGGCGACGAGACGGTCCAGGCCGAAGGCACCGGAGCCGGTGAAGACCAGCAGGAGGAACGCCCAGCTGTAGAGGGCCGACAGCTCGCCGCCGTTCTGGATGGGCCACAGGGCGACCTGCTGGTGCACGTCGAAGTACGCGTAGGCCATCGAGCCCGAGGCGATCAGTGCGGCACCTCGGGTGCCGAGGCCGATCAGGACGAGGCCCCCGGCGACCAGCTGGATCACGGCCGCGTACCAGCCGGGCCAGGTGCCGGCCGAGATCGTGCCGCCGTTGGTGCCCATGGCACCGCCGAGCACGCCGAAGAGCGAGGCGGCACCGTGCACGGCGAACAGCAGGCCGATGACGATGCGGAAGAGGCCGAGCACATACGGCTGGGCGGAGTCGAGACGAGCGGACATGGGGGTTTCTCCTCTTCGGTGTCGGTCGGACCGGCCAGGGGAGGGCAGGCCCGTCGTGAGGGCGGCGGTACCGAACGGGGGATCCAGGTTAGGCAGACCTTATCAATGCTTGCAAGTTCAACATCAGGCCATGATTTCGCCTGCCTGTGCGATTCAACAGCCGCAACGGCCGCATGTGGGGCATCGCGAACCACCATGTGGACATCGGGAAACATGACCGGATCCGCCCCCTGGACGGACGGCCGAAGCGACTGCCCGGCGCACGCCAACCGCCAACGCTCCGCACGCGAACCACCGCACATGACAGCAAACTTGACGCCCGATCAGACGAAGGCGGCGCGGCTGCCGCATCCGGCCCACCGGTTTCACGACAGCCCACGCGCGCGGCCGAAAGCCGCCGCTCCCGAGCGGGCCCGCCAACAGGCCCGCGAGCAAGTCGCCCGACACACCGGGCAGGCAGACCGGGTTCTGGGAGACGCACCGTTATGACAGTCGTCACAGGAACAGTCATCACAGGACCGGTCGCCACAGGACCGGTCGTCACAGTAACTGCCGAGGTGTGCGCTCGGGTTGGTGCGCTCGGCCGGTGAACCCGGCCGGAGTCCCGGGGTGCTGCACCCAGAGTGGCGCGCTCAACCGGATCCTCGGGGAGGTGCAGCCGCAGAGGCGCACCCGGAGAGGTGCACACCGAGCGGCGCGCTCGGACAGGCGCGCTCGGAGTGTGGTGTGCTCAGCGGAGGTTCAGGCCTCCTGCCCCGCCTTCCGCACGGACCGGCCGCGCACCTCCAGTCCCGCGAGCAGTTCGGCCGTGGCCTCGGCGACGGCCTCCACGGCCCGGTCGAAAACCTCGCGGTTGTGGGCGGCGGGCGCCCGGAACCCCGAGACCTTGCGCACGTACTGCAGCGCGGCGGCACGGATGTCGTCGTCGGTGGCCTCATCGGGCAGCACGGGCGGACGCAGCGTCTTGATACTCCGGCACATGCCCCCAGTCTCACGCACACGGCGCACCCCTGCGAGGATCGCGGCGAAGGCGGCCACCGATCCCCGGGGCCGACCCACGAGAGGAACATCCTCATGACGACGAAGCACACCGTGGCCATCCTGGGCCCCGGCGGCACGGGCGGCCTCCTCGCCGCTCTGCTCTCCCGCTCAGGCCACCGCGTCGTCTGCCTGGCCCGCCGGGCCACGGCCGACACCCTGCGCAGCACCGGCATCCAGATCCGCAGCAGCCAGTTCGGCGACTTCACGGCCCGCGTCGAGGCGGACACCGAGCTGCGCGAGCCCGTGGACGCCTGCCTGGTCACCGTCAAGCACACTGCCCTGGACGCCGCCCTCACCCGCGTCCCGCCCGCCGTACTCGGCGACGCCCTCGTCGTACCGCTCCTGAACGGCGTCGAACACGCCGCGGCCCTGCGCGCCCGCTACCGCCCCGACCGCGTGGCCCCCGCCGTGATCCGCGTGGAGTCCACCCGGCTCGCCCCCGGCGTGATCGAGCACGGCAGCCCCTTCACGGAGATCGACCTGACGGGCGACCCGGTCCCCCGCCCCCGCCTCGAATCCCTCGCCGCCGCCCTCTCCGCGTCCGGCGTGGCCACCCGCGTCCTCGGCGACGAGACGGCGGCACTGTGGGCGAAGATGACCTTCCTCGCCCCGTTCGCCCTGCTCACCACGCGCCACGGCCTCCCCCTCGGCGAGGCCCGCACCCGCCACCGGGAGGAACTGCAGGCCCTGGTCGCCGAGGCCGGCGCGGTCAGCCGCGCGTGCGGCGTCCCCGCGGACCCGGCCCAGGCCCTGTCCCGGTACGACGCCTTCCCGCCGTCCACCAGGTCCTCCATGCAGCGTGACGCCGAGGCGGGCCGCCCGCTCGAACTCGACGCCATCGGCGGCGCGTTGCTGCGCGCGGCCGAGCGGCACGGCGTCCCCGTGCCCGTGACGGCCCGCCTGGTGGGCGAGTTGCGCGCCGCCGGCCACTGAGGATCCCGTCGGCTCAGTGGGTCAGCAGCCACTGGGCCGACACCAGATGCACCGCGGCGAGCGCCGAGACCGAGGCCAGGACCCTGGACGCCGAACTGACCGCACACCTCGGCGAGCCCGAACGGCAGGCGCTGCACGCGGCCCTGGGCAGCCTGGCGGCCCGGGAGGGCCTGCCGACCGGCTGACGGACACCTCGCCGCCCGGGCCGCCGGGCGGACAACCGGCTGACGGACACCCTCCCACCCGGGCCGGGCGGACCTGCGCACACACCGCGGGCACCGCTGCCCCCAGCGGTGCCCGGTGTGCGTGCTGCCGGCGCCGTCCGGCACCGGCTCTTCCGTCAGTGCACCATGCCGACCTCGTAGTGACCGGCCGGCTGCCGGGTGATGACGTTCCCGCGGTTGAAGGCGTTGATGAGGGCGATCTGGGTCACGAGGGCGGCGAGCTGCTCCTCGTCGTAGTGCTTGGCGGCGTTCTCCCAGGCCTCGTCGGTGACACCGCCGGCGGCGTCGGCGATACGGGTGCCCTGCTCGGCCAGCTCCAGGGCGGCCCGCTCGGCATCGGTGAACACCGTGGCCTCCCTCCAGGCCGCGACCAGGTGGAGACGTACCGCGGTCTCCCCGGCCGCGGCGGCCTCCTTGGTGTGCATGTCGATGCAGCCGGCGCAGCCGTTGATCTGGCTGGCACGGAGATTCACCAGTTCACGCGTCGCGGCCGGCAGCGTCGACTCCTCGAGCGCCTTGGCGGCGGCGATGATGTGCTTGAAGGCCTTGGCGGTGGCCGGGCTGGCCATGGGGTTCAACCGAGCTTCCACGGTGCACTCCTGTGTTTTCGGTCCGGCGTTGCGGAGAGTGGCTACAGCCCTTTGACCGGACAGCCCTCACGCTCGTGACACGGAGAGGTGTGACCTGCGTCTCCTCTCCGGCGGGCGGCGACAGGAGGCGGCCCTGCCCACTCGTTCGCGTGAACCCCGCCCTCGCGCTCGCCCCTCAAAATCGAACAGGCGTAGCATTGCCGTGTGGCTACGACCTATGAATTCCCCAGTGACCTCCTCGCCGGTCAGGAGGAGCTGCATCAGGTCCGGGCCGAGCTGTCGGCCCTGCTCAAGCGGCTGCCGTGGTCGGTCGAGCCGATGGACGGTTTCAGCGACGACAACGGCTGGCGCAAGGGCGAGCGACCCGCGTCCCCCGGCTGGACGCCGGACGAGCAGGCCGAGGTGGAGAAGCTGCGGCGGCGGGAGCACGAACTGGCGGTGTTCGTCAGCGGACACCGCTTCTGGGCCGAGGTGGCGACGGCGGAGCGGGTCGAGGCCCGCACGAGGCTGAAGCACGCCCACGAGGACGGGCCCGAGGACAAGGAGTGAAGCGCGAGAAGCCCCCGACCGGTGCCGGTCGGGGGCTTCTCGCTTCACCTGGTGGGCGCGGACGGTTTCGAACCGCCGACATCCTGCTTGTAAGGCAGGCGCTCTACCCCTGAGCTACGCACCCAGGACAGATCGACAGCCTACATGGCCCTGGGGGAGGTGCTGCAAACCGTCTTCGGGGCGTACGTCCCGGGGTTGGCCCCACCTCCGTCGCGGACCTGGGGTAAACCCCACCCCGTTGCGGGCGGCAGCCGGATCGTCTGCGGCGGTGTGGACCACCTACCGTCGTCGCAGACCGAGACACTCCGGTCGCCGATTCCGGCAGACCGGTCCAGGGGGAGATGCAGCATGGCCCGTTCCGTTCCTGTCCGCGCGACCGCCGTCCTCGGTGGTGTCGCGCTCCTCACCGCCGCGCTCTCCGCATGCGGCGCCTCCGCCAAGGACGACAAGCACCCCGATCACCGGTCCTTCGCGCTGCACGGCCGCACCCTCACCGTCGACTCGGACAACTCGGGGCTGGAGATCGTCGCCGCCCGGGGGAACAAGGCGGGCACCGTCGAGGTGACCCGGTGGTTCCAGGGGTCCGTGGTGGTCGGCGGCGGTCCCACGGTGCGCTGGTCGTTCAAGGACGACCGGCTGGTGCTGCGGGTGCACTGCTCGGGGTTCATCGCCGACTGCTCGGCCCGGCACCGGATCGAGGTGCCGCGCGGGATCTCCGTCAAGGTGGACAACGGGGACGGGTCGGTGCGGGCGCAGGGGTTCGTGGATCCGCTCACCGTCCGCACCAGCGACGGCGCGGTGCGGGTCACCGACTCGGCCGGGCCGCTGGATCTCCGGTCGGACGACGGGTCGGTGCGGGCCGAGGTCTCCTCGCGGCGGGTACGGGCCGAGAGCAGCGACGGATCGGTGCGCGTCGAACTGAGCACCGTGCCGGACCGGGTGGACGCGGGCAGCGACGACGGGGCGGTGACCGTGGCCCTGCCCCGGGCCGCGTATCGCGTCAGGGCGGGCTCCGACGACGGGGCGGTGTCCGTGTCGGTGCCCCGCGACGACAAGAGCCCGCACGCCGTGTCCGCCCACTCCTCGGACGGGAAAGTGACGGTGCGCACGGCGAACTGACCGGCCCGTGTGTTCGTCCTGTACAGGTGGGAGAATGACGACTCCACACAGGGCGAAGCACAGCACGGGAGAGGGATGTGACGGCGACACCCCGAGGGACCTCCGGTCCGGTCCGTGACACCCTCACTCTCATGGCCCTGCCGGTGCTTGCGGCGCTGGCGCTGCCGGCCGCGTTCGCCGGTGGCGGCACCCGGCGCTGGTTCGGTGGGGGGCGTGCGGAGGGTCAGCGGGCGCAGGCGCAGGCCGCCAAGGACGCCGCGGCGGCCGCGTTCTACGAGCTGGACACCGCTCAGCGGGATCTCAGGATCTCCATAGAGACGATCACGGCCGTCGACGACTCCCCCGCCGCCCGGCGCGCGAGCGACGACTTCCAGGCGCTGGGCCGGCGGATCGACGAGGTCAGCCAGCGGTACATCCAGGCCGTGGACGCCCATGATCTCGACCGGGACGACCTGGAGGCCGGTGCGGCCGCCCGGGCGCGTGGTGAGCTGACCGCCGCGAAGGACGAACTGGTGCGGGTCCAGCAGGAGCTGGAGCGGTTCGGCGCCTCGCTCGCTCCGCTGCTCGGCAAGGCCGAGACGCAGCTCGCCCGGCTGGCTCCCGCGGTGGAGCGGGCCCGGCAGGCGCTGCTGGGTGCGAGCAACGCCCTGGACGCGGTGCGGCGGCAGGGCCTGACGGCCGGGGATCTCGCCGCGCGGCTGGCCGCCCTCTCCCCGGAGCTGACGAAGCTGAACCAGGGCGCCGGGCAGCACGGGCTGGCGCAGACGCTGGAGCGGGCCGAGCGGGTGCAGCGGGAGGCCGCGGCGATCGGGGCGGAGGCCGAGCGGCTGCCGCAGCAGGCGGCCGAGATCGATCACCGGCTGGTGAGCCTGCGGACGCGAGCGCAGGCGCTGACGACCCGGGCCGGGCAGGTCGACCCGGTGCTCAGTGAGCTGCGGCGGCGGTTCGCGGCCTCCTGCTGGCAGGATCTGCAGCAGGTGCCGACGCAGGCCGTGGAGAACGTGCGGCAGGCCGAGCTGAAGCTGGGCGAGGCCCGGGCGGCGCGGGACGCGCAGCGCTGGGCGGACGCCGCCTCGCTGCTGTCGACCGTGCGGGCCCTGCTGAACAGCACCGACGAGGCGGTGTCGGCGGCTGGTGACCGGCTTTCCCGGCTGAACGCGGTGCAGAAGGACCCGCAGCAGGAGATCGACCGGACCCGGTTCGCGATCCGGGACGCCCAGCGGCTGGCCATGACCGGCCGTGCGACCCCGGATCCGCGGCATGCCCGGCCGCTGGACGACGCGGTGGCCCGGCTGGAGCGGGCGGTGGGGACGCTGGAGGGCCGGCACCCCGACTTCTGGCACTTCCTGACCGAGACCGAGGCCGTGCGGCAGACGGTGGCCCGGGTGGTGGCCCAGATCCGGGAGGAGCGGGGCGGCGTCCACTGAGCCGTTTGCCGCCGGGGCGTCCTGGGCGGATATTGGACGGTACGTATGGCCTCCGCTGGCACACGAAGGAGGCGGATATGGCCACACACTCAGTGCACCAGGAGACGCGGCGGCGGATCCGGCTCGACGATCATCTTCCCGTCGATCACCGTCTGAACAAGGTCTACCGGATCGGCGCGGGCCTGATGGGCCTGTTCCTGCTCGCCTTCGGCATCCTCGGCCTGACCCACAACATCGGCTTCTTCGACACCGGCGGGAACACCGCGCTGGGCCTGAACACCAACGGCTCTCTCAGCGTCCTGTCCGTGTGTGTCGGGCTGCTGCTCGTCGTCGGGATGGTGATCGGCGGGAACTTCGCGTCGACGCTGAACATGACCCTGGGGATCCTGTTCATCCTCAGCGGTTTCCTGAACCTGTCCCTGCTCGACAGCGACCACAACTTCCTGGCCTTCAGGATCCAGAACGTGCTGTTCAGCTTTGTGGTCGGCGTGCTGCTCATGGTGTTCGGGATGTACGGCAGAGTCGGCTCGACCCTGCCGCACGACAACCCGTACTGGCGGGCCCGCCACCCCGACTCCGCGGAGCCGGAGCAGCGGGCCCGGCAGGGACCGGGTCAGGTGCGGTAGGCGAAGAAGGCCGCGTTCGGGTACGACGCGACGAGGCTCGCCACCGACCGGTTGTAGGTGTTGGTGGAGTGGTACGTCACGTACGGCACGCCCTGCGGGCTGCGGTAGGTGACGATCATGGAGTGGTCCTTGGACCCGTCCTTGTTGAAGTCCATCTGCAGCACGTCACCGATGTCCAGCTGGTAGACGTTGGCGAGGCTGGAGACGCGCTTGGAGGACAGGGCGAACCAGGAGAACTCGTTGACGCCGACGAACGAGTCCGACTGGATGTCGGCGTTGCCGAACCACTTGTGGAAGTCGTTCGTGTAGCCCGGGACGTGCTTCCAGCCGCCGGCCTTCAGGGACTGGCTGACGAAGTTGGTGCAGTCGCCGCCGGCGCCCTGGCCGTTGTAGTCGGGGTAGTCCGGGTTGTAGTGGTTCCAGTACTTGGTCGCGTACGACACCATGGCCTTGTAGTCGTAGGCGCCGGTGGTGACGTTCTTGCGGTTGACCGGGGCGGGCCAGGAAGTCGCCGCGCGGGGGGCCTCGGGCGGGCTGTCGTCGGCGGGGGTGGCCTTCACGGAGACGGGCGGCTGCTTGGCCACCTGGTTCACCGCGATGTAGCCGTTGTCGGTGTCCTCGACGTCGGTCAGCTGCCAGGTGCCGCGGCGGTCGGCCCGGAAGGTCAGCTCGTGGTGGGCCTGGAAGCCGGTGGTCTTCGGCTCGTTCCCCTTGGTCTTCGCGTAGGTCAGCGTCGTGGTCTCGGTGACGTCGGCCTTGGCGGTGCGGCCGGTCACCCGCGTCGCGTCCAGCGTGACCCGGGTGGCGCCGGCGCTGTACTTCTCGCCCAGCCTGGCGAGGCGGGACTTGCGGCCGTGCAGTTCGCTCACCGCGGAGTTCTCCGCGCGCGACTGCGTGGCGGACAGCTTGACGTGGCCGGAGAAGCCGGACGTGGCCCGCTTGCTGCCGGCGCCGTCCACCAGGGCTTCCGTGCGGTCGGTGAAGACCGCGTCGGCCAGCCGCTGGAAGGTCGCCTTGGTCGCGGTGTCCACCGTCGGATCGTCGACGACCGCCGCGCCCGCGCTCCAGTTGGGCACCAGTGCCACACCGGCGACGACCGAGGCGGCAGCCACCGAGACTATGCCGGCGCGGCGCCCCTTACGGCTCAGTTTTCTAGATTTCAATGAAGTTCCCCTCTACACCGGCACACCTACCGGGAGAGGGCATCTTCGCATGACATGTGCGCATGACGTGAAGGGGGTTGCACAAGTGGAACTGGAGGCCCTCGCGGGTCATTTGACCACTGCGGACCATTCGGGCGATTGGGCCGGATCGAGGCCGCGCAGCCGCTCCAGGGTCGCGGGCTTCTGCACGTCGAGCCAGTCGGAGAGTTCCTTGAAGGAGACGCACTTGACGCCCTTCTTGGTACAGACGTTCTTGACGACCTGGTCGATGGCCTTCATGTAGATGCCGCCGTTCCAGTCCTCGAAGTGGTTGCCGATGAACAGCGGTGCCCGGCTGCCGTAGTAGACGCGGTTGAAGCCGGCCATGTACGAGTCGACGGTCTGCTGTTCCCACTCGGGGTACTTGGCCGGGTCGCCGGTGGTCTCGCCGTCGGACTGGTTGTAGAGGAAGTTGAAGTCCATGGAAAGGCCCTGGTACTTGCCGTTCTCGTACGGCAGCATCTGGAGCGGGAAGTCCCATATGCCGTTCTTCTTCGCGGGCCATATCTGGAAGTCGCCCGGTGAACTGGCGTCATATCGCCAGCCGTAGCTCTTGATCGCTTTCAGCAGGTTCTTCTGGCCTTCCAGGCAGGGCGCCCGGCCGCCGGTGACCTCTTTCCTGAAGTCGAAGGGCAGCGCCGGTGTGTCCTTGAAGCCGGTGTTGGTCTTCCAATGCTCCACGAAGTCGTAGAACTGGTCGATCTCGCTCTTCCACTCCTCGACGCTCCAGTCGCCGCCGCCCTTCTTGCCGCAGAAGTGGCCGTTGAAGTGGGTGCCGATCTCGTTGCCCTGCTTGTAGGCCTCGCTCAGCTGTTCCAGGGTGGTGCGTATGTGTTCGTCGGTGGCGTAGTCGATGGCCGCGTCGCCCGGGGAGTGCATCGGGCCGTGGTACTGGGCCTTCTTGCTCTTGGGCAGCAGGTAGATGCCGGTGAGGAAGAAGGTCATGTGGGCGTTGTACTCCTTGGCCATCTCCCGGTAGTGCGAGAAGAGGTGGTCGCTGCCCTCCAGTCCGCCGTCCCAGGAGAAGACGACGAACTGGGGCGGCTTCTCACCCGGCTTGAGCGGTACGGGCTTCAGCTCGCCCTTCTGCGGCCCGGTGTAGGAGGTGGAGCCGTCGCCGAGGACCTTCGCCCTGCCGTCCCAGGAGGGCGTGGGCTTCGGCTTGGCCGCGCCGCCGTGGTCCGCGCCGGCGGAGGCCGTGGGCTCGGTGCGGTCCGGCCGGGTCAGGACCAGGTAGCCCGCGACCACGGAGGCCACGACGAGAAGGGCGGCCAGGGTCAGGACCTGCGGACGGGTGACGTGGCGGACGGTACGGGACCTGCGGCGGCGGCCGGTCGGCGGCTTCATGCGGGACATGCGCGGCTCATTCTGCGTGGGAGGTGGGGCAGCAAAGCGGCCGCCGGGTCAGTCCAGACCCAGAGCGGTCGACCATATGTCGTAGGGAACGTCGGCGGCGGTTCCGGCGAGCCCGTCGAGGGACAGGGGCTCCAGGGACTTGGCCAGGTCGATGCGGTAGACGACGACGGCGGTGGACACGGAATCGGAGGTGCCGGCGTACCAGGCGGCGGTGTCGTCGTGGGTGGTGCCCGCCTTGCCCGACACCTCGGCGGCAGGGGCTCCCCCCGCTCGGGGGGTGCCGGGAGCCGGGGAGGGTGCGGTGGCCGGGTGGGCGGTGCGGAAGGACTCCGTGAGCGCCCGGTCGACCTGCTCGGCGACGGTCGCACCGACCGCCCGGTGCGGGCGGGGGGTGGCCATGGGTACCTGGGAGCCGTTGCGGGTGATGCGCCGCACCGAGTACGGCTCGGTGTGCATGCCGGAGGCGGCGAACGTGGCGTACCCGCTCGCCATCCGGATGGCGCTGGGCGTGGAGTTGGTGCCCAGGGAGAGGGCGGGCACCTGCGGGCCCAGGCTGGAGGGGAGCAGGCCCGCCGCGACCGCGGTCTGGCGCACGCCGGCCAGGCCCGTGTCCATGCCGAGCTGCATGAACGGCGTGTTCACCGACCGGACGAGCGCCTGGTCCAGGGTGATCTGCCCGTAGGACCTGCCTCCGTCGTTGTGGGCGGCGACCTTTCTGCCGCTGCGGTCCCAGTAGGGGCCTTCGGGGGTGGTGACGGCGACGCCGTCGTCGCCGTCGTACACCGTGTCGGGCGTGACGGGGGTGGCGGCTCCGCCGCGAGTCTTGTGGACCCCGTGCTCCAGGCCGGCGGCGTAGACGAACGGCAGGAAGGCCGAGCCGGCCTGGACGGTGGCCGCGTTGGACTCGTTGTAGCCCTGCTTGCGGTGGTCGGGGCCGCCGTAGACGGCGAGGATCCGGCCGTCGGTGGCGACGGAGGCGGCACCGTAGTGGGCGGTCTTCGCCGCGTCGGGGTGGTCCTTGCCGGCCTGCTTGCGGGCCTTGGCCACGGCGTCGGTCAGGGCGCTCTCGCGCCGCCGGTCGAAGGTCGTGTAGATCTGGTAGCCGCCGAGGTCGAACTGCCGGTCGGAGATGTGGGCGGTCTTCTTGGCGTACTGCTGGGCCAGTTCCACCAGGTAGTCGCTCTGCTTGCCGGTGTCGTAGATGCGCCCGGACTTGAGCGGCTCGGGGAACGTCTTGTACTGGGCGCGCTGGGCCGGGGTCAGTTTGCCGATGTCGACCATCCGGTCGAGGATCCAGGACCAGCGCTCGACGGCCCGCTTGTGGTTGGCCGCGCTGAGGGTGGGGTCGTAGAGGGCGGCTCCCTTGAGCATGGAGGCGAGCACGGCCGCCTCGCCGGCGTTGAGCCGGCTGACGTCCTTGCCGTAGTAGGCCTGGGAGGCGCGCTGGATGCCGTAGGTGCCGCGGCCGAACCAGCTGGTGTTGAGGTATCCCTCGAGGATGTCGTCCTTGCTCATCTTGTTGTCGAGCTTGAGGGAGATCATCGCCTCGGTGAACTTGCGGCTGACGGTCTGGTTCTGGTTCAGGTAGACGTTCTTGACGTACTGCTGGGTGATGGTGGAGCCGCCCTCGGTGCCCCCCTCCCCGATGGTCCGCCACAGGGCGCGGGAGATGCCTTTGACGGATATGCCGGGGTCGGAGTAGAAGCTCGCGTTCTCCGCCGCGAGGACCGCCCAGCGGACCTGCTCGGGTATGTCCTTGAGGGGCATGTCCTGGCGCTGCACCCAGCCGGTGCGGGCCATCGGCGTCCCGTCGGACCAGAAGTAGACGTTGTCCTGCTGGGTGGCGAAGGAGTTGAGGTTCTTCGGGATGTCCGTCATCTCGTAGGCGATGAACAGGGACAGGCTCATCAGGACGAAGCTCGACAGCGCGGCCCCGAGCCACTGGCGCCAGGAGGGTGTCCAGCGACGCCAGCCGCTGCGGCCGGGGCGTGGGTACAGCGGCTTGAGGCGGCGGACGTACGGGGCCAGCGGGGCGAGCCGGGGACCCGCGACGGCGCGCAGGCGGGCGAGCGCGGACGTGGCGACAACGGTGGCGCGGGTGTGGACCGGCAGGCGGGCGCTGCGCCGCCGCTGTGCGCGGCCGCCGGCCTCCGCGGGCTGCGGCGGCGGAGGCACGCGTAGCTGCATCGTGGCGTCGGCGCGGAGGGCGTCGACCCGCAGATGCAGGGTGGCGTCGACCTCCGGCGGCTGCTGCCGCATCTCGGGCCGGGCGCTGTCGTCGTCCTCGCGGCCGTCTGACCGCTGCCCTGCCTCGGTCAAGGCTGCGTCTCCCCTCGCAGTGGTGCTTGCGCGCGCGGTCAGACTCAGCAGGTCGACACGGCCGCGGTGATGGTCGCGGCGCGGAGAACCCCCTTATCCCCCCGGTCTTACGGCTCCTCGCGGCTCAGCCAAGTTATCAGCGATCTTTTCAAAATCTCCCCACAAGTATCGGGCAGACCCGAACGCTCATGAAACTTTGAGGCAATGTGAGCAGCACCACTCCGGTTAACCTGTGCACATGCCTCGCTATGACTATCGCTGCCGTACCTGCGGCGACACCTTCGAACTGAGCCGTCCGATGGCGGAGTCCGCCGCCCCCGCCGCCTGCCCGGCAGGCCACGACGACACGGTCAAGCTGCTGTCGACGGTGGCCGTGGGCGGCTCGGCGTCCGCGCCGGCCGCCGCGCCCCGGGCGGGCGGCGGCGGTGGCGGATGCTGCGGCGGCGGGTGCTGCGGCTAGCGCCCTCCCGCGCCCCTAGGAAGCTGCCGTGCGGGTCGCTCTAAGGAACTCCCTGAGGATCCGCTCCCCCGCCAGGACACCGCGCTCCGGCAGCGCACTGATCTGCGGTGCGTTCCAGCCGGCGTCGGCCAGCTCGCCGTGGCCGGGGCGCCAGCCCCGGTCGGCCGCCAGCAGCAGGTCGGCGTCGAGCAGGGAGTCCCCGGCGGCCAGGGTGAGCTCGGCGCCGGTGCGCCGGGCGACCTCGCGCACGGCCGCGCTCTTGGTGAGCGGCTTCGGGACGGCGTAGATCTTGCGGCCCTGCAGCGAGACCGTCCAGCCGCGGTTCTCCGCCCACACCGCCAGCTCCTTCACCCAGTCCTCGGGCAGCAGCTCGCGCTCGACGACCAGATAGGCGAACAGGTCCTCGGCGATCCGGTGCTTGCGCACCCAGACGGGATCGGCGGACCTCGCCAGGTGCTCGCGGATCTCCTCCAGCGGCGCGCACTCGTCGGCGAGCCGCGCCTGCACCGAGGCGTGCCAGTCCTGGTCCGTGACGCCGTCGACCAGCAGATGCCCGCCATTGGCGCAGATCGCGTACGCCGGCTGGGGGCCGGGCAGGTTGATGCGCTGGTACTGCTTGCGGGTGCGGGTCGTCGTCGGCACGAAGACGGCCGTGTCGCCGAGGTCGGACAGCAGCTGGGCCGCGGTCTCCGTCAGGTAGGACAGCGGCCTGCTCTCGTGCACCTCCACGCAGAGCAGCCGGGGCGCCCGCGCATCCGGCATGGTCAGCGCCAGGGCCGCCGAGGAGTAGATCAGCGTACGGTCGAGGTCGCTCGCCACCAGCACCGGCATCAGAGGTTCACCGCCTTGCCGTCGGCGCCCGTGGCACCCCGCGTGTACTTGGGGTGGATCAGCCCCACGCAGGTGTACGGCAGTTCGCCGACCTCCTCCACGGGTACTCCTCTCTGTTCGGCCAGCAGCCGTACGTGATCGAGGTCGGCGCCGGCGCCGGCCTTGGCGAGGATCTTCCACGGCACCCGGCGCAGCAGCACCCGGGTGGTCTCGCCGACGCCGGGCTTGACGAGGTTCACGTCGTGGATGCCGTATTCCTCGCTGATCCGCTCGACCGCCTGCCAGCCCGCCCAGGTCGGGGTGCGGTCCTCGGCCATCAGCTCCTTGACCGCGGTGCCGACGGCGCCGGCGACCTCCGGGAAGCGGGCGGCGACGGCGTCGAGGAAGGCGACGGAGACGTCGGCGCCGGCGAGTTCGCGGTAGAACTTGGCGCCGTGGAAGTCGTGCGGACCGACCAGGTCCGCACGCAGGACCGTGCGGGAGATCAGGCCGGAAACGGTCGAGTTGAGGCAGGCGGACGGGATGAGGAAGTCCTCGCGGGTCCCGTAGGTGCGCACGCAGGACCCGGGGTCGGCGAGTACGGCTATCTCCGGGTCGAAGCCCGTGACGCCCTCCTTCGCCTCGAACTCCTCGACGGCCTGGGCGAGTTCGCGGGTGATCGCGCCCTTGCCGGTCCAGCCGTCGACGAAGACGACGTCCCTCGGGTCGTGGTGGGCGGCGAGCCAGCGCAGCGCGTTGGCGTCGATACCGCGGCCGCGGACGATCGAGACGGCGTAGTGCGGAAGGTCGAGGCCGTGCCGGTCCTGGGCCCAGCGGCGCATCAGCACGCCGACCGGGGTGCCGGCGCGGGCCAGGGAGACCAGGACCGGGCGCGGCGACCTCTCGGCGAGGACCGTCTCGGTGACGACGCCGACGGCCTGCGCGATCCGGGCGGCCGAGGCGTCCAGGGCCGTGCGGAACAGCTCCTGGTACTGCTCGCTGGGCTGGTACTCCACCGGCAGCGACTCGGCGTAGTGCGCCCCGCCGCTCTGGATGGCCTCCTCACGCTCCTCGGTCGGCGCCTCCAGGGTCACGTCCGAGAGGTCCTGCAGCAGCCAGCCGACCTCCTCGGGCGCGTACGAGGAGAAGGCGGGGCCGCGGAGGGGCTCGGGCAGCATGGCCGGCCTTTCGGGGAGGGAGAGCGGTTCGGGGACGTAGGAGGGGACGACCGCGAGCAGGACGTGCGGGACGTGGGCCGCGAGGCGGGCCGTCAGCCCGTCGGGGGCGTGCAGCGCGGGGGTGTCGGCGACCGAGTCGACCACGGCGACGACGGCGTCGAAGCCGGCGCCCGCGACGTTGTAGGCGTAGCGCTCGCCGGGGCCGTCGGCCGGGTCGTCGTGGGCGGGGAAGACCAGGCGGGTGCGTATCGCATAGCCGGGGTCGTCGACCGCGAGGACCGGCGAGCGGGTGGTCGTGGAGTAGCGCACCTCGGCGGGTACGAGCCGCTCCAGCTCGCAGGCCAGGCGCAGCGGGGCGTACATCAGCTCCTCGAAGCCGAGGACGAGGACGCGTTGGGCGCCGGCGGGCAGGGCGTCGGCCGTCCGGGCGGCCATCCCGGCAAGCGCGGCCTCCAGCCGGGCGCGATGCTCCGGAGTGAACCCGTGACGGCCACCGTCGGGCAGGCCCTGGGGCCAGTGCAGGTCCACGCGCGAGATGTCCCCGAGACTGCGGTGCGAGGGCACGGGTGCAGCCTGGTCGGGCTCGTGCGCCCCTGCGGGAGCGCGGGGCGGGACGTCATGCGGCTCCGCCGCGCGGGCGCGCCCCGCACCGGACGCGCGGCCGGGCGGCACCGCACCGGCCGCACCGGACCCGCACGCGTCGGCCCCGTAGCGCGTGACCAGCTCCTGCCCCTTCTCCAGCACCCCTTCCGGCAGCCGTACGGTCCCGGAGGCGGCCGCGACCAGGTCCACCCGGGCGCCGATGCCCTCCGCGAACCGCCGCAGGCGCCCCGCGTCCCCGGGCGAGCGCATGTCGACCAGGGCGACCACCACATAGCGGCGACGCGGATAGCGTTCGTGCAGGTCACGGATGGTATTGAGGACGGTGTTGCCGGTGGAGAACTCGTCGTCGACCAGCACCAGCGGACCGTCGCCGGCCAGCAGCGCGGGATCCTCGGGCAGCAGCAGGTGGGAGGTGGCGTGGGAGTGGGACTCCTCGAAGCCGCCGGCCGGTGCGATCCCTGCCACCGGGCGGCGCGTGGAGTGCAGGTACGGGGCGAGCCCCAGGCCGTCGGCGACCGCGTGGCCGAGGCCGGTGGCGGTCTCCGCGTAGCCGAGGACGACCGACCGGGCGGCCTCCTGCTCGCCGAGCAGCTCGCGGACCCGGCGGCCCAGACGGATTCCGTGGCCGTAGACCACGGACGGCGACTGGGGCACATGCTTGCCGAGCACGTTCGAGACCAGCAGGTGGGCCCGCTTGGGGTTGCGGCGCAACGCGAGCCCGAGCAGGGCCGGCAGCCCGTCGTCGCCCTCCAGTTCGACCCCGAGCCGCTCGGCGACCCAGCTGCCGGACCAGACCCCGTCGTTCACTGCGTGATTCATGCGTTCCTTGGGTTGGGAAGAGTCAGCCGGGTATTCCGGCGGCGAGCAGCTCCACAAAGCCGACGTCCTCCTTGGCCACGCCGAAGACCTCGGCGCGCAGCAGGGTCCGCTCGGCCCAGGCACGGTGCGGCTTCACTTCATTCATCTTGTTCGTGTAGGCCGAACGGAGTACACCCCCGCCGCCCCGTTCCGGCCTCAGGATGTCCTCGGCGTCGCTGAACTCCTCGTGACTGACCACGGACAGCGCGTGCACGGGCAGGACGTGTGAGGGGTGGATGCAGGTCTTGCCGAGCAGGCCGTTGGCCTGGTCCAGGGAGATCTCCCGCAGCAGCCCGTCCATCGCGTGCTCGATGAGCTTCTCCCGCAGCTCGACGGCCTGCCCCTCCAGGAAGGGGCTCTGGCGCAACTGCGGCTTGAACATGCGCTCGGAGACCCGGAAGTACTCCCACACCGGCCCGGTCACGGTGAACCCGCTGCCGTCGGCCCGGCCGAGCATGTTGACCACGTCGGCGATCACCGAGGCGACGATCTGCACGTCGTACGCGGTCATGTCGGGGGCCCGGCGCAGGCCGTAGGAGGAGCAGAAGTCGGTGACGCCGAGGCGCAGGGCGAGCACGCGGTCGCGGAACTTGCCGACCGCGCGGGCGATGCCCTCCAGGGTGTCCACGCGGGACTCGCGGTACAGCAGCTCGGGCGATTCCAGGACCGGCATGGCGAACAGCCGGTGCCCGCTCTCGGCCTCGGCCGAGGCCATGGCCTCCAGGAACGGCAGACCCCGCTCCTCGGTGAACTTGGGCAGCACGAACCCGGACAGCAGCCGCACGCCCGCGCCGAGGCGCCGTACGAGGTCGGGGATCTGCTCGGGGACACGCACCCGGATGAACAGCAGGGGCGGCTCCACGCCCGTGCGGGAGTCGAGGTCGGCGAACTGCCTGACGAGGTTCTCCTCGCCCTCGGCGACGTCCGCGTCGTCGATCGAGTCCTCCAGGCACAGCACCATCGAGACCACGCCGTTGCCGGCCTGCTTGACGATGTCGTCGGCGAGCCGCGGCCGGGTGGCCGGGCTGTACAGAGTGGCGCCCAGGGCCGCGGAGAGCAGCCTCGCCGGAGAGTCGGCGCTGAACGCGCTCGGCTCCCGGTGGAAGAGGCGCTGCCGCACCTGAGGGGCGATGTGCCCGAAATGACGCATAGGACTCCTCAGTGCACAAGCCGAGTCCGTGGATTCGGTAAAGGGTGGCCGGTAATAGTACGTAGGGAGCTATGTCGGGGGTTCCCCGCGGGCATGAATTTCCGGTAACTCGGCCGTGTCGGCGACAACACCCCCCGCATTGTCGTGGCCAGGACGCAGAAGGCAGGATGACGGCATGACGCACGCGATGCTGAAGGGGTCGAACATCCCGCTGGAGGCCACCACGGTGCGCGCCGTGCTGCGCTGGACACCCGGACAGGGGGTCCCGGACGTGGATGCCTCGGCGCTGCTGCTGGGCCCCGACGGCCGTGTGCGCTCCGACGAGGACTTCGTTTTCTACAACCAGCCCCGGCACCCGTCCGGGAAGGTGTGGCGCCTCGGCAAGAAGCGGATCACCGAGGGCCTGACCGACACGATCCAGTCAGACCTCTCGGGGGTCGAGCCCGCTGTGGGCCGCATCCTGCTGGTGGCCTCCGCGGACGGCCTCTCCTTCGACCGTGTCCCGGCCCTGTGCATCATGGTCTACGACGCGGCCGTCGCCGATGCCGAACCGCTGGCCAGCTTCGAGATCAAGCCGGAGACCGGCGCCGAGACCGCGCTGATCTGCGGCGAGCTGTACCGCCGCGGGGAGGGCTGGAAGTTCCGTGCGCTGGGAGAGGGCTACTCGAACGGTCTGAAGGGCCTCGCCACGGACTTCGGCATCTCCGTGGACGAGTCGGAGGCGGAGGAGGAGCCGCCCCAGGCCCTGCCCGAGACCACGTCCCAGCCGCTGCCGCCGGAGCAGCCGCCGGCGTTCCCCTCCCAGCCGGCGTACGGCTATCCGCAGCCGACGTCCGCGCAGCAGCCGTCGTACGGCTACCCCCAGCCGACCTCGGCCCCGCCCGCCTACGGCTATCCCCAGCCCCAGCCGGCCCTGGCCGGACCCCTGGACCCGAACTTCCGGCTGCCGCCGCAGGGGCCGCAGTTCATCGGCCGCTAGGGACGGCCGACAGCCGCCAAAGACACCCGACGGCCACCGGGGACGCCCGACGACCGGCGGAGACGCCCGACGACCGCCGGGAACGGCCGGCTCGGGGGCGCCGGGGAGAACCGCGCGATCAGCCGCACGCGGGCCCGCGCCCGCGTGCCGGTCCGCCCACCGGCCCCGCACACCCGCGGCCGAGAGTGATCACCGCCCGACTCAGCGCTCGACCGACTTGTAACCCCGCCCCCAGGTCAGCCCCCACCCGTACAGCCGGTCCAGCTCGCCCTGGAAGCCGTACACGAACTTCACCTCGCGCCGGACCACCAGCTCCCCCTTGACGTTCTCGATCATCACGACCGCACACGAGCGGGCCTGTGGATGCCGCTCGTCCAGGCCTATCGCGATCCGGGGGCCGTTGCTGGGGTAGAGCGTCACGATCGCGTGCGTACGGTCGAAGGCCGGTGTCTGGTCGTAGATGTACACGAAGACCAGCAACCGCTTGATCGCGTCCCGGTGGTCCAGGTTGACGTACATCGTCTCGCCGGACGCCGACCCGAACCGGTCGTCCCCGCTGAGCTTGATGTACGGGGGTGCGTTGACGTCCCCGAGATAGCCGCCGAGCGGCTGGACGACGCCCTTCGTGCCGTCGGTCAGCTCGTACAGGCAGCCCAGGTCCAGGTCGACGTTGACCATGCTCTGCCCGTGCCCGAGCACCTCCGGCGGCTTGAGCGCCCTGAAGGGATGCCGGAACAGACTCGTGCGCTGGGTGCTGTCGAAGTCGGAGGTCCGCATCCGCCAGGTCAGGTTGACGCGCAGATGGCCGGTGGCCGCGTCCTGCTTGGTGAGCGACACCTGCTGGTGCCGCCGGGTCAGCTCGATCGCGTTGGTCGCGGCACTGCCCGAGTCGAACTCGGCCCGGCCGCCGCGCAGCCCGTCGAAGAATCCCATTCCCGCCCCCAGGTACACCAGGTACTCGTCACTACGCCGTCGGGGCGGCCGACCACGTCGGCCGCCCCGAACAGAGCGTTCCTCACCGCGTGGGGTGTCACACCCCGGAGGAGATCTCGGCCTTCTCGCCGGTGCCGGCCTCCTCGGCCTCCAGGACCCGGTTGCGCCGGACGGAGGACCAGAAGGACCAGGCGATCAGGACCACGCCGACGAGGCCCGTGATGACCTCGTTGATCTCGTACTGGATGGTGACCATGAGGATCACGGCCAGGGCGCCGATCGCGTAGTGGGCGCCGTGCTCCAGGTAGACGTAGTCGTCGAGGGTGCCCTGGCGGACGAGGTAGACCGTCAGCGAGCGGACGTACATCGCGCCGATGCCGAGGCCCAGCGCCATCAGGACGATGTCGTTGGTGATGGCGAAGGCGCCGATCACGCCGTCGAAGGAGAAGGACGCGTCCAGGACCTCCAGGTAGAGGAACATGAAGAACGCGGCCTGGCCGGCCAGGACCACCGCCGAGCGCTGCTTGCCGCTGCGGGCGGCCTCTTCCTCCTCCTCGTGCTCGCGTTCCTCCTCTTCCTCCAGCCGGTCCTCGAAGTAGCCGGAGAGACCGCCGACGATCATGTAAGTGATCAGGCCGGCGATGCCGGCGATCAGGACCGTCTGGCCCTTGTCCACATGGGCGCCGCCGTGCTGGTGGGCGTGGGTGGCGAAGGTGAAGGAGGTGATCAGCAGCACGACCAGGGAGACGCAGACCGACAGCATGTCGACCTTGCCGAGCTTGGCCAGGGGCCGCTCGATCCAGCGCAGCCACTGGATGTCGCGGTCCTCGAAGATGAAGTCGAGGAAGATCATCAGCAGGAACATGCCACCGAAGGCGGCGATCGCCGGGTGGGCGTCGGTGACCAGCTGCTGGTAGCGGTCCTTGTTGTTGAGAGCGAGGTCGACGGCCTCGATCGGGCCCATCTTGGCGGTGATCGCGACGATGACGACGGGGAAGACCAGCCGCATGCCGAACACCGCGATGAGTACGCCGACCGTGAGGAAGATCTTCTGCCAGAAGGCATTCATCTTCTTCAGGATTCCGGCGTTGACCACCGCGTTGTCGAACGACAGCGAGATCTCGAGGACGGAGAGGATCGCCACGATGCCGAAGGCCTCCCACCCCCCGTAGAAGACCGCAGCGACCAGACCGACCGCGGTAACCGCGAACGACCAGCCGAAGGTTTTGAGAAGCACTGGCTACCCCATCGTGTTGGTACGGGTCTCCCCCGCGCCGTACTCAGCTTTGCTAAACGTTGACCACGAGTGTAGAGGGGCACCCGGTCATGGACGGCGGCCAGGGCGACCTGCACGGAAAACCCACAGGTCCGGCTGGTCAGCGACCCTTGACTCCCTCGAAGATCACCAGGAAGGGCGAGGTGAATCCGGATGCCTCGACGGGATTGGCCCGCCCGGTGACGATGAGGACGACACCGGCGATCAGCACGGCGCAGTACACGAACGCGGAGAGTGCGGGGTTGAGTCGCAGCGGCGTCTGTTCCGGTTCCCGTTTCAAGTGCGCACTCCGTTCGTCCGAAGTCGGCGACGTGCCAGGGTCTCCGCCCGATGCCGGGCACGGCGAGCCGGGAGTCCCCCTGCGCAGCAGCCGTCACGGCTTTACGAAACGTTGACCCCGAAGTCCAGGGCGATCCCGCGCAGCCCCGACGCGTACCCCTGGCCGACCGCTCGGAACTTCCACTCGCCCTGGTAGCGGTAGAGCTCGCCGAAGATCATGGCCGTTTCGGTGCTGGCGTCCTCGCTGAGGTCGTAGCGGGCGAGCTCCTGGCCGTCGGCCTGGTTGACCACGCGGATGAAGGCGTTGGAGATCTGGCCGAAGGTCTGGCCGCGCTCGTCGGCCATGTGGATGGAGACCGGGAAGATGATCTTCTCGCAGGTGGCCGGGACCTTCAGCAGGTCCACCAGGATCGACTCGTCGTCGCCCTCGCCCTCACCGGTGAGGTTGTCACCGGTGTGCTCCACCGAGCCGTCGGGGCTCTTGAGCTGGTTGTAGAACACGAACCACTCGTCCCCCATCACCCGGTTCCCCGCGCCGCACAGCAGGGCGCTGGCGTCCAGGTCGAAGGGGGCTCCGGTCGTGGAGCGCGCGTCCCAGCCGAGCCCGATCATGACGTTGGTGAGGTTCGGTGCGGCCTTGGAGAGGGAGACGTTGCCTCCCTTGGCGAGCGTGACGCCCATGATGCTGGTCCTCCCCTAGTGGTGCTTCCCTGGTTGTCCTGCGCGTCCGGCGCCGCCCGTAAACGGTGCGGCGCCGGACGGCGGGTGGAACTGTCAGGCGTCAGACGTTGACGCCGAAGTCCTGGGCGATGCCGCGCAGGCCCGAGGCGTAGCCCTGGCCGATGGCGCGGAACTTCCACTCCGCGCCGTTCCGGTACAGCTCGCCGAAGACCATCGCGGTCTCGGTGGAGGCGTCCTCGCTCAGGTCGTAGCGGGCGATCTCCTGCTCACCCGCCTGGTTGACGACGCGGATGAACGCGTTGCGGACCTGGCCGAAGGACTGCTGGCGGTTCTCGGCGTCGTAGATCGACACCGGGAACACGATCTTGTCGACGTCGGCCGGGACAGCGGCCAGGTTGACCTTGATCTGCTCGTCGTCCCCCTCGCCCTCACCGGTGATGTTGTCGCCGGTGTGCTCGACCGAGCCGTCGGGGCTCTTGAGGTTGTTGAAGAAGACGAAGTTCTGGTCGCTGGCGACCTTGCCGGCGTTGTTCAGCAGCAGCGCGCTGGCGTCGAGGTCGAAGTCGGTGCCGGTCGTGGTCCGCACGTCCCAGCCCAGACCGACGATGACGGCGGTCAGGCCCGGGGCCTCCTTCGTCAGCGATACGTTGCCGCCCTTGCTGAGGCTGACTCCCACGGGTCCTCCATGTGGTGTCGAGGGGCGGGGAGCCCCGTCGTGCTTCGGATATGGGATCAACGTGCCGATCCTAGTGACGGGTTCCCGCACCCCGCAGACCCTGGACCCCGTGCATCACAGGTGTCGGCCCAGGAACCGGATCACAGGGTGTCGAGCGCCTTCACGTAGTCGTTCAGGTCACGGGCGTCCGGCAGGCCGTTGAGCACGGTCCACCGCACGACGCCCTCCTTGTCGATGATGAAGGTGCCGCGGACGGCACAGCCCTTGTCCTCGTCGAAGACGCCGTACGCGCGCGAGACGTTGCCGTGCGGCCAGAAGTCGCTCAGCAGCGGATACTCCAGGCCCTCCTGCTCGGCGAAGACGCGCAGGGTGTGGATGGAGTCGTTGGAGACGGCGAGCAGCTGGGTGTCGCGGTCCGAGAACTTCGGCAGGTTGTCGCGCAGCTCGCACAGCTCGCCGGTGCACACGCCGGTGAAGGCGAAGGGGTAGAAGAGCACCACCACGTTCTTCTCACCGTGGAAGTCGGAGAGCTTCACGGTGCGGCCGTGGTTGTCCTTGAGCTCGAAGTCGGGCGCCTTGTCGCCGACCTGGATCGCCATCGTCGTGCATCCCTTCGGTGGGCTGTTCGGGTGAGAGCACAGCAAGCGCTCGGAACCACCCTACGCAGCGATCACCGCGGGCCGTCCGCAGGCCTCCGGACGGGCCGGGTACTCCCGGCCCGTCCGACGCCCCGAGGACGAGGCCGTCTACTTCTTGCCGGACTTCGCTGCCTTCGGCGTCGCCAGACGCGAGCCGCTCCAGTCCTTGCCGACGCTGACGCTCTTGGACGCCGTCAGGCCTGCGGTGGTCGCGGCTTCCGAGATGTCACTCGGCTCCACGTACCCCGTACGGCCGGTCTTCGGCGTGAGGAGCAGGATGGCGCCACCCTCTTCGATGTAGGTGGTGGCATCCACCAGTACATCGGTCAGGTCGCCGTCCTCGTCACGGAACCAGAGCACGACGGCGTCGGCCACGTCGTCGTAGTCCTCGTCCATGAGGTCGCTCTGGATGGCTTCCTCGATGACCTCGCGGAGCTCCTGATCGACGTCGTCGTCGTAGCCGATCTCCTGGACCACCTGCCCGGGCTGGAAACCCAGCCTGGCGGCAGGGTTCGTCCGCTCCTCCGCGTGGTCCGCGGTCGCGCTCACGGGTTGCCTCCTGATCATGTCTTGATGAGTATCTCAGCCACGCGCGTGCGCGAAGCATTGGCCGTAGTCCACACGGGCGGGACCGATCGCGCAAGTACCCGGCCCTCCAGACCGCCGAAACGGTGACGATCCCGGCCGTGTCGTCGCAACTCCTTGCACGGTATCCCGATCCATCCTGGCTCACATCACACCGATGTGCCCGCTTTGCACGATTCGGAATCATCCGGCGATACGACCATCGAACAACTTTGCCATGCCCGTCACACCCCGGGCGTATCGTTGCGTTTTGACCGGACCCCGGTCCGGTTACCCCACGGTAGAGATGACGTACGCCTCCCCTAGGTACACGATGGGGATCGGTGTAGGCACGAGCGAAAAGTCAAAAAAGCGCCCCTCTGACAGGTAAGGAACAGCGTGGCTTCCGGATCCGATCGCAACCCGATCATCATTGGCGGCCTTCCGAGTCAGGTTCCTGACTTCGATCCCGAAGAGACCCAGGAGTGGCTCGACTCCCTCGACGCCGCCGTGGACGAGCGCGGCCGGGAGCGAGCCCGCTATCTCATGTTGCGCCTGATCGAGCGTGCCCGCGAGAAGCGCGTGGCCGTGCCCGAGATGCGCAGCACGGACTACGTCAACACGATCCCCACCAAGAGCGAGCCGTTCTTCCCCGGCAACGAGGAGATCGAGCGCAGGATCCTCAACGCGACCCGGTGGAACGCGGCCGTGATGGTCTCGCGCGCCCAGCGCCCCGGCATCGGCGTCGGCGGCCACATCGCCACCTTCGCCTCCTCCGCCTCCCTCTACGACGTGGGCTTCAACCACTTCTTCCGGGGCAAGGACGAGGGCGACGGCGGCGACCAGGTCTTCTTCCAGGGTCACGCCTCCCCCGGCATCTACGCACGCGCCTACCTGCTCGACCGGCTCACCGAGCAGCAGCTCGACGGCTTCCGGCAGGAGAAGTCGAAGTACCCGAACGGCCTCTCCAGCTACCCGCACCCGCGCTCGATGCCGGACTTCTGGGAGTTCCCGACGGTCTCCATGGGCCTCGGCCCGCTCGGCGCGATCTACCAGGCCCGCATGAACCGCTACATGCAGGCGCGCGACATCGCCGACACCTCCAAGTCGCACGTCTGGGCGTTCCTCGGCGACGGCGAGATGGACGAGCCGGAGTCGCTCGGCCAGCTGTCCATCGCCGCTCGCGAGGGCCTGGACAACCTGACCTTCGTCGTCAACTGCAACCTCCAGCGGCTCGACGGCCCGGTGCGCGGCAACGGCAAGATCATCCAGGAGCTGGAGTCGGTCTTCCGGGGCGCCGGCTGGAACGTGATCAAGCTGATCTGGGACCGCACCTGGGACCCGCTGCTCGCCCAGGACCGCGACGGCGTCCTGGTCAACAAGATGAACACGACCCCGGACGGGCAGTTCCAGACCTACGCCACCGAGTCGGGCGCCTACATCCGCGAGCACTTCTTCGGCGACGACCTGCGGCTGCGCGCGATGGTCGAGAACATGACCGACGACCAGATCCTGCACCTGGGGCGCGGCGGCCACGACCACCGCAAGATCTACGCGGCGTTCAAGGCGGCCAAGGAGCACAAGGGCCAGCCGACGGTCATCCTGGCCAAGACCATCAAGGGCTGGACGCTGGGCCCGAACTTCGAGGGCCGCAACGCCACCCACCAGATGAAGAAGCTGACGGTCGACGACCTCAAGCGCTTCCGGGACCGTCTGCACCTGCCGATCTCCGACAAGGACCTGGAGTCCGGCGTCCCGCCGTACTACCACCCGGGCCGCGACACGGAGGAGATCCAGTACATGCACGACATGCGCAAGGCGTGCGGCGGGTACGTCCCGACCCGCGTCGTGCGCTCCCAGCCGCTCGCGCTGCCGGACGACAAGACGTACGCGACGGTGAAGAAGGGCACCGGCCAGCAGTCCATCGCCACGACGATGGCCTTTGTGCGCCTCCTCAAGGACCTCATGCGGGACAAGGAGATCGGCAGGCGGTTCGTGCTGATCGCGCCGGACGAGTACCGCACGTTCGGCATGGACTCCTTCTTCCCGAGCGCAAAGATCTACAACCCGCTCGGCCAGCAGTACGAGGCGGTCGACCGGGACCTGCTGCTCGCGTACAAGGAGTCGCCGACGGGCCAGATGCTGCACGACGGCATCTCGGAGGCGGGCTGCACGGCCTCGCTGATCGCGGCCGGTTCGGCCTACGCCACACACGGCGAACCGCTGATCCCGGTCTACGTCTTCTACTCGATGTTCGGTTTCCAGCGCACCGGCGACCAGTTCTGGCAGATGGCCGACCAGCTGTCGCGCGGCTTCGTGCTGGGCGCGACCGCCGGCCGTACGACCCTCACCGGTGAGGGCCTGCAGCACGCGGACGGCCACTCGCAGCTGCTCGCCTCGACCAATCCGGCGTGCGTGGCCTACGACCCGGCGTACGCGTACGAGATCGCGCACATCGTCCAGGACGGCCTGCGCCGGATGTACGGCGGCGACGCCGAGCACCCGCACGGCGAGGACGTCTTCTACTACCTGACCGTCTACAACGAGCCCATCCAGCACCCGGCCGAGCCAGCCGGCGTGGACGTCGAGGGCATCCTCAAGGGCATCCACCGCATCGGCGCGGCCACGGGCGGCGCGATCCCGGCGCAGATCATGGCGTCCGGCGTCGCGGTGCCGTGGGCGCTCGAGGCGCAGCGGCTCCTCGCCGAGGACTGGAACGTGAAGGCCGACGTGTGGTCGGCCACCTCCTGGAACGAGCTGCGGCGCGAGGCCGTGGCCGTGGAGGAGCACAACCTGCTGCACCCGGAGGAGGAGCAGCGGGTGCCGTACGTGACGCAGAAGCTGAGCGGCTCCGAGGGCCCGTTCGTGGCCGTGTCCGACTGGATGCGATCGGTTCCGGACCAGATCGCGCGGTGGGTGCCGGGCACGTACCAGTCGCTCGGCGCGGACGGCTTCGGCTTCGCGGACACCCGTGGCGCGGCCCGGCGCTTCTTCCACATCGACGCCCAGTCGATCGTGGTGGCGGTGCTGACCGAGCTGGCCAGGGACGGCAAGCTCGACCGGTCCGTGCTGAAGCAGGCCATCGACCGGTACCAGCTGCTGGACGTCTCGGCGGCGGATCCGGGGGCGGCCGGCGGCGACGCATAGGCGCTACCGGGCAGTCGGCGTAAGGGCGACGGGGCTCATGTCCGCGTCGCCCTCACTGCTTCCTTACGATTCGGTCATGAAAGGCATGCGGGAACGGTCGGCGCAGGAACGCTGGGAACGGCTCAGCCAACGGCCGCTGCTGGCGCTCGCGGTGGCCTTCGCCGTCGCCTACGCGGTGCCGATCGTGGACGGTTCGGCGGGGTACTCCCTCACGTCCGCGTGCACGGTCGTGGAATGGGTGGTGTGGGGGGCGTTCGCCGCCGACTACCTCGTACGGCTGGCCCTCGCGCCCCGGCGCAAGGAGTTCGTGTGCACGCACTGGCCCGATCTGTGCGCGGTGGTGCTGCCGGTGCTCCAGCCGCTGCGGCTGCTGCGGCTGGTGTCCACGCTGCTGCTGGTGGGGCGGCGGGCCCGGATGGCTCCGCAGATCCGGCTGACGACGTATGTCGTGGGCTCGGTGATCGGCCTGCTGATGTTCGGGTCGCTGGCGGTGCTGTCGGTGGAACGGGAGTCGCCGAACGGGAACATCCGCACGCTGGGTGATGCCGTGTGGTGGTCGTTCACGACGATGACGACCGTGGGGTACGGGGATCACGCGCCGACGACCGGGCTCGGGCGGATGATCGCGGTGGGGCTGATGCTCTCCGGGATCGCACTGCTGGGTGTGGTGACCGCGAACATCGCGGCCTGGTTCATCTCCCGGTTCGAGAAGGACGACGTGGAGGAGCGGCGGCAGACGGAGGCGATCGCCACTCTGGCCGAGGAGGTCCGGCTGCTGCGGGCGGAGGTGGCCCGGCTGGCCGAGGAGCGGGAGGAGCAGCGGAGCTGAGCGTCCGCGCAGGCACGCGGCGGCCCACGGCCGCGCGGCGACCGCGGACCGTGAGCCGTGAGCCGTGAGCCGTGAGCCGTGAGCCGTGAGCCGTGAGCCGTGAGCCGTGAGCCGTGAGCCGGTTACAGCATCCCGTGGCCCCACGTGGCCACGCCGGCAAGGGCGACGATGGCCAGCAGGGTGTCTATGGCACCCAGGACCAGGGCGACCACGGCCGGGACGTTCCGGTCGGAGGACCACTTGCGACCCATGGACTGCCAGCCGCAGAACATCGCCACCGGGCCGAGGACGATGCCCAGTGCGAAGAAGCCGGCCACCGCGCAGACGGTGCCGATGATCCCGAGCGTCGCACGGTCCGGCCCGGTCCGTCGCCATGTCCGGCCACGCGACCGGGGGTACCCGCGCGTTCCTTGCCCGAAGCCTGCCATCATCAACTCCCTGGATTTCATGGTCGGTTCGGCTTCGAACAACGGGTACCCCGGTTCCGTGCGGGCAGACCTGCGCGCGCCGCCCCCCTCCGGCAGCGCGCGCCACGGCCCCTCGCCCTCCCATGCCCTGCGGAGGACTTGACCCACTGTGAACTGCGGCGCGCACCGCGGGCGAGGAATCTTTAGCGGAGTCACCCTGATAGGCGAAATCCGCCAGGACCCGGGGAGAGGGGACTCGGGGAGAGGGGACCGCACGAGATCCCGGGTGACACCACGGCGCTTCCCGGGATCTCACGGAATCTCAGATGTGGCCCACTCCGGCGCCCGCCTCCGCGTTCTGCCCCCGCTTGGTGAGCAGCGCGACGAGGACGGCCACCGCCGCCACGCCCGCCGCGACCAGGGAGGCGAGGCTCATGCCGGAGATGAAGGTGTCGTGGGCGACGCCGGTGATCTTCGCGACGATCGGTTCCGGGGTGCCCTTGGCGACCGGGGCCACACCGACCTGCACCGCCTCGGAGGCCTTGTCCAGCTGACCGGCGGTGAGCTGCGGCAGCCCGGCACCGGTCCAGTTGCCCGGCAGGTCGCTGTCGACCTTGGAGGCCATCACGGCACCCAGCACCGCCGTACCGAGGCTGCCGCCGATCTGCATGGCCGCCTGCTGGAGGCCGCCCGCCACGCCCGACAGTTCCATGGGGGCGTTGCCGACGATGACCTCGGTGGCACCCACCATGACCGGCGCGAGGCCGAGTCCGAGCAGGGCGAACCAGACGGACATCACGCCGCTGCCGGTGTCGGCCTTCAGCGTCGACATGCCGTACATGGCGATCGCGGTCGCGGCCATGCCGCCGGCCAGCGGGATGCGCGGGCCGAGCTGGGTGATGGCGGCGCCCGCGAGCGGGGAACCGACGATCATCATGCCGGTGAGGGGCAGCAGGTGCAGACCGGCGTCGATGGGGCTCATGCCGTGCACGTTCTGGAGGTAGAACGTCACGAAGAACAGGCCGCCCATGAAGGCGATGGCCATGAGGACCATGAGGACCACACCCGCGGACAGCGGTACGGAGCGGAACAGCCCGAGCGGGACGAGGGGTTCGGCGACCCTCGTCTCCCAGAACGCGAACACGCCGAAGAGCAGCACCGAGACGGCGAGGAACGCCCATGTCCTGACGTCGTCCCAGCCCCAGGCGGGGGCCTTGATGAGCGCCCACACCAGGCAGAACATCGCGCCGGACAGCAGGGCGATGCCGAGAACGTCGAAGGACCGAGGCGCGTTTTGGGCCCGGTGGTCCAGCAGGATCATCAGGCCGAGGAGCAGCGCGATCAGACCGACCGGCACGTTGATGAAGAACACCGACTGCCAGTTGACGTGCTCGACGAGGACACCGCCGAGGATCGGGCCGCCCGCGGTGGACGCGCCGATCACCATGCCCCAGATGCCGATCGCCATGTTGAGCTTCTCGGCCGGGAAGGTGGCCCGCAGCAGTCCGAGCGCGGCCGGCATCAGCAGGGCGCCGAACAGGCCCTGGAAGACGCGGAAGGTGACGACCGCGGCGATGCTGTGGGACAGGCCGATGGCGCCCGAAGCGGTGGCGAAGCCGGTCACGCCGATGAGGAAGGTCTGCCGGTGGCCGAAGCGGTCACCGAGCTTGCCCGCGGTGATCAGGGAGACCGCGAGGGCGAGGAAGTAGGCGTTGGTGATCCACTGCACGTCCGAGAAGCTCGCGTGCAGGTCCTTGGCGATCGCGGGGTTGGCGATGGCCACGATGGTGCCGTCGAGGGCCACCATCATGACCCCTACGGCGACGGTGATGAGGGTGAGCCACGGGTGGCCGCGCAGCCCCGGGGCCGGGACCGACTCCGCCGGGGCCGCCGGCGCGCTGTCCTCCGGTCCCGTCGTGTCGATGGTGGTCTGACTGGTCATGCGTTCGAGGCTAGTGACAGCCGCTGACATTTGACAAACAAAATCACAAGTCGGTAACTGACACATTATGGAAACTCTGCGCGAGCGCAAGAAGCAGCGGACCCGGGACGCCCTCCTGCGCTCCGCCCTGGAGCTGTTCACCACCCAGGGCTACGAGCACACGACCGTCACCGAGATCGCCGATGCCGTCGACGTCTCGCAGCGCACCTTCTTCCGCTACTTCGCCGGCAAGGAGGACGTCGCCCTCGCCGCCCAGGAGCTGGCGGAGGAACGCTTCGTCGCGGCGGTGCGCGAACGACCCCCGCACGAGGCACCGATGGAGGCCCTGCGGCAGGCCGTTCTGGAGGGCTGGGACGGGCTGAGCGAGGCCATCGAGGCGGTCGTACCGGTGGAGCTGTACGTGCGCATGTACCGGACGATCGAGTCGACGCCCGCGCTGCTCGCCGCCCATCTGCGGCGCTCCGCGGCCACGGAGGAGGTCATCGCGCGGCTGCTCGCCGAGCGCGAGGGCGTCGACGTGGACGCCGATCCGCGCCCGCGGCTGGCCGTGGCCGTCCTCGGCGGGGTGATCAGGGTCAGCGAACGGCAGTGGAGCACGGGCGACGACTTCAGCCTGGAGGCGATCCGCGCGCTCACCGCGTCACACCTCGATCAGGTGGGCTCGGCACTCATGGGGAACTGGCGTTCCGACTGAGATCGTTCGCATTTCCTTCGCAGATCGTTCGGATCTTTCGCGAAACGTGATACCTGTCACTGAGTTACCGCGAGACCCTCTCGTTCTCCTAGTGTGTCCTCCCAGTGACTTCCTTCGACACCTCCCCGCAACTCAACGTCTGGCGCGCGCTGCTCGCGCTGGGCGTCGTGTTCGTGATGCTCGCGACCACCGGCTGGACCGCCCTGCGCACCCACCGGGAGCCGACCGCCTTGCAGGCCTCGCTCGCCAAGTGGGAGCACGGCAGCATCCACGGCCTCCACCTGCCGGCACCCGATTCCTCCCCGGCGCGACTCACCCGCTTCTTCGCCTCGCTCACCCCGCACGAGCGCGACCGTCTCGCCCACCGCTACCCCCTCGCGGTCGGCAACATGAACGGCGCCCCCGTCTCCCTGCGCTACCGGGCCAACCGCATCGCGCTGGACCAGGCGCGCAAGGTCGAGAAGAAGCGCATGCACGACAGCCGGCTCAGCGCGGCCGGCCACCAGGACGCGGGCCGGCGTATGCACCGCTACGAGGCGCTGAGGCAGCCCGGGCGGCAGATCCTCGCCTTCGACCCCGAGGGCTCGGGCCGGATCGCCGAGGTGTTCGGCAACCTCACCTCGGCCGAGCGGATCTCCGTCGTCGTCCCCGGCGTCGACACCGATCTGCTCACCTTCCAGAAGACGTACCGCAAGTACAGCGCCACGGTCGGCATGGCCGAGGCCCTGTACGAGGCCGAGCGGACGCAAAGCCCCTCGACGGGCACGGCCGTGATCGCCTGGGCCGACTACACCGCTCCCGACGGCCTCGGCGTGGACGCGGCCACCGGGCTGCGCGCCGAGGAGGGCGCCGTGCGCCTGAACGCGCTGCTGGACGCCCTGCCCGGCCGGGCGCCGGTGTCGATGTTCTGCCACAGCTACGGCTCGGTGGTCTGCGGGGTCGCCGCGCACGGCATGCCCCGCCGGGTGGCCGACATAGCGGTGGCCGCGAGCCCCGGTATGCGGGTCACCAGCGCCTCCCGCCTGGGCACCTCGGCCCGGGTGTGGGCGATGCGGGACGCCACCGACTGGGTGCAGGACGTGCCGTACCTGGAGGTCGGCGGGCTCGGGCACGGGGCGGACCCGGTGTCCTCGGCGTTCGGCGCACGGGTGCTCTCGGCGCAGGACGCGCAGGGCCACGCGGGCTATTTCCAGCCAGGCACGGACAGCCTGCGCAACCTCGCCGACGTCGGAGTGGGCGCGTACGACGAGGTGACGTGTGTGCATGGAAACGATGCGTGCCGGGCCGATCTGCCCGGCACGACGACGGCCGGACGCGCGTAGAAACAGCAGGAAGTGCGGTCTGCGCGGGTGGCGACGGAGGAGCACGTGCCGCATACGATGAGCCGCATGGGTGACGTACTGGCGGGGTTTCATGCCGTCTGGGAGTTCGAGTCCGACTCCGTGCTCATCCGCTACGAACGGGGGATTCGGACACCGAAGCTGTTCCAGGCGCTGGGCGAACGGCGGATCCCGCTGTCCGCGGTCGACGAGGTGACCCTCACCGCGGGCAGACGCGGCACGGTCGCCCTGCGGCTGCGGCCGCGCCCGGGCGCGGATCCACTGATGGAGGCCGCGGCCGGGCAGCTGCGCGAGGGCTGCGACCCCTACCGTCTGGTGCTGCCGGCCGAGCGGTCGACGCTCGCCGAGTACTACGCCGACGAGCTGAAGGGGCTGCTGGCCGAGTCCGGCGCCGGGCCCGCCGACCGGTACCTGGTGGCCGCGCCCGAGACGCCCCTCCAGTTCAAGGCGTACGACGGGAAGGCGTCCTTCGACGGGACGTCGGTGCAGTTCCGGTGGTCCTGGACGGGCGCGTCCTCGACGAAGTGGAAGGCCGGGGACCAGAGTTTCGCGGTCGCCGACCTCAGCGGGGTGCAGTGGCGCTCGCCGGAGGCCTTCGAGGGACATCTGCGGCTGGTGCGGCGCGAAGAGGGCTCGGCCGGGACGACGGGACCGGTACCGCCCGACCAGGATCCGGCGGCCGTGGTCTTCGGGCTGGGGTACGGGCCGGTGCACGAGTCGCTGCCGTTCGCCGCGGCGGTTCTGGCAGCCGTGCGGTCCCGGGGGCCGGTACCCGTGGTACCGGCCCCGACGCGGCGGGACCCCGCGGACATCGCCGAGCGGATCCGGCATCTCGGGGAGCTGCACCGGGCCGGGCTGGTGACCGATGAGGAGTTCTCCTCCAAGAAGGCGGAGCTGCTGGCCGAGCTCTAGCGTCAGCCGCTGGGCGCGGCGGGCTCCGGCTTCTGCCGGGCGCGGCGGACTCTGGCGCCTGCCGGGCGCAGCGGTTCCTGGCTTCTGCCAGGTATGTCGGTCCTTCGCGTGTGCCGGGCGCGGCGGACCCCGGCCTCTGCCGGGTGCGGCGGACGGGCGGCTGCGGGTCGGCGTCGGTCGCTCGCGCCGGTACCCCGATCCTCTGCGGGCGCGGGGGCGCGCTCCTGCCCCCCGTCCCCCGCGGGGCGCGCTACTGCTCCCGTGCGTAGAAGCTGATCTTCCGGTCCAGGACGGCGAGCGTGTCGTGCAGCTCCGCGATCCTGGCCAGGACGTCGCGGCGGGTCGACTCCAGCAGCTGCTGCCGCTCCCGGTACGTCTGCTCGCCCTGCCGCACCAGCTCCGCGTACCTGACCATGTCCGCCACCGGCATGCCGGTCAGGCGCAGCTTGGTCACGAGGTCCAGCCAGTCCAGGTCGCGGTTGCTGTAGCGGCGCTGGCCGGTGTGGGAGCGGTCGACGTCCGGCATCAGGCCGATCCGCTCGTACCAGCGCAGCGTGTGCGCGGTCAGGCCGGTGAAGGCGACGACCTCGCTGATCGTGTAGCGGTCCTGGCCGTCGGGGCGGGGATGGCGCCGGGGCGGGGCGGAGCAGATGTCGACGCGGGTGGCCTGCTCGGTGTCCGCTGGCGTGGTCTGCATCACCGTCATGCCCCAACGCTATGGCGTTGGAGTGCACTCGAAGCAAGCGGAACCGGTAAGAAAACCGTGCGACGGAACGGGGCGGGGTGGCTAGCGTGCGGGGCATGAGTCTCGTACGCCGTGCCGTGGCCGAGGATGCGCCGGAAGTACTGCGCCTGCGCCAGGTGATGATCGATTCGATGGCCGACGCGGACCGTTCCACCGACTGGCACCCACAGTCCCTGCCGGGGCTGCGCGCCCGGCTCCACGAGTCGGACGGGCCGTTCGCGGCCTTCGTGGTGGAGCACCCGGAGCGGCCGGGAACGCTGGCCGCGCTGGTGGCCGGGACGGTCGACTACCGGATCGGGAAGGCGGGCGATCCGCTCGGAGCGGTCGGGTTCGTCTTCAGTGTCGCCACCGACCCGGACACGCGCCGCCGCGGGTATGCGCGCGCGTGCATGGACGCCCTGCTGGACTGGTTCCGCGAGCACGGCGCCCGCCGCGTCCATCTCACCGCGTCCGCCGAGGCGGCGCCGCTCTACGCCGACCTCGGCTTCGTGCCCAAGCCCGACCCCTTGATGGAGCTCACGCTCTGAGCGCCTAGGCTCGGAGCATGTCGCTGAAGAGCCTCGCGCTGATCGAGAACTGGCCCGTCCCGACCGCCGCGGCGGGTGTCGTACGGGCCGACGGGACCGTCCTCGGGACGCAGGGGCCCGTCGGGCACCGCTTCCCGCTGGCCTCGGTGACCAAGCCGCTGGCGGCGTACGCGGCGCTCGTCGCGTACGAGGAGGGTGCCGTCGAGCTGGACGAGCCGGCCGGGCCGCCCGGCGCGACCGTGCGTCATCTGCTCGCGCACACCTCCGGGCTGGCCTTCGACGAGCACCGGGTGACGGCTGCGCCGGGGCAGCGGCGGCTGTACTCCAACGCCGGGTTCGAGCAGCTCGGGGATCACATCGCCAAGGCGACGGACATTCCGTTCGCGGAGTATCTGCGGCAGGCCGTGCTGGAGCCGCTGGGGATGACGTCGACGTCGCTGGAGGGTTCGCCGGCGAAGGACGGTGTGTCGACGGTGGAGGACCTGCTGCGCTTCGCGGCGGAGGTGCAGGCGCCGCGGCTGCTGGATCCGCGGACGGTGGCCGAGGCGATGACGGTGCAGTACCCGGGGACGAAGGGGGTGCTGCCGGGCTACGGCCACCAGAACCCGAACGACTGGGGGCTGGGCTTCGAGATCCGGGACTCCAAGTCGCCGCACTGGACGGGGTCTTCTTCCTCACCGCGCACCTTCGGGCATTTCGGCCAGTCCGGGACGTTCGTGTGGATCGACCCCGACGCGGGGGTCGCGGGCGTCGCCCTGACGGACCGGGCGTTCGGACCGTGGGCGAGCGAGGCCTGGCCGCCGTTCACGGACGCGATCCTCACGGACCTGCGCGGCTGAGCCGGGCCGCACCCCGAAGGGGCGCCAGGAACGCGCAACAGACCCCCACCGGGCCGCAGCCGAAGCACGACGCCGGCCCGGAGCACCTCGAAGGGGCGCGGGGAACTGCGCGACGGGCGACCGCGTGCCCGCAGCCGAAAAGCCGGGCCGCGGCTACCGGTTCATCTCCCACAGCAGGAGTTCCGAAGCCGTGACCCCCACCACATCCAAATCCTCCGCCCCCGTGATCCGCACCGAGTCACCGGGCCCCAGCGCCTCCCCACCCAGACGGATCTCCCCGTGGACCACGTGTGCGTACAGGTACGCCGCGTCCGGAACGGCCGTCCGCTCCCCCGGGCCCAGGCGGCGGACGTGGAGCATCGCGCCCGCGCCGGGTACGGCGTAGGGGGTGGAGTCGGCGATGCCGTGAACGATCTCGTACGAGGGCTCGCCGCCCGGCTCCAGGGGCGCCAGCCACATCTGGACGAAGGCCAGCGGCACCGACGCGTCGTTGCGTTCCACGTGCCGGACGCCCGCCGCCGCACTCAGGTGCTGGACGTCTCCGGGGCGGACCCGGGTCTCGTGCCCGGTGGAGTCGCGGTGGGTCAGCTCGCCCTCGACGACCCAGGTGACGATCTCGGTGTGGCTGTGCGGATGCTCGTCGAAGCCCGCCCCGGGCGCCAGCCGTTCCTCGTTGCAGGCGATCACCGCGCCGAAGCGCAGGTTCTCGGGGTCGTAGTGCGGGCCGAAGGAGAAGGCGTGGCGGGAGTCGATCCCGGCCTCGGGGTCCCCTCCGCGG
Organism: Streptomyces sp. NPDC007971; assembly: GCF_042958635.1. Lineage (NCBI taxonomy): Bacteria > Bacillati > Actinomycetota > Actinomycetes > Kitasatosporales > Streptomycetaceae > Streptomyces > Streptomyces sp. NPDC007971. The sequence goes on from NZ_JBIBJK010000008.1 coordinate 111,019, forward strand.
TAGCGCTCGCCGGCGCGCCGTACGTCCATCACGGGCACCACCGTAGACCTCACCCCCTGACCCGGCGACGCACGGTCCCGTCCGGATAAGGCAGTCTTGTCCCGTGCCCGAACCCGAGTCCCACCCCAGCGACCCCGCAGCGCAGCACGTCCACTCGCACTCGGCGACCCTGAAGCGGCTGGAGAAGTCCTCCGGGAGTCTCGCCGCGCAGGCCATCGCCCGCATGGACGAGACCCTGTCGTGGTACCGGGCCATGCCCCCGGAGAACCGTTCGTGGATCGGGCTCGTGGCCCAGGCGGGCATCGCCGCCTTCACCGAGTGGTTCCGGCACCCGGACGCGCCCCAGGCGATCTCCACGGATGTCTTCGGCACGGCACCGCGCGAGCTGACCCGGGCCATCACGCTGCGGCAGACCGTGGAGATGGTGCGGACCACCATCGAGGTCATGGAGAGCGCGATCGACGAGGTCGCGGCTCCCGGGGACGAGAGCGTGCTGCGGGAAGCCCTGCTGGTGTACGCGCGGGAGATCGCCTTCGCCACCGCCCAGGTGTACGCCCAGGCCGCAGAGGCACGCGGTGCCTGGGACGCGCGGCTGGAGTCGCTGGTCGTCAACGCCGTGCTCAGCGGGGAGGCCGACGAGGGCGCCGTGAGCCGGGCCGCCGCGCTCGGGTGGAACTCGCCGGAGCACGTGTGTGTCGTGCTCGGGACCGCGCCCGACGGGGACAGCGAGCTGACCGTGGAGGCCATCCGGCGGGCCTCCCGGCACGCCAAGCTCCAGGTGCTCACGGGGGTGCTCGGGGACCGGCTCGTCGTGATCGCCGGCGGCAGCGCGAACCCGCTCGCCGTCGCCAAGTCGCTGATCGGGCCGTTCGCGGCCGGTCCGGTCGTCGCCGGGCCCGTCGTCCCCGATCTGCAGGCCGCGACCCGGTCCGCGCAGGCCGCCGCCGCGGGCCTCAAGGCGTGTTCCGCCTGGCAGGACGCGCCGCGGCCGGTGCTGGCGGACGATCTCCTGCCGGAGCGGGCCATCGCGGGCGATCCGAGCGCTCGTGAGCAGTTGGTGGAGGAGATCTACAGACCGTTGGAGGAGGCCGGCTCGGCGCTCCTGGAGACCCTGAGTGTCTACCTGGAGCAGGCGAGCAGTCTCGAAGGCGCGGCCCGCATGCTCTTCGTTCACCCGAACACCGTGCGCTACCGGCTCCGACGTGTGACAGACGTCACCGGCTGGTCGCCATCGGATGTACGATCCGCGTTCACACTGCGAATCGCACTGATCCTGGGGCGTCTGGCCGATGGAGACCTCCAACTCTAGGTATTTGTCGGGTGCCCACAAAAGCCCCCCCTGTTCTTCGTCCCTGTCCTCACGGGCGGCCATGGCCGTCCCCAAGAGAGAGTGTGAGAGTGCTCGTACTCGTCGCTCCCGGCCAGGGCGCTCAGACGCCCGGCTTCCTGACCCCCTGGCTCGACCTCCCCGGTGTTGCCGATCGCGTTGCCGCATGGTCGGACGCCATCGGACTGGATCTGATCCACTACGGCACCCAGGCCGACGCGGACGCCATCCGGGACACCGCGGTGGCGCAGCCGCTGCTGGTCGCCGCCGGGATCCTGTCCACCGCGGCACTCGGTGACATCGCCGAGATCGCTCCGGGTGCCGTCGCCGGTCACAGCGTCGGTGAGTTCACCGCCGCCGCGGTCACGGGCGTCCTCGACGACATCACCGCGCTGGGTCTGGTCCGCAAGCGGGGACTGGCCATGGCCGAGGCCGCCGCGATCACCGAGACCGGCATGGCGGCGCTGCTCGGCGGCGACCCCGAGGTCTCCGTCGCGCACCTGGAGAAGCTGGGCCTGACCCCGGCGAACATCAACGGTGCGGGCCAGATCGTCGCCGCCGGAACGCGCGAGCAGATCACCGCGCTGATGGAGGACATGCCCGAGGGCGTCCGCAAGGTCGTCCGGCTGGAGGTCGCCGGCGCCTTCCACACCGAGCACATGGCACCTGCCGTCGAGGCCCTGTCCAAGGCTGCCGTGGAGCTCAGGCCGTCCGACCCGAGGTTCACCTACGTCTCCAACAAGGACGGCAGGGCCGTCGGGAGCGGCACCGAGGTGCTGGAGCGGCTGGTCGGCCAGGTCGCCAACCCCGTGCGCTGGGACCTGTGCATGGAGACCTTCCAGGAGCTGGGCGCCACCGCGCTCATCGAGGTGTGCCCGGGCGGCCCGCTGACCGGTCTGGCCAAGCGTGCCATGCCCGGCGTCAAGCGCGTGACGCTGAAGACCCCCGACGACCTCGACGCTGCCCGCGAGCTCATCGCCGAGGCGTCGACACCTGCCGCCGACGCGGCGGGCGCCTGACGAAGGAGCACCGGAGCATGTCCAAGATCAGGCCCAGCAAGGGCGCCCCGTACGCGCGCATCCTCGGTGTCGGCGGCTACCGGCCGACCCGTGTCGTGCCCAACGAGGTGATCCTGGAGAAGATCGACTCGTCGGACGAGTGGATCCGGTCGCGTTCCGGCATCGAGACCCGGCACTGGGCGGGCCCCGAGGAGACGGTCGCCGCGATGGCCGTCGAGGCCTCCGGCAAGGCGATCGCCGACGCGGGCATCGACGCCGAGCAGATCGGCGCCGTGGTCGTCTCGACCGTCTCGCACTTCAGCCAGACCCCGGCCGTCGCCACCGAGATCGCCGACAAGCTCGGCACGAACAAGGCCGCCGCCTTCGACATCTCGGCCGGCTGCGCGGGCTTCGGCTACGGCCTGACCCTCGCCAAGGGCATGGTGGTGGAAGGTTCCGCCGAGTACGTGCTCGTCATCGGCGTGGAGCGGCTGAGCGACCTGACCGACCTGGAGGACCGGGCGACGGCCTTCCTGTTCGGCGACGGCGCCGGCGCGGTCGTGGTCGGCCCCTCCAAGGAGCCGGCGATCGGCCCGAGCGTGTGGGGCTCCGAGGGCGACAAGTCCGAGACCATCAAGCAGACCGTCCCCTGGGACCGTTTCCGGCTCGGCGACGTGTCGAAGCTGCCTCTGGACAGCGACGGAAACGTCAAGTTCCCTGCGATCACGCAGGAGGGCCAGGCGGTGTTCCGCTGGGCCGTGTTCGAGATGGCGAAGGTCGCTCAGCAGGCGCTGGACGCGGCCGGAATCACCCCGGACGACCTGGACGTCTTCATTCCGCACCAGGCCAACGTGCGGATCATCGACTCGATGGTGAAGACGCTGAAACTGCCGGAGCATGTCACGGTCGCCCGGGACATCCGTACCACCGGCAACACCTCGGCCGCCTCGATTCCGCTCGCGATGGAGCGGCTTCTGGCGACCGGCGAGGCGAAGAGCGGCGACACCGCGCTCGTCATCGGATTCGGGGCGGGTCTCGTCTACGCCGCCACGGTCGTTACCCTCCCCTAGGCACTCCGTGCCGGGTCGTGTGATCCGGCACGGTCGCCGCACCACCCTGCCGCTGTCGCGGCGGGCGCCGTTAAACCGTCTGGAATCTAAGAAGGAGCGCCTGACATGGCCGCCACTCAGGAAGAGATCGTCGCGGGTCTCGCCGAGATCGTGAACGAGATCGCCGGGATCCCCACCGAGGACGTCCAGCTGGACAAGTCCTTCACCGACGACCTGGACGTCGACTCGCTGTCCATGGTCGAGGTTGTCGTCGCCGCCGAGGAGCGCTTCGACGTGAAGATCCCGGACGAGGACGTCAAGAACCTGAAGACCGTCGGTGACGCCACCGACTACATCCTCAAGCACCAGGCCTGAGCCACCCCTTAGGCCTTAGGGCCGCAAGGCCCCGCCACCCGGCGGTGGCGCCGTAGATTCCCGCATCCGTTGGAGAAAGAATTCCCGTGAGCCCGACCAATCGCACCGTGGTCGTCACCGGTATCGGCGCAACCACACCGCTGGGTGGCGACGCAGCCTCGTTCTGGGAGGCCCTTGTCGCCGGCACGTCCGGCGTCAGCCTCCTGGAGCAGGACTGGGCGGCCGACCTGCCGGTCCGCATCGCCGCTCAGATCGCCGTCGAGCCGGGCGAGATCCTGCCCCGGCCGCAGGCCCGCAAGCTGGACCGGTCCGCGCAGTTCGCGCTGATCGCCGCTCAGGAAGCCTGGAAGGACGCCGGTTTCACCGCCAAGGCCGGTGAGGACCCGTCCGCGAACCCCGACCGTCTGGGTGCGGTCATCGCCTCCGGCATCGGCGGTGTGACCACGCTCCTGGACCAGTACGACATCCTCAAGGAGAAGGGCGTACGCCGCGTCTCCCCGCACACCGTGCCGATGCTGATGCCCAACTCCCCGGCGGCCAACGTCGGTATCGAGCTGGGTGCCCGCGCCGGTGTGCACACCCCGGTCTCGGCCTGCGCCTCGGGCGCGGAGGCCATCGGGTACGCGATCGAGATGATCCGCACCGGGCGTGCGGACGTGGTCGTGGCCGGTGGCACCGAGGCCGCCATCCACCCGCTGCCGATCGCCGCGTTCGGCAACATGATGGCGATGTCCAAGAACAACGACGACCCGCAGGGCGCCTCGCGTCCCTACGACGCCGACCGCAACGGCTTCGTGCTCGGCGAGGGCGCCGGTGTCATCGTCCTGGAGTCCGAGGAGCACGCGAAGGCCCGCGGCGCCCGGATCTACGTCGAGGCGGTCGGCCAGGGCATCTCCGCCGACAGCCACCACATCACGCAGCCCGAGCCGTCCGGCAACGGCATCGCGCACGCGCTGCAGAACCTGCTGGACAACACCGACCTGAAGCCGGCCGAGATCGTGCACGTGAACGCGCACGCCACGTCGACGCCGCAGGGTGACGTCGCCGAGATCAAGGCGCTGCGCAAGGTGTTCGGCGACGACGTCGACCACATGGCCATCTCGGCGACCAAGTCGATGACGGGCCACCTGCTGGGCGGTGCCGGCGGTATCGAGACCGTCGCCTCGATCCTGGCGCTGGTGAACCGTACGGCTCCGCCGACCATCAACGTGGAGAACCTCGACGCCGAGGTCAACGCGGACGTCGTCGTCGGCGAGGCGCGTCAGCTGCCCGAGGGCCGCATCGCCGTGCTCAACGACTCGTTCGGCTTCGGCGGGCACAACGTGGTCCTGGCGTTCCGGACGATCTGAGTCCCCCGACGGCGCATGGCCCCCTCTCCCGTGGCGGAGAGGGGGCCATGCGCCGTTGAGGTTCTGTTCTGTTGCCGGGTGCGGGGCCGTCCGGGCCGGTCGCGCCCACGCGGAGGAGCCGCGATTCGACACGGCCCCGCGCCCCTTCACGGCCGGCTGCCCCTCGGGCAGCCTCAGACCACCTGGTGGAGCCAGCGCACGGGTGCACCCTCGCCGGCGTAGCGGAACGGCTCCAGTTCGTCGTCCCACGGCTTGCCGAGCAGTTTGGACAGTTCGGCCTCCAGGTCGGTCTCACCGCGCCGGCTGCGCTGCAGGGCCGCGCGCAGGCGGTCCTCGGGGATGAGGATGTCGCCGTGGATGCCGGTGACCGCGTGGAAGATGCCCAGGTCGGGGGTGCAGCTGTAGCGCTCGCCCTCGGCGGTGGGGACGGGCTCCGAGGTGACCTCGAAGCGGAGCAGGTGCCAGCCGCGCAGGGCGGAGGCGAGCTTGGAGGCCGTGCCGACCTCGCCCTGCCAGGAGAACTCCGAGCGCCAGGTACCGGGTGCGGCCGGCTGCCGGATCCAGTCCAGGCTGACGCGCGCGCCGAGCACCCCGGCGACGGCCCACTCGACGTGCGGGCACAGCGCGCGCGGCGCGGAGTGCACGTACAGAACTCCACGTGTCGTCACCGGAACCTCCGGGCTGAGCGGGACACCTTGCGGCCTGGCTGGCGGCAGTGGCACGACGGCCGCGCTGATGGCGAGGCTACCCTGCGTCGGCGCAAGGAGGGTGACGTACCGTCGGTCCTGGTGCCAGGAAACCCCTGCCATTCACCCAGGGGGACGCTTGTACGGGTGTGAGCCGTTCCATCGAAGCGGCGCGGGAACTCCCACGCGTTGTTATGGGAGGGAGCAGTCCGGGAGCAGTCCACCGTCGAGCGAGGAGACCAGCAGGGATGCGGAACCGAAGGCACCGTGCGCGAGCCGCGCTTGCCCTGGTGGTGACGGCCCTGATGACGACGGCCGGCTGTGACGCCTTCGGCGGGGGCGGCGGCGGTACGGACTCCGGGGCGAGCGCGTCGCGGTCCGCGGCCAGGCGCGCGCCGGTGTGGAACCGCAGCCCGGACTCGATCGCCGCGGTCGGCGACTCCATCACGCGCGGCTTCGACGCGTGCACCGTGCTCTCCGACTGTCCGGAGGTGTCGTGGGCGACGGGCAGCGACGCCAAGGTGGACAGCCTGGCGGTGCGGCTGCTCGGGGTGACGGGGGCGGCGGAGCGCAGCTGGAACTACGCGGTGACCGGCTCCCGGATGGCCGACCTGCCGGAGCAGATGGCACAGGCGGCCACCCGCAGCCCGGAGCTGGTCACGGTGATGGTCGGTGCGAACGACGCCTGCCGCTCGTCGGCGCGGGCGATGACCTCGGTGGCCGGCTTCCGCGCGGATTTCGAGGAGGCGATGAGCACCCTGCGTGCGGCGCTGCCGAAGACACAGGTGTACGTGGCCAGCGTGCCGAACCTGAAGCGGCTGTGGTCCGAGGGCCGGGGGAATCCGCTGGGCAAGCAGGTGTGGAAGCTGGGCATCTGTCCGTCGATGCTGCGCGACGCGGACGATCTCACCCATGCGGCCGCCGTGCGCCGGGACAAGGTGCAGCTGCGGGTGGAGGCCTACAACGCGGTGCTGAAGGACGTCTGCGCCAAGGACCGCCGCTGCCGCTTCGACGACAACGCCGTCTTCGACTACGACTTCGACACGGAACAGCTCAGCCACTGGGACTGGTTCCACCCGAGCCGGAACGGCCAGGCGAGACTCGCCGAGATCGCCTACCGCACGATCACCGCGGAGAAGTCCTGACCTAGGGTTTCTTGCGTGAGCGAACTTCTCGGCACGCTTGTTGACGGCACTCCGGTGCACCGCTGGACCCTGGAGCGGGCCGGAGTGCGGGTGCGCGTGCTGTCGTACGGCGGGATCGTGCAGTCGTTCGAGGTTCCCGGACCGGGACCTGCGCACGGCGGACGTGGTGCTGGGGTTCCCCGGGCTCGACGGGTATCTGGGGCACCCGGAGCCGTATCTGGGCGCTCTGGTCGGCCGGTACACCCCGGTCGACGCGGACCTGATCCCCACGGGTGCCCTGGCGGAGGTGACCGGCTCCTGCTTCGACTTCCGTACGGCCACAACGGTCGGCTCCGGCTACGACCACAACTTCGTCCTGGACAAGGGCGTGACCCGGGCGCCCGAGGAGGCCGCCGAGCTGTACGACCCGGCATCGGGGCGGGTGCTCACCGTGGCCACGACCGAACCGGGCCTCCAGCTCTACACCGCCGACCATCTGAGCGGCCCCTTCGCCCCCGGTGACGGCATCGCCCTGGAGACCCAGCACTTCCCGGACTCCCCCAACCGGCCGGGCTTTCCCAGCACGGTGCTGCGGCCGGGCGAGGTCTACCGCTCGGAGACGGTGTACGGCTTCTCCGTGCGCTAGACGGTCTCGCCCCGCATCCGCTTGGCCGCCTTGCCCAGCAGGGCCATCGCGCCCCCGCAGATCAGCAGCGTGCCGGCGCCCGCGGCGATCGGGGGCAGGTCGTGGCTCTTGATGCCCTCGCCGGTCACGGTCGTGGCCAGCGCGAAGATGATCGAGTACAGGCTGCGGCCGACCTTCGCGCCGGCCGGGATCACCTGGAGCAGCTGCGGGATGGTGGTCGCGGCGGCCAGGGCCATGCCGAACGGCAGGGCGGCGGCGAGCATCAGGGCGCCGAAGCCGAAGGAGTTGCCGTACGCGCCCCAGCCGGCGCCCTTGTAGAGCAGGTAGCCGGTCGCGGCGAGGGACAGCAGGACGAGCAGGCCGTTGAGGTAGGCGGCCTGGGTGGCGGCCTTGCGGGCGCCGGGCAGATGAGCCGCCGGGGAGCGCCAGGCGTCCGCGGTGATCAGCCGCAGCTGCCGCTTGAGTGCCTGCATCCGCAGCAGGGAGAGGACGCCGAAGACGAGCAGGGCCAGTCCGGCGACCGCGCCGGCGAAGCCGACGGGGGTGTGCGTGATGCCGTAGTGGACGCCCCCGAAGGTGAGCGGGATGCCGAGCACGAGGCCGTACGCCATGGGCTTGGCCCGCTGCTGGATCTTCAGCACCAGGTCGCGCTGGTCCGGGGTGAGACCGGGGTCCAGCCGCATCCGGCTCTCGCCGAGGTGCTGGGCGGGTACCGGGGGCTGGTTCGGGGCCGGCTGCGGCGGTTGCGGGGAGTTGTACGCGTGCGGCGGGTACGGCTGCTGGGCCTGGTGGGGCGGGTACGGCTGCTGGGGCGGGTAGGGCTGGTAGGCCTGCTGAGGGGGGTACGGCTGCTGGTACGGGGGCTGCTGCGGCTGGGGTTGCTGGTAGGGGGGCTGCTGTCCGTAGGGCCCCGGCTGGGGGTGCTGCGGCTGCTGTCCGTACGACCCCGGCTGCTGTGGCTGCTGTTGCCCTGGATACATGGTGCTTCTCCCCCGTGCCCGTTTTCTGCTGTGTGCGCGGCCCGGGAGTCTGCCACATCCGCCCGGACCGCATGAGCCCCGGTCCGGAGGTCAGGTCCCGGACCGGGGCTGTTCAGGGGGGACTTGTCCCGGATCAGACGTTAATCGGAGCGGTGAGCCTGCGGTCGTCGATCGAGCGGCCCGCCGCGATCTCGTACGAACCCTTCACACATGCCCACGACTTCGCCGTCTCGTCCCAGACCTCGTAGGTGCGCCGGGGCAGTTCGACGGTCACCTCGACGCTCTCGCCGGGCCCGGCCTGCACGCCCGCGAAGCCGGCCAGCCAGCGGGCCGGGCGCTCGGCGTCGGGCTCGGCCGGAGCGACGTAGACCTGGACGACCTCGCGGCCGGGCCGGTCGCCGGTGTTGCGGATGCGGATGCGCGCGGCGGTGCCGTCCGTCTCCAGGGACTCGTAGGCCCAGTCGGTGTAGCCGAGGCCGTGTCCGAAGGGGTACGACGGGGTGCGCCCGGCCCGCTCCCAGGCGCGGTAGCCGATGAGGACGCCCTCGGTGTAGGGCAGTTCGCCCTCGGCGGGGGTGACCCGGCGGACCGGGGCGTCGGCGAGCGAGCCCCAGGTGGTGGGGAGCCGGCCGCCGGGTTCGTGGGCGCCGGTCAGGACGTCGGCGAGGGCGGCTCCGCCCTCCTGGCCCGGGAACCAGCTGAGCAGGACGGCGGCGACCTCGTCCCGCCAGGGCAGTTCGACCGGGGAGCCGGAGTTGACGACCACGACCGTGTTCGGGTTGGCGGCGGCGACGGCGCGCACCAGGTCGTCCTGGCGGCCGGGCAGAGCGAGGTCGCTGCGGTCGAAGCCCTCGGACTCGACGCGGTCGGTGGTGGCGACCATGACGACGGCGGTGTCGGCGGCGCGGGCGGCTTCGACGGCCTCGGCGATCAGCTCGTCGGGGTCGCGCTGCGGGGCGGAGTGGGCGAGGGCGAAGGTGACGACCTTCATGGGGATGTTCTCGGGGAACCGCACGACGTGGGTGAGGGAGACCTCGACGGGTTCACCCGCGGCGAGTTCCAGCCGGGCGCGGGGCGCGGGGGCGGCGAAGAGGGTCTCGAACGGGTCGTCGCTCGCGGGGCGCTGGACGTCGTCGTAGTGGGTCGTCCCGTCGACGGTGAGGGTGAAGGCGCCCATGCCCCTGATGCCGAAGGTGTGCGGGCCGGACTCGCGCGGGGTGAAGGTGCCGGTCAGTTCGACGGTGTGGAGGCGGTCGTGGGTGACGCCCTCGGGGAGGTCGGAACCCATCCACTGGATCCCCCCGCCCGGTACGGAGCCGCCGCCGATGACCTCTCCCGCGGCGTCGCGGCAGACCGCGCGGAGGGTGAAGCCCTGCTCGGCGACGGCGAGTTCGGTGACCGGGTCGGCGCCCACCGCGTAGGTGAGGGTGCCGTCGGCGAGTGCGGCGGTGAGGCCGTCGAGCGGGGAGACGATCCGGGCCGGGAAGACGGTGGCGGAGCCGCCGCCGAGGACGCGGGCGTCGCGGGCGGCGGCGCCGATCAGGGCGACCGTGCCCGGCTTCAGGGGAAGTGCGCCGCGTTCGTTGCGGACGAGGACGAAGGAGCGGCGGGCGATCTCGCGGGCCAGGGCCTCGCCGTCGACCGGCGCGGGCGGCTTCGCGACGGCCGGTTCGGCGCCGTCCAGGATGCCGACGCGGGCGGCCAGGCGCAGCACCCGGCGTACGGCGGCGTCGACCGTGGCCTCGGCGACCTCGCCGGCACGGACCGCCCGGGCGAGGGCCTCGCCGTAGACGGTCTGCGGGCCGGGCATGGCGACGTCCAGGCCGCCCTCGATGGCGCCGACGGTGTCCCGGGCGGCCATCCAGTCGGAGACGTTGAAGCCGTCGAAGCCCCATTCGCCGCGCAGGACTTCGTCGACCAGGTGGTGATGTTCGGTCATCGTCGTGCCGTTGACCTGGTTGTAGGCGGTCATGATGCCCCAGGGGCGGGCGTTCTTCACGATCGCCTCGAAGGGGGCCAGGTACAGCTCGCGCAGGGCGCGCTCGGGGACCACGTTGTTCACCGTGAAGCGGTCGGTCTCGGCGTCGTTGGCGACGAAGTGCTTGACGGTGGTGCCGACGCCGCCGGACTGGACGCCGGTGACGTAACCGGCACCGATGACGCCCGTCAGGTACGGGTCCTCGCTGTAGCACTCGAAGTGGCGGCCGCCGAGCGGCGAGCGGTGCAGGTTGACAGTGGGGGCGAGCAGGACGTGTACGCCCTTGCGACGGGCCTCCTGGGCGAGCAGCATGCCCGCGCGGCGGGCGAGTACGGGGTCCCAGGTGGCGGCGAGCGCGGTCGGCGAGGGCAGGGCGACGGAGGGGTCGTCGGCGGTCCAGCGCACGCCCCGCACGCCGATCGGGCCGTCGGACATGACGAGGGTCCCCAGGCCGATCTCCGGCAGGGCGGGCAGGGTCCACATGTCCTGGCCGGCCAGCAGCCGCGTCTTGGCGTCGAGATCGAGCCGCCCGAGGGCTGCCCGGACGACCGCCTCGCGGGCCTCGTCCGTACGTGCCTTGTCCGTCTCCGCCACGGCGGTGCCTCCTCGCTGAAGTCCCTTGGATCCCTCTCATCCTGCATCCGCCACCTGTAGAGCGGTAGGTGTTGTTATCCTGCCGTTATATTTTGGCCGAAGGGATGCCGTACGGTGACGTCATGAACGCGAGGGTCAGGAGCGAGGAGCGGCGCGCGGAGATCGTCGGGGCGGCCCTGGAGGTGATCGCCGCGCGCGGCTACCGCGGGGCGAGCCTGGCCGCCGTGGCCGAGCGGGTCGGGCTCACGCAGCAGGGCCTTTTGCACTACTTCCCCACGAAGGACGCCCTGTTGGTGGCGGTGCTCCAGGAGCGGGACCGGTGGGACGCGGTGCCGGACACCCGGTGGCGGGTCGACCTGCTGGCCTCGCTGGTCGAGTACAACGCGATGCGCCCGGCCATCGTCCAGACGTTCTCGGCGCTGCTCGGCGAGAGCGTCACGGAGGGGCACCCGGCCCGCGCCTACTTCACCCGGCGTTACGCCCAGGTCCGCGAGACCATGACGGACGCGCTGCGCGCCGAGTACGGCGACCTGCTGCCGAACGGACTCACCCCCGAGCGCACCGCCCCGCTGCTGATCGCGGTGATGGACGGGCTGCAGTACCAGTGGCTGCTGGACCCGGAGTCGGTCGACATGCCGGACGCGTTCCGCGACTTCCTGCGACTGCTGGGCGAACCGGCGAAGTGAGGCGCTGACGCCGGGAGCGCCTCCCGAAGGTGCGCGGGGAACTGCACGACCAGCCCCCGCGCACCTGCACCCGCGCCCACGTCCGCCCGTGTCCACGCGCGCACCCGCACCCGCCGGCGGTCTCAGTCGGCCCGGCGGGTACGCGCCGGCACCTGCGCGCCTTCCTGGAGGTGGCCCGCACCGGCTCGTTCACGGTGGCCGCCCGGACACTGGGCTGGACCCAGTCGGCGGTGTCCCGGCAGGTCGCCTCTCTGGAGTCGGCGCTCGGCGGCGGGCCGTTGTTCGACCGGCTGCCGCGCGGGGTGCGGCTGACGGAGGCGGGCCGGACGCTGGTGCCGTACGCGGAGACGGTCGCCGACGCTCTGCACGGTGCCGTCCGCGGCCTCGCGGCGCTGGAAGAACTGGCGGGCGGGCGGCTGCGTTTCGGGGCGTTCGCCACGGCGGACGCGGCCCTCGTCCCCCAGGCTCTGGGCGCGTTCCGCACCCTGCATCCCGCCGTCCGCATCGAGCGCGAGGAGGGGCTCACACCCGGCCTGCTGGACCGGCTGGCCGCCGGGCACCTGGACCTCGCGGTCGTCTCCACGACGGTCCGCACGCCCCTGGAGGCCTACGACCTGCACCACCTGCTGGACGAGCCCCTGTACGTGGCCGTCCCCGCCGCCCATCCGCTGGCCGGCGCGGACGGGGTGCGGCTCGCGCAGTTCGCCGACGCCGGCTGGATCTCCGGCGGCGACCGGCCCGAGGGGACCTTGCTGGACGCGGCCCTGCGGGAGGGGTTCCGGCCACGGGTGGCCCATGTGGTCGCCGAGTGGACCGCCAAGCAGGGCTATGTGGCCGCGGGGCTCGGCGTGACCCTGGCGCCGGGACTGGCCGCCGCGTCCGTACGCCCGGACGTCGTCCTGCTTCCGGTCCGCGACGACGAGGCTCCGGCGCGGGCGGTGTACGCGGCGACCGTGCGGGGGCGGTCGGTGCCACCGGCCGCAGGGGCGTTCCTCGCGGTGCTCGGCGAGGAGGCGGCGCGGCTGATTCGCACCATGGCGTAGACCACACCCCGCACGCGATACTTCCGCCGTCCACCGCACCACGCGCCCCAGCGACGGAAGGACCCGAACCGCCTTGACCTCCCTCCGCATACGGACCGCGCTGCTCGGCCTGTCCCTGCTGGCCGGCCTGCCGGCTCCCGCATCCGCGGCCCCCGCGGCCCCGGCCGCCCTCTCCCCCACCGTCGAGGAACAGCGGCTCGACGGGGCGGTGCCCCAGGAGATCCTCGCGCGCTCGGGATTCGACGACGTGGCACCGGAGTTCGCCCGTGAGCTGACGGGCGCCCGCTCCTATGCGCAGGCCCGCCGGATCGTCGTCCGCGAAGGATCGGCGCTGTGGCGGCGGGCCGTCGACCGGGCGCAGGGGCGGGGGCCGGCGGAACCGGGAACGCGCGCGGCGCCTCCCCGCAAGGGTGGTGGCGGGCCACGGGCGGACCTGAGCCGGGACGACGACCGGCCCCTGTACTGGGCGCGGCTCGGCATGACCCGGCAAGTGCGCACCTGGGAGCCGGGGTTCGCCCTCACCGACGTCCGGCGCTCGGCCCTGCTGGACGAGCTGGAGCGCACCTCGCGCGGCCAGACGGACATCCGCTATCCCCGGACACCGCACCTCAGGCGCATCCTGGTCACCGGGTTCGACCCCTTCACCCTCGACCGGGACATGCGCATCTCGAACCCGTCCGGGGCGAGCGCGCTCGCGCTCGACGGCGCGGTGATCGAGACGGCCGCGGGTCCCGCCCGGGTGGAGACCGCCCTGTTCCCCGTGCGCTGGCAGGACTTCGCGGAGGGCACCGTCGAGCGGACGCTGCGGCCGTACCTTCCCGGGGTGGACCTGTTCACCACCGTCAGCCAGGGCAGGGCAGGCCGCTTCGACGTCGAGCGCACCAACGGGGCCTGGCGGGGCGGCTTCCCCGACAACGACAACGTCTCGCGCACGGGGACCGTCCCCGTCACCGATCCGGCCACGCAGCCCCAGTGGACGGCGACGACCCTGCCGTACGCCGCCGTCACGGCCGCGGACACGGGCCGGTTCCCCGTCTACGACCACACCGAGGTGACCGAGATCCCGGCGGGAGGCACCGATGCGGTCGTACGGCCGGACGGGCCGACCCCGGGCTCGACGGCCCGGGCCGGGGGCGGCGGGGACTACCTGTCCAACGAGATCGCCTACCGCGCGACCCTGCTGCGCGACCGGCTCGGTCTGCACGACACCCTGCCGGGCGGCCATGTGCACACGCCGGTCCTGCAGTTCGGCACGGGCAACACCGATCCGGCGACGGGGACGGTGACCGACCCCGAGTTCGTGCGCAACCGGCTGGACATCATCGCCCAGGTGCGGGCGATCGTGACGGTGGCCGCCGGGGCCGCGTTCAGGAGATGAGCTGCTCCTCGTCCTCGGTCTCCTCCTCGGCCCCGCTCTCCTCGCCCAGCAGGTCTCGGGCGAGGAGGGTGGCGCCCGCGACCGCGCCCGGCATCAGGAACACCGCGACGAACGGGACGAGGAAGGCCAGCCCGAGGGGGGTGCCGAAGCCCCAGACCAGGGTCTTGCGGGAGCGGAGCAGGGCGAGACGGGCGCGCAGGTCCACGCCGCGGCGCTGGAGGGCGACGGCGGCCAGTTCCTCGGTGAGGAAGAACCCGGTGACGAAGAAGCCGATGACCGGAACGGCGGTCTGGCCGACGAAGGGCAGGAAGCCGGCGGCGAAGAGCAGTACGCCCCACAGTCCGGCCCGGACCAGGATGCGCAGGCTGTCGCGGGCGGAGATCCACAGTTCGCGCCAGAGCGGCAGGCCGGACTGCGGTGCCGTGCCGTCGGACGAGACGTCCGCGTCGACGCTCTCCGACAGGCTCTCGTAGAAGGGCTGGCCGATCAGCAGGGTGACGGCCGTGAAGGTGAGGACGGCAAGCAGCAGGCCGAGGGCGAAGAGGACGGCGGTGAGGAAGCCGCGGAACAGGCCCTGCCAGGGGCTCGCCCAGTGGTCCGCGAACGGGGTCGCCCAGGAGACGGCGTCCTCGCCCCACACGGCGAGTGCGACCAGCGCCGCCGCGTACAGGACGAGTGTGATCAGGCCGGGCAACAGGCCGAAGCCGTACTGGCGGCCGTGCCGGCCCACCCACCGCTGGCCCTGCAGCAGATAGCCGAAGCCCACCCCGAGATCGCGCATGGCGAAAACTTTACCCGCAGGGCGGTCCTCAGGCGTCGAGCATCCGGCGCAGCAGGTCCCTGAGGACGCCGCGCTCCTCGTCGGAGAGGCCGGCCAGGGGCTCGCGGGCGAAGCGCAGGCCCTCGCGCAGGTCGCGGGCGACCTCCAGGCCCTCGTCGGTGGCGACGGCCAGCTTCACGCGGCGGTCGGCGGGGTCGGGGCGGCGCTCGACCAGGCCGCGGGTCTCCAGGCGGTCCACGATCCCGGTCACGTTCGACGGCTCGCACTTCAGCTTCTGCGCCAGCTTGCGCATCGGCAGCGGCTCCAGCGACAGCAGGCTGAGCAGGCGGGCCTGCGGACCGGTCAGCCGGTGCTCGCCCGCCGCCAGCTCGTAGTCCGCGTAGAACCGGGCCACGACGTCGCCGATCAGTTCGACGACCTCCATGGTCAGGGCGTCGGGGCGGCGGGTCTTCTCGGGTGTGGACATGCCCTCCAGGATACCCGGTTACTTGACATCCTGAAATATTCAGGAGCATGGTTGTTTCAGGTACTGAAGTAAATCTGGAAAGGCATCGACATGACCAACCGTGAATGGCACCTGCTCAGCCGCCCCGTCGGCTGGCCGCGGCCCGAGGACTTCGCCCTGGTCGAGACTCCCGTCCCGGCCATCGGCGAGGGCCAGGTGCTGGTACGGAACAAGTACCTGTCCGTGGACCCGTACATGCGCGGCCGAATGAGTGCCGCGAAGTCGTACGCCGCCCCGTTCGAGCTGGGCAAGGTCATGCAGGGCGGGGCGGTCGGCGAGGTCGTCGAGTCCAGGGCCGAGGGCATCGCGGCCGGCGACCACGTCCTGCACTTCTTCGGCTGGCGCGAGTACGCCGCCCTGGACGCCCAGCACGCCGTCAAGGTCGACCCCGCGGCCGCGCCCCTGTCGACGTACCTCGGCGTGCTCGGCATGACCGGCCTGACCGCCTACGCCGGCCTGCTGCGCACCGCCTCCTTCAAGGAGGGCGACGTCGTGTTCGTCTCCGGCGCAGCGGGTGCCGTGGGCAGCCAGGTCGGGCAGATCGCCAAGCTCAAGGGCGCCTCGCGGGTCATCGGCTCGGCCGGGTCCGACGAGAAGGTCAAGCTGCTGCTGGAGGAGTACGGCTTCGACGCCGCGTTCAACTACAGGAACGGGCCGGTGGACGAGCAGCTGCGCGAGGCCGCCCCCGACGGCATCGACGTGTACTTCGACAACGTGGGCGGCGACCACCTGGAGGCGGCCATCGGCTCGCTCAACCAGGGCGGCCGGATCGCGATCTGCGGCATGATCTCGGTCTACAACAACACCGAGCCCGCCCCCGGCCCGAGGAACCTCGCCCGCCTGATCCAGACCCGCGGCCGCATGGAGGGCTTCCTCGTCGGCGACCACTACGACCTGCAGGCGCAGTTCGTCCAGGAGGTCGGCCCCTGGGTCGCCTCGGGTGCGCTGAAGTACCGCGAGACGGTCGTCGACGGTGTCGAGAACACCCTGGAGGCGTTCCTCGGGGTCCTGCGCGGCGACAACACCGGCAAGATGATCGTCAAGCTCTGACCGGTCCGGGGCTTCTGCTGGCTTTCCGACATGCGGTAACTTCTTTCCGAAATCCGCCGTCGATCGTGGGCGCGAGTCACGGCGGACCGAGGAGGAAGACAACCGGCATGGCCATCCAGCAATCCGACGTCCTGTACACCGCCGTCGCCACCGCCGAGAACGGCCGCGACGGCCGCGTCGCCACCGACGACGGCAAGCTCGACGTCGTCGTGAACCCGCCCAAGGAGATGGGCGGCAGCGGCGCCGGCACCAACCCCGAGCAGCTGTTCGCCGCCGGATACAGCGCCTGCTTCCAGGGGGCGCTCGGGGTCGTCGCCCGCCAGGAGGGCGCCGACGTCTCCGGCTCGACCGTCACCGCGAAGGTCGGGATCGGCCGGAACGACGAGGGCTTCGGGATCATCGTGGAGATCTCCGCGCGGATCCCGAACGCCGACGAGGCGACCGCGCGCGAGCTGATCGAGAAGGCGCACCAGGTGTGCCCCTACTCGAAGGCGACGCGGGGCAACATCACCGTGACGCTGGCCTGAGATCCCTCGTTGCGTACTACGGCAGCCGCATCCCTGGACGTGGGGTGCGGCTGCCGTCTTCGACCGGTGGGGTCCGCGGGGTGCGGTTCCACGTGGACCGCGGGTCGTCGTGGGCTGCTCGCGGCCACGCGGCAGAGCCGCACATCGGTACAGCCCCGCACCCCTTCGGGCCGGCTGCGGCTCCCGGCGTCGAAAGCGGACGTCAGCTGCTCGCCAGCGCCGCCCTGTGCACCGCTCTCGCCAGTCTGTCGTTCTCCGGTGCCGCCCCTCCCGGGAACGCGAAACGCCGCCGGGTGTAGCCGTAGGCGAGGCCGCTGCGCGGGTCGGCGAAGGCCTGGGAGCCGGCCGCCCCGCTGTGGCCGATCGCGCCCGCGCCCAGGAAGGGATGCCACGCGTCGGCCGTGGCCTGGAAGCCGAGGCCGAAGGACCTGTGGCCGCGGGACACCACGTCGTACCCGACGGAGTGCAGCTGGCCGAACTCCGCGACCGTGTCCTCCTTCAGCAGCGGGGCCTTGCCGCCGACCTCGCTGATCACCGCCGCGTACATCCCGGCCAGCCCGCGCGCCGAGGCGACGCCGCCCACCGAGGCCGGGCCCTTGGCCCGGACCGTGCGGTCGTTCGGCAGCGACTCCAGCACCGTCGGCTCGGCCGCGTGCTCGTTGAAGGCGATGGCCGTGAGCGTGTGCGGCCCCCAGGGCTGCGCGGCCAGCAGCTCGGCCTGCTCGGCCGTCGGCAGCATCGGCTGCGTACTGCGAAAGCGCGGCTCCCGGGAGACCGGCAGGCCCAGGTAGAACTCCAGGCCGTACGGGGCGCGGACCCGCTCCTCGTACAGCTCCTGGAGCGTACGGCCCGTCGCACGCCGGACGATCTCGCCGGTCAGCGCGCCGATCACCAGGGCGTGGTAGCCGAAATTGGTGCCGGGGCGCCAGAACGGCCGCTGGTCGGCGAGGCGTTCGGCCAGCACGCGGTCGTCGGCCAGCTCCGCCGGGCTGAAGCCCGCGTCGGTGCCGACCAGGCCGGCGCGGTGGGCGAGAAGGTCGCGCAGGGTCAGTGCACTCTTGCCCTCTGCGCCGAACTCGGGCCAGTAGTAGGTGACTTTGCGGTCCAGCTCCAGTGTGCCGTCCTGCACCAGCAGGGCCACGACGAGGTGGGCGGCGCCCTTGGTGGACGAGAACACGCCGTACAGCGAGTCCCCGCCGACACCCTCGCCCACCCACAGGTCGACGACCTGCCGACCGTGGACGTAGGCGCACAACTGCCCCTCGTAGTCGTCCCGTTCCTGTGCGACGAAGGCGGCGAACTCCTCGCGCACCGCTTCGAAGCCCTCGCCGACCGTGCCGTGGACGATGATCCCCTGCGTCATCCGTTCTCCTCAACCGAGCCGCTGTTCGCTGCTCCCGCTGTGCACAACGCCCCTTCCGCCGCCGGGCGTTCCCGAGATCGGTACGGCGAGGTGTGCCTTTTCGACTCAACCGCCTCACCGGCGGGTCGGTGTCACCGATACCCCGGACGCGGGGAGCACGGGGTGGTACGGGGGCGCGCAGGGGGCTCCGGCGCGCTCGACCGGCTCGGGCGGACGGCTCAGCGGGCCCGGACCGCACCACGGCGATCTCGCAGCGCCCTTGCGTGCGCCGCCCCGGGAACCGGGTGCAGGCCTTCGACGGCGACGGCCGCGAGGGCGGGACCGGGGCCGCCGGGTTCCCCCGCAGCCCCCTTGCCCGCACCACCACAGGAGCCGGTTATGTGCACCACCACAGGAACCGGGTGCAGGTCTTCGACGGTGACGGCTGCGGGGCCGGGTTCGAGGTCGTCGGGTTCGAGGTCGGGGTGGGCGCCGGCCTGGAGGTCGCCGGTGCAGTGGGCGCCGAGGCGGCCGGGCCCGAGCCCGGGCCCGTCGTGGCCGACTGCTGGTCCTGGTCGGTGCTCTTGGCGGACGCGGACGCGGACGCCTTGTCCTTCGGGGACTTGGAGGCGGAGGCGGAGGCCGAGGCGTCCGGGGAGACGGAGGCGTCGGGGCCGGCCGCGCTGCCCGAGGTGTCGTCGAGGGGGGCGGCCGTCCGGTCCGGGGAGGCGGACGTGGTGCCGCCGTCCACCGAGGTGTCACCGGCCGCCGCCGGCTTGTTGCCGGAGAAGGGGGCGTCCATGCCGAGTTCGGCGAGGCTGAGACCGCCGGCCGCCAGGACGAAGCCCGCGGTGATCAGCACGGTGCGGCGCCGGCGGCGCCGGTGCGCGGCGGCCTTGCGGTCACGGCGGCTGGCGTCTGCCGAGCCGCCTTCGGCGGCCTCGCCGCCGCCGGTGCCGGCGCCGCGGCCCCGGCCCCGCGACTGACGCCGGGCGGCCCGGCCGCCGGACCCGTCGGGGCCCGCGTCGCCGTGCCGGCCCACGGAGTCGCCCGGGTCCGGGTCCGGGTCCGCGAAGTCGTCCCGGTCGTCGTGGTCGCCGTAGTCGCCGTGGTCGCCGTGGTCGGCGTGGTCGGCGTGGTCGGCGTGACCATCGTGATCGGCATAGTCGTCGTGGGCGCCGCGGTGCGTGTGGTCGTACGTCCCGGTGCCGCCGTTCGCGAACCCGCCGGACGGCTGCGGGGCGTAGGGGGCGGTGGGGCCGGGATGGCCCGGCGGGCCGGCGTACTGCTCGCCGGAGGGGCCGGCGAAGGCCTGCCCGACGTACGGGGCCGCCACCGTGCCCGCGTATCCGTGAGCTGCGGGCGCGTCCGCGCGCACGGCGACGGACTGCGCCGGCGCGCCGCACCCCGGGCAGGCCAGGGCGCCGTTGAGGTGCCGTTGGCACGGGTGGCAGAAGTCCATGACGCCGGAAGACTAGATTCCTCTCCGGTCACGTTCCTAGGCGCCCCTGTGAAGGTTTCGTGCGGGACCGAAAAGATTCCTGAAAGTCTTGCCGGAACCGTTACGCGTCGGCCCCATTGACACCCCCACCTCCCCCTCCCTACTGTCACGCCAACATTTCGAACGCGTGACGAAATCTCGAACAGCTGAGAGGCAACTGTCGTGCGCATCACCGGAATCAGCACACACGTGGTCGGGACGCCGTGGCGCAATCTGACCTACGTCCAGGTGCACACCGACGAGGGGATCACGGGAGTCGGCGAGACCCGCATGCTCGGCCGCACCGACGCGCTGATCGGCTATCTCCGGGAGGCCGAGGCCAACCACGTCCGGGGGTCCGACCCGTTCGCCGTCGAGGACCTCGTACGCCGGATGAAGTACGGCGACTACGGACGGGCCGGTGAGATCGTCATGTCCGGCATCGCGGTCGTGGAGATGGCCTGCTGGGACATCAAGGGCAAGGCTCTCGGAGTTCCCGTCTGGCAGTTGCTGGGCGGAAAGGTGACGGACAGGGTCAAGGCGTACGCCAACGGGTGGTACACGACCGAGCGAACGCCCGAGGCCTACCACAAGGCCGCCCAGGGGGTGATCGAGCGCGGCTACCGCGCCCTGAAGATCGACCCCTTCGGCACCGGGCACTTCGAGCTGGACCACGCCGGGACCCGGTACGCCGTCTCCCTCGTCGAGGCCGTGCGCGACGCCATCGGGCCGGACACCGAGCTGATGCTGGAGATGCACGGCCGCTTCTCCCCCGCCACGGCCGTCCGGCTGGCCCGGGAGATGGCCCCCTTCGAGCCGGCGTGGCTGGAAGAGCCGGTGCCGCCGGAGAACCTGAAGGCGCTGGAGAAGGTCGCCGCCAAGGTGGACGTCCCGGTCGCCACCGGTGAGCGCATCCACGACCGGACCGAGTTCCGCGAGCTGTTCGAGAGCCAGGCCGCGGACATCCTCCAGCCCGACGTGGGTCACCTCGGCGGCATCTGGGAGACCCGGAAGCTCGCCGCCACCGCCGAGGCCCACTACATGCTCGTCGCCCCGCACAACGTCGGCGGGTCCGTGCTCACCGCCGCCTCCCTCCAACTCGGCTTCAGCACGCCGAACTTCAAGATCCTGGAGCACTTCAACGACTTCGCCGACGCGGAGATCAAGAAAGTGGTCAGGGGCGCCCCGGAGGTCGTCGACGGGTACTTCCACCTCTCCGGCGCGCCCGGCCTGGGCGTCGAGCTGGACACCGACGCCGCCGCCGAATTCCCGCAGCAGCAGGCCCGGTTCGACCTGTGGGCGGACGGCTGGGAGCAGCGCAGGCCGAAGGGGACGAAGTGAGCCACCAGGTTCTGGTCGAGGCGCCGGGCATGCACCGGGTCGAGGATCACACGCCCCGCGAACCCGGCCCCGGCGAGGCGCTGGTGGCCGTGCACGCGGTGGGTGTCTGCGGCAGCGACCGCGAGGTGTACCGGGGCAACCGGCCCGAGGGGTACGTCCGTTACCCGCTCACGCCCGGCCACGAGTGGTCCGGGACGGTGCGTGCGGCGGGCGCGGGGGTGCCCGCGGGACTGGTCGGCCGCAAGGTGGTCGGCGAGGGCTTTCGCAACTGCCAGGTGTGCGACCGCTGCCACGCGGGCGAGACGACGCTGTGCACGGCCGGGTACGAGGAGACCGGCTTCACCCGGCCGGGCGCCATGGCCGCCACGCTCACCCTGCCCGCCCGGCTGCTGCATCCGCTGCCGGACGACGCCGACCTCACCGCCGCCGCCCTGCTGGAGCCTGCCGCGTGTGTGGCGGCCGCCGCGCTGAAGGCGGTCGCCCGGCCGGGCGAGCGCGTCGCGGTGGTGGGTACGGGCACGCTCGGCATGTTCGCCGTGCAGTTCCTGAAGGCGGTCTCACCGGCGGAGCTGCTCGTCGTCGGCACCCGCGGCGACCGGGAGGCGCTCTCCCGGCGGTTCGGGGCCACCGACTTCCGGCTCGTGAGCGCCGAAGGGCCGGCACTGCCGGACGACTTCGACGTCGTGATCGAGGCTGCCGGGTCCGCGTCCGCCGCGCGCACCGCCGCCTCGCTGCTCAGGCGCGGCGGTCGCCTGGTCCTGACGGGCATCCCGGCGCCGGGCGCGGACGGGCTCGACCCGACCGTTCTGGTCGTACGGCAGCTGGAGGTGCACACCGTGTTCGGGGCTCCGCCGGATGCCTGGGCGCACACCGTGCGGGCCTTCTGCGCCGGGTTGCTCGACCCGCTGCCGCTAATCACGCACGAGCTGGAGCTGACCGGCTTCGCGCACGCCATCGAGCTGGTGGGGGCCGGTGATCCGACGGTGGGCAAGGTGCTGCTCCGCCCGTAGCCGTGCGGCGGCCGGGGCGTGACCTGACGGCGCCCCGGCCGACGTACCCCCCAGGCCCTGCCGCACCGGAGGCCGGGCCTTCCCCGCAGCCGGAGCCAGGCCCAAGCCCTCGTCCAGACCCTCGTTCCACAGCCGAGCCCGAGCCAGGCCCTCGTTTCGCAGCCCGAGCCGGACCCTCATGACACAGCCGGAGCCAGACCCCTCTTTCTCGCAGCCGGACCCGGGTCCTCTCCACGCCCAGATCTTCGAACCTCGTCCGAAATACCGAACATGAAGGACAGCTTGTGACCGACGCTCCCGTCCCGGCAGCCCGCAGGCCCGGCGAGCAGGTGCTCGCCGCGCTCGGCCTGGGCGCGCCCGCCCCCGACCCCGCCGACGCCTCTGCCCACAGCTTCCCGGGCGGCGGCCGCTGGCGCACCGAGATCCCCTCGTGCGAGGGACCCGAAGCGCTGGCCGTCGTCCTCAAGGAGGCCACGCGCCTGGACGTACCCGTCCACCGCATCAGCCAGGGCAGCGGCGTGTGGATGCTCACCGACGCCGAGATCACCGAGATGGTCGAGGCCACCGGCGAACGGGACATCGAGCTGTGCCTGTTCACCGGCCCGCGCGGCACCTGGGACATCGGCGGCTCGGTCCGCTCCGACTCCCGAGGCGGCGGGCCGCGCGCCCGCGGCCACGACGCCGTCGCCGGCTGTGTCGAGGACGCCGTCCGGGCCACCGAGCTGGGCGTCAGGTGCCTGCTGGTGGCCGACGAGGGCGTGCTGTGGACCCTGCACCGGGCGCGGCAGCGGGGCATCGTCCCGGCCGACACCACCCTGAAGGTCTCGGCACTGATCGGGCCGGTCAACCCCGCCTCGTACGCGGTGTACGAAGGGCTGGGCGCCGACTCCGTCAACGTGCCCAGCGATCTGACGCTCGATCACCTCACGGAGATCCGCCGGGTGTCCGCCGCCCCCATGGACATGTACATCGAGGCCCCCGACGACCTCGGCGGCTATGTCCGCATGTACGAGGTCGCCGAGCTGATCCGGCGCGGCTCACCGCTCTATCTGAAGTTCGGCCTGTCCAGGGCTCCCGGCATCTACCCGTGGGGCACCCACCTGCGCGACGTGACTCTGGACAGCGCCCGGGAGCGGGTGCGGCGCGGCCGGCTCGCCCTGGACCTGCTCGCCCGGCACGGCGCGGACGGCGGCATGGCGCCGCTCGGATCCCGGCTGCCGGGGCCTCTCCACCGCTTCCCCGCCGACGGTTCCGCTGGATGACCCATGGGGACTGCGGGCCGCCCGTGGCTGGTCGCGCCCACGCGGCACAGCCGCACATCGACCGCTGTCCCGCGCCCCCGACGGGGCGCTTCACCGACCTCGCTCCGCTGTCCCACCGACGAGAAACCCGAGGAACGAACACCATGCCTACTCGTAGAAGCGCCCTCACCCTCATGGCCTCGGCCGCCTCGCTCGCCCTCACGCTGACCGCCTGTGGGCAGAGCGGCGAGGGCGGCAGCAAGGAGCGGCCGGGCGACGCCAAGGGCGGCACCATCGGCATCGCCATGCCGACCAAGTCCTCCGAACGCTGGATCAACGACGGCGACAACGTCGTCAAGGACCTCAAGGCCAAGGGTTACCGGACCAGGCTGGTGTACGGCGAGGACGACCCGGACACCCAGGTCTCGCAGATCGAGAACCTGATCACGCAGGGGGTCAAGGGACTGATCGTCGCGGCCATCGACAACAAGTCCCTGAACAACGTCCTCCAGGAGGCCGCGGACGCGAACATCCCGGTCATCGCCTACGACCGTCTCATCCTCGGAACCAAGAACGTCGACTACTACGCGTCCTTCGACAACGAGAAGGTCGGCCGGCTCCAGGGCACGTACATCGTGCACAGGCTGGGCCTGGACAGCGGCAGGAAGGGCCCCTACAACATCGAGCTGTTCGCCGGCTCCAACGACGACAACAACACCCGGTACTTCTTCGACGGCGCGATGAGCGTCCTGAAGCCGTACCTGGACAAGAAGCAGCTCGTCGTCCGCTCCGGCCAGAGGGAGCTGAACAAGGTCACCACCCTGCGCTGGGACGGCGCCACCGCGCAGAAGCGCATGGACGACATCCTCACCTCCTCCTACAGGTCGCAGAAGGTCGACGCGGTCCTGTCCCCGTACGACGGCATCTCCATCGGCATCCTGTCCTCGCTGAAGTCGGACGGCTACGGCTCGGGCAGCAAGCCGCTGCCGGTGATCACCGGCCAGGACGCCGAGCTCGCCTCGGTGAAGTCGATCATCGCCGGTCAGCAGACGCAGACCGTCTACAAGGACACCCGCAAGCTCGCCGACGTCGCCGCGACGATGGTCGACGACGTCCTCAAGGGCAGGAAGCCGCAGGTCAACAACACCACGTCGTACGACAACGGCACCAGGGTCGTGCCCGCCTACCTGCTGCAGCCGGTGAGCGTCGACAAGGCCAACTACCGGCAGGTCCTGGTCGACGGCGGCTACTACACCGCGTCGCAGCTGAAGTGACCCGCCCTGATTCCCACGGACTGGAAGGCACGACCATGGCGGGACCCGTCCTGCAGATGCGCTCGATCGTCAAGACCTTTCCCGGTGTCACGGCGCTGTCGGACGTCACCCTGACCGTCCGGCAGGGCGAGGTCCACGCCGTCTGCGGGGAGAACGGCGCCGGCAAGTCCACCCTGATGAAGGTGCTCTCCGGCGTCCACCCGTACGGCAGTTACGCGGGAGACATCCTCTTCGAGGGGGAGGTCTGCCGCTTCAGGGACATCCGGGCGAGCGAGCGGCGCGGCATCGTCATCATCCACCAGGAGCTGGCGCTGGTGCCGTATCTCTCCGTCGCGGAGAACATCTTCCTCGGCAACGAGCACGCCCGGCGCGGGCTCATCAACTGGAACGACACCCTCGGACACGCCACCGAACTGCTGCGCCGGGTCGGCCTGGACGAGCATCCGCAGACCCGCGTCGCCGACATCGGCGTGGGCAAGCAGCAGCTCGTGGAGATCGCCAAGGCGCTCTCGAAGGAGGTGAGGCTGCTGATCCTGGACGAGCCGACGGCGGCCCTGAACGACGAGGACAGCGGCAAGCTGCTCGACCTCATCCTGGAGCTGAAGAACCAGGGCATCACCTCGATCATCATCTCGCACAAGCTGAACGAGATCCGCAAGGTCGCCGACTCGGTGACGATCGTCCGGGACGGCCGGTCCGTCGGGACCCTCGAGGTGAAGGCGCCCGGGACGACCGAGGAGCGGATCATCTCCGCCATGGTCGGCCGCGACCTCGACCACCGCTTTCCCGAACGCACTGCGCACCGGCCCGAGGAGGGCGCGGCACCGGCGCTGGAGATCCGGGGCTGGACCGTGCTCCACCCGATCGACCAGCAGCGCAAGGTCGTGGACGACGTGTCGCTCCGGGTGCGCCGCGGGGAGATCGTCGGCATCGCGGGCCTGATGGGCGCCGGCCGCACCGAACTCGCGATGAGCGTCTTCGGCCGCACCTACGGCCGGTACACGGGCGGCACGGTCCTCAAGGACGGCAGGGAGATCCGGACGAGGACCGTCGCCGAGGCGGTCGGGCACGGCATCGCCTACGTGACCGAGGACCGCAAGCACTACGGCCTCAACCTCATCGACACCGTCAACCGCAACATCTCCCTGACCGCGCTGCACAAGGTGGCCCGCAGGGGCGTCGTGGACGAGCACGAGGAGCGGCAGGTCGCCGAGGGCTTCCGCACGTCCATGAACATCAAGGCGCCGACCGTCTTCGAGCCGGTGGGCAAGCTGTCGGGCGGCAACCAGCAGAAGGTCGTCCTCAGCAAGTGGATCTTCGCCGGTCCCGACGTCCTGATCCTGGACGAGCCCACGCGCGGCATCGACGTGGGCGCCAAGTACGAGATCTACACGGTCGTCGACCGGCTCGCCGCCCAGGGCAAGGCGGTCGTCCTCATCTCCTCCGAGCTGCCCGAGCTGCTCGGCATGTGCGACCGCATCTACACCATGGCCGCGGGCCGGCTGACCGGAGAGGTGCCGCGGGCCGAGGCCACCCAGGAAGTGCTGATGCGCCACATGACGAGGGACAGGAAGAACACGAAGGACGAAGAGGTGACGCGATGAGCACGGATGTGACCGCCAAGAGCCCGGCCCCCGCGCCGCCGGGCAGGAGCGGACCGGCCGCCGGGTCCGGACTGCTCCGGCTGGTGCTGGACGGCCTGCGCCGCAACATGCGCCAGTACGGCATGCTGATCGCGCTCGGACTGATCGTGGTCCTCTTCGCGATCTGGACCGGCGGGGACCTGCTGCTGCCGCGCAACGTCTCCAACCTGGTGCTGCAGAACAGCTACATCCTGATCCTCGCGATCGGCATGATGCTGGTGATCATCGCCGGGCACATCGACCTCTCGGTCGGCTCGCTCACCGCGTTCGTCGGCGCGTTCGCGGCCGTGCTCACCGTGCAGCACCGGATGGCCTGGCCGATCGCCGTGGTGCTGTGCCTGCTGGTGGGCGCGGTGGCGGGCTCGGTCCAGGGCTTTCTGATCGCCTATCTCGGCATACCCTCCTTCATCGTCACCCTCGCCGGCATGCTCCTGTTCCGCGGGCTGACGGAGATCCTGCTCAAGGGGCAGACCCTCGGCCCGTTCCCGGACGGCCTGCAGAAGATGGGCAACGGCTTCCTGCCCGAGGCCGGCCCCGACACGAACTACCACAACCTCACCCTGCTGCTCGGGCTGGTGCTGATCGCGGCCGTGGTGGGGCAGGAGGTCCGCGACCGCCGCCGTCAGCAGGAGTTCGCCCTGGACGTGCTGCCCGTGCGGCTCTTCCTGCTCAAGCTGACCGCGCTCGTCGCCGCGGTCCTCGTGCCGGCCCTGCTGCTCGCCAGCTACAAGGGCGCCCCGATCGTGCTGATCATCCTCGGCGCGCTGGTGGCCGGCTACGGCTATGTGATGCGCAACGCGGTGTTCGGCCGCCACATCTACGCGATCGGCGGCAACCTGCCGGCGGCCAGACTGTCCGGTGTGAAGGACAGGAAGGTCACCTTCCACGTCTTCCTGAACATGGGCGTGCTCGCGGCCCTGGCGGGTCTGGTGGTCGCCGGCCGTCTGAACGCGGCCTCCCCGAAGGCGGGCGTCAACTTCGAACTGGAGGCGATCGCCTCGTCGTTCATCGGCGGCGCGTCCATGAGCGGCGGTGTCGGCACCGTCCTCGGCGCGATCATCGGCGGTCTCGTCCTCGGCGTGCTGAACAACGGCATGAACCTCCTGAGCGTCGGCACCGACTGGCAGCAGGTCATCAAGGGCGTCGCCCTGCTGGTGGCGGTCGGGTTCGATGTGTGGAACAAGCGCAAGTCCGGTTCGTGAGCACCCAGAAGCAGAGAAGCAGACAGGGAGCCGTACATGGAACTGAACAGACGCACGGTCATCGCCGGCGCCGCGGCCGCGGGCCTCGCCGCCACGACGCTCGGCTCCGCCGCCGAGGCCGCCCCGGGCAGGAGACCGGTGAAGGAGCTCTTCGGCACGCTCGCCGACGGCACGAAGGTGTACCGCTGGTCGCTGGAGAACGGCGGCACCCGGCTGGGGGTGCTGTCCTACGGCGGCATCGTCCAGTCGCTGGAGATCCCCGACCGGCACGGCCGGTACGCCAACGTCTCCCTCGGCTACGACGACCTCGCCTCCTATGCCGCCGGGACCACCTACTTCGGCGCCACCATCGGCCGGTACGGCAACCGCATCGCCAGGGGCCGCTTCAGCCTGGACGGCACGTCCTACCAGCTGTCGGTGAACGACGGCGTCAACAGCCTGCACGGGGGCGCCAAGGGCTTCAACACCAAGGTGTGGGACGTCGAGCCCTTCGTCTCGGGCCCCGATACCGGGCTGCGCCTGCACTGCACGAGCGCCGACGGCGAGATGGGATACCCCGGCACGCTGCGGACGAAGGTGACCTTCACCCTCACCCGGCACGGCGACTGGCGCATCGACTACGAGGCCACCACCGACAGGCCGACGGTCGTCAACCTCACGAACCACACGTACTACAACCTCGCGGGCGAAGGCAGCGGCAGCATCCACGACCACGAACTGTGGCTCGCCGCCTGCCGGTTCACCCCCCCCGACGCGGGCCTGATACCGACCGGCGAGCTGGCGCCGGTCGCGGGCACCCCGTTCGACTTCACCCGGCCCAAGCCGATCGGCCGGGACATCCGCACCGGTCACCCGCAGCTGGTCACCGCCAAGGGCTACGACCACAACTTCGTGCTCGACAAGGGGGTGACCGCGGGGCCGGAGCATGTGGTGACGCTGCGCGACCCCGGGTCCGGCCGCACCCTGAAGATCTTCACCGACCAGCCCGGCGTGCAGTTCTACTCGGGCAACTTCCTCGACGGCACACTGGTCGGCCCGTCCGGGCGCACCTACCGGCAGGGTGACGGCCTGGCCCTGGAGACCCAGCACTTCCCGGACTCGCCGAACGAGCCGTCGTTCCCCTCGACCGTGCTGCGACCTGGCCGGACGTACCGGACGACGACGATCCACTCGTTCTCGGCGTGAACCGGCTCACACACCGCACGAGTTGAACGCCACTGCTGTCCCCTCCGTATCCATGGGCGGCCCGTGCTCCCCCGCACGGGCCACCCTGGACGGAGGTTCCCTTGCCTGACAACGTCACCTCGTTGTTCCGCAACACCGCCGCGCACAGCCCTTCGATGGCGGCGCTGACGCGGGAGAGCGACGGGTCGGGCCCGGTGGACTTCTGCATTCCGTGCAACCCCTACTTCCCGACCCCCGCCATGTTCGAGGAGATGGCGGCCCGGCTGCGCGAGATCGTCACGTACTACCCGAGCGGCGCCGACACCATCACGGCCGAGCTGTGCAGCCTGCTCCAGCTGCCCCCGCAGTGCGTGGCGATGGGCAACGGCTCCACGGAGCTCATCACCTGGATCGACCACCTGCTGGTCCGGGAGTCCCTGGCCGTCCCGGTCCCCACCTTCGGCCGCTGGACGGACCAGCCGATGGAGACCGGCAAGCGGGTCGACATGTTCCCGCTCCAGGAGGCGAACGGCTTCGCGCTGGACCTCGCCCAGTACGCGGACTTCATCCGGGCGCGGGGCACGCGGGTGGCGGTGATCTGCAACCCGAACAACCCGGACGGGGGCTATCTGCGCAAGCAGTCCGTCGTGCAGTTCATGGACGCCATGGCGGACCTGGACCTGGTGATCGTGGACGAGTCGTTCCTGGAGTTCGCCGACGCGGAGGCCGAGCCGAGCGTCGTCCAGGAGGCGATGCTGCGGCCCAACGTCGTCGTCCTGCGCAGCCTCGGCAAGAACTTCGGCCTGCACGGCATACGCTTCGGCTATCTGGTGGCCAACCCGGCGCTGGCCGGCCGGGTCCGCTCGATGCTGCCGAAGTGGAACCTCAACTCCTTCGCCGAGCACGTGGTGTTCATGCTGAAGGAGCACGGCGCGGAGTACGCGCAGAGCCTGATGCAGGTGCGCCGTGACCGCCTGGAGATGGCCAGCCATCTCTCGGCCCTGCCCGGCCTGACCGTCTACCCCTCCCAGGGCAACTTCCTCTTCGTGCGCCTTCCCGTCGGTGCGGAGGGCACCGTGGTCCGCGACCGGCTGCTCACCGAGCACCGGATCCTGGTCCGCGAGTGCGGCAACAAGATCGGTTCGTCCAGCCGCTTCCTGAGACTCGTGGTGCGCCCCCAGGTCGACGTGCGTCGCCTGGTGTCCGGCCTGGAGCAGGTGCTCTACGGGTCCAGGAGGGGAGCCGCCGTACCCGAGCTGAGTACCGGGACCAGCTACAGCTCGGGTACGGCGGCCGTCGACCGCCTGATGAGCGAGACCAACGGGTCCGGCCTGCGCCTCACCGCGGCCGCGCCCGCCCCGGCCGCCGGCACCGGCATGCCGCTCCCCGCCGCCGTACCCCCGCCCGGCGGCGGGATGCCGATGCCGGCGGCAGCCCAGCCGGTCCCCGTGCAGCAGCCGGTGGCACCTGCCGCGACTCCGACGCCGCCGCCCGCACCGATGCCCGCACCGGTCATGCCTCCGCCCCCGATACCGGTGCCTGTCCAGGCGCCTGTTCCGGTGGCCCCCGCACCGGCCCCCATGCCGGTACCCGTCCCCATGTCGGCTCCGCCGGCCGCCGTCCCTGTCCCGGCCCCCCTTCCACCAGCCCCTGTCCCCGTCCCCGCCCCTTTCCCGGCCCCCGCCCCAGCCCCTGTTCCCGCTCCGGCCGCCATGGCCGGTCCCACCCCTCCGGGCGTCCCGGCCCGCGGGGGTCTCACCGCTGCCCAGGTCCGTGGCATGACGGCGCCGGGAACCCCGGCTCCCGGCCTGACCCCGGCGCCCGCGACCGGCTGGCCCAACGCCCAGAGCTGGCCGAACGCGGCCGGGATGGGACAGGCGGGGTAGCAGGCGTCGGCCCCTGGCGAAGGGGCAGCCGTACGCGGGCCGGCGACCGCTGTACCTGGTCACGGACGACAACGACAACGCCCGGCAGACGACCCGCTTCTACGCCCTCGCCGTCAGGGGTCTGTAGCGGGCGCTGCCGGCGTGCCACTCGCGGTTGCCGCCGAGCCATGCCCAGGTGCCGGCCAGGAAGCGGCGCAGCTCCGGCGAGCCGGTCAGGCAGAGGTCGGCCGCCTCCGCCTCGAAGGTGTGCATCAGCTCGTTGTGGATCCCGACGGTGCGCTCGACGGCCTCCTGGAGCGAGCAGTCGTCCTCGGCGGCGATCAGCCGGGGCAGGCTGAAGTCCTTCGGGTCCTCCTTGCCCATGGAGTAGAGGTCGTTGACGATCACGCCGGCCGTGCCCGCCATGGTGAACGCCCGCCGCACGCGCGGGTCGGCGAACTCGCCGTAGGGGATCTCGTAACCGGCGACCGCGTCGACGAGCACCATGCACGGCACGAAGCTGTTCTCGTGCCGGTGCATCAGGAACTCCCACACGGGTGGGGTGTGCCCGGAGGTGTGCCAGTAGCCCTCCTGGCCGTAGGCGACGAACATGATGGCCAGCTCGTGGCGGAGTCGGCGCACCTGTGAGGTGGTCGCGTACCCGGCGAGGTTGCGCAGGCAGTCGCGCAGGGCCCGCATGACCGGATCCGCCCCTACGACCGCTTCCAGCCGGGCGGCGTGGGCGAGGGGCAGATGTGCCTGGTCGACCACCGAGTGGGCGATCGCGAGCCGCCTGCCGAGCAGGTCGTGCCGGGCCTCTGCCGCGTCGCCGTCCACCCAGTGGTCGTCCACGGCCCACTCCGAGAGCGCACACTTGGCCGCCGCGAGCAGCCGTTCGGGGTCGTCGGACTCCGGATGCGCCAGCATGATCAGCCGGCCGAAGTCGGCCGAGCGGATCCTGTCGAGCTGCCCCGGGTAGATCCCGATCTGCTCGGCCCACTCGACCAGGCCCGCGGTGACCGTCTCGCCCAGCGCGGGGTCGTCCCGCACGGCGGGCGGGCAGTGGAGGCCGGGGGCGGGATCGGACGCCGGCCCCGCCGCCCGGCGGAGCGCTGCCGCGGCGCCGAGAGCCGCCGCCGAGGTGCCCAGCCCGGTGGGGCCGGGAGGCAGTACGGCCGCGCGAGGCCCGGACGCCCCGGGAGGCCGGCCGGTCACCGCAGGCGGCAGCGGGAGGGGCAGGCGCCGCGGGAGGGGCGGCATGGCGGCGCGGGCGGCGGTACGGGCGACGCTGCGGGCTGCGGAAGTGCCCGGCCCGGTCGGGCCAGCGGGCAGTCTCGGCCCGCGCGGCGCCGGTACGCCGGACGGCCCCCGTACCGGCGCCGGCGGGCCCGACAGCAGGGCCCGCACGAGTCCCGCCACGTCATGGGCCGCGGCGGGCGCCGTGACCCGGGAGATCAACGACACCGTCGTCAGCTCCCGTTCGTGCGGGCGATCTCGACGTTCTCCAGGACACCGAGGGCGTCGGGCACCAGCACGGCCGCCGAGTAGTAGGTGCTGACCAGGTAGGAGATGATCGCCTTCTCGTCGATGCCCATGAACCGCACGTTCAGGCCCGGCTCCACCTCGTCCGGGATCCCGGTCTGGTACAGGCCGACGACGCCCTGGTCGTCCTCGCCGGTGCGCAGGGCGATGATCGACGACGTGCCCTGCTCGCTGATGGGGATCTTGCCGCACGGCAGCAGCGGCACTCCGCGCCAGGCGGGCAGGTGGTTGCCGTGCAGTTCGACGCCGCCGAAGTAGATGCCGCGCTTGTTGCACTGGCGGCCGAACGCGGCGATCGCCTTGGGGTGGGCGAGGAAACAGCGGGTCTTGCGGCGCATGCTCAGCAGTTCGTCCATGTCGTCCGGGGTCGGCGGGCCCGAGTAGGTGGAGATCCGCTGGTCGAAGTCGGCGTTGTGGAGCAGGCCGAACTCCGGGTTGTTGACCAGTTCGTGCTCCTGCCGCTCACGCAGGGCCTCGATGGTCAGGCGCAGCTGCTGCTGCGTCTGGTTCATCGGCTCGTTGTAGAGGTCGGCGACCCTGCTGTGCACCCGCAGGACAGTCTGCGCCACGCTCAACTCGTACTCGCGCGGGGCGAGTTCATAGTCGGCGAAGGTCTGCGGCAGGGTCTCCTCGCCGACGTGCCCCGAGCTGAGGGCGATCGCCGCCTCGCCCGAACGGTTCAGCTTGCGGTGCCCGTTGGAACTGATCTGCTGCACGTGCGTGCGCAGCGCCTCGTGGCGGTCGGCGACCGTCCTGTACGCCGTCAGCGGCAGCGCGAGCACCGTGGCGGCGGTCGCCGCGCGGGCCGTGAAGTCCCACTTCTTGGCCTGTCCGGCCAGCAGCCGGCCGCCGAAGGTGTCCCCGTCGGCCAGCAGTCCGATCACGGTCTCGTCGCCGTAGGGCCCCTCGCCGATCTTCTCGACCTTGCCGTGCGCGATCAGGTACACGTGGTCGGCCTTGCGGCCCTCGTGCACGATGATCTGGCCCGGCGCGAACTCCTTCTGCACGAACCGGTCGGCCAGCGCTCCGAGCACGTCGCTGTCCGAGAAGCCGCGCAGCAGCGGCAGTTCGCCCAGCTCGGTGGGGACGACCTGGACCTTCGAGCCGGTCTTCACGAAGGACACCCGGCCGTCGCCGACCGTGTACGACAGACGGCGGTTGACCCGGTAGGTGGCGCCGGGCACGTTCACCCAGGGCAGCATGCGGCTCGCCCAGCGGGAGCTGATGCCCTGCATCTGGGGTTCGGACTTGGTGATGGTGGCGAGATTGCGCGCCGCCGCGGTGCTGAGGCTCTGCTGCCCCCGCTGCTGGGCCGCCCCCGCGTCCGGTCCCGCCGCCGGTGCTGTCGCCGTGTCGAGTGGCATGACTCTCCCTCGTCTCCCGTGGCACAAGAGGTCGCGACGACCCGTCGTCGTCACACTGCGTGCACAGGACTATCAGAGGCGCCGTCACGTTGAGTAAGGGAAACGGGCGGCGCATGAAGGGAGTCCGGCCCGCAGTCTGCGCTCCCGTGCGCCCCGACCGACGAGATGCACTGCTCAGATCGATCGGAGGTCAACCCGTGGGACGCCGGTACCCGTGAAGGTGGCAAACACTCACCGTAGTCGACTGTGAGAACGTAAGTACTCCACATCCACGGCCTGTCGGCGCCAGGCCGCCCTCGACGCACACGGCCCCGCTCCCTCCCCCACCGCCCGGGCCGGCTTCCTCGCGTACGCCGCGAACCGGCCGTTGGGATTCGATGCCCCGCCACTATGCTCCCCGGCATGACCATCAACGGGGCCCTGGCCGACATCCTCGATCGCGGTGCCGCCGCCGCCGAGTCGGAGCAACTGCTCGCCGCTCTCGCGGACCACGGGGTGTACGTCCCCGTGCAGGGGAACGGCTCGGTGCTGTTCCTGCAGAACAGTGAGGACGGCGCTCCCGTCCTTCCCGGCTACGTCAGCGAGGAGTGCTGTGCCGAGCAGTTGCCGGAGGCCGTCGGCGCGGTCCACTGCGACGCCCTGCGGCTGCTGGACATCTCGCAGCAGACCGGGGTCGGCCTCCTCGCGCTCCATTCGGCCACGAACTGGGCGCGGGTGCCGCTGCCGCTGCTGTCCCAGACGTTGCGCGAGCGGGGCCAGCAGGTGGGAGGGCAGCAGCTGAGGCTCACCTGGTCGACGCATCCCGTCGCGGTGGCGCTGCGCGATGCCCTGGTGGGACGGGTGCGCCGGTTCCCGGCCGTCCGTACGGTCTGGGTGTCGCAGGCCCGCCGCATGGACACCGGCTTCGAACACCTGATGCTGCACGTGGCCGTGGACGAGCCGCTGCCGTCGGCCTCCGCGCACCGGCTGATGGAGACGCTGCTCGCCGAGGATGTCGTACTGCCCGACGGCGCTCCCCAGGTGGGGCTGCTCGCGCTGAACACCACCACCCACGCGGCGACGATCGCCGAACTGGAGCGCATGGGCCTGGACACCGTACGGTCCGATGCCGCAACCGGGCGCGTCGAAGTGGTCTCCCGGGAGTTCGACGCGCCTCGGCAGTGATCGGCTAGCTCACGCGCGCGGGCACTGCTTCCATGCCAGGTGGTACACCGTGCTGATGTCCCCGTCGGTCGAGTCCATCGTCATGAAGCTGACCTTGCCCGGGGAACTGCCCGCGTTCACCCGCAGCTCGGTGTTGATGTTGAAGTTGCGGAGCACCCCGCAGGGGGACCAGACCAGTTGGGCCCAGTCGGTGCTGTCGGTGGCCTGCCAGTCGTCGTTGTAGGCGCCGCTGAAGGGGTGGGTCCTGGCCGCCGTACTCGAGGAGCCCTGGAAGTAGTACGAGGCCTTCTGGGTGGCGGACGCACCCGGCTGGAGCGAGAGGAAGCCCCGGTAGTCCGCGCTGGCGACCGCGTAGGTGAAGCCCTGCGGGACGTGTACGACCAGGTTGAGCTGGCAGTTCTTGCGGAAGGCCGTGGGGTCGGAGTTGCCGCCGGCCTGGGCCAGGTAGTTGCTGTAGGTCACCGTGAAGGCGGTGTTGTCCGGGGACACGGCGACTGCGGCCGTTCCCGCGGGACAGCCCGAGCCGTTCACCGTGGCGACGTCGATGACGATCTTGTCCGGGGGCGGGTCGTCGAAGACGGGGGACGAGGAGGTCGAAGCGGGTATCGCGGTGGTGAGCAGAGCGGCTAAGGCACCGCTCAGCAAGAGTCCACCAGCCATGGTCTCTCCCGGTTGTCGAGTGGGGGGTTTCAGCCTCCG
The DNA here is from genome assembly GCF_042958635.1 of Streptomyces sp. NPDC007971. Lineage (NCBI taxonomy): Bacteria > Bacillati > Actinomycetota > Actinomycetes > Kitasatosporales > Streptomycetaceae > Streptomyces > Streptomyces sp. NPDC007971. The sequence goes on from NZ_JBIBJK010000008.1 coordinate 146,426, forward strand.
GCCCATCCGTTCAACCTTGAAGAATCTGTGCGGAAACTGTGAAGGAGGGGGAGGCGAGGGAATCGTAGGAAGCCCCGCGCCGACGTGCGAGGGTGAACTCCGGCCATTCACTTCGGGCCGTTCACACCTGTCCGGCCGCTAGGGGTTCTCCCACGCCGCCGGTTCCGCCGCCAGGGCCCGTACCGGCTCCGGCAGGGTGTCCGTCGCCAGGTCGGCGATGGTGACGCCCTCCAGGATGCGGCGCACATTGGCGCGCAGGGCGATCCACAGGGGCAGCAGCGGCTCGGCGGTTCCCGTGTACGACAAGCCCGTGGGGCGCTCTCCCCGTACCGACACGATCGGGCCGTCCACCCCCCGGATGACATCCGCCACAGTGATCGCGGCGGCGGGCCGGGCCAGCCGGTAGCCACCGCCCCCGCCACGCCGGCTGTCGACGATTCCGGCACGTCGCAGGTCGCCCAGGATGCCTTCCAGGAACTTGTGGGGAATGTCCTGCACGGCGGCGATCTCCTCCGCCTTCACCGGGCCGTCGCCCTGCCGTACGGCCAGCTCCAGTACCGCCCGTACCGCGTAATCCGCCCGTGCCGAGATCCTCATGCGTCCATTGTGGGGCGCACCTCCATGGACAATGGCCGGACCGCGCCCCCGTAAGATCGCCCGGGAGGATCCACCTTGGCGCTCAGCAGACGTACCTTCAGTGCCCTGGCCGGCTCGGCCGCGCTCGGCTTCGCCCTGGGCGGCAGCGGCGGCCCAGGGGCCTCCTCGGCCTACGCCGCGCACAGTGTGCCGACCGGCCCGGCGCCCGCCCCGCCGCGCGCCGACGGAGAGCGTCACACCATCGGGTACGACCAGTACTCGCTGCTGGTCGACGGCCGGCGGCTGGTCGTGTGGTCCGGCGAGATGCATCCCTTCCGGCTGCCCAGCCCCTCCCTGTGGCGGGACGTGCTGCAGAAGATGCGGGCTCACGGGTACAACGCCGTGAGCATCTACGTGTCGTGGAACTACCACTCCCCCGCGCCGGGGCAGTACGACTTCTCCGGCATCCGGGATCTAGACCTGTTCCTGCGCATGGCCACCGAGACCGGGCTGTACGTGATCCTCAGGCCCGGCCCGTACATCAACGCCGAGATCGACGGCGGCGGCTTCCCGGGCTGGCTGACCGCGACGAAGGGGACGGCGCGCACCGCCGACCCCACCTATCTGTCGCACGTGGACGAGTGGCTGACCCAGGTGAACCGGATCGCCCACCGGCATCTGTTCACCCGGGGCAAGGGCACGATCCTGCTCTACCAGATCGAGAACGAGTACGACGCCCACGTCCACGAGGCGGCCGGCCGGGACTACATGTCCCATCTGTACAAGAAGGTCCGGGCGGACGGGATCGACGTCCCCCTCTTCCACAACGACAAGGGCCGCAACGGCTACTGGACGCCGGGCTCCTTCGACACCGGCGGGGAGAAGGGCGGCTGGCTGTACGGCTTCGACGGGTATCCGTCGCCGGCGCAGACGCCGCCGGACTGGGGGCACTTCGGGCCCGGCGGGCTCACCGGCGGGGCCACCGCCTCACCGCGCACACCGGGCTTCGTGCCCGAGTTCGGCGGCGGCTGGTTCGACCCGTGGGGCGGGGCCTGGTTCGACGGCAAGGGGTACGCCGAGTCGCGGCGCACCCGGGACTCGGCCTACGAGCGGCGCTTCTACCTGACCAACCTCGCCAACGGCCTCACCCTGCACAACGTGTACATGACCTTCGGCGGCACGTCGTGGGGCTGGCTGCCCGCGCCCGTCGTCTACACGTCGTACGACTACGGCGCCGCCATCGACGAGGGCCGCAACGTCACCGAGAAGATCGCCGCGATGCACACGCTCGGGCATCTGCTCCAGCGCGTGCCCGACTTCGCCCGCCTAGACCGGGCGGCGCAGGTGAAGGCCGAGGGGCTGAAGGTCTACCACCTGACCAACCCGGACACCGGCGCCCATGTGTACGTGGCCCGCAACGACGGGAGCGAGCAGGTCACCACCGACCTGCCCACGGACGCCGGAAAGCTGCCGATCACCGTGCCCGCGCACGACGCCCGCATGCTGGCCACCGGACTCCCGCTCGGCAAGCGGACGATGAAGTACTCCACGGCCCAGCCCATGCTGTGCGTGACGGCCGGGCGGCAGGAGATCGCGGCGTTCACGGGGCGCCGCGGCGACATGGCGGAGCTGGTCCTCAAGTGCCCCGAGGACCCCGTCGTCACCCGGCTCGACCCGGAGGCCGCCTGGGCGTACGACAGCAACGAACTGCACGTCAACACGCCCCTCGGGGCGGGCGGTCTCACCCGTGTGCTGGTCGACAAGGGCGAGAGCGACACCCCGCTGCTGCTGCTCTTCGCCGACGACGACACCGCCGTGCGGATCTTCCCGTACGACACCCCGTCCGGCACCCTGCTGGTGTACGGCCCGGCCCTGCTGCGCCACGCCGAGCTGCGCGGCTCCGAGGTGCATCTGACGGGTGACGTCATCGGGACGACCAGCATCGAGGTGTGGGGCCCGCGCGGGATCGGGAGCCTGGTGTGGAACGGCCGCAAGGTGGAGACCCGGGTGACGATGTCCGGCAGCCTGATGACCACCGGGATGCTGCCCGCCGTGCCCGAGGTGCAGCTGCCCCGGCTGGGCGGCTGGCGGATGCGCACGGAGAACCCGGAGGCCGGGCCGAACTTCGACGACTCCTCCTGGCGGAGGGCCGACAAGACGTCGTCGTACAGCGTCACTCCGGTCCCCAAGGGCCGGCCGGTGCTGTTCGCCGACGACTACGGCTTCCATTACGGGGACGTCTGGTACCGGGGGACCTTCACCGACTCCTCGGGCATCGAGGAGGTCTCGCTCGCCTACAGCACCGGCACGCAGGGCCTGCTGATGGCATGGCTGGACGGGGAGCCGCTGGGCACCCACCGGATGCCGGTGCCGGACAAGGACAGCACGGCGAGGAAGGGCAGCTGGGACGCCACCGCCGTCTTCCCGGTGCGGGAACGGCTGCGCACGCCCGGCCGGCACGTGCTGTCGGTCCTCGTCCGGCGCATGCAGCGCGACATGGACGGCAAGGCGCTCGACACCCACAAGGCGGCCCGCGGGCTGAGCGCCGCCCTCTTCAAGGGGGCTTCGCCCGAGGTGACCTGGCGCATCCAGGGCGAGGCGGCGCCGGATCCGGTGCGCGGGCCGCTGAACAACGGCGGACTGTACGGCGAGCGGGAGGGCTGGCACCTGCCCGGCTTCCGCGACCGGGACTGGGAGGCGGTGACCTTCCCGCGGGCGGAGCGGCGCCAGGGCGTGACCTGGTACCGGACGACGTTCCGGCTGTCCGTGCCGTCCGACATCGACGCCTCGGTCGGCCTGACCCTCCAGGACGACCCGTACCGGGCCTACCGGGCGCAGATCTTCCTCAACGGCTGGAACATGGGCCAGTACATCAACAACGTCGGCCCGCAGCACACCTTCGTCCTGCCGAACGGCATCCTGCGCACCCGGGGCACCAACACGCTCGCCCTGGCGGTCCTGTCGGAGTACACCACGCTGTCCGGGCCGGGGAAGGCCGAGCTGACGCTGCTGGGCCGGGCGGCCGGGGGAACGCCGGTGGCCGAGGTGCCTTCCCCGGGCCGCTGAGGGTCCGCCCCGCCGGAGACGCAGCTTCACGGCTGCGGGCCGGCGGGGCCGGTGTGCGCCTTCCGGGATGGGTGTGCGCCTTCCGGGGCGGGTGGCCGGTGGGGCGTCGGCGGGTGCGGGTGTCCTCGGGCGGGCGCGCAGTTCCCCGCGCCCCTCAAGGGCGTGGGAGCGGCCCCGGCGCTCCCCCTCACTCGACATGTCGGACGGAAACCACGCTCTGAGGGAACCCGTGGATTCGACGGCGCGTGCGTCAACGAGCCGTACGCGGACCTCCGTTCACCTGTACACACATGCGGTCATTCCTCGTTGAACAACGGTCGCCGGATCGCATGACGTGACCACACGCGGGCGCGTACGCTCTGACGAGCCGCACACCGGCGGTGAGGAGGGGGACCGATGACCATCGCGGGCGCGCGACAGCGAGCGGCACGGCTGGCCGCACGGCTGCGTCGCTCCCGTCCGGGCTCGGCGATGCGCTCACTCGCCGCCGACCTCGCCGCCGCCGTCTGCGCACGACCGCAGACACAGGGCGGCGTACGGGACCTGTGCCGGGCGCTGTGCGAGGAGATGAGCGCGCGGCGGGCCGGGCGGCCGGTGGAGCTGCGCTTCGAGCGCTTCCCGGACGAGATCGAAGTCACCGGTCTGTGCGTGGAGTTCCAGGACTTCGACCTGGTCATCGTGGAGGAACGGGCCGCAGCCATGCAGCAACTGGTCATCCTCGGGCACGAGTTGTGGCATCTGCACGCAGGTCACCGGCACCACGACCTGGCCGGGGCCGCCGCGGCCCGCGCGCTCGCGGACGAGCCCGCCCTGCGCGACATGGCACTGACGGCGGCCGCCCGCAACGGCTCACGGGAAGCCGACGAGGCCGACGCCGACGACTTCGGTCACCGCCTGGCCACTCTGTTGCGGCCCCGGCTGACCAGTCCCGGCCCCGGTGCACCCCTCGACCCGGTCCAGCGCTCCCTCGGCTATCGCGGACGCGGCGGAGCCACGCGGTGACCCTGGCGCTGAACCCCGCCGGCATCCTCAGCGAGTTCTACATCTCCTTCTGGATCCCGACCGCCGTGCTCACCGCCGCCCTGGTGATCAAGCTGCCCACCATCATCCGGCTGTGGCGGGACCCGCTGCTGCGCGCGGTCGGCGGGCTGCTGCTGCTCGCCTGCGGGGTGTTCGTCTTCTGCACGCCCTCCACGATCGCCACCGTCAACCGGCTGGCCGGCGTACCCAACATCTCCGCACCCTGGTGCTACTCGCTGATCACCGCGTTCTGCGGGTCCTGTCTGCTGCTGATCATCACCTGGCGCAACGGCCTGCCCGACCGCTCGGCCGTCACCCGGCGGGCACTGCGCTGGGTCGTCTCGGTCTACTCCGGGGTGATCGTCGCCCTGTGGGGGCTGTTCCTGCTCGCCGACGCCCCCGTGGAGCGGCTGCGGGACCTGGACACGTACTACGCCACCACCCCGTTCATGAGGGAGGAGATCCTCCTCTACCTCGTCGCGCACGCCGTGGCCGTCCTGATCACCTCCAGACTGATCTGGAACTGGGTGCGCACCGAGGGACTGGACGCCTGGCTGCGCTGGGGGCTGAAGCTGCTCGGCGCCGGCTACGTGATGAACCTGATCTTCGACGCGTCCAAGCTGACCGCCGTCACCGCGCGCTGGTTCGGGCGGAACCTGGACTGGCTCAGCACCGACCTCGCCCCGCCCGAGGCCGCCCTGTCCGCCATCCTGATCGCGGTCGGCTTCATCCTGCCGCACGCCGGACAGTACCTGCACGACCGCTGGCGGGTGCGGCGCGCCCACCGCGAACTGGGGCCGCTGTACCAGCTGATGCGGGCCGCGAGCGGCGAAGGCGTGCCGCTCGTGCTGCGGGCCACCCCCGAGCTGCGGCTGACCCGGCGCGAGACCTTCATCCGGGACGTGCTGCTGCCGCTGGCCCGGCACATGGACACCGGCCTGGGCCGGCGCTCGTACGAGGCCGCGCTCGGCCTCGGCCACCCGCCGGAGCGCGCCCGGGCCCTGGCGGCCGCGGTGAGCATCCTGGACGCGATCGAGGCCAGGCACCGCCACCCCGAGCCGCCCGAACCCGCCGAGGGGCCCGACACCACGAGCCTGCTGCAGGAGATCGGTGCGGTGTCCCGGGCCCTGCGCCACCTTGACGAGATCGAGGCGGTACGTGCCCGTGCGGCCGCCCCAGCAGAGAGCGTGCCCGTCCATGAGTGACCGCCCCACCACCGCCGTCGTCCTCGGCGGCTCCCTCGCCGGCATGCTCGCCGCCCGGGCCCTGGCCTCCTTCGCCGACCGGGTCGTCGTCATCGAGCGGGACACGCTGCCCGAAGGCCCCCGGCCGCGCCGCGGCCTGCCGCAGGCCCGGCACGTCCACCAGCTGTGGTCGGGCGGGGCGCGGGCCCTGGAAGAACTGCTGCCGGGCATGACGGCGCTGCTGCGGGCGGCGGGGGCCCACCGGCTTCCGGTCACCACGGACATCGTGTGCCTGTCCCCGCACGGCTGGTACCGGCGGTGGGCCGAGTCCCACCACATGATCCTGTGCAGCCGCGACCTGCTGGACGCGACCGTGCGCGCGCAGGTGCTCGCCGACGAACGGATCGAGGTCGTCGAACGGGCCGAGGCGGTCGGGCTCGCCGGCACGGACGCGGCGGTCACCGGCGTCCGGATCCACCCGCACGACGGCGACGAGCACACGGTCGCGGCCGAGCTGGTCGTCGACGCGACCGGGCGGGGCTCGTGCGCGCCCCGCTGGCTGGCCGGGCTGGGGCTGCCCGCGCCCGAGCGGCGGGAGGTCAACTCCGGCATCACCTACGCCAGCCGGCTGTACCGGGCGCCCGAGCAGGCGCGGGACGGCTTCCCGGTGGTGAACCTCCAGCCGGATCCGCAGGCGGGAGAGGCGGGCCGCGGCGGTGTGCTCCTGCCGGTGGAGAACGGGCAGTGGCTGGTGACGCTCCACGGCTCCCGGGGCGGCGAACCCACCGCGGACACCGACGACTTCCTGCGCTACGCCGGGCAGGAGCTGCGGCACCCGATCATCGCCGAACTGCTCGCCGGTGCGGAGGCGCTCAGCGAGGTCACGGTCACCCGGACCACCGCGAACCGGCGCTACTTCTACGAGCGGATGCCGGTGTGGCCGGAGAACTTCGTGGCCCTCGGGGACGCGGTGTGCGCGCTGAACCCGGTGTACGGGCACGGGATGTCGGTCTCGGCCCAGTCGGCGCTGACGCTGCGGAACGTGCTGCGGCGCCGGGGTGGACTGGGAGCCGCCGGTCTGGCCCGGCACGTCCAGAAGGAAGTGGGGCGTACGGTCCGTACGGCCTGGGACCTGGCGATCGGGGCGGACGTGTTCTACCCGGGCGCCACGGAGTCCGGCCCCACCCTGCGCGACCGGGTCCTGTCCGCCTACGTCAACCGCCTGCTGCACGCCGCGACGGGCAACGGCCGTGTCGCCCGCAGGGTCACCGACGTGACGTCCCTGGAGCGGGGGCCGGAGACGCTGCTGGCTCCGGGGATGCTGGTCGCTGCCGCGGTGGGGCCGCTGAAACCGCGGCTCGTGGCTCCGCCGCTGACACCGGAGGAACGAAAGGCTGCGGGGGTTTTGTAGGGGCGGGTGCGGGGTGATCGGCGCCGTGGGTGGGTGCGGTGCGGTGCCGGGTGCGGGTGTGTGGGGGCCGATCGCGCCGTTCCCCGCGCCCCTACAAGGCCGGCGCTTGGCTGCTGTGCGTGGGCGGGGGCGGGTGCATGGGGGCCGATCGCGCAGTTCCCCGCGCCCCTACAAGGCCGGCGCTTGGCTGGCGTGCGTGGGCGGGTGACGGTGCGTGGGGGCCGATCGCGCAGTTCCCCGCGCCCCTACAAAGCCGGCGCTTGGCTGCTGTGCGTAGGCGGGTGCGGGTGCGTGAGGGGTGATCGCGCGGTTCCCCGCGCTCCTTCAGGGGGCTTGGCTGTGGGTGGTCGTGTGGCCGGGGTGGGTGAGGGGTCCTCCCGTTGCGTCGGTCGCCGGCGTCGTTCAGCCCTCGAACGGCGGTTGTGGCAGGCCCTTTCCCGCCCCCGGCACGACCAGGAGCGAGCCCGACAGGGGGTGTGGGGCCGGCAGGCCCACGCGGGCCGTCGTGATGTACAGGTCGGTCAGGTCCGGGCCGCCGAACGCGCAAGCCGTCGTGCGCGGCGTCGGCAGGGTGATGACGCGGTCCAGCTCGCCGGACGGCGTGTAGCGGCGCACCGCTCCCCCGTCCCACAGGGCGACCCAGACGCACCCCTCCGCATCGACCGTCAGGCCGTCGGGGAAGCCGGCGCCCTGCTCGATCTCCGTCAGGGTGCGGCGGTTGCGCAGGCCCTCGCCGTCGTGGTCGAAGACGTCCACACGCCGGGTCGGGGTGTCGGCGTAGTACAGGAGGCGGCCGTCGGGGCTCCACCCGGTGCCGTTGCTGACCGTGACGCCGGGGAGGACGACGCGCACCTCTCCGTCGCCGGTCAGGCGGGACAGCGTGCCGCCGCCCGGCGCCTCGTCGTAGCGCATCGTGCCCGCCCACAGGGACCCGTCGGGGGCCACCGCCGCGTCGTTGGCGCGGCGGCCGGGCACCGGCTCGTGGTGCAGCCAGCGGAACGTGCCGTCGGGGTCCAGCAGGCCGACGCCGTCGCGCAGGTTCAGCACCAGGCCGCCGCCCGAGCGCGGCTTCGCCGCGCCGACGTGCTGCTCCGTCGTACGCACGGTCCGGCGGCCCGAGGCGGGCTCGTACGTGTGGATGCGCATGCCCAGGATGTCCAGCCAGATCAGGCGGCCCGTGGCCGGGTCCCACGTGGGGCCCTCGCCGAGCGTCGCCCGGGCCCGGACGGCGACCTCGTACCCGGTCATGCGCCGCCCCGGTGCCCGAGCCGCTCCGACAGCTCGCCGGCCCCCTTGACGGCCAGCTGCTCCAGCTCCGCCCGGCGCTCCTCGCTCCAGCGGATCATGGGGACCGAGATGGAGAGGGCGGCGACCACCTGGCCCGCGCGGTCGCGCACCGGGGCCGCCACACAGGACACGTCCGGGTTGGACTCGCGGCTCTCCAGCGCGATGCCCCGCTGCCGGATCCCGGCCAGGGCCTCGCGCAGGGCGGCGGGATCGGTGATGCTGTTGGGCGTCATCGAGGTCAGCTCGGTGCCGTCCGGAATCCGCGCCGCCAGCTCCTGCTCCGGCAGCGAGGCCAGCAGCATCTTGCCGACCGAGGTGCAGTGGGCGGGCAGTCGGCGCCCCGCGGCCGAGACCATGCGCACCGCGTGCGTGGAGTCGACCTTGGCGATGTAGATGACGTCGGTACCTTCGAGGATGGCCACGTGGACCGTCTCGTCGCAGGTCTCGGCCACCGAGCGGGCCACCTGCTGTCCCTCGGCGGCGAGGTCGAGCTGCTCGGCGTAGCGGCTGCCGAGCTGGTACGGGCGTACGCCGAGCCGGTACCGTCCGGGCTGTCCCGGCACCTGCACGATGTACGCGCGAGCGGCGAGCGTGGTGACCAGCTCGTGCACGGTGGTGCGCGGCAGCTGCAGTCTGCGCACGATGTCGGGGGCGGAGAGCGTCCCGTCCCCGTCGAGGAACAGTTCCAGAATGTCGAGAGCCCGGGTCACGGCAGGCACGAGGCGTCCCACGTCCGGCCCCCTCCCTTGGTCTGAGCAGCCTGTTCGAGATTTCAACAGGCGATCGGCATGACGAACACAGGCTAGCCATGGAGGGTTGCGCGGGCAATGGCCGGGACCGGGCCGGGCACCATGGGTGCCATGCATCTCGACTTCCAGCTGGTGCTGCTGCGCCGCATGGCCGACCACAACCCGGACCTGGTCGAGGACGCCCGGCGTGAACTGGGCGCCTCGCTCGCGGACATGCGGGAGGCCAACAAGCGCTGGCAGGCGATGGTCCGGTCGCCCCGGTCGCGGTCCGCCGCCGCCCGCTACCGCTCGGTCCTCGGCGAACCGGAGGCGGTCGTGAAGCGCCGCCTCGGCGACATCGACTGCGAGGCCCGGCAGTGGGCCCTGCCCCTCTGGCCCGGCCTGCGCTTCGAGATCCTGGTCTCCCCCGACGGCGCGGTCTGGAACGAGTGGCTGGTGCGCGCACCGGGCGCCCCCGTGCCCGACCTGCGCGCCCTCGAAGACCTGACCCCGTGGTCCTGCACCGTGGACGAGGCCGCTCGCGCCTTCGCCCCGGCCCGCCCGCTGGAGGGCACGGCCCCCACACGCTGGGGACTGGCCTTAACCGCGCCCGACCGGGACGGGGTACGGCTGGAGGTGGTCGCCGAGTTCACGTGGGGGCTGCTGCAGCGGACGGCGCTCGTCGGCCTCGCCGACTGAGGGATCGGTCGCCGAGGCCGAAGGGTCAAGCACCGGGCTGAGGGATCGGTCGCCGAGGCCGAAGGGTCGAGCACCGGGCTGAGGGATCGGTCGGCGAGGCCGAAGGGTCGAGCACCGGGCTGAGGGATCGGTCGGCGAGGCCGAAGGGTCGAGCACCGGGCTGAGGGATCGGTCGGCGAGGCCGAAGGGT
>NZ_JBIBJK010000008.1:156685-433119 GCF_042958635.1 Streptomyces sp. NPDC007971
TCGATCGCCGGGCCGAGGCGTCAGCCGGCGTACCCGGTCGCCCTGGCCGGCTTCTCCCACGCGGTGACGTCCTCCCGCACCTGGTCGAGGTGGGTCAGCACGGCGTCCACCCCGTCGTCCCCGAGGGGCAGCCTGAGCGGGGTGCGCTCGGCCTCCAGCGCGGCCAGGATGACGGCCGCCGCCCTGGCCGGGTCACCGGGCTGCGTACCGTCGCCGTCGGCCACCATCCCGCGGGTCGCGCCCACCTTGGTGTACACCCCGCTGTCCGCACTGACGCCGGCCCGGCCCGGGTCCATCAGCGATGTCCGGAAGCCACCGGGCTCCACGATCAGCACCTTGATGCCGAACTCCCGCACCTCGTCCGCGAGCGCCTCGGACATGCCCTCCAGCGCGAACTTCGTCCCGCTGTACGCGCCGAAGCCCGCGAAGGACATCTGCCCGCCCATGCTGCTCATCTGCACGATCGCGCCCGAGCGGCGTTCCCGCATGTGCGGCAGCACTGCCCGCACCAGGGCAGCCGGGCCGAAGACGTGCAGGTCGAACAGGTCCCGCAGCTCCTGGTCCGTGGTCTCCTCGACCGCGCCGACGTGGGTCCGCCCCGCGTTGTTGACCAGCACGTCGATCCGCCCGTGCCGGGCCACCACATCGCGTACGGCCGCCTCGACCGCGGCCGGGTCGGTGACGTCGAGCCGCAGCGCCTCCACCTGGTCGGGATGCGCGGCCACCAGGTCGTCCAGCGCCTGAGGGCGCCGGGCCGCGCCGACCACCACGTCACCGGCGGCGACGGCCGCCCGTGTGATCTCCCGCCCGAAGCCGCTGCTCGCCCCGGTCACCAGCCATACCTTGTTCACGGCAACTCCCCGTAGGTCCCGTCTCTTTCCGACACCGACCACCCTGCCGCCGCATCCCGTTGCCCGTCCAAGACCCCCGGTGATAGCCAACGGTTATGACGAGGGATGTCCACGCCCGGGACCTGCGCTACTTCGTGGCGGTCGCCGACGAACTGCACTTCACCCGCGCCGCCGAGAAGCTGTACGTCTCGCAGCCCGCGCTCAGCAAGCAGATCCGGGCCCTGGAGAGGCAGTTGGGGGCCGAACTGTTCCGGCGCGACCAGCAGGGGGTGGCGCTGACCGCCGCCGGTGAGGCGCTGCTGCCGCACGCCCGGCGGGTGCTGGCCGCGTGGGAGGCGGGCGCTGCGGCGGTGGAGGCGGCCAAGGCGGCGCAGCGCAGCACGTTGACGGTGGGCATGAGCACCAGCCCGGGCCGCGGCGGGCTGCTGCCGGCCATCCGCTCCCGCTTCACCGCCGCCCACCCCGGGGTCAGTGCCCGGCTGCGCCAGGTGAGCTGGGAGGACCCCACGGCGGGCCTGGCGGACGGCAGCGTGGACGTCGCCTTCGTGTGGCTGCCGCTGCCCGAGGAGGAGCGCTACGCCTGGACGGTGCTCGCCGAGGAACCCCGCCTGGTCGCCCTCCCGGACACGCATCCGCTCGCCGCCCGCGCCGGGATCGACTTCGCGGACCTGCTCGACGAGCCGTTCCTCGCCCTGCCGAAGAGCGCGGGCCCGCTGCGTGACCACTGGCTCGCCCTGGACGCCCGGGCGGGCCGCCCGCCGCGCATCGGCGCGGAGATCGCCGGGGCGGAGGAGACGTACGAGGCGCTGGTGGCCGGTCTCGGCGTCTGTCTGGTCGCCCTGGGCAACGCCCCGCTGATCACCCTGGGCGGCGTCACCACCCGACCTGTCCGCGGCATCGGCCCGAGCCGCTACGCCCTGGCCTGGCGCCGCGAGGACGAGGACCGGCCGCTGGTCCGCGCGTACGCCGGGGCCTGCCGGGCCACGGCCCGGGGGTTCGGCCCCTGATTTGTCCCCGGGACACCGGGCGCGGGCCGTCCCGGGGGCACCGGGCGCGGGCCGTCCGGGCAGCGCCATCGGGGCGTACGGGCCACACAGCCGGGAAGCGGACGGGGCCGGGGCCGCCGGACGCCCGCGCCCGCACGCGCACCGGCGCCCGCGTCCCGCCCGCCCTAGTCCCGGGACGTGGCCGCCCTCAGGATGGCCCGGGTGACGCGGGGCAGTGAGGTCGGGTGCAGGAACAGGAACAGGTTCGGCTCGACCAGTTCCAGCTCCATCACCCGCGGCTGCCCGTCCTCCCCGTCGACCAGGTCCACGCGCGCGTACAGCAGCCCCGGTGCGCCGCCGGGCACGGCGCTCAACGCCCCTTCGGCCACGGCCAGTTCGGCCTCGGTGGGCTGCCAGGGCTCCAGCCCGGGGTGGGCGACCTTGTCGGCGTCGTAGGGGGTGCCGGAGGAGAGGACGGCGCCCTTGCGGCTGGCGTGCAGCAGGCTGCCGCCGAAGAACTGCAGGGCCCGTTCCCCGGTGACGTCGATGCCCCGCAGGTACGGCTGCACCATCGCCGTGAAGCCCTCCGTGTGCATCCGCGCCAGCTGCCCCGCGGCCGTCTCGTGCTCGGCGGGTGTGTAGCGGGCGGCGAACCGGGCGCCCGCGCCGGAGGTCGGCTTGATCACGTACTCGTGGTCGGTGGGCAGCTCGGCGCTCTCGCCGGGAGCGATGTACCGGGTGGGGACGGTGGGCACGCCGGCCGCCGCCAGCTCGCCGAGGTAGCGCTTGTCGGTGTTCCAGCGGACCACGGCGGGCGGATTGGCGAGCCGGGTCACTCCGCCTGCCCGCTCCACCCACGCCGCGAACTCCTCGGCACGCCAGCTGTAGTCCCAGGTCGACCGGATGACGACCAGGTCGTAGGCGCCCCAGTCGGCGTCGGGGTCGTCCCAGTACCGGATGTCGGCCCCGGCCCCCGCCTCCCGCAGTGCCTGCGCCAGCACCGCCAGGTCGCTGTCCTTGGTCGGCTCGGCTCCGGGGTCGTAGGTGGCGAGAGCGATACGGGACACGGCGGTCTCCCTGTCGTACGAGGGTTCGATCACCGCGAGGCTAACAAGCGCCCCGGGAACCGGAACAGCGCAGTTGACCTTCCCCTTCGGGTAAGCCCCAGCATCGGTGGCGGAAGCGAGGAACGCGGGGTTTCGATGACGGCGAGGTTTTCGTGCAACTGCTGACGATCGGAGCCTTCGCCAAGGCGAGCAGGCTGTCGCCGAAGGCACTGCGGCTCTACGACGAGCTGGAGCTGCTGCGGCCCGCCCGGGTCGACCCGGACACCGGCTACCGGTACTACGCCGTGGAGCAGCTGGGGCGGGCCCGGCTCGTGGCCTGGCTGCGGCGGCTGGGCATGCCCCTGGCGGAGATCCGCGAGGTGTGCGCCCTGGACGCGGCGGGTGCCGCCCGGGAGATCCGGGCCTACTGGGGCCGCGTCGAGGCCGAGACCGCCGTACGGCGGGATCTGGCCGCGTTCCTCGTCGACCAGCTGACCGGAGAGTCGAGAAGGGACACCACCATGCTGGAACTGCGTTATTCCGCCCGCTCCGACCGGGGCCACGTCCGCGCGGCCAACCAGGACACCGTGTACGCGGGCCACAGGCTGCTCGCCGTGGCCGACGGGTTCGGGCCCAAGGGGGCGCCCGCGAGCAGCGCCGCCGTGGAGGCGCTGAAGTTCCTGGACGAGGACGGGGAACTGGCGGCGGGCAGTGTGCTGAACCTCCTGGAGGAGGCCGTGCGGGGCGCGAGCGAGGCGGTACGGGATCTGGCGGGCGGCGGGGAGGAGACCGCCGGCACCACACTGACCGCGCTGCTGTGGACGGGCTCGAAGGTGGCGCTCGTCCACATCGGGGACTCGCGGGCCTATCTGCTGCGGGACGGCGAGCTGTTCCGGATCACCCACGACCACAGTGTGGTGCAGTCCCTGATCGACGAGGGGCGGCTGACGCCGGAGGAGGCCGAGAGCCATCCTCAGCGGGCTCTGCTGATGAAGGCCCTCGGCGGCGGCATGGCGCCGGTACCGGATCTGCGGCTGCACGAGGCCCGGGCCGGTGACCGGTATCTGCTGTGCTCCGACGGGCTGACCGGCGTGGTCCCCGACAGGCGGATCAAAGAGCTGCTCGGCGGGGAGCACGCCGTTGACGCGCTGATCGGCGAGGCCAATGCGGCGGGCGGGCCGGACAACGTGAGCTGCGTCGTCGCCGACGTCGTTGCGTCCACCCGGCCGCCCGTGACCGTCGGATAGAACTGGCTGTATGGCGACACACGGCACGGACGCACACGCCGGCGTCGGCGACGGGCTCCCGCCTCTCGTACGGGATGCCCTCGCCGCGGCCCGCGCCTCGGCCTTCCCCCATTCCTGCCGGCCCGAACAGGGTCGCCTGCTGCACGCGTTGGCGGGCGGCGCACCGGCCCGGATCGGTGAGACCGGCACCGGGCTCGGGGTGGGACTGGCGTGGCTGGCCTCGGGGGCGCGGCCGGGGGTGCAGTTGTACAGCGTGGAGCGGGACCCGGACCGGGCGCGGGCGGCGGCCGGAGTCTTCGCCGATCGTCCCTGCGTGACCGTCCTCACCGGCGACTGGCGGCGGATCGAGGAGTACGGGCCCTTCGATCTGCTCGTGCTCGACGGCGGCGGGCAGGGGAAGGTGCCCGGGGACCGTCCCGCCGACGTCGAGCGGCTCCTCGCGCCGGGCGGGACGGTCGTCGTGGACGACTTCACCCCGGCGACCGGCCGGCTGCCGCTGCACGAGGGCGTGCCCGACGCCGCCCGGCTGCACTGGCTGGAGCATCCTGCCCTCCGCGCGACCGAATTGCGCCTCGCTCCCGGCCTGAGCACGGTCGTGGGGACGAGGCTCCTGGTGTAGGAAGGGTGCTGTCGTCCCAGGGGTCCGGGGGTGTCCCGAGTTTCGGGTCTCCTCGGTTTCCCGACAGCTTTCTCCGACAGCCAAGGAGTGCGCCGCGTGACTTCTCTCTTCCCCGCCCTGGCGGACGGTCCGGGCGAGCGGGTCGCCCTGCGGTTCGGCGAACGGTCGTCGACCTACGGCTCGCTCGCGGGCGCCGCCGGCGCGCTGGCCACGCGGCTGCGGGGGGCCGGCCGGGTCGCCGTGTGGGCGACGCCGGAGCTGGAGACCGCCGTCGCGGTGACGGGTGCGCTGCTCGCCGGGGTGGCGGCGGTGCCGCTGAACCCGAAGTCGGGCGAGAAGGAGCTGGCGCACATCCTCTCCGACAGCGCGCCCTCCCTGGTGCTCGCCGCGCCCGGTACCGAACTGCCCGCCGTCTTCGGTGACCTGGAGCGGCTCGACGTCGACGCGTCGGCCACCGGCGGCGCTCCGGCCGACGAGTCCGGCGACGGCGATCCGGCGCTGGTCGTCTACACCTCGGGCACCACCGGCCCGCCCAAGGGCGCCGTCATCCCGCGCCGGGCCCTCGCCGCGACCCTGGACGCGCTGGCCGACGCCTGGCAGTGGACGGCGGACGACGTGCTGGTGCACGGGCTGCCGTTGTTCCATGTGCACGGACTGGTGCTGGGCATCCTCGGCCCGCTGCGGCGCGGCGGGTCGGTGCGGCACCTGGGGAGGTTCAGCACCGAGGGCGTGGCCCGGGAGCTGAGCGAGGGCGCGACCATGCTGTTCGGGGTGCCGACCATGTACCACCGCATCGCCGAGTCCCTCCCGGACGACCCGGAGCTGGCGAAGGCGCTGGGCCGGGCGCGGCTGCTGGTGTCCGGCTCGGCCGCGCTGCCGGTGCACGACCACGAGCGGATCGCGGCGGCGACCGGCCGGCGGGTGATCGAGCGCTACGGCATGACGGAGACGCTGATGAACACCAGTGTGCGGGCCGACGGCCAGGCCCGGGCCGGGACCGTCGGCGTGCCGCTGCCGGGGGTGGAGCTGCGGCTCGTGGAGGAGGACGGCTCGGAGCTGGCCGAGTACGACGGGCAGAGCGTCGGCGAGATCCAGGTGCGCGGTGCGAACCTGTTCACCGAGTACCTGAACCGGCCCGACGCGACCGCCGCCGCGTTCACCGCCGACGGCTGGTTCCGCACCGGTGACATGGCGGTGCGGGAGCCCGACGGCTACGTCCGGATCGTCGGGCGCAAGGCCACCGACCTGATCAAGAGCGGTGGCTACAAGATCGGGGCGGGCGAGATCGAGAACGCGCTGCTGGAGCACCCGGGGGTGCGGGAGGCCGCGGTCACCGGGGAGCCGGACGCGGACCTCGGCGAGCGGATCGTGGCCTGGGTCGTTGCGGCGGACCCCCAGGCGCCGCCCGCCGCCGAGGAGCTGGCCGCCCATGTGGCCGGGCGGCTGGCTCCGCACAAGCGCCCGCGCGTGGTCCGCTACCTGGATGTCCTGCCCCGCAACGACATGGGGAAGATCATGAAGCGGGCCCTGGTGGCCGATGCCTGAGCGACTGTCGGCACGGGAGTTCCTGACCCTGGTCACGGACGAGGCGACCTTCCGTGAACTCCCCTGTGACATAAGGCGCTCCGTGGTCGACGGCCCGCTGGGCTGGCACGGGTACGACGCCTCGCTGGCCCGGGCCGCCGGCCGCACCGGCGAGGAGGAGTCGGTCGTCTGCGGTACCGCGGACGTCGCGGGCACCCGGGCCGTGCTGATCGCGTTCGAGTTCGGCTTCCTCGGCGGCTCCCTGGGCGAGCGCACCGGCGACCGTCTGGTGGCGGCCTACACGCACGCCCGGACCCACCGGCTGCCCGTCGTGCCGTTGGTCGCCACCGGCGGCAGCCGGATGCAGGAGGGCATGCTGGCGCTGACCCAGCTCCAGCGGGTGGCCCGCCAGTCGGCGCTCACCCGGGAGGCGGGCCTGCCGCAGATCGCGGTTCTGCGGGATCCGACGACCGGCGGCGGCTGGGCCACGCTCGGTGCCGGAGCCGATGTGATCCTGGCGCTGCCGGGCGTGCAGGTGGGCTTCGCGGGCTCCCGGGTCCGGCCCCCGGACGCGGATCCGGCGGCGTACACGGCCGAGGCGCAGGTGGCGGCGGGGTCGGCGGACGCGGTGGTGCGGCCCGAGGAGCTGCGCGAGACGCTGGGGCGGTGGCTGCGGCTGCTGACGGCCCCGGCCCACGAGGCCCCCGCACCGTACGCGCTGGGCGCACTCTCCCTCCCTGGCACCGGCTGGGAGGCCGTCCGCCGCGCCCGCTCCCCGGAACGCCCGCGCGCACAAGCCTACTTGGACGCCTTCTTCACCCACCGGGTCGCGATCTCGGGCGACCGCTGCGGCGGCACCGACCCCGACGGCATGCTGTGCGGGTTCGGCGAGCGGGACGGCCGCAGCGTGGCGTACGCGGCGCAGACCGGGGCGGCGACCCGGGCCGCCGGGTACCGCACCGCGGGCCGGCTGATCAGGCTGGCGGACCGGCTCGGGATCCCGGTGCTGACACTGGTGGACACGCCGGGCGCCGCCAATGACGCCGAGGCGGAGCGGCAGGGCGCCGGGGCGGCGATCGCGGACGTGTTCGGGGCGGTGGCCGCCGCCCGGGTCCCGCTCACCACGCTCGTCGTCGGCGAGGGCGGCTCGGGCGGGGCGCTCGCGCTGGCCGCGCCCGGCAACACCTGGGCCACCCCGGACAGTTACTTCTCGGTGATCGCGCCGGAACTCGCGGCGGCGATCCTCAAACGAGGGCCCGCCGAGGTGGAGGCGACCGCGGACCAGCTGCGTCTGCGGCCGCAGGACCTGGTGGAGCTGGGGGTGGTCCGGGGCATCGTCGGTGCCGCGGACCACCCCGGCTCCCGGGCTAGCGCACCCCCACCGCCCGGATGATCTCCTGGATCACCGAGCCGCCCCTGTCGTCGTGGGCCGAAGCACGCAGCGAGACATGGGCGGCGCCCCGGGGCACGGTCAGCGTGCCGTGCCAGGTGGCGCCGTGGCCGGCGGTCAAGGGGACCTGCCGCCAGGTGGCGCCGTCGTCGTACGACACCTCCAGGCGGCCGCCGCCGAGGGTGCCGGTGCCGGACGCCTTCGCCACGTACTGGGCACCGAGCGTGACGTGTGTCCGCTGCCCGCCGCGCACCTGCCCGGCGAGGCCGGTGCCGACGTCGAGGGCGAGGTTGATCAGCGGCAGGTAGGTCCAGTGGTCCTCCGGGGTGGCCGCCGACCGGAAGGTCCACTCGCTGTGGCCCTCGGTGGCGAGCGGCCAGTGGCCTGCGTCCAGGGCGGTGTCGGTGACCACCTTGTAGGTGTGCTCGTCGGCGGGTGCGTCCCAGACGTAGGCGCCGGATCCGGTGCGCCGGTCGACCTGGGTGCCGTCGAGGTAGACGGCGGTGGTCTGGCTCATTGCGCTGTCCTCGCTCCACACGTCGCCGAATCCGGTGTGGTCGGGCCCGGAGTCGCCCCATCCAGGGGTGTTCAACTGGATCTGGTTCCCGGCGCGTTGCTGCCCCCAGCCGAGACCGCTGCCCAGCCACGGGTGCCACACCGGGCGGAACCAGTTCAGCTGCGGCGTCGAACCGCCCTCGTAGCGCACCAGGCCGCTGCGTTCCTCCAGTGCGCCGTCGCGGGCGGTGACGGACTCGTGCCACAGCTGGCCGGGGCCGGTGGAGACGTAGTCGGTGCGCTCGGCGGGCAGGTCGACGCGCTCCTGGAAGCCGAGGCCGATCGGGAAGGTACCGGTGATCGAGTAGCGGAACTCGCCGCCGCCGACGGGCTCGGTCGCATGGAACCTGACGCGCACGGCAGCCAGTTGTCGCCCGGAGGGGGCGTAGGCCAGGTCCCGGTCCGGGATCGCGCCCCGGTGGCCGTCCGACAGGTCGTACACGTACGGCGCGTTGCGGGTGCCGGTCATGTCCACGTGCCGCGCCGACCGCAGCCGGGCCGCGTCCGCCTTGCTCACCGTGGCGATCTGCAGCGGCCGGTCGGCGTTGTCGTCCGTGCCCCACCAGGCCATCAGCCGGCCGGGCGCGTCGTCCGTCACGAACAGCGCCCGGGCGCCCGCGTCCTGGGCGGCCCGGGCCAGCGCGGCCGGATCGGCGCCGTCGGCGAGGTGCGCGAGCACCGCCTTGCCCGCCACCCCGGTGAAGGGGCCGTCCCCGACATCGGCCAGCGGCAGCTTCGTACGGCCCTCGATCAGGGTGCCGCCCGCCTGGACGGTCGCCTCGCCGACGCCCTTCACCTCCAGCAGCGGCTTGGCGAGCCGCCACACGGTGCGGTACTCGAACCCTCCCTGGGCGACCTTCCGGGTGGGGGCGGCGAAGACGCTGTCGTAGGTCAGCGGGACCTGGACCGCGCCGAACAGGTCGGCGCCGTTCGCGGAGCGGTCGTACTCCATGAGCAGCTGACGGGTCTCGGTGCGCCGGTCGACGTCCGCCCTGATCTCCCGCAGCGTGCGTCCGTCCAGGGTGACGTCGCGGTCGCGGTCGAGGCTGATCTCGGGGGCGGCGAGGAAGCCGAGGCCGAGCGAGTCGGCGCCGTGGCTGCCGCGCACGTCGAGGAAGGAGGCCAGGCTGTACGTGCCGGGCTTCAGGCGCAGCTTCAGGGTGCCGGAGTCACCGACGTGCGCGGGCTGGGCGTCCTCGCCCTCGGCGAGCCGCTGCACGGCGAGGTCGGCGGCGGCGGGCGCACCGTCGCGGTCCTCCACATGCACGGTGAGCGTGTACCGCTCCTCCTCCTTGACCAGCCCGAACACGGTGTGCGCGAGCGGGGTGCCGTCCGGCCCGGTGGCCACGATCTGCCCGCTGCTCTCCCCGACCGGCGCCTTCGCCGCGTCGCCGGTGACCGTGGTGGACGCGGTGCCGTGCGCGGGGACGGTGAGGGCGGAATCGGCGAGGGCGGCGACGCCGTCCGCAGCGCCCTGGACGGAGAGCGTCAGCCGCATGTCGTGGTCGGAGGAGTTGCGGTAGGTGAGGGTGCGGGTGACCGGCCGGTCCGCGTCGTAGGGCCAGCTGTGGAAGCCGAGGTCGGCGCTGCCGGTGGCGGTGAGGTCCGCCTTCACCGCGTCGGAGACGCTCAGCCGTCCGGCGCCCAGTACGTACGCGGACGCGTCGAGCCGTCTGGAGCTGGACATCAGCGCGTCCTTGAGCTGCGCGCCGGTCCAGCCGGGGTGCTCCTCGGCGAGCAGGGCGGCCGCTCCCGCGACGTGCGGGGTCGCCATGGACGTACCGCTCATGGAGGTGTAGTAGCCGCTGCCGGGGACGAGTTGGGAGCGGGCGGCGAGGATGTCGACGCCGGGTGCCGACAGGTCCGGCTTGAGGGCGTTGTCGCCGTAGCGGGGTCCGGCGCTGGTGAAGTAGGCCGCCTGGTCGTCCGCGTCCACGGCGCCGACGGTCAGGGCCGCGTCGGCGGCGCCGGGCGAGCCGATCGAGGACGGGGCGCCGGTGTTTCCGGCGGCGACGACGAAGAGCGCGCCGGTCTCCTTGCTGAGGGTGTTCACCGCCTGCGCCATGGGGTCGGTGCCGTCGCTGGCCTCGGTCGAGCCGAGGCTCATGGAGATCACCCGGGCGTGCACGTCCCGCGCCGCCCACTCCATGCCCGCGATGATCTGGGACTCGCTGCCCGTTCCCTGGTCGCTGAGGACCTTGCCGACCGCGAGCGTGGCACCGGGCGCGACTCCCTTCTCCCTGCCGTAGGAGGCGGCGCCGCTGCCGCCGACGGTGGAGGTGGTGTGCGTGCCGTGCCCGTTGCGGTCGGCGACCTCCTGCCCGTCGATGAAGCTCCTGGTGGCGGTGGTCCGGCCGGTGAGGTCGGGGTGGGTCAGGTCCGCGCCCGTGTCGAGGACGGCCACCGTGACGCCCTTGCCGGTGAGGCCCGCGTCCCAGGCGGTCTGCGTGCCGATCTGGGCGTTGCTCTCGGCCATGTCGGTCTTGACACGGCCGTCGAGCCAGACCTTGCCGACGCCTTCGCCGCGGGTGAACGACCGCCAGAAGGTGCGTCCCCTGCCGGCTTCGACGGCGGCCGCGCCGAGGCTCGGCAGCGTCCGGGTGCGTTCGGTGCCGGCCGGGGTGGCGGCACGGGCGCCCTTCGCAGAGGTCACGATCAGCGGCAGCGTGTCCCGCCCGGCGTCCGTGAAGCCCTGCCGGATCAGCCCGCTCACGTCGAACAGCCGCCGGTCCAGGGTGCCGGCCCGCAGATACGGCAGCGCCTCGTCCGGTACGACGGTGATGTCACCGCCGCTCATCTGGGTCCGCACCACGCCGGTGGCACCCCGGGGCCGCTGCACGGCGACCGTCTTCCGGCCCTGCCCGAGGTCGGTGACGGTCACCTTGTCGCCGGTGACGAGGGTGACGGTGGTGGCGGCGTCCCCGGCCGCCGGGTGCGGGGTGCGCCGGTCCGCGGCGGCGCCCGGGTGCGCGAGAACCGGGGCCGCCGGCGACAGGGCGATCACAAGCCCCATCGCGAGCAGCGCCGCCCCACGGCTGACTGGTCCTGTGGTCATCCACGCCTCTTCTCATGTCGAGTGCGTCGAGTGCGTCGAGTGCTGGGACGAGTGTCATGTGCCGTGCGGCGCACGGGTGTTGGGCGGTGGTGGCGGGAAGGCGTCCTGGCGGATTCCCGCCACCGTGGGCGCGCGACGGCGGCCGACCCGGAGACATCCCGACTCCCCGTCAGCAACAATGGAGGTGTATTGGGGATCAAGAACACGGGGGGAAGGCGCCATGAGCAGGCTGCTGGAGTTCACCACCGAGGACGGCGCCGTCGTCGTGGTGGAGGCCACGGACGGCACGAGCGGGACCCGGCTCGTCTCCAGAGGCGAGGGCGGCCCCGCGGCCCAGGCCGCCCGCACCTTCGAAGGCACCCTCGACGGCGTCCGCTCGGCCGCCCAGTCCGCGCTGCGGGTCTTCCGCGACGGCAGCCTGCGCCCCGACTCCGTGGAGCTGGAGTTCGGCGTGAAGCTGACCGCCGAGGCCGGGGCGGTCATCGCCAAGGGGGCTGCGGAGGGACAACTGGTCGTCAAGCTGAGCTGGTCGCAGAAGGACGCGGCACCGGCCTCCGACGGCACGGGTGCGGAGCCCACAGCCCGGTGATGAGGAGCGCTGCCTGGCACGCCCGGATCGAGTACGGGGGCGCGGTCGCCGGAGCGGGTTTCCTGGTGGCCCCCCGCACCGTGCTGACCTGCGCGCATGTCGTGCAGGACAGTGAGCCGGGACTGCTGGCCGTCTCGTTCCCGAACCGCCCGGACCTCGGCGTGCTGCCCGCGGTCGTCGCCGTGGACGGGGGCTGGGCGGGCGGCGCCACCGATCCCGGCGATCTGGCCGTGCTGGAGCTGGCCTGCGAGGTGCCGCTGGCCCCGGCCCGGTTCGCTCCGCCCGGCGACGGACCGGGCCCCGCCCTGCCGGTCCTGGTGGCCTATGGCTTCCCGCAGGGCTACGACGAGGGCCAACTCGCCCAGTACCGTGCCGTGTCCACCACGCGGATCGCCGGCCAGTGGGTGCAGCTGGAGGCCACGACGGCGCACGGCCAGCCGCTGACACACGGCTTCAGCGGAGCCGCGGCCACCCTCCCGGACGGCAGGGTGGCCGGCATGGTCGCGCAGGTGGCCGGCGAGCACGGCGTACGGGTCGCCCGGATGCTGCCCACCGAGGTGCTGGCCCGCCACTGGCCCGGACTCGGCGAGCTGGTCCCCGCCTGCGACGGCGACAAGGACCCGACGCGCAGGCTGTACGCGCTGGTACGGCGGGCCGAGGCCGCCGGGCCGGTCTGCTCCCCCGACCAGCTGTTCGTGGACGCCGTGGGCGACTTCGGCCCCGAACTGCCCCCGGGCGGCTTCGGCTCGTTACGGGAGGCCGTCGGCTATGTGCAGTTCGAGGTCGAGCAGCCGGCCGAGGCCCTGGCGCGGTTCGCCGACCGCCTGACGGAGCTCCTGGACGGGCCCGCCGAACCCGTCGCGGCGGCCGCCCCCGCCCCCGCCTGGGCCCCGATCCTCGTCGAGATCGACCGCAGCGGGGCGGGCGCCGACCAGGTCACGGTCGCGGTGTCGGCGTACCGCGACGGACGGCCCCGGCCGATCGGCACCGTCCGGCTGCCCCGCGCCGAGGTGCGGGAGCACGTGCAGCGGGGCATCGACCGCGCCTTCAGGCAACTCGCCCCGGATGCCGAGGAGTTGCTGACCTTCGTGCTGCCGCGCGACCTGCTGAACCTGCCGGTGGCGCACTGGGCGTGCAGCGCGGACGACTCCACCCCGCTCGGCTGCGCCCACCCCGTGGTCGTCGCAGACCGCTCCCGGCACCACAGCGCCAGGCTGCGCCACCAGCTCGGCAAGCAGTGGCACCACCTGACGAAGGGGCCCGGCACCGCCTTGCACCGCATCGACTGCGGCACCCCGGAGCGCCCGCTCGGACTGCGCAAGCGCCTGCGCGAGCAGGAGGCGGGCCTGGCGGCCTTCGGCGCCCCGCCCGATGCCGCTCCGCAGCACTTCGAGGTCGGCCTGAACATGCCCGTGCCGGTCCTGCTGTGGCCGCACACAGGCTGCGCGGACGCCGCCGGCCACTCGGCCCCCTGCCCCGGCACCGCGTTCCTCGACGCGCTCACCCCGTGCGTCGAGGGAGTTTCCCCGGCCGAACTCCCTCGGCACATACAGGCATTGCGCGAGGAGGCGGAGGCGGACGAGGAGCCCGAACGGCACTGGGCACGGAACCTCCAGCTGCTCTGGGACGATCCGCGCTGCTTCCCCGAACCCGCCACCAGCCTGCACTCACCCGTCGCCTGAACCCGTCACCCGCCCCGTCATCCGACCCACGTCACCCGCCGTCCGACCTCGTCGCCCGAACAGCCCCCACGGAGATGGAACCCATGCCCCTGTGGCCCGTGTACACCGGCACGAAGGAGCCGCACGACGGCATCACCGAGCTGCCCGCTCCCCCGCCCTGGCGGGCCTTCGACGGCGGCCCCGCGCTGGACACCCCCGCCGACGGGGCCGACACCGCGGCCACCTCCCCGGACCGCACGCACCGCGCCGCCACGTACCGGGCCACCCCGCAGACCGTCCAGCTGGTCAACGCGGCCCTCTACCTGCGCCGCCCGCTCCTCGTCACCGGTCCGCCCGGCACCGGAAAGTCGTCCCTGGCCTACGCGGTGGCCCGCGAGCTGAAGCTCGGCCCGGTCCTGCGCTGGAACATCACCAGCCGCAGCACCCTGCACGACGGCCTCTACCAGTACGACCCTCTCTCCCGCCTGTACGCGGCCCGCCAGGCGGCGGCCCAGGACCCCGGCATCGGCTCCCCGGCCTCCGGCATCGAGGACCATCTGCGCCTCGGCCCGCTCGGCACCGCCCTGCTCCCCTACGCCCGCCCCCGCGCCCTGCTCGTCGACGAGATCGACAAGAGCGACCTCGACCTGCCCAACGACCTGCTGAACGTGCTGGAGGAGGGCCAGTACGAGATCCCGGAGCTGGTCCGGTCGTCCGGCGACGAGAACCCACGGGCCACGGTCATGATCGACGGCACCCACACCCGCGTCCCCGTCGAACGCGGCCGGGTCCGCTGCCGCGCCTTCCCCTTCGTCGTGCTGACCAGCAACGGCGAGCGCGAGTTCCCGCCCGCCTTCCTGCGCCGCTGTGTCACCCTGCGGCTGCGCCAGCCCGACGACTCCCTCCTCGCCGACATCGTCCGCGCCCACTTCGACGGCGAGCCCGACGACTACGCACAGGACCTGATCCACCGCTTCCTGTCCCGGGTGGGCGGCGGCGACCTGGCCACCGACCAGCTGCTCAACGCGATCTACCTGGCCCGCTCCTCCGACCTGCCCGCGGACTCCCTGAACGACCTGGCGGAACAGCTCATGCCGTACCTCGGCGAGGCCCGGCGTCCCGATGCCTTCTGACCTCCCCCACGCTCGGCTCCGCTCGCGCGGGGGGACCCCCACCGGCTCCCCGGACCCGCTCGCCCGCCTGGCCGACGTCCTGGCCGAGGCGGCGGGCGGGCAGCGTCCCACCCCGCAGGAACTGGCGGAACTGCTGTGGCTGGCCGAGCGGCTGGAGCCGAGGGGCGAGGAGCGGCGGACCTCGCCCCCACAGCCCGCCCCGCCCCCGCCGGACGCACCCGGCACACCGGAGGAACCCCACGCGGCGGACGGGCCGCGGCAGCCGCCGAGGACACCTCCGGAAGACACCCCCACCGCCCCGCCGGCACCGGATCCGGCCCCGGCCGACGCCCGGGAGGCGCCCCGCGCCCCGCTCCACCTGCCCTCCCCCGCCCCCACCGGACGCGGCACGCACGCCGCCCTCCTGGCACCGGCGCCCCCGATGCTCCGCCACCCGCTGGGTCTGCAACGCGCTCTGCGCCCCCTCAAACGCCGTAGCGACGCCCCCAGCGGGCACCGCCTGGACGAGCCCGCGACGGCCGACCGTATCGCCCGCCTCGGCGCCGCCCCCGAGTGGTGGCTGCCGGTGCTGCGGCCCGCCCGGGAGCGCTGGCTGCGGCTGAACCTGGTGGACGACACCGGCCCGACGATGCCCGTCTGGCGCCCCCTGGTCCGCGAACTGCACACCGCGCTGGCCCAGTCGGGCATCTTCCGGACCGTGACCCGGCTGCGCGCCGCCCCCGACGGCACGGTCCACGGCCACGGCGCGCACACTCCCGCCGACGGCCGCACGGTCACCCTCGTGATCAGCGACTGCATGGGGCCGCAGTGGCGGCCGGGCGAGGCGGGGCGCCGCTGGAGCGGCACCCTCGGCCGCTGGACCCGGCAGATGCCCGTCGCCGTCGTCCAGCCGCTTCCCGAACACCTCTGGCGCGACACGGCGCTGCCCGCCGCCCCGGGCCTGTTGTCGGCACCGCATCCGGCCGCGCCGACGGCGGCCCTGACCTTCGCGCCGTACGACACGGCGTCCGACGGCACGGACGACGATCCCGCCGGCGGCGTGCCGCTGCCCGTACTGGAGGCGGACCCGAGATGGCTGGCGAACTGGGCGGGCCTGCTGACGTCGGCCGGCGGGACCGCGTACCCCGGCTCGGCGGCGCAGCTGGGCGGGCCCCCGGACCCGCGGGCCCGTACGGATGTCTCCCGGCTGTCCCCACAGGAGCTGGTGCTGCGCTTTCGCGCGACCTCTTCCCCCCAGGCGTTCCGGCTGGCCGGTCACCTGGCCCTCGGCCGCCCCGACCTGCCGGTGATGCGCCTGGTCCAGCGTGCGGTGGAGGCCGATCCGCGCCCGCAGCACCTGGCCGAGGTGATCCTCAGCGGCCTGCTGACGTCAGTCTCCGGCCCACCGGGCTCCTACGCCTTCCGGCCGGGCGTGCGGGCCCTGCTGCTGCGCAGCCTGCCGCGCTCGTCCCGGGGCCGTACGACGGAACTGCTCGCCCGGGTGGGCGGGCTGATCGAGGAGCGGGCCGGGACGGCGCCCGGCGACTTCCCGGCGGTGACGCCGGCGCCCGGCGGTGCGGGAGGTGCGGGGGCCGACGGCGAGGCGATCGCGACGGTCCGGCCCGAGGCGCTGCGCCGGCTGACCGGGCGTTCCGCCCGCCCGGCCGGGCTCTTCGGCGCGTACCGGCTGGTGCGGCGGCTGGCCCCGGGCGGGAACGTGTGGCTCGGCGAAAACACCGCGGACGGCGAACGAGTGGCCCTGCGGCTGCTGGAACCGGTCACCGACCCGGCGCGCCGGGAGGCCTTCCTGCGGGATGCGGGGCGGCTGCGGGGACTGTCCCACCCGAACGTGGTGGCCGTCCGCGACGTCGGGTTCGAGGGGAACATCCCGTATGTCGCCATGGAGTATCTGGACGGCATCGCCCTGAAGGCCCTGTCCGCACTCAGCGGCTACCTGCTGCCGCCGCCGTTGGTGGCATCGATCGGGAGCGGGCTCGCCCGCGCCGTCACGGCTCTCCACGCCGCGGGCGTCACGCACGGCGGACTCGGCATGTCCCGGGTCCTGCTCCTGCCCGACGGCACCGTCGAACTCGCCGTCTTCGAGCCCGGCTGCACCTCGGAGCCGGAGGGACAGGCCGAGGACCTGCGAGCGCTGTGCGAGGTGATGCTGCGGCTGGCCGCGGGGACCTCCCGGCTGACGCTGCCCATCGAGCCCAAGGACCTCGGTCGTCTGCCGCTCGCGTCGCAAAGTGCGTACGCCCAGGCGTTCAACCTGCTGATGGCGCCGTCGCCGCAGGCTCGGACGCAGGGCCGGGACCTGCTCACGGACGAGGAACTGCTGCTGCAGGCACAGGAGGTGTACGCCCGGCGCTCCTACCGCGTCCTCGGCCCGCTCCGGGTCGAGATCCCCGGCCGCAGGACGGAGTTCGCCCCGCTCGAACAGGCGGTCCTCGCCATGCTGCTGCTCCGGCACGGCCGCGTGGTGACCCATGAGGAACTCCGAGCGGGCCTGTGGGGTCCGGGCGAGGAGCCCGAGGACGCCGCCGGTGTTCTGGTCCGGATCGCCGACATGCTGCGGTACGCCCTGGGCCCCGGCGTGCTGGCGACGTTCCCCGACGGCTGCGCCCTGCACACCAGCGCCGACTACCTCGACCTGGCTCACTGCAACGACCTGGAGCGGACGGCCGTCGCCCTGGCCGGCCGGGACCACCCCCACCGGGCGCACGAACACATCGCGACGGCACTGGGCCTGTGGCGCAGCGGCGGCCTCCTCCCGGGCGTTCCCGGCCCCGCGGCCCGCGCGGCCCGCGCCAGTCTCCTCCAGCGCCGGCTCGACCTGTACCGCATCCGTGCCGAACTCGACCTGGATCTGGGCGAGTACGAGCGCGCGGCCGCGGATCTCGGCGAACTCGTGCGCGCCCACCCCTCGCACGAGGACCACCGCCGGCTGCTGCTGATCGCGCTGCGCCACCTCGGCCGTATCGAGGAGGCGCTGGAGGTGTACCAGGAGTACGAGTGGTCGGGCGGCGAGGATCCCACCCTGCTGGCCCTCGGCCATGAACTGCGCGGCGAGTACGACGACTTCGAGGACCCGGGGGCCCTGGGACCGGAATACGATCCGGGACCCGACTACGGTGCCCTGGGCGCCCCGGACGAGCTGCTGGAGGGCCCCTATCCCACCGAGGGCCCGTCCCTCCTCTACGGTCCCGACGACCCGGCCGAGGAGAGACCGCTGCCGCAGGACGAGGTGCCGGAGAGCCTGTTCACCACCGAGGACGTCCGCGCCGGTGCGGTCCTGCCGTTCCACGACGTGGTCCTGTTCGAGTGCGCCGACGGGACCGGGGACGCGGACGACCGGGCGGCGCTGGGCCGGGCGGTCGTCCGGCTGCTGGTGGCAAGCGGGCTGGATCCGGCCGGTTACGAGCTGGAGGCGCAGGCGAGCGGCTGGTGCGTGCGGCTCCCGCCCACCGTGCCGGAGCTCGGGTTGCTCGCCGTCACCCTTCAGGAGTTCACGGACCGGGTCGCCGAGACGGGTGGCCTGCGCTGGCAGGTGACCTTCCTCGGTCCCGGACTCACCAGGGAGGAACACGTCGGCCACCTTCTGGACGGCAACGGCGCCCAGGGCGTCCTCGCGGTCCCCGACGCGCTCCGCACCGCGCTGCTCGCCGGGGGCCAAAGGATCCAGGCCGTGGACGACATGGCCTACCACGGCCCCGGCAAGGGCTGGCGCCTGTTCGCCCGGCCCCCTGCCCCCGAATGGGTCCATCCGGTCCAGGGCCCCTTCCGCCTCCCGGCCCTGGTTCCCCTCCCGGAGCCCGTGGGCAGCACCAGGGCCGTCGTGTACACCGCGTACGGCTCCGGGCTCACCCTGACCCGGCCGCCGGGAGCGACGTTCTACTACGAGGTCGACCTCACCGAGCGCCGCCTGGTGCTGGACGAGGCCGGACCGCCGGTCGACGGAATCCAGGTGTTCGAGGCGGCGGGCGCGGCCGTCTGGCGGATCTCCGAGCCGATCGACGCCGTCCGGGTCGGGGAGGGACACGCCTCCAGCCTCATCGTCCGGCACCTCGCGGACTGTCTGCACGACGTGTCGCACGCCTATCCCGCCAGTGATCCGGCCCAGGCGCAGAACGCGCTGGACCAAGGACTGACCGGCCTGAGGCTGCCCGGGCACGCGGTGCGCTGGGCGGTCTCCCTCATGCCGGTCCACGCGTCCCGCGCGGCCCCGCCTCCCTGGCAGGCCGACGCCGAACTGGTCGACGCCCTGCGCCGTGCGGACGCCGTCCTCCTCGGCTTCGACGGCACGCTGACACACCTGCGCACGGACACCGTCGAGCTCGTGCACAGGCACCTGCCCGACGCGGCCGGCCGGTACGCCGACCCGCTCGACATGCTGCGCACGTCCACGTCGCCCGCGCTGACCGCACGGCTGGAAGCGGAGCTGGCGGTGCTGGAGGAGGCCGCTGCCCGCGAGGCGGCGCCCATCACCCACTCCGACCTGCTGGTGCGCACGCTCGCGGGCCAGGGACGGCTGCTGGCCGTGGTCACCGACTGCTCGGCCGGGGCGGCCGTCTCCTATCTGGCCGGGCGAGGACTGCTGAGCTGCCTGCCCGGTGGTGTGCACGGGCGCGACGGCCTGCGCAGCCCGCTGCTGCCCGCCCCGGACCGCCTGCTCGCGGCAGCCCGGCAGCTCGGCCTCCCCCCGGACGGCTGTCTCGTGATCGGCTCGACCAGGGCGGAACGGGACGCGGCCCAGGCCGCCGGGATGGCGTTCGTCCACGTCGACGTCGGCCGCACGGGCGCACCGCCCCCGCCCGCCCTCACCGCCCTCGGCCTGCGTCCTCTCCTCAAGGCCGCCCGTTCTCTGTGAAACCCCCCATTCAGCGGCACCCCGCCCGGCCCCCTCCCGCAGGCACGCCGTTGGAATCCCCCGGAGGATCGAAAGAAGCCGCCATCCGGCCCCTTGGCACCGCCCTCTCGGGAGGTTGATTTGCCGTGACCGTCAGTCTGGAGCAGCTGCGCCGCTGCCACTTCGCCGTCGACGTGGGCGCGGCCCGCACCCGGGTGTACGTGAAGGGGGCCGGTCTGGTCGTCGACCAGCCCTCGGTCGCGGCCGTGAACACCCGTACCGGGGCGCTCATAGCGGTGGGTGAGCTCGCGCAGCGGATGACGGGCAAGACGCCGCACTACATCAGGGTCGTACGGCCCATCAGCGGTGGCACGATCGTGGACATCGAGATGGCCCAGCGGATGCTGCGGCACCTGCTCGGCGACAAGGTGCGCCGCTCGCTGCGCCGCAAACCCCGGCTGCGGGCGGCGGCCTGCACCCCGCACGACGCCGATCCGGTGGCCCAGCGGGCGACGGTCGAGACGCTGGTCGGGCTGGGCGCGCGGCGGGTGGAGCTGGTGGACACGCTGATGGCGGCGGCGGTGGGGTGCGGGCTGCCCGTGGAACGGGCCGAAGCGACCATGATCATGGTGTGCGGGGCGGCGGCCACGCAGGTGGCCGTGTTCTCCCTCGGGTACATCGTCACCGCCGTGCGGATACCGGTCGGCGGGGAGGCCGTCGAGCACGCGATCGTGCAGCATCTGCGGCAGAAGCACGCGCTGATGCTGCCCAGCCAGTCGGTACGGCCGCTGCAGCTCGCGCTGTCCGTGAACGGGCTCGCCCCGCACGGGCCGACCGCGACGGTGATCCAGGGGCTGGACGTGGCCACCGGGCTCGCCCGCAGTGTGCGGGTGAACACGGCCGCCATGCGCGATGCCATGCAGACGCCGCTGACGTCGGTCCTCGACGGTATCGGCAAGGTGCTCA
Organism: Streptomyces sp. NPDC007971; assembly: GCF_042958635.1. NCBI lineage: Bacteria > Bacillati > Actinomycetota > Actinomycetes > Kitasatosporales > Streptomycetaceae > Streptomyces > Streptomyces sp. NPDC007971. The sequence goes on from NZ_JBIBJK010000008.1 coordinate 177,136, forward strand.
GGGAGTGCCCGCCCGATCTGGTGGCCGATCTCGCCGACCGCGGCATCGTGATGGTCGGTGGCTCCGCCCTGCTTCCGGGCCTGGACGAGATGCTGCGCGAGGCGACCGGTGTGCCGGTGTGCATCGCGGAGCGGCCCGACGTGTGCGCCGTGCAGGGCCTGGGCGCCATGCTGGAGGGCCGGGTCTCACCACTGATCCTCGAACGGCTGGCAGCCTGAGGCGGGAAGCGCCCAAGGGCCGGCCGCCAGGAGCGGAAGGCGTCCAACAGCCGGCCGCCGGGAACGGAAGACGTCGAACGGCCGGCCGCCGGGAGCGGGAGGCGTCTGTCTGCCGGCCGCCCGAGGCGGGACGGGGCCGGCGGGGCGGTGTCAGTGGGGCGGCGCCGGCGCGGCGGTGTCGGTGGGGCGGCGCCGGCGGGGCGGCGCCGGTGGGGCGGTGTCGCGGCGCGCGTCGTTGCGCGGGCGCGGGGCTTCACCGGGCCAGGTAGATGCGGACGGTCGTGCCGTCCCGTCCGGCGTGTGTGCGCACCAGGTCGGCCACGAGGTTGACGATCAGCAGGCCGCGTCCGCCGCGCTGGTCACGGGAAGCGGGGCGGCGGCCCGCCAGCGGGTCGGTCAGGCGGCCCCGGTCGCGGACCTGGCACACGACGTACCCGCCTTCGGCCCACACGGTGAGTGCGCCCGTCCCGCCGCCGTGCACCACGCTGTTGGTGGTCAGCTCGGAGGTGATCAGGGTCAGGTCCTCCAGGCGCAGGCCGCTCAGGCCGAGCCGGGCGCCGTGCTCGGTGGCGAGGTTCCGGACGGCGGAGAGGGAGTCGGCGCCGAAGGCGAGGGCGAGCACACCGGGGCCGGTGCCGGGGGCGGGCGGCAGCGGCTCGTTGTAGCGGGCGACGACGTCCTCGGGGGCGTAGGCCCGGCTGGGGCGGTGCGTGGCGGCGCCGGGAGGGATGACGGCCGGGTGGGTGGCGTGGGCGTCGGCGAGCGCCCGTGCGTCGAGGCGGACGGTGTCGTAGGGGCACAGGATGGTGACCCGGCGGCCCTGGAACGCGGCGTTGATCAGCGCCTCGTGCTGGGCGCAGGCGGGGTACTCGGCGGCGGTGCGGCCCGCCCAGACGGGCTCGCCGACGATGTGGACCCGCAGGCCGGGCGGCTGGGCGTCGGCGAAGGCGTGCAGCACCCCGGGGAGGATCCGGCCGGGGTTGCGTCCGGCCTCGCGCATGTCCACGAACCGTACGGCGTCGGCTTCCGCGCCCAGCGCGTTTCGGATCAGCCGCAGGTTCTCGCCGGGGACGGCGACCGCGACCGGCTCCCCGGCGTCCAGTGCGCCACGGACGAAGGGCACCGTGCCCGCCAGGTACTGCAGGGCGTCCGCGTAGAAGAGGGCGGGGTGGACGAAGGGCTGTGCCGGTCCGGCGGTCGGGGGTCGGGCCGGTCTCGGGACACTCACATCGTCTCCCAGTTTCGCAGGAACACGGGTGCCCAGTATGCGCCTTGGCTCTGCCGCGCCGGGTGTAGGCCCGGGTGCCGAGGGCAGGCGAAAGGCGAACCACAAGGACCCGGGCAGGGGGGAGACATGAGCTCAGCGGCACGAGCACCGCACGCCGGGCGGCTGGACGCGCTGGTCGTCGGCTGCCGGACCGAGGAGGGCCGCGCTCTCCTCGCCGCGCACGGGGAGCTGGTCCTCGGCTGTACGGACACGCTGGCCGCGGCCCTGGCCGCCGTGCCGGCGGGCGTCCGCCGGGTCGAACTGGACGTGACGGGCGTGTCGTTCATGGACACGGCAGGCCTGGAGTGCCTGGACGTGCTGAGCGAGTACGGGCGGCGGCACGGCGTGCCGGTCGCGGCCAGGGGCTGGCGGGGCCAGCCGCTCCGGATCCTGGAACTGGTGGGCCTGACCGCCGAGGATCCGCTGTGTGCGCCGCCCGCCGGGCCGCCCGTCCCCGTCGCCTCCCCGGTGGCCCGCGAGCGGGCGGAGCAACTGCACGGGCTGCGTGTGGAGATCGAGCAGCTGCGCCACGCGATCGTCTCCCGCCCGGTGATCGACCAGGCGCGCGGCATCCTGATGGCCGCGCACGCCTGCAGTGCCGAACAGGCGTGGGACATCCTGCGGGAGACCTCCCAGCGGTCCAACACCAAACTGCGCGAGGTGGCGGTGGCGGTCACCGCGAGCACGGCGCCGGACGGCCCCGTGCTGCCCGTGAACCTCCGTGCGGCACTGCGCGCGGCGGTGGCCCGCCATGTCCACGGCGGGTGATCAGTACGGCAGGATGCGCCCCGAGGGCGTCCTGCGGTCGATCTCCTGCCCGCGCGGGGCGGCGGGCCGACGACTGACACGTACCCGGATACGACGGTCCATGACGTCCTCCTCCTGCCGGCACCGCCCGGTGGCGGCTCCTTGTAGGAGGTGCGTGCCCCGGACACGGCATGTCCAAGCCAGGTCGGGCCCAAGTCGTTCATCGATTCGCGCTGTTGACGACACGGGAGGAAGGCCCTGCCGGCCGCCCGTCAGCGGGACGAGGGCCGGGCAGGGACAGGCCGGGCGATGGGGCGAGGGCAGGGACGGGCCGAGCCGGGCGACGGGGCGACGGCCGGGCAAGGGCGGGCCGGGCGGCGGGCCCGGTGCGGCGGTGGGGCGAGCCCACGGTCGCACCGGGTCGTTCCGTGGTCGTTGCGGTGTCCCGCCGCCGGCGCTAGGGGCTCAGGCCGTCGGGACCCAGTAGGGCCGGTTCTGGGCCGCCACCGGCGGCGACTGGAAGACCCAGGCGCCGGCCGGGCTCCGGCCCTCGATCAGGTCAAGGAAGGGTTTGCTGCGGCCCTGTTGGGGATCGGCCCCGCCCACGGTCAGCCCGACCGGGTCCGAGCCGTCGCTCAGGTCGTACCAGGCGTACGGCGCGAAGACGTTGAGCGGCGCCGCGAGCGGGCGGTGGTGCGGGCCGGGTCCGTGCTCGTCCACCCGCCGGCTGCCGTACTCGGTGAACGGTGCCGCGCTGACCGGCCGGGCGGACAGGCCGCCGAGGTCGGCCTCGAAGGAGAAGTAGGTGTCGGCCGGGGTGAAGGAGCCGTCGGCCGCCGCCGTGCCGTACTTCCCGCAGACCACCTTCCACCGGTCGGCCGCCTTCGGGTCGGCGGTGGTGGCGTTGGGCACCGGAAGGGTGTGCTGGAATCCGGCCTTGTGCTTGGGCTCGTTGAACAGCCGCACGCCCGCCGTGATGGCACCGTCGTTGTCGCACGCCACGTGGATGCGGCAGAACCCGAGGGTGCGGGTCTGGTCCTCGCCGTGCGCGTACTGGGGGTACGTGAGCCTCGGGACCCGGGCGGCCTCGGCGGTGGGATGGGCGACGACGTTGAGTTCGATCTCCTGTGTGACGGCCGCCTGGCCGCCGAACTGGGCGAAGTAGAGCTGGTAGTTGAACGACAGGCACACGCTGCCCTCGAACACGGCGGGCGACAGGTGCCTGCCCGCCGGGTCCTCGCGGAGCAGGGCGGCCACCGCCCGCCTCGCGTCCGGGTCGTGCAGCAGGTAGTCGAAGCCGATGTTGGTGAAGGCGCCGTAGAAGAAGGGCAGGGTGAAACCCTCGGGGAGGGGCGGGAGTTCGTGGCCGGCCGGCTGCTCGCTCATCGCGTGGACTCCTCGGCGGTCAGGGCGCGGTGCGCCCGGATGGCTGCGGCGGCCTCGGTGTGCGCCGCCTCGAAGTACTCCTCCACGAGTTCGAAGGTGGGAGCGGCGTGCAGACCCCGCGCCGCCAGGTCGGGGTCGGGGTAGGGGTTGCGGTACAGCCGCTCGGAGAGGTCGCGCAGTTCCAGCATCACCGGGACCGCGTACCGCATGGCGAGCGGGGAGCCGGTGAAGGCCAGCTCCAGCAGGGTGAGCAGGTAGGCGTAGCGCTCGTTGAAGGCCTGGGCGTGCCGGCGGACCTGGGACCCGGCCGGGTAGTCCCGCACCTTCGCCGCCCCGTGGATGGCGTACGCGTCGTCCCAGGTGACGTCGATGAGGGGGCCGCTGGGCTCGGTGCGCGGCAGGTCGTACCTGCCGTAGCGGCGGCCCACCCGGATCTCCTTGAAGCGGAAGTAGTGGGCGACCTGGCGGTCCTCGCCGAAGACGGTGTCGTCGCTGTCCCAGATGGTGTCGTCGACGCCCTCGCCCTGGTCGCTGATCACCTCGACGGCCAGCAGCGCGCTCCTGAGGTCGGTGACGGGGAACACCTCCCCGCCCGAGTTGTAGAAGTCCTCGGGTCCCACCTGGCGTTCCGGGGACCCGGTGAAGATGGTGCGGCCCGGCGCCCTGCCCTCCTCGTGGTCGCGCTGCTGTTGTCTCTCCAGCTGGATCAGGGCCTGCCGGATGAGGTCGTAGAACTGCCCGATGGACGTCCAGCCGGTCTGCCCGGGCCGGGTGGGCACGAACGAGCGGGGGCGCTCGATGAGCATGAAGGTGTCCAGCGCCTGGGGCGAGAAGTGCTGGAGCGGGATCTTCGGCAGGCTCGGGTCGCTGAAGGGCAGTGGTGCGGGGTATCCGGCGACGAACCGCGGGTGGGCGACGTCCGGGGTGCCGCCGACCGCGTTGAGCAGGTTCGCGGCGAGCGTGAGGTGCAGCATCTCCTCCAGCAGGACGCTGCGGACGGTGTCGTGGGCCTGGCGGTTGGTGCCCGGCCTGATGGTGTACATCCCGGTCATGTAGACGGGGATCGTGAGGTGTTCGACCTCCAAGGCCGCCTGGAGGAACGTGCGGAGTTCGGCGACGGTCGCCGGCGGCCGGGGGCCGCCCTCGGAGAGCGCGTAGGCGGTGATCATCGGGTGCCCTCCGTCGCCAGGGTGACGGGCTGGTGCAGCTCGGCCAGGTCGCGGTGGATCCGCTCGGCGCTGCGCAGGGCGAGTGCGGCCATGGTGAGTGTGGGGTTGCTGGTGCCGATGGAGGGCATGCTGCCGCAGCCCACGGCGTAGAGGTTGGGGTGGTCGTGGGTGCGCTGGTAGGAGTCGACCACGGAGGAGGCCGGCCGGGATCCCATGATGTGCGTGCCCGCGCCGTGCCCGGCCCCGTGGTACGACAGGTCCAGCTCCTCGCCGCCCGGTTCGACCTGGTGCCTGAAGTGACCGAGAGGGGCGACGCCGTCGATCGGGCCGTGCTGGGTGAAGTCCTCCGCGCCGAGCGCCGCGAAGATCAGCTGGGAGACCTTGCGCGCGGCGAACACCCCGTCCCTGACCCGTTTGTCGAGGTCGTAGTGGAGGACGGGTTGGGGGTTGCCCACGCCGTCGCGGTGTCTTTGCGGATCGATGGTGACGCGGTTGGCGGGGTCGGCGTGCTGCTCCACGGCGATCTGCAGCTGTACCTGGCGGTTGATCTCGTCGCCCAGCCGGTGGCGCAGCTCCGGGCCGAAGACGCCCGCGTCCTTGATCTCCCCGTCGGCGTCGCCGCCGAGCCCCAGCATCGCCGCGACGTTGCTGAAGGGGGCGCCGGTCGCCCAGCCCCAGCCCCAGTTGCCGATCTCGATGCGGAACGGGGCGCGCCGGCCGCGTCCGGTGCCGAACCGGAAGCATTCCAGGCCGGAGGTGTGCCCGGGGCCGCGGAACGGTCCGACGGGCTCGCCCTCGGGCATCCTGGCCCAGGCCAGCGTGGTCGGATGGTCCATGAGGTGGCATCCGACGTAGCCGCTGCTGTTGGCCATGTGGGAGGCGAGCAGCAGCACCGCGTTCTCGATGGCGTGCGCCGCCAGGACGACGACGTCCGCCTCGGCGGTGTACGGGGTGCTCACGGGGGTGGCGGGATCGCCGTACTCGCGGAACTCCACCCCGCGCACGGTGTTGCCGCGTCCCGGCAGGACCCGGCTGACCACGCAGCGCGTGGCGAGATGGACCGAGTCGGTGAAGTCCCGCTGGAGCCTGAGCGGTGAGGACTTGGCCTGCACCGGGCAGATGGGGGTGCAGCTGGAGTTGCCCACGCACCGCTCACCGAAGTTGGGCAGTCCGACGGCTCCGCGCGGGCGGTAGCCGCGGCCGCCCGCGAAGAGCGGGTTGGGGGTGCTGTTGCGGCCCTGCGGCAGCCCGTACACCTTGAGCGTGTAGTCGACGCCGGCCACGACGTCCCGTACGGCCGAGCCGTCGAGCCTTTCCTGGAACATCCAGTCCTGGTGGCTCTGGGGGATCTCCTCCATCGGGTAGGCGTAGTCGGCGTCCGGGACGACCCCGAGGTGCCACTGGGCCCGCGCGTCGCCGGCGCAGCCGATGAGCCGCTCGGCCTCGCGGACGTGGCGCTCCAGCTCGGCGGCGGTCAGGGGCCAGTTGCGCCCGTAGCGGTAGTGGTCGCGGGTGGCGTAGTCCTCCGGGTGCATCCGCGGTGTCGCGCCCAGCCAGTGCATCGCGGCGCCGCCGAGCGCGCGGACGTAGTCGGTGCCGTACGGCAGCGGGCCGGTCTGTACGAAGTGTCCGGTGGCGGTGTAGCCGGGCGGGGCGGCGCTGGGGTGCAGGTCGAGGACGTCGGGGAACGGGGCGGCGGCGTTGGGCCGGTAGGCGGCGTTGGGCACCTTGATCACCGCGCCGGAGAAGGTGTCGACGGAGTCCTGGTAGCCGGCCCAGGTGTCGGTGCCGCCGTTGCCGGCCTCCAGGACGAGGACCCGCCAGCCCTGGGTGCCGAGGTGCCGGGCGAGCAGGCTGCCGGCCCAGCCGCTGCCGACGACGATGACGTCGTAGCGGCGGCCGTCGACGGCGGAACCCGTTGTGGTCACGGTCATCGCTTCACTCACTCGCTTCCTCGGGTTCCGCATCCGGCGGCGGGGCGGCGGCCGGAACGGCGGACGGGGCCAGGGCACGAAAGGCGCGCGGCCCGGGCAGCAGATGGGCGGGGACGCTGCCGGAGGTCACCTGCGCGGGGTATGCGGCCGGGGCGCAGGCGGTCTGCACCGACGGGTCCTCGGCGGCGGCCTGCAGTTCCTCGCGGATCTCCTGCTCGGTCGGCAGGTCCGGGGGCTTGAGCGCCCAGGTGCCGAAGCCGGGTGGCTTGGCTCCGGACGGGTGCCCGGCGAAGGAGCGCCAGACGAGTCCTTCGGGGTAACTGCCGGGCGAGGCGACGGTCTCGGTGTTGGGCACCTCGCGGCGCAGCGCCGCGTGGGCGGCCGGGGCGAGCCGGGGCCAGCCGCCGGTGTACCAGAGGTAGGTCAGGGCGCGGGCGATCTCCCGGTCGAGCGGCGAGAGGCTCTGCGGTCCCCCGGGGGTTCCCAGGGCCTGCTGCCAGACGTCGAGGAAAGCGGTCAGGTGGCCTGCGCCGAGCTGACGGCGTGCGGTGTCGAGGTAGAGCTGTGCCATGCCGGTGCCGTACAGGTCGTAGGTGGCGAACCCGGTGAGGGGCATCGACAGTTCGACGAAGCGGCGCAGTTCGGGGTCGGCCGGGATGGTGTCGTCGGTGGTCATGCCCACCCCTTCGTCCAGCGGTCGAGCAGGTGGTCGGCGAGTCGCTGGGCCATGGCGACCGCGGCCAGGGTCGGGTTCCAGGAACCGGAGGTGGGGAACGTCGCCGCGCCGCCCACGTACACGTTGGAGACCTGGTGCAGGCGGCAGTCGGTGGTGGTCACCGACCCGTCGGGGCTCTCTCCCAGCCACAGGGTCCCGGACTCGTGGACCAGGGCGTCCTTGAGCCGGCCGGGGGGAATCCGCGGCTCCCACGCCCCGGGCCTGCCGTCCTCGGCGGGGTGCCAGTACTCGATCTGCGAGGCGCTCAGACCGCCGGCGAGGATCTCCCGGACGACCTGCTGGGCCTGCTGGTCCATGGTCGCGCGGAGCCTGAGGTCCCTCTCGCCGGGCCTGAGGGCGAGCACGGTGTCGCCCCGGTCGGTGCAAACCCGGCTGCCGTCGGCGTCCTTGGGGCCGCTGCGCCATTCGCCGAGGCAGTGGACGAGGAAGCCGATGTGGTCGCGGCCGCTGAGCTGTTGGAGGAACTCCTGGTCGAAGGAGTCGGGGATCAGGCGGTAGAGGTCCGGGACGGCGGTGTCGGGCGACGGGTTGGAGGCACCCATCAGATGGATGTGGAAGTCGCGCGCCTCCTGCGGCCCGCCGTCCCCCTCGACCCGGCCACGCAGGTACATGCACGCCACCTGCAGCCCCTTGTCCTCCAGTCCCGGCCAGGCCGCGCGCGGCACCCGGGCGGAGAACCAGGAGGCCACGTGTCCGCCCAGGTTGGTGCCGGCGAACGGCGGCAGGACGTCGGCGAAGGAGTCGAGCAGCAGCCCGGTGGGCTCGACGATGCCGTTGGCCAGCACCAGGGCGGTGCGTGGTCCCAGCCTGAGCACTCCCTGGGTGGTGGAGATCTCGGTCGCCCGGCACCCGGGCCCCGCCGCGCCGTCGGCCGGTGCGTCGTGCCGGATCTCCAGCACCTCGCACCCGGTGACGACGTCCACCTGCCGGGGGAACGACTCGGTGAGCTCGATCAGTACGGGAACGGGGCTGAACTTGCGGTAGCCGAGCGAGGAGGTGGTCGCCCGCGAGGCGAGCGGCACCTCCAGGTCCGGGGCCTGGATCCCGGCCGGGAAATGCCCGATGCCGCCGAGCTTCGCCTGGAGCCGTTCCCGCAGCCTTGGCTGGAACACCGTGAACTGTTCACCCATATGACGGGGATGGACGGCACCCAGGAACCGGTCGGCCGAATCCCAGTAGAGCCCGAGGGAATCCTTGACCGATTTCGGCCAGCCGCTCATTTGCTCATCGCTCGGCCGGGGAATCCAGGTGCTCCAGAATTGCGCGCGGCCGCCCAGATAAGGGATCTGCGGTGCGAGATCGAATGTCGTGCCGGCGGCGCGGCGCCACGGCCGGGCGACGGCGTCCTTCATCAGACGCTGATATCGGGGATGAAGATTCTGCACGTGTTCGGGAAGAAGGAAACTTCCCTTTTCGAGCACGAGCACCCGCAGGGCCGCGCTCTGCGTCCGCTGCATCAGTCGGTCGAGGACGGCGGCGCCGACCGCGCCGCCCCCGACGATCACGATGTCGTGGTCGGCCGCGCGGACCTGCTCCAGGGTCCTGCAGTAGTGCGCGGCGACCGGGTCCCGGTCGGCGGGTAAGGGCGGGACCACCGCGTGTGGCGCGTCACCGACGTCGAGCAGGGTCCTGCCGTCCGCGCTCACCGGTGGCGGGTCGGAATCGGAACCTGGCATGGGCGTACCTCCCCTATGGCACTGTCGCTTGCCGGAGGATTCTGCGCGCCCGGCAATCACCCGGCAATGCCTGTGGACAAGGCATGATCGATTCGGCGGAACGTCCCACCGTAGTCCACGCCCTGCAAGGAAACGCTTTTCCACGGAAGCCCCACGGACGCCCATTCATCTGGCATATTCACCGGTGTGGGTGAAACGCCGAACGCGCGAGCACCCACATTCATCCGAACGTGAGCCGGGCGCCGTGCATGAACGCACCGGAAAGAGAGCAGCCCGCCGGAGGAAGTACGCCATCGATTCCTTCGCCCGTCGCGCACCGGCTCATCGCATTGCGGCGGCGCCGGCAACGCGCGGCTCGCGCAGCCGCATTCGCACACCCGGAAGGAAAAGTTCCACGAGAAGCACCCGGAGTACGCGTCCCGTCGACGGATACGACGACGGACGACGGGCAGTGCGACAGGAACAGGCACTACGACGGATACCGGGCCGGCGGGACGGGCCGCGCTGCCGACGGAACCACCGCCGTCGCTGCCGAAGTGGGGACGTCCGCTTCCCTGCCGCCGCGGCTCTTCCTGGTCCCGGCGGGTGAACGGTGGCCGCCACTGCGGCGTGGCGACCATCGTCCTGGCGTCACCGCACGTCACATCGTTTCTGCGGCTGCAGTGCCTGGTGGGGCGGGTGGGACTCGAACCCACGGCCGACGGATTATGAGTCCGCTGCTCTAACCGGCTGAGCTACCGCCCCATCGCGGCGTGTCGCGTACAAGTGTGCGCGCCGTCTGCCGCAGCATAGCCGCTCATACGATCTCCTGCTTCGGATGGTCGGCTTCTGCGCTGCTTCCTGACCTTGAGGACTTCGCAGCACCCGCGATGGTTCCCGCGAACATGAAAAAGGACCCCGGAGGGGTCCTCGATCAGTGCGCTCCCCCGACTGGACTCGAACCAGTAACCTGCCGGTTAACAGCCGGCTGCTCTGCCAATTGAGCTACGGAGGATCGAAGCTCCCCCGACTGGACTCGAACCAGTAACCTGCCGGTTAACAGCCGGCTGCTCTGCCAATTGAGCTACGGAGGATCGCTTCGTTGCATCGAACGTAGCTACCTGGGTATTCGCCAGGGGGCGGGCGCTCGCTGCGACACATACATTAGCGCAAGCAGGGGGGTGCTCCGCCAATCGGTACTCCCCGGCCCCGACGCCGCGCCGGAAACCTACGCAAGGGAAGGGTGGCATCCATGCGCTACCGGCTCACATTCGTCGCCGGACTGGCCCTGGGTTACGTACTGGGCACGCGGGCCGGACGCGAGCGCTACGAGCAGCTGAAGAAGTCCGCCCGCCGGATCGCCCAGAACCCTGCCGTCCGCAACACCGCCGAGACGGCCGCCCAGCAGGGCCGCGTCTACGCCGGCAAGGCCTTCCACACGGTCAGCGACCGGGTCGGCGAGCGGGTCCCGGCATCCGTCGCCGACCGGGTCCGCTCCCTGAGGGAGCGCACCATCAACGGCACGGAAGAGGACGACTGGGGCACGAGCAACACGTGAGCGGTTCCTTCCCGGCACGGGACAGAGTCACCCCCTGAGGGGCACGGGGACCGTGCGACCAGCCACGACGGACCCGCACCCGCCCGCTGACGGGCACCCCCCACGGCGAGAAGGCGCCCACGGCAGAAGCAAGCGCCGCGATGCGGCAGAATTTTGGCCATGGGGATAGTCGCCGGGTTGGACAGCTCGCCCGATTTCACGCGCATCGTGGTCTGTGACGCGGACACGGGTGCCGTGCTCCGCCAGGGGTACGCCCCGCATCCGGTCGACGCGCCGGAAGGCGGCAGCGGACGGCCCAGTGACGTGGACCCGCAGGCCTGGCTGCTGTCCCTGGGCGAGGCCGCGGGGGGCGGCCTGCTGGAGCGTGTGCAGGCCATCGGCGTCTCCGCACAGCAGAACGCACTGATCCCGCTGGACGCACAGGGCAACACCGTGCGTCCGGCGCTGGTCGGCGGTGACAAGCGGGCGCAGGTCGCGGCGGCCGACCTGGTCGACGCGCTCGGCGGCAGGGAGGCCTGGGCGCAGGCGGTCGGCTCCGTTCCGCAGGCCGCGCAGCCCGTGACCAAGCTGCGCTGGCTCGCGAAGAGCGAACCGGAGAACGCGCTGCGCACGGCCGCGCTGCTGCAGGCCCACGACTGGCTGGTGTGGCAGCTGCTCGGGCGCCCCGTGCGCAGGACCACCGACCGCGGCGGCGCCTCCGGCACCGGGTACTGGTCCGCCGCCACCGGCGGCTACCGGCCCGACCTGGTCGAGCTGGCGCTCGGCCACCAGGCGATGCTGCCCGAGGTGATCGGCCCCTCGGACGCGGCCGGTACGACCCCGGAGGGGCTGCTGATCTCCGCCGGGACCGGCGAGACCATGGCCGCCGCGTTCGGGCTCGGGATAGGGCTGGGGGACGCCGTCGTCTCGCTCGGGGCCTCCGGCTCCGTGATGGCCGTGCATCCGGAGGCGCTCGCCGACCAGTCCGGGATGATCACCTCGCTCGCCGACGCCACCGGCATGCACCTGCCGGTCGTCACCACCCTCAACGCCGTACGCACCCTGCGCGGCACCGCCGAACTCCTCGGGCTGCCGGACCTGGAGAGCCTGTCCGACCTGGCGATGAAGTCGACGCCGGGGTCCCACGGGCTGGTGTTCCTCCCCTATCTGGAGGGAGAGCGGACGCCGCATCTGCCGCACACCGCGGGGACGCTCGCCGGGCTGCGGCGCGAGTCGATGAAGCCGGAGCATCTGGCGCGGGCCGCGTTCGAGGGCATGCTGTGCGGACTCGCCGACGCGCTGGACGTGCTGCGCGGGCGGGGCGTGGACGTGCGGCGGGTCTTCCTGCTCGGCCAGGCCGCCGAGCTGTCGGCCGTGCAGTCCGCGGCGCCCTCGCTGTTCGGTGCGCAGGTCGTCGTGCCGCAGCCCGCGGACTACGCGGCGATCGGCGCGGCCCGTCAGGCCGCCTGGGCGCTCGGTGTGTCGCAGGGCACACTCGACCCGCGCACCCCGCCGGCCTGGCAGGGCGCGGCCGCGCAGATTCTGGACCCGGGTGACGAACTTGCCGTCGGTCAGGCCGTGCGGCAGCAGTTCGCCTCCGTGCGGGAGCAGACCCACCCCGGCGCGTTCCGCCCCTGAAGCCCGCTCCGTTCAGCTCCTGAGCACCCCCGCCGTCCAGCTCCTGAGCACCCCCGCCGTCCAGCCCCCTGAAGACACCCGCCGTACCGCCCCCGGAGCCCGCTCCGTTCACTTCCTGACCGCCCCCGACCTCCCTGGTCGACGGGGTGCGGGGTTCATCGGTCGGGTTAATGGGTTGAGGTAACACCGGTGGAGTGTCGGACGATAGGGGCCAAGGGCACACCGACGAGCCCTCACCGCCGACTCCGAGAGACGTAGCGTGCTCATACGACTTCTGCGGACCTATCTCAGGCCCTACAAGAAACCCATAGCCGTCCTGGTGCTGCTGCAGTTCCTGCAGACCTGCGCCACGCTGTACCTGCCCACCCTGAACGCGCACATCATCGACAAGGGCGTCGTGAAGGGTGACACGGGTTACATCCTGTCCTTCGGTGGCCTGATGATCGGCATCTCGCTGGCGCAGGTCGTGTGCAACATCGGCGCCGTGTACTACGGCGCCCGGACCGCCTCGGCGCTCGGCCGGGACATGCGCGCCGCGGTCTTCGACCGCGTGCAGTCCTTCTCCGCCCGTGAGGTGGGGCACTTCGGAGCGCCGTCGCTCATCACCCGTACGACGAACGACGTCCAGCAGGTCCAGATGCTGGTCCTGATGACGTTCACCCTGATGGTGTCGGCGCCCATCATGTGCGTCGGCGGCATCGTGCTCGCGCTCGGCCTGGACGTTCCGCTGTCCGGGGTCCTCGTCGCCGTCGTCCCGGTGCTCGGTATCTCCGTGACGCTGATCGTGCGCCGGCTGCGGCCGCTGTTCCGGTCCATGCAGGTCCGCCTCGACACGGTCAACCGGGTGCTGCGCGAGCAGATCACCGGCAACCGGGTGATCCGCGCCTTCGTCCGCGACGAGTACGAGCAGGGCCGATTCGGGAAGGCGAACGGTGATCTGACCGAGATGCAGCTGGCCACCGGCCGGATGCTCGCCCTGATGTTCCCGATCGTGATGACGACGGTGAACGTGTCGTCGATCGCGGTGGTCTGGTTCGGCGCACACCGCATCAACAGCGGCGGGATGCAGATCGGTGACCTGACCGCGTTCCTCGCCTATCTGATGCAGATCGTCATGTCCGTGATGATGGCCACCTTCATGTTCATGATGGTGCCGCGCGCGGAGGTCTGCGCCGAGCGCATCCAGGAGGTCATGGGGACCGACTCCAGCGTGGTCCCGCCGCTCGCACCGGTCGTCGAACTGCCCCGGCACGGTCATCTGGAGATCCGGGGCGCCGGCTTCCGCTATCCGGGTGCCGAGGAGCCGGTGCTGAAGTCCATCGACGTGGTGGCCCGGCCGGGCGAGACGACCGCCGTGATCGGCTCCACCGGCAGCGGCAAGTCGACACTGCTGGGGCTGGTCCCGCGGCTGTTCGACGCCACCGAGGGCGAGGTGCTGGTCGACGGCGTGGACGTCCAGGAGGTCGAGCCCCTGCTGCTCGCGAAGACGGTCGGGCTCGTGCCGCAGAAGCCGTACCTGTTCGCGGGCACGGTCGCGACCAACCTGCGCTACGGCAATCCGGACGCCACCGACGAGGAGTTGTGGCACGCTCTGGAGGTGGCGCAGGCCAAGGACTTCGTGCAGAAGCTGGAGGGCGGGCTGAACGCGCCGATCGCGCAGGGCGGCACGAACGTCTCCGGCGGCCAGCGGCAGCGGCTCGCCATCGCCCGCACACTGGTCCAGCGTCCGGAGATCTACCTCTTCGACGACTCCTTCTCCGCCCTCGACTACGCCACCGACGCGGCCCTGCGCAGCGCGCTCGCCCGCGAGACCGCCGACGCCACCGTGGTGATCGTCGCCCAGCGGGTGGCGACCATCCGCGACGCCGACCGCATCATCGTCCTGGACGAGGGCCGGGTGGTGGGCTCCGGCGGGCATCACGAGCTGATGACGACCAATGAGACCTACCGGGAGATCGTGCTCTCCCAGCTGACGGAAGCGGAGGCCGCCTGATGGCCGGGCCCATGGGACGCATGATGGCCGGGGGCGGCCCCGACCAGCGCTCGATGGACTTCAAGGCGTCGGGCAAGCGGCTCGTCGCCCAGTTCAAACCGGAACGGATCACCCTCTACGGCCTGCTGCTGTGCGTGGTCGTCAGCGTGGCCCTGAGCGTGATCGGCCCGAAGATCCTCGGCAGGGCCACCGACCTGATCTTCGCAGGCATCATCGGCAAGCAGATGCCGGCCGGGGCCACCAAGGCGCAGGTGCTCCAGTCGATGCGCGACCACGGCCGGGGCCGGATCGCGGACATGCTGCAGAGCACCGACTTCACCCCCGGCCAGGGCATCGACTTCGATGCCGTCGGGAACGTGCTGCTGCTCGCGCTCGGCACCTTCCTGGTCGCCGGTCTGCTGATGGCGGTCGCCACCCGGCTGACCAACCGGGCCGTGAACCGCACGATGTACCGGCTGCGCGAGGACGTGCAGGGGAAGCTGTCGCGGCTGCCGCTGTCCTACTTCGACAAGAGCCGGCGCGGCGAGGTGCTCTCCCGGGCCACCAACGACATCGACAACATCGGGCAGACGCTCCAGCAGTCGATGGGCCAGCTGATCAACTCGGTGCTGACCATCATCGGCGTGCTCGTGATGATGTTCTGGGTGTCCTGGCTGCTGGCGCTGGTCGCGCTGGTGACCGTGCCGCTGTCGTTCGTCGTCGCCACCCGGATCGGCAAGCGGTCGCAGCCGCACTTCGTGCAGCAGTGGCGCTCCACCGGCAAGCTGAACGCGCACGTCGAGGAGATGTACACCGGGCACACCCTGGTGAAGGTGTTCGGCCGGCAGGAGGAGTCCGCCCAGCAGTTCGCCGAGCAGAACGAGGCGCTGTACGAGGCCGCGTTCAAGGCGCAGTTCAACAGCGGTGTGATGCAGCCGCTGATGATGTTCGTGTCGAACCTGAACTATGTGCTGGTCGCCGTGGTCGGCGGTCTGCGGGTCGCGTCGGGCGCGCTGTCCATCGGTGACGTCCAGGCCTTCATCCAGTACTCGCGGCAGTTCTCGATGCCGCTGACGCAGGTCGCGTCGATGGCGAACCTGGTGCAGTCGGGTGTCGCCTCGGCCGAGCGGATCTTCGAACTCCTGGACGCGGAGGAGCAGGAGGCTGATCCGGTGCCGGGCGAGCGGCCGGCCGAGCTGCGCGGGCGGGTGGCGCTGGAGGGCGTGACCTTCCGGTACGACCCCGAGAAGCCGCTGATCGAGGACCTGTCGCTGAAGGTCGAACCCGGCCACACGGTCGCGATCGTCGGCCCGACCGGGGCGGGCAAGACCACCCTGGTCAACCTGCTGATGCGGTTCTACGACGTGTCCGGCGGGCGCATCACCCTCGACGGCGTGGACATCCGGAAGATGTCCCGGGACGAACTGCGCGCCGGGATCGGCATGGTGCTCCAGGACACCTGGCTGTTCGGCGGCACCATCGCGGAGAACATCGCGTACGGCGCCGCGCGCGAGGTCACCCGGGGCGAGATCGAGGAGGCGGCGCGGGCGGCTCACGCCGACCGGTTCGTCCGCACCCTCCCCGAGGGCTACGACACCGTCATCGACGACGAGGGCACGGGCGTCAGCGCGGGTGAGAAGCAGCTCATCACCATCGCGCGGGCGTTCCTGTCCGACCCGGTGATCCTGGTGCTCGACGAGGCGACCAGCTCCGTCGACACCCGCACCGAGGTGCTGATCCAGAAGGCGATGGCCAAACTCGCCCACGGGCGGACGTCGTTCGTCATCGCGCACCGGCTCTCCACCATCCGGGACGCGGACACGATCCTGGTGATGGAGAACGGCTCGATCGTCGAACAGGGCGCACACGCGGAACTGCTGGCCGGCGACGGGGCGTATGCCCGGCTGTACAAGGCGCAGTTCGCGCAGGCAGTGGCCGAGGTGGACTGAGCGGCTGCCAAGAACCGGCGCGGGCGGGAACTTCCTCGCCCGCGCCGACAGCCTTCCCCGCACCCGAAGGGCCGCGGGGAACACACAACCACCCACAACCACACCGCCCACAGGACGGCACCCCCCAGGGGCGCGGGGAACTGCGCGACGAGCCCCCACGCACCCGCACCCGCACCCCGCACCCCGCACCCGGCGACGGACCGCGAGGCGGCGGTGTCACCCGGGGCGGCGCCGGATCAGTCCAGGTATCCGCGCAGCTGGTCCGCGAAGGCGTGGTCCCTGAGTTTGTTCAGGGTCTTGGACTCGATCTGCCGTATCCGCTCCCGCGTCACGCCGAACAGGCGCCCGATCTCCTCCAGGGTGCGAGGACGCCCGTCGGCCAGCCCGTACCGAAGCTGGACGACCTTGCGCTCACGCTCGCCGAGCGTGGACAGCACGGCCTCCAGGTGCTGCCTGAGCAGCAGGAACGCGGCCGACTCGACGGGACTCGCGGCGTCGCCGTCCTCGATGAGGTCACCGAGGGCCACGTCGTCCTCCTCGCCGACCGGGGCGTGCAGGGACACCGGCTCCTGGGCGAGCCGCAGCACCTCGCAGACGCGCTCGGGCGGCAGTTCGAGGTGGGCGGCGACCTCCTCGGGCGTCGGCTCGTACCCGCGTTCCTGGAGCATGCGGCGCTGGACGCGCACGACCCGGTTGATGAGTTCGACGACGTGCACGGGAACGCGGATGGTGCGCGCCTGGTCGGCCAGGGCGCGGGACATGGCCTGCCGGATCCACCAGGTGGCGTAGGTGGAGAACTTGTAGCCGCGGGCGTAGTCGAACTTCTCCACCGCCCTGATGAGCCCGAGGTTGCCCTCCTGGACCAGGTCGAGCATGGTCAGGCCCCGGCCGACGTACCGCTTGGCGACGGACACGACGAGCCGCAGGTTGGCCTCGATCAGGCGGCGCTTGGCCATCCGGCCCATGACGACGAGCCGGTCCAGGTCGAGCGCGAGCTGGCTGTCCAGGTCCGCGGCGGTGCTCAGCCTCTCCTCGGCGAAGAGCCCGGCTTCGACCCGGCGGGCCAGTTCGACCTCCTCGGCCGCGGTGAGCAGCGGGATGCGCCCGATCTCGCGCAGGTACTGGCGGAACAGGTCCGAGGACGGGCCGCCGGTTTCGGCCCGGGCGGCGGGCGGGACCTCGGCGGGCTCGGCGGGCTCCTCCGGCGCGCCGGCCTCGTCCGGTTCCTCCGTGAGCGCCCCGGCGGGCGGGTCCGGTTCGCCGGCCGCCTCGGGGTGTGCCGCCGGGGTCCCTGCCGCGGTCGCGTCCGGGACGGCCTCCTGGGCCGTCTCCGGGTGGCGGCGGGCACGGCTCTGCGGCGGCACGGCCGTGAGGACGTCGCTCTCGGCGTCCGCCTCGTCGGCGGTGGTGCCGGTGTTGCTGTCGGTCTGGGCGAGGGTCTGGGTCTGCACGGGGGCGACCTCCAGGATGATCGCTGCTCAAGGTGTGCGGCAGCGGTACTTCGGGGGCGGAGAGTCGACGGCCTGCGCTCCGAGGACTCGGGCACCGCCCCCAGTGTGGAGTAAGACACATCCCCGCCACGAGGGGCGTGCGGTGACTTTTTGCATCCGGTCCGTGACCCGCTGGTGACCGGGCCGGGGATCACGCGCCGGAGAGCCGGGGATCACCCGCCGGAGAACCGGGATCACCTGCACGGTGCCGGAAATCACGCACCCGGAGGGCCGGGGACGCGCGCAGGGAGGACCGGGGACACGCGCCCGGAGGGACGCGGCGGCCGACGAGCTCCACCGTCACGGAGGGCCACGGCGGCAGAGGAGACCTGCCGTCGCGGAGAGCCGCGGTGGGCGGCGAGCCCCGCCGACAGGGAGAGCCGCGGTGGGCGGCGAGCCCCGCCGACAGGGAGAGCCGCGGTGGGCGGCGAGCCCCGCCGTCACGGAGAGCCGCGGTGGGCGGCGAGATCCGCTATCGCCGACGGCCGCGGGGACGGCGAGCCCCGCCGTCGGCGGCGCCCGGGACGCCCTACAGCGCTTCCGCGCCCCGTACCCGCAGCGCCTGGTCGTACTGCTGCAGGACCCACATCTCGTTCTGCACGGCGGCCAGCTGGGCGGGGTCGCCGCCGGTGGACAGGCGGGTCAGCTGGGACTGGATGTCATGGATACGGCGCTCCACGGCGCGGCGGCGGATCTGCACCAGGACCGTGCCGGCGTAGGTCTCGTCCACGGTGCGGCGCATGATCGGCTCGACGGCCAGCTCGGTGACCATCGCGCGGACGGTGTCGTCGGGCGCGGCCTCGCGGACGCGGACCAGGTACTCCTGCGCGTCCTGGACGCCGTACTCGGCGCCGCCCGCCTCCGCGATCGCCTGGCGTACGGCGGCGTAGGGAGGGGCGGTGAACTCGTCCACGCCGTAGGCGTCGACCGCCGGGGAGACCAGGTCGGGCCGCTGGAGGGCGAGTTTGAGGAGTTCGCGTTCGGCGGCGAAGACGGGGTTGCGCAGGGTGAGGGCCGGGCCGGAGGGGGCGGTGCGGGGGCCGGACCCCCACTGCTGCTGGGGGGTGCCGGGCTGCTGCGGGCCGCCCTTGCCGCCGCGGTCGCGGGCCCAGCGGGCCAGCTGGGCCACCCGCTTGACCACGAACTGGGTGTCGAGGATGCCGAGCATGCCGGCCAGCTCGACGGCGACCTCGTGCTGGGCGCCGCTGTTCTTGATGCGGGCGACGATCGGCGCGGCCTCGTCCAGGGCGGCGGCGCGGCCCGCGGGGGTGTCCAGGTCGTAGCGGGCGACGATCTGGCGCAGCGCGAACTCGAAGAGCGGGGTGCGGGGTTCGACCAGGTCGGCGACCGCCTCGTCGCCCTTGGCCAGGCGCAGCTCGCAGGGGTCCATGCCGTCCGGGGCGATGGCGATGTACGTCTCGGCGGCGAACTTCTGGTCGTCCTCGAAGGCGCGCAGGGCCGCCTTCTGGCCGGCCGCGTCACCGTCGAAGGTGAAGATCACGCGGGCCGAGCCGTTGTCCATGAGGAGACGGCGCAGGATCCTGATGTGCTCGCCGCCGAAGGCCGTACCGCAGGTGGCGATGGCCGTGGTGACACCGGCGAGGTGGCAGGCCATGACGTCCGTGTAGCCCTCGACGACGACGGCCCTGCTGCTCTTGGCGATGTGCTGCTTGGCGAGGTCGATGCCGTAGAGGACCTGGCTCTTCTTGTAGATCGCCGTCTCGGGCGTGTTCAGGTACTTCGGGCCGTTGTCCGACTCGTAGAGCTTGCGGGCGCCGAAGCCGACGACGTCGCCGCCGATGTCCCGGATGGGCCACATCAGACGGCCCCGGAACCGGTCGATCGGGCCCCGGCGGCCCTCCTGGGAGAGCCCGGAGAGGATCAGCTCCTTGTCGGTGAAACCCTTGCCGCGCAGATAGCGGGTGAGGTGGTCCCAGCCCTGGGGGCTGTAGCCGACGCCGAAGTGGACGGCGGCGGCCTGGTCGAAGCCGCGCTCGGCGAGGAAGAGCCGGCCGGTCTCGGCTTCGGGGCCGGTGGCGAGCTGCTCGGCGTACCACTGGGCGGCGGTCTTGTGCGCCTCGACCAGGCGGATGCGCTCGCCGCGCTGGTGGGCCGGGTTGTACCCGCCCTCCTCGTAGCGCAGGGTGATGCCGGCCTGGGCGGCCAGCCGCTCGACCACCTCCGAGAAGGAGAGGTGGTCCACCTTCATGACGAAGGTGATGGTGTCGCCGCCCTCCTGGCAGCCGAAGCAGTGGAAGAGTCCCTTGCTCGGGCTGACCTGGAAGGACGGCGACTTCTCGTCGTGGAAGGGGCACAGCCCCTTGAGATTGCCGCCACCGGCGTTGCGCAGCTGGAGGTACTCGGAGACCACGGCGTCGATCGGAACCGCGTCCCGAACCGCCTTCACGTCCTCGTCGTTGATCCGTCCTGCCACGAGGTGATTCTACGGGGGCGGACCGACACACCAGGGGCACGTGCGGCGCCCGGCAGGTGCGCGGGGCCGTATGCGCCGTGCCGCTCCGCCGCGCGGGCGCGACCGGCGACGGACCACCCCGCGCCCGCGAAACGCCGGACGGAGCAGGCGCCTAGGCGGTCAGCGACTCCAGCGGCACATGGGGATCGCCCAGCGCCTCCAGATCCACCGGCGCCGCGGAGCGGATCAGTCGCTGGATCGGCTCTGTGACATCCCACACGTTCACGTTCATCCCGGCCAGCACCCTCCCCTCCTTCACCCAGAACGCGATGAACTCCCGCTTGCCCGCGTCCCCCCGGATGACCACCTCGTCGTAGGACCCCGGCGGTGCCCAGCCGCTGTACTCCATCCCGAGGTCGTACTGGTCGGTGAAGAAGTACGGCACCCGGTCGTAGGTCACGTCCTGGCCGAGCATCGCGCGGGCGGCGGCCGGGCCGCCGTTCAGGGCGTTGGCCCAGTGCTCCACCCGGAGCCTGGTGCCGAAGAGGGCGTGCGGGAAGGCGGCGACATCACCGGCCGCGTGGATGTCGGGGTCGGACGTCCGCAGCCGCTCGTCCACCACGACGCCGCCGCCCTGCGCCGGGTCGGCCAGCTCCAGCCCGGCCGCTTTCGCCAGGCCCGTGCGCGGTACGGCGCCGATCGCCGCGAGGACGTCGTGGGCCGGGTGCTCCTCGCCGTCGTCGGTGCGGGCCGCGAGGACCATGCCGTCCTGGCCGACGATCTCGGTGAGCTGCACGCCGAAGCGGAAGCGGACGCCGTGGGCGCGGTGCAGCTCGGCGAAGACGTTGCCCAGCTCGGGCCCGAGGACGCTGTGCAGCGGGGTCGGCGCCCTCGTGATGACGGTGACCTCGGCGCCGTAGGTGCGGGCCGCCGCCGCGACCTCCAGGCCGATCCAGCCGGCGCCCGCGATCACGAGATGGCCGTTGTCCCGGCCGAGCGCGGTGAGGACGCCCTTGAGCCGCTCGGCGTGGGCGAGGCGGCGCAGGTGGTGCACGCCCGCGAGGTCGGTGCCGGGGATGTCCAGACGGCGGGGCTCCGCTCCGGTGGCCAGAAGCAGCTTGTCGTACCGGACGAGGGTGCCGTCGTCCCCGAAGCGCACGGTCTTCGCGGCCCGGTCGATGCGGTCGACGGTCTGGCCGAGGTGCAGCTCGATGTCGTTCTGCGCGTACCAGGCGGGCTCGTGCACGAAGACGCTGTCGCGCTCCTTCTTGCCGAGCAGATAGCCCTTGGACAGCGGCGGGCGCTCATAGGGGTGGTCGCGTTCGTCGCAGATCAGTATCACCCGGCCGCTGAAGCCCTCCGCACGGAGCGTCTCGGCCGCCTTCGCGCCGGCGAGACCGCCTCCGACGATGACGAATGTCTGATCCGCGTCGACCACTTGATGCCTCCTCGTAAGGGTGTCGCCACAAGCGAGCGTCCCGCACGCAACGTGCTGCGGGAAGAGGGAGTGACCCGATCAGGCCACCCGGGGTCACTTTCCCTTCACATATGCCCCGTCAATCTCGCGTGCAGCGAGCGGGCGGAGGCGTCGGTCAGCGAGGCGATCTGGTCGACGATCACCCGCTTGCGCGCGTGGTCGTCGGATGCCGCGTCGAACAGCGCCCGAAACTGCGGTTCCAGGCCGTCGGGCGCGCGGGCGGTGAGCGCCTGGGCCAGTTCTGCCACGATCACCCGCTGGTCGGCGCGCAGCCGCTCCTGCTCGGCGCGCTGCATGACGTACCGGTCGGCGACCGCCTTGAGCACCGCGCACTCCAGGCGGGTCTCGTGGGGTACGACGAGTTCGGCGCCGTAACGGGTGAGCCGGCCGCTGCCGTACGCGGCGCGGGTGGCGCCCTCGGCGGCCAGACAGAACCGGCCGATGAGCTGGCTGGTGGCGTCCTTGAGGCGGGCCTGGGCGACCGCCGTGCCGTCGTAGCCGTGCGGCCACCACTCCTGGTCCTGGAGGCGGTCGAGAGCGGCGGCCAGTTCGGCCGGGTCGGTGCCGGCGGGGACGTATCTGTCGAGGGCCACTTCGAACACCGCCTGCCGCTCGGGTTCGGCGTGCAGGCAGTTGGGGTCGATGTGGCCGGCGTGCAGGCCGTCCTCGACGTCGTGCACCGAGTAGGCCACGTCGTCCGACCAGTCCATGACCTGGGCCTCGAAGCAGGTCCGGGTGCCGGGGGCGGTCGCGCGGACCCAGTCGAACACCGGGCGGTCGTCCTCGTAGGCACCGAACTTCCGGGACGCCGGGTCGCTGGGGTGGGCACCGCGCGGCCAGGGGTACTTGGTCGCGGCGTCCAGGGCGGCGCGGGTGAGGTTGAGCCCGACGGAGCCCTCGGGGGTGAAACGCTTGGGCTCGATGCGGGTGAGGAGTCTGAGGGACTGGGCGTTGCCCTCGAATCCGCCGCAGTCGTCGGCGAATTCGTTCAGCGCGTGCTCGCCGTTGTGGCCGAAGGGCGGGTGGCCGAGGTCGTGCGAGAGGCAGGCCGCCTCGACCAGGTCGGGGTCGCAGCCGAGGGCCGCGCCCAACTCCCGGCCGACCTGGGCGCACTCCAGGGAGTGGGTCAGGCGGGTGCGGGGACTCGCGTCCCATGCCTGGCTGCGGGTCCCCGGGGTGACCACCTGGGTCTTGCCGGCGAGGCGGCGCAGTGCCGCGCTGTGCAGGATGCGGGCGCGGTCGCGCTGGAAGGCGGTGCGGCCGGGGCGTTTGTCGGGTTCGGGCGCCCAGCGTTCGACCGACGTCGGGTCGTAGGCCGTTTCGGGTGCGGTGCCGGTACCTGCGGTGCCTTCCATGATTCGACAGTAAGCGTCGGCAGTGACATTCGGGGAGCGGCGGTGCCCCCGGTCGTCCGCCGGGATCGCCTGAGTGGCGGGTGCGGGTGCGGGTGCGCCGTGGCTTGTCGGGCCCGCGCGGCGGAGCCGCACATCGCATGCAGCCCCGCGCCCCTTTCAGGCGGCTGCCGTGGACCGGGTCGTCAGGCTCTGGTCGTAGCGGTGCAGGATCAGGCGGGCCATCGCCTCGTGGGCTCCCAGGGGGGCGGAGGCGATCCAGGGGGCCTGGTTCGCGCACTGGGTCGCGAAGCGGCCCGGGGCCGTGAAGTACGAAGCCACCGCGACTCGGTGGCGGCCCCTCGCCGCCAGGGTGTGCAGGGCCTCCGGGACCGTCGGACCCGCCGCCGAGGCGAAGGCGGGGACGACCTCGACGCCCAGGCGCGTGGCCAGGAGGCGGGCCGTGCGGTGGGTGTCCGTGGCCGAGTCGGGGTCCCGGGAGCCCGCTGCCGCGAGGACGACCGCGCTGGTGCGGCGGGTGGTGCCGTCCATGGCCAGGGGCCAGCCGGACTCGGTCAGGCGGGCGTGCAGGGCCTGGGCGAGGAGCGGGTGCGGGCCGAGCGGGGCGGCCACGCGGGTGCGGGCGGGCGAGGCCGCGGCCATCTCGGGGATGTCCTGCTTGACGTGGTACCCGCGGCCGAGCAGCAGCGGGACGAGGACGGCGGGGGTGTGGCCGAGGGCCGTGAGGGTGTCGGGGAGCAGGGGCTCGTTCAGCTCGATGTGGCCCAGGTGGAGGGCAAGGCCGGGGCGCAGCTGCCCTACCCGGTCCGTGAGGGCCCGGACGGTGTCCAGCGCGCGCGGGTCGCGGCTGCCGTGGGCGACCAGGACGAGGGCGGGCGGGGCCGGGCGGCGGCGGCCGGTGGGCGAGACGAGGCGGAGGCGGCCGGCGAGCCGGCTGCTGATGTCGTTCATGAGCTGCGCCGTGCTGTCGAGGGGGATGAGGGGCTCGTCGCGAGGAGGGTTCGGCGCCGTCATGGAAAGATCCTGCCGGTGGCAGGTTGCGCCGTCGTTGCGGGCCCGTCACGGGTATTTTCCGTGGGTTCACGTCGCACAGATGCACGATGTGAGGCGAACCGGATCGCGGCCACCGGCGTCCTCCAGGACTGGAGCCGATCCATGGGGGACCGTATGAAGATCCGTCGACCGCAGCTGCCGCGCACCCGTCGGGGACAGCGGCGGCTGGTGCAGGCCGTGATGGCCGTGTGTGTGCTGGCGCTGCTGCCGGCCACCTGGCTGTTCGTGTCGACGGCGGACCGGCTGCGGACGACGGCCGACGCGCCGCGCGCCGAGGTCGCCGTGGTCTTCGGGGCCGGGCTGTGGAACGGGGAGCCGTCGCCGTATCTGGCGCACCGGCTGGACGCGGCGGCGAAGCTGTACCGGGCGGGCCGGATCGAGGTCGTGCTCGTGACCGGGGACAACAGCCGCAAGGACTACGACGAGCCGGACGCCATGCGCGCCTACCTGACGAAGCACGGGGTGCCGGCCGGGCGGATCGTCAGTGACTACGCCGGTTTCGACACCTGGGACTCCTGTGTGCGGGCCCGGAAGATCTTCGGGGTGCACCGGGCCGTGCTGATCAGCCAGGGCTTCCACATCCGGCGGGCGGTGGCCCTGTGCGAGGCGGCGGGGGTGGCGTCGTACGGCATCGGGGTCGACGCGAAACACGACGTGACCTGGTACTACGGCGGCACGCGCGAGGTGTTCGCGGCGGGCAAGGCGGTGCTGGACGCGGTGTTCCGTCCCGATCCGGTGTTCCTCGGGCCGAAGGAGCCCGGGGTCACCAGAGCGCTGGCGAAGGCGCGGGGCTGAGCATGGAGATCACGGACCTGACGCCGGCCGAGTGCCGTGTCCGGGACGCCTTCCCGCTCGGCGAGGGGGTCGACTTCCGGGAGGGCGACGACGAGGACCCCGAGCAGGGCGGCTCGTGGGGACCCGAGCGCACCCTGCGGGCGGAGGTGCTGCGGGAACTGCTGCTCGGCGGGCCGGTCCGGACGGGCCGGACAGCCGGTCTGAAGGTGGCGGGAGCGCGGATCACCGGGTGTCTCGACCTCAAGTACGGCACCGTCGGCCATCCCGTCCGGCTGCGCTTCTGCCATTTCGAGGAGGCGCCCGACCTGTACGGGGCGCAGGTCGTCAATCTGGTCCTGAGCGACTCGGTGCTGCCGGGGCTGACGGCCGGAAATCTGCGCGCCGACGGGGTCGTGCGGATCTCCTGCTGCCGGATCACGGGGCCGGTACGGCTTCGGGGGGCGAAGCTGTCCGGAGCGTTCTTCGCGGGCGGGGCGCGGCTCGGAAGCCCCGGCGAGGTCCCGGAGGAGCCCGTGCTCCAGCTCAACCACGCCGAGGTGGCCACGGACGTGTGGGCCCCGGGCCTGGTCGCGTACGGAAAGGTCCACCTGAACGGGGCGGTCGTCCGCAACCAGGTGAACCTCAACGACGCGGAACTGATCGCGCCCGGAGAGACCGCGCTGCATGCCGAGGTCCTGACCGTGGGCACCGATCTGCACGCGATGCGTCTGCGGACCCGTGGCCGGGTCAATCTGTCCGGTGCCCGCATCCCCCGTCAGCTCAACCTCGCGCACGCCCGGCTGTCCAACCCGGACGGCCAGGCCCTGCGCGCCAGCAGCAGTGTCGTCGGCGAACTGTGGCTGCGGGAGGCCGTGCCCATCGAGGGAGCCGTCAATCTGCGCCGTGCCCGGCTCGACCTGTTGCACGTGCCGCCCGAGGTGTGGCCGCGGCACGTGAGGATCGACGGGCTCAGCTACCGCGTCCTGACCCCGCACCTCCCGGCCGACCAGCGTCTTCCGCTGCTCGAACGCGAGCCGGAAGGTTTTCTTCCGCATCCCTACGAGCAGTTGGCCATGGCGTACCGCACGGTGGGCGACGACGCCGCCGCGCGCACTGTCCAGCTGGCCAAGCTCCGTCGCCTGCGCCGCACGCAGCCGCCGTACGCCCGGCTGTGGGGCTGGCTCCAGGACGCGGCCGTCGGCTACGGCTTCCGCCCGATGCGAGCCGCCGGCTGGCTGCTGTTGCTGCTCTGCACCGGCACCGTCGCCTTCGCCCTGCACCATCCGCCCGCGCTCAAGCCCTCCGAGGCGCCCGCGTTCAACCCGCTCTTCTACACCCTCGACCTGCTGCTGCCGATCATCGACTTCGGCCAGGACGGAGCGTTCGCGCCGCGCGGCTGGTACCAGTGGCTGTCGTATCTGCTGATCGCCACCGGCTGGGTGCTGGCGACGACCATCGCCGCGGGCGTCACACGCTCCCTGAACCGGCAGTAGGAACGGACCCGGGACCTCACGCCGTCCCGCGACCGGGCGGGGAGGTGGCCGTGCAGACCTCACGCCCCCGGCTGGGCAGCGAGATCACCGTGCGGACCTCACGCCGCCCCCGGCCGGGCGGGGAGGTGGCCGTGCCGGGTGCGTAACCGGAGGCGGCCCGGAGCCGTAACACGCCCGAAGCACGCTGGTCCGCATGGAGACCGCCCCGACGCCCACCCACTGCCCGTACTGCGCCCTGCAGTGCGGGATGAACGTCACGCCCCTGCCGCAGGGGGGCGTCGAGGTGACCGAGCGCCCGGACTTCCCGGTGAACCGCGGCGCGCTGTGCGGCAAGGGCCGTACCGCCGCCGAGGTGCTGTCGCCGGCGCTGCGGCTGACCTCGCCGCTGGTGCGGTCCAAGGGCCGGCTGGTGCCCGCCTCGTGGGAGGAGGCGCTGGATCTGGTCGCCGAGCGGCTCGGGCGGACGCGGGAGCGCTACGGGCCGGACGCGCTCGGGGTGTTCGGCGGGGGCGGGCTGACCAACGAGAAGGCGTACACGCTGGGCAAGTTCGCCCGGGTGGTGCTGGGCACCTCGCAGATCGACTACAACGGCCGCTTCTGCATGTCGTCGGCGGCGGCCGCCGGCACGAAGGCGTTCGGCCTGGACCGGGGGCTGCCGTTCCCGCTGGAGGACGTCCCGCGGACCGGGTGCGTGATCCTCGTCGGCTCCAACCTCGCCGAGACCATGCCGCCGTCACTGCGCTTCTTCCGCGAACTGCGCGACAACGGCGGCACGTTGATCGTGGTCGACCCGCGCCGGACCAGGACCGCCGAGCAGGCGGACCTGCACCTGGCACCCCGTCCGGGCACCGATCTGGCTCTCGCGCTCGGTCTGCTGCACCTGGTGGTGGCCGAGGGACTGACGGACGAGGAGTACATACGGGAGCGGACGACGGGCTGGGAGGAGGCCCGGGCGGCGGCGATGGGGCACTGGCCGGAGCACGTGGAGCGGATCACGGGGGTGTCCGTTCCGCAGCTGCGGGAGGCGGTGCGGATGTTCTGCGCGCCTCAGGCGGCGATGGTGCTGACCGCGCGGGGGCCGGAGCAGCAGGCCAAGGGGACGGACACGGTCGGCGCGTGGATCAACCTGTGCCTGGCGACCGGCCGCGCGGGCCGTCCGCTGTCCGGGTACGGCTGTCTGACCGGGCAGGGCAACGGGCAGGGCGGTCGCGAACACGGCCAGAAGGCAGACCAGTTGC
The DNA here is from genome assembly GCF_042958635.1 of Streptomyces sp. NPDC007971. NCBI lineage: Bacteria > Bacillati > Actinomycetota > Actinomycetes > Kitasatosporales > Streptomycetaceae > Streptomyces > Streptomyces sp. NPDC007971. The sequence continues at coordinate 204,634 of NZ_JBIBJK010000008.1, forward strand.
CCGGCTACCGCAAGCTGGACGACCCGGCGGCGCGGCGGCACGTGGCCTCGGTGTGGGGTGTGGACCCGGACGGCCTTCCCGGTCCCGGACGCAGCGCGTACGAGCTGCTCGACGCGCTCGGCACGGACATCCGCTCGCTGCTGCTGATGGGCTCCAACCCGGTGGTGTCGGCACCGCGCGCGGCCCATGTCGAGGAGCGGCTGCGCTCGCTGGACTTCCTGGCCGTGTGCGATGTCGTCCTGTCGGAGACGGCGGCGCTGGCGGACGTGGTGCTGCCGGTCACCCAGTGGGCCGAGGAGACGGGGACGACGACCAGTCTGGAGGGCAGGGTCCTGCTGCGCCGGCAGGCCGTCGCCCCGCCGCCGGGCGTCCGCAGCGATCTGTACGTCCTCCATGAGCTGGCCGCCCGGTCGGGCGTGGAGACGGGCTTCTGGACCGACCCCGAGGAGGTCTTCGAGGAGCTGCGCCGGGCCAGCGCGGGCGGTCCGGCGGACTACTCGGGGATCACCTACCGGCGGCTGGCGGAGGAGAACGGGGTGTTCTGGCCGTGCCCGGCCGTCGCCGCTACGACGGCCGGGCACGGGGAGGACCGCGAGGGCGGGGCGGACGGAGAGGACCGCGAGGGCGGGGCGGACGGAGAGTACCGCGAGGGCGGCGTGTACGAGGAGGACGGCGATCCGGCCCGGGACGCCGAGACCGCCGTGTCCGCGCCGCACCCGGGAACCCCGCGCCTCTTCCTGGACCGGTTCGCCACGCCCGACGGACGGGCCCGGTTCGCGGCCGTGACGCACCGGGCCAGTGCCGAGGAACCGGACGCCGAGTACCCGCTGCTGCTGACCACCGGCCGGGTGGTGTCCCAGTACCAGTCGGGGGCGCAGACACGGCGGGTGGCGGAGCTGAACGCGGCCGCGCCCGGCCCGTTCGTGGAACTGCACCCGCGCCTTGCGGCCCGGCTCGGGGCGGCCGAGGGCGACCCGCTGGTGGTGGTCTCGCGCCGGGGCCGGGCCGTGGCACCCGCACGGATCACCACCGCCATCCGCCCCGACACCGTCTTCATGCCCTTCCACTGGCCGGGCGAGGGCCGCGCCAACACCCTCACCAACCCGGCCCTGGACCCGACGTCGCGGATGCCGGAGTTCAAGACGTGCGCGGTGCGGGTGGAGGCGGCGCGGTGAGACCCGTCGGGGCAGCCCGCACGGGTCCGGTGGGAAACCCGGCGGGGGCAGCGGGGAGACCCGGCCGGTCGGCTCACGCGGGCACGGCGGGACACCCTGCGGGTCGGCTTGCAGACCCCGGCGGGCGGCTCACGCGACGGCGGTGGTGCCGTCGTTGATGTGCAGGACCGCGTCGGCCGTGTCGAGTATCGCCCGGTCGAGAGGGAAGTAGCCCTGCTGCGGGGTGGTGTCGGTCCGGGTGCGAGCGGCCGTGACCGTCGCGACCGGGATCAGGCCCCAGGTGGGGACGCGGCGCTGGAGGAGACCCTCGTAGGTGTCCGGCTCGGGTTCCCGCAGCCCGATGGCCGCGCTGCGGCCGAGGCTCCCGGCGACGAAGCGGTACCGCTCGCCCAGCAGGGACTCCACGATCGCACCGGCACCGGTCCAGTCGGCGCTCAGGTCCGCGGAGCGCCAACTGCAGGGGCTGCGCTGCAGATGGAGGTTGTGGGCGAAGACCAGGGTCGGGCCCCGTCGTTCCTCGGTGCTCCGGATGTCCAGGAGGTTCTGGGCCATGAGCGCGTCCCGGGTGGCCGACAGGAGGGAGATGCGTGCGCTCGTTTCGAGGCGCTGTGCCGCCTGCCGGTGATAGCGCAGCAGGCCGAGTCCGGCGGTGAGGTGCGTCCTGGCCCTGAGCCACTGCGCGCGCGAGGTCGCCGCGATCCTCTCCGGCGCGCGTGCGTAGAGCGTGGTGAGCATGTCGTCGGCGATCGCCCGCAGCTTCTCGGCCTCGGCCGTGGCACCGATCGACCGGGCCGGGTCCAGGACGGCCTCCGGGCGGCTCCAGCGTTCGTCGTCGCCGAGGAGCTGCGCGAGATCGAGGTCGAGGTCCAGGTAGTCGCGGGCGTGTTCGAGGCAGTGCCGCGGGCTGGGGGCGCTGAACGTCTCCATCGGGGCGTCGAAGCCGTGGAAGGCGAGGCGTTCCTCCGGCGGCCGGTTCCGGTTGTGATCGCGCATCCAGGCGACCAGCCGCCGGTTGGCGTCCAGGTCTCCGAAGCTGTGGGAGAAGCCCTCGCGCATCACCGCGTCGAGGCTTCCGGCTCCCTCCTGGACGAAGTCGTTCACCGCGAGCGCGGCCACACGGTCGGTCTCCAGGGCGATCGACCGGAAGCCGTTCTCGGCCAGCCGGACGAACAGTTCGTTGCGGACACGCCCGAAGGCGGGCTCCTGGTGCGTCGGTTCACCGAACGCCAGCAGGTCACATGAGGTGGTGGTGAGGTCTCGGATGTCCTGGCTCATGTGCCTCAAGCGTATCCTTGAAAGAACGGTTGAGACTTCTGGAGGACTTGGCCGTGCAGCTGTGCGGTAAAGTCTCAAAACGGTGATCACCTTGCGACCGGCCGACCTCGCGCGCGAGCACGGCATCTCGACCCAGGCTGTCCGCAACTACGAGCGCGACGGGTTCATCCCGCCCGCCGACCGCACGCACAGCGGCTACCGGATCTACACCGAGGTGCACGCGGCGGCGCTCCGCGCCTACCTCGCGCTCGTCCCGGCGTACGGGTACGCGGCCGCGGGCGGCATCATGAAGGCACTCCACGACGACGCGCTCGACGACGCCCTGACGACCGTCGACCGCGGTCACAGCCAGGTGCTCCGCGACCGTGACACCCTCGACGCGGTGCGCGGGGCGGTGGAGCACCTGACGGCGGAACCCGGCACCGCTGCGGTGCGGGCGCCCGAGCCGGGCCCCCTGACCGTCGGCGAACTCGCGCACCGCCTCGGCGTCACGACGGCGACCGTGCGCAACTGGGAGGACGCCGGCATCCTCACCCCCGCACGCGACCGGGCCACCGGATACCGCGTCTTTCGCGCGGGCGACGTCCGGGACGCCGAACTCGCCCATCTCCTCAGACGCGGGGGCCACCCGCTCGACCACATCGCCACCGTGGTCCACCAGATCCGGACCGCCGGCGGCACGGACGCGCTGGCCGCCGCCCTGGACGACTGGCAGCGCAGACTCACGGCCCAGGGCCTGGCCATGCTCACCGCGGCCACACAGCTCCACCAGTACCTGGGCCTGCTCGGCCGCGCCGGACCGCAGCCGACGCGAGGGCCTGGGCCGACGTCCACGCCGTAGCCGACGCCGGGGGCTGCAGGTGCCGCGCGCCGGGAACTGCGCGTGACCCGCACCGGAGCCCGCGGGTGCCCCGCACCGGAAGGCCTAGGACCACAGACGGAGCGGAATTCCGCCGGTGGCATGCGGCCGGGACGGGTGAGGCCTGCATAGGTTCGTTGCATGTCCGACACCGAGCACTTCGACCTCGACGCCTACCTGCAGCGCATCGGATGGGAGGGCGGCAGGCGAGCCGACCTGGCGACCCTGCGGGGCGTGCACCTGGCGCACTCCCTGTCCCTTCCCTTCGAGAACCTGGAGCCCCTGTCCGGCAGGGCCCCCTAGCTCGCCCCCGCCGACCTGATGGCCAAGCTGGTCCGGGGTCGGCGCGGCGGCTACTGCTACGAGCACAACACCCTGCTCAGGCTGGCCCTGGAGGCACTCGGCCTCGGGGTGACGGGGCTGGCGGGACGGGTGGTGCTGGGCGCGAAGACGGTGGAGAGCCGCCCGCGGACGCACATGATGCTGCGGGTGGAGGTGCCCGGTGAGCCGCAGCCGTATCTGGCGGACGTCGGCTTCGGGGCGCCCGGGGCACTGCTGCAGCCGGTGCCGCTGGCCGTCGGCGCGGAGCACGAGGGCGGCGGGCGCCGGCACCGGCTCGTGCACCTGCCGTACGACGGGCCGCTGAAGCTGTGGGCGCTGCAGGCGTACGACCGGGACGCGGCGGACTTCGTCAGCCAGTACGCGTTCACGCTGGAGCCGTTCGCCGCGCCCGACTTCGAGGTGTTCAACTGGCATGTCGGCACCAACCCCCGCTCGCCCTTCACCCACCGCCCCTACCTGCAGCGGACCACCCCCGAACGGCACCTCGCCCTCGACGGTGCCCGTCTGGTCGAGACGCGTGCCGACGGCACGGTGACCGAGCGCATCCTCACCGGTGAGGCGGAGGCGCGGCGCGTGGTCGAGGCGGAGTTCGGGATCGCCGTGCCCGAGGGCCTGACACTGCTGGGCCGAGCCGCCTGACACCGCTGGGCCGAGTCAGCGGACACCACTGGGCCAAGTCCCCGGACACTGCTGGGGCGAGCGGCCTGACACCACCGGCCCGAGTCACCGGACACTGCCGGGCCGAGCCGCCTGACACCGCTGGGCCGAGTCAGCGGCGGGCCAGCCAGTCGCCGCTCCGGATCAGCCGCCCCCGGGCGCGCAGCCGGGCGGCGACCCCGGGGGCGGCGAGGTACACCCAGGCCCGCACGGCCGTGCCGTCGGTGCGTACGACGTCCCGGGCGACGCGCTCGTAGAGGTTGCGCGGGTCGCCCGGCACGTACTCCTCCAGCCGGTCGAGTTCCGTGAGCAGGGGGTCGTACGTCCGCGGGAGCGCGGTGACCAGTTCGCCGCTGATCCCCCCTGTCCCCGGTTCCTCGACGGCGTACGGATAGCCGGGGCCGTCGTAGAGGACCGCGCCCGGAAGCCGGCCCGGCTCCTCGGTCCGGATGCGGCCCCGCAGGAACAGGTCGTGGTTCGCCTCGCCGGGGCGGAGCGTGCCGTAGACGAAGAAGGGCAGCGGGTCCCGGGGCGGCGGAGTGATCACAGGAACGATTCTTCACCCCCGTCGACCCCACACACATCCTCATGCACATCTCCATGTGACCGCTATGGACATGACATGTCATGGGCCCTTAAATCTCTGGCGGTATCAGCGCCACCCCCACGCCTCGCAGGCGCCTCCCCCAAGGAGACAGATGAGCCGGATACGTCCGCACGCCCGAGGGTCCCGTCGTCTCGCCGCCGCCGGTGTCACCGCCGCCACCGCCGCCCTGCTCGCCGCCGGGCTCTCCCCGGCCGCCCACGCCGACGGCAGACCGACCCGGGCCACCGCCGTCGAGAACGCGGCGTCGGCCCTCCTGGCGCACGCCGCGAACCTGGGCCTGACCTCGGCACAGGGCACCAGCGTCCGTGACGTCGTCGTGGACAGGGACGGCACCCAGCACGTCCGCTACGACCGCACCTACCACCGACTCCCCGTGCTCGGCGGTGACTTCGTCGTCCACCTGGCCCCGAACGGCGCCTACCGCAGCGCGAACCGGGCGACGAGGAACCCCATATCCCTCGCCTCGGTCGTCCCCGAGGTGTCGGGCCCCAGGGCCGCCGACCTCGCGGTCAACGCCCTGCGCGCCGTCAATCTCGGCGAGCGCCTCAAGAGCGTCAGGGCCAAGCCGGAGCTGGTCGTCGACGCCCTGCACGGCACGCCGAAACTGGCCTGGCGGACCAACGCCGTCGGCCAGGACTCCCTCGGCAACCCGGTCGCCCGCACCGTGCTGACCGACGCCCGCACCGGCGCCCAGATCGACGCCTGGGACAGCATCGAGACGGCCACCGGCGACGGCAAGTCCCTCTACAGCGGGACCGTGCCGCTGGAGACGACCCAGTCCGGATCGTCGTACCAGCTCAAGGACCCGACCCGCGGCAACACCTACACCGGTGACGCGGAGAACAAGACCGACCTGTGCTTCTTCGGCATCTGCTTCGTGCGGGCCCCCGCGACCCTGTTCACGGACGCCGACAACCACTGGGGCACGGGCAGCAACGCCGACCGCTCCTCGGCCGCCGTCGACGCCCAGTACGGCACCAACGAGACCTGGGACTACTACAAGAACGTCCACGGCCGCAGCGGCATCGCCGGCGACGGCAAGGGCTCGTACAACCGCGTCCACTACGGCAGCAGCTACAACAACGCCTTCTGGGACGACAGCTGCTTCTGCATGACCTACGGAGACGGTGACGGCACCACCTTCGGTCCGCTGGTGGCGCTGGACGTGGCCGGGCACGAGATGACCCACGGGGTCACCTCCAAGACGGCCGCGCTGACCTACTCGGGCGAGTCCGGCGGCCTGAACGAGGCGACCTCGGACATCCTCGGCACGATGGTCGAGTGGTACGCGAACAGCCCCTCCGACCCCGGCGACTACCTCATCGGCGAGGAGATCGTGAAGCCCGGCTTCGGCAAGCCCGCCCTGCGCTTCATGGACAAGCCGTCCAAGGACGGCAACTCGGCCGACTACTGGAGCAGTTCGGTCGGCAACCTCGACGTCCACTACTCCTCGGGCGTCGCCAACCACTTCGCGTACCTCCTCGCGGAGGGCAGCGGCGCGAAGACCATCAACGGGGTGAACTACGACTCGCCGACGTACAACGGCTCGACGGTCACCGGCATCGGCCGGGACAAGGTCGGCAAGATCTGGTACCGGGCGCTGACGGTCTACATGACGTCCTCCACGAACTACAAGGGCGCCCGCACGGCCACCCTCAGCGCGGCCAAGGACCTCTACGGCGCGGGCAGCACGGAGTACAACGCGGTGGCTGCGGCGTGGAGTGCGGTGAACGTGAACTGAGCCCCTGAAACGCCCGGAGGCCGGTGCCCGTCCGGGCGCCGGCCTTCGGTGTGCCGTCCGGTCAGCCGACCGGCTCCGGGGCCGGGGACTCGGCGGGCCGGTCCTGTTCGGTGTCCCGCATCACCAGGGTCGCCAGGGCCGCTGCCGCGAGGACGCCGGCGGCACTGACCGTGAAGGTGGTGGCCATCGAGGAGGTGAAGGCCTCACGGGCCGTGCGGAGGAGGGCCGGGTGGGCCGTGGCGACCGCTCCGGCGATGGACCGGCGGGCCTCGGCGGGGGCGTCGGCGGGCATCCGGTCCGTGTAGCCGCTGGTGAGCAGCGAGCCGAGGATGGCGATGCCGAGGGCGGTGCCCGACTGCTGGATGGTGTCGTTCAGGGCCGAGCCGACGCCCGCCTTCTCCGGCGGGATCGTGCCCATCAGCGCGCCGACCGCGGCCGGCATGGCGGCCCCCGCGCCGAGGCCGAGGAGCCCCAGGGCGATCGCCGGGACGGTGAGGCCGGAGCCGGCGCCGACCGTGGTGAGCAGGGCGAAGCAGGCCACCATGATCAGCATGCCGGTCAGGATGACGAAGCGGTTGCCGATCTTCGCGGCCAGCTTCGCGCCCGCCGTGTTGCCGATGATCGCGGTGACGGCGAGGGGCAGGAAGGCCAGTCCCGCCTTGATGGGCGAGTAGCCGAGGACGAACTGCAGGTACTGGGTGAGGACAAGCAGCAGGCCGCCGTTGCCGATCTGGACCAGGGCCAGGGAGAGCGAACCGCCGCTGAAGTTGCGGTGCTTGAAGAGGATCAGCGGGACCATCGGGGACTCGGTGACGTTCTCCCAGACGACGAAGGCGGCGAGCGCGACGACCGCGACGGTCAGGCCGGCCAGGGAGCGGCCGCCGAAGGCGCCGTGCTGCGGGATCTCGATGATCCACCAGATGAGCGCGGTCATCCCGGCCGCGGACAGCAGCGCTCCCAGCGGATCGGCCTTCTGCCAGGGCGCCTTCGACTCCGGCATGAGGGTCAGGCCCGCGATCACGGCCAGGGCGACGACCGGGACGTTGAGGAAGAAGATCGAGTGCCAGGAGAAGTGGTCGATCAGCAGGCCGCCCAGCACCGGGCTGCCCACCAGGCCGAGCATCGACACCGACCCCCAGGCCGCCATCGCCCTGCCGCGCTCCTCCTCGTCGAAGACGGTGATGAGGATGGAGAGGGTGGACGGCATGATCAGCGCCCCGCCGACCCCCATCGCGACCCGCAGGGCGATGACCTGGCCAGGATCCGCGGCGAACGTCCCGGCGAGTGAGGCGGCGCCGAAGAGCAGCAGGCCGATCAGCATCACCTTCCGGCGGCCGAAGCGGTCACCGAGACTGCCGGAGGTGAGCAGCAGGCCGGCGAAGACCAGGACGTAGGAGTCGAGGATCCACTGGACGTCCTGGGCGCTCGCGCCGAGGTCCTCGGTCATCGAGGGCACCGCCACGGTGAGCGCCATGCTGTCGATCACCAGGACCAGCGTGCTCAGGCACAGCACGACGAGGATCCACCAGCGACGGGGATTGCGGCTTTCCATGGGGTTCCCTCTCCTCTTGCGCACACCGTTCCGGCGATGCGTACAGCGTTCCGTGCGATGCGAACACTGTACGCATGACGGAACAGTGTGCGCAATCCCTGAACGCTGTACGCTGGATGCGCACGAGGTACGCACGCAAAGGAGTCCGCCGATGGCCACCAGGACCAAGCCGAACCCGATCCCCTCCGTGTGGGCCCGGGAGCGGCGCGAGCCCGAACAGCCCTCGCTCAGCCGGGAGTCGATCGTGCGCGAGGCGGTCGCCATGCTGGACGCGGACGGTGTCGAGGCGCTCAGCATGCGCAAGCTCGGCGCCCGCCTGAACGCCGGTGCGACCTCCCTGTACCGGCACGTGGCCACCAAGGACGAGCTGATGGAGCTGGCCGTGGACGCGGTCGCGGCCGAGATCCGGGTGCCGGCGGCCGCGGACCCCGACTGGCGGGCCGCCGTCGCCGAGGCCGCGCGGTCCTTCCGCGCGACCGCCCTCCGGCACCCCTGGGTGTCCTCGGTGATGGGCCAGGCCGGCCTCGTCTACCTCGGCCCCAACCTGATGTCGTTCTCCGAGCGGCTCGCCTCGCTGTTCACCGCGGCCGGCTTCCCCGAGCCCGACCGGGCGATCAGCACGCTGCTGGCGTACGTGCTCGGCATGAGCACCACCGAGGCCGCCTGGCTCACCACGGTCGCCCGGTCCGGGCAGACGGAGGCCGAGTTCGTCGCCCGGCTGATGCCCGCCGCCCAGGAGGCCGCGGCCGGCCACGCCCACCTCGCGGCCGCCTACGGCGAATCCGCGCCCCGGGACCCCGCTCAGGACCGGGACGCCAAGTTCACCCACGGACTGGACGTCGTCCTGGACGGACTGGCCCTGCGGCTGCCGCGCTAGGCCAGACCCGGACTGGCCCTGCGACTGCCGAGCTAGTCCAGACCCCTTCGCCCCGAACCCTGCGAGTCGGCCGCAGCCGCCGATCCTTGTCCCGTACCGGCCCGCGGTGCCCCGGCCGGCGGCGCATGCGCGTGCCACCGAGTCAGGCGTGCCGCACCCGGGGGCGGTTGCCGGCACTGACGGGGCGTCGGGCGGCGCGCGCCGGCTCCGCCGGTGCGGCCGGTGCCTGCCGCACCGACGGCGTCTGCACCCGTGCGCGCCGGTCACCCGTTCACCGGCGGCGGCGCTCCATTCGTGTTCTCTTCGCCGGTGCCGTCAAGCACGCCCATGACCTGCCGTAACACGGCACGGCTAGGCCGTGTGGGGGTCGCGGACGCCACCCGTTCACCACGTTCCTGACGATGTTTCAGGAAGCGGTGCGGGCCGAGTGCCATTTACCTCGGAAGCGCAGGGGGCGCGCCCTCTGAACGAGTCGGATGAACGAGTCGGACAAGCTCTGGGGAGCACCATGCGACGCACCGCCCGCCTGCTGACCGGTACCGCACTCGCCGTGGCCGCGGCGGGTCTCGCCACGGCACCGGCCCACGGCAGCGGCGCAGTACCCGAGGCCGCTCGTCTCCGGGAGGCGCCGGCCGGTGCCGCAACCACGACCGTGCTCCGCCCCGCGGGCCTGCGCGCGCCCGCGCTCCCGGCACCGGCGCGTCCCTTCGCCTCCGTCGCCGACAACCTGCAGGTGTACCCGTCCACCACGGAGCCGGGCAGCCAGGTCACGGTGAACACGGCGGCGTGCGGGGACAGGGGCGCCGCGCTCGGGGACGCGGGCGCGGTCGGCGCCGGGACCTTCACCCTGGCGCCCAGCACGCACGAGGGCGAGGCGATCGGCCAGTTCCGGGTGCCGCCGAGCGCGCAGCCGGGGACGTACGAGATCGTCGCGAAGTGCGCGGAGGGCACCAAGCAGGTCACCGGGGACCTGGTGGTGGCGTTGAACGCGGTGCACCAGCAGGTGCAGCCGCGGGGAAGCGTGAAGACGGGGGTCGGCGGCGCACTGGGCACCGACCCCGTTCAGACCGCGGCAGGTGTGACGGCGCTGGCCGTCGCCGCCGCGGGCGGTACCTGGCTCCTGCATCGCCGGGCGAGAGGCGACGGGATCTGACGGACACCCTCCGCTGTCCGTCCGCCGGTACCGCACAGCCCCGCCCCCTCCGGGCTCGATGCCCCTCGCGGCCCGGAGGGGGCCGGGGGTCCGACTGTCAGGGGGAGTCCGTCTCCGGGAGAGGGGTCGGTATGCGCAGGATCGGGGACACCGCGATAGCCGCCGTCACCGTCGTCGCGCTCGCCTCGGGGGTGTGGCTGCTCGGCGCCGCCTCCGGGACGCACGCGCCGCCGCAGCCGTCGGCCGCCGAGGGCCGGCCGGAGCCCGGCGAGGAGCGGCTCACGGCCCCCGCGCTGGAACCGTCGGCGCCCACCCGTATCCGCATCCCGGCGATCCGGGTGAACGCCCCCCTGACGGGCCTGGCCCTCACCCGCGCGGGGAGCCTGGACGCGCCGCCCGCCAAGGAGAAGAACCTCGCCGGCTGGTACGAGGCCGGCACGATGCCCGGCGAGACGGGCACCGCGATCGTCGCGGGCCACGTCGACAACACCGAGGGCCCGGCCGTCTTCTACAACCTCGGCGCCCTGAAGCGGGGCGCCGTCATCGAGGTCGACCGCCAGGACGGCTCCGTGGCCGTGTTCACGGTGGACGCGGTGGAGGTGTACGCGGCCCGGAACTTCCCCGACGAGAAGGTGTACGGCGCGGCCCAGCGCCCCGAGTTGCGGGTCATCACCTGCGGCGGCGGCTACTCGCGGGCCACCGGCTACCAGGGCAACGTGGTGGTCTTCGCCCACCTCACCGGCGGCCGCTGACAGGCCGGGCAGCACATCGGGCGTCCGCCGCCGGCCTCAGCACGCAGTCACTCCCCGCCGCCGGCCTCAGCACGCGAACACTCCCCGCCGCCGGCCTCAGCGCGCAGGGACAGCGGCGACCGCAGCCCGTTCGAGGAGCAGCGGGACGTTCCGGCCGTGCCGGCCGGCACGAAGGCGTCGGTGCCGCCCCGGGGCCGGCCGCGCTGCGCGACGTGTCCCGGGCACCACGGGCCTGGTCGGTCCGTTGTGTGCGCGGCCCCGAGAAACCGCACCTCACAGCCCTCCCCGGCACCCCTCCCAGGTCCCTCACACCCCTGGCCCGCCCCCGCTGAGGGCAGCGTTCCCCGTGGGAAACAGGGGTGATGCGGCCGGGTAACCTCCGGGCCGCACGCTGCGGTGCATGACCTCGAATACGTGTGTGGTGGTGATCGGCGCCGGCCTCGCGGGCGTACGGCTCGCCCGGCGGCTCGGCGAGCTGGGCACGCCCGTGCTGCTCGTCGGCGAGGAGGAGTACCGGCCCTACAACCGGGTCCTGCTCGCCGAGGTACTGGCCGGCCGGTTCGCACCGGAGGTGATCTCCCTCCCCGCGCCCGACGGCCTGGTGCGCGCCCGGGTCACCGGCATCGACCGCACGGCACGGCGGCTGGACTGCGCCGACGGCTCGTCGATCGCCTACGGCACGCTGGTGCTGGCCACCGGCTCCAACCCCGTGCTGCCGCCGCTGCGCGGCCTGTTCGCGGACACTCGCCCTGCGTCGGCACACCGGGCGGGCGGCCCGAACCGCCTCCTGGGCCGGGGGTCCGGGGGTGGTCCCCCGGGAAGGCACGGCGCCCCCGACCACCAGCTCCCCGAGGGCGTCCACGCGTTCCGCACGATGGACGACTGCCTGGGGCTGTCCAAGGCGGTCCGTGCGGGCGTGCGGGCGGTCGTCGTCGGCGGCGGGCTGCTCGGGGTCTCCGCGGCTCGCGCGCTCGCGGTGCGCGGCGCCCAGGTGGTGCTCGCCCAGCAGGCGGAGCGGCTCATGGAGCGCCAGCTCGACCCGAGCGCCTCCCGGCTGGTGCTGCGGCACCTGTCGGACCTCGGCGTCGAGGTGCACACCGAGTGCCGGGTGCGCGACGTGCGCTCGGCCGGCGGCGCGGTCCGCTCGGTGGAGCTGGCCGACGGCTATGCGCTCGACGCCGACCTCGTGGTCCTGGCCTGCGGGGTGCGCCCGCGCACGGGTCTGGCGGTACAGGCGGGGCTCGCCGTGCACCAGGGTGTCCTCGTCGACGACCGGCTGCGCACCTCGGACCCGCACATCCACGCCGTCGGCGACTGCGCCCAGCACGACGGGACGGTCTACGGCCTGGCCGCCCCGGCCCTCGAACAGGCCGACGCCCTCGCCGCGTTCCTCGCGGGCGACCCGCACGCCCGCTACACCGGCACCCGTTCCCTGACCCGGCTGACCCTCGCCGGCACCGGTTCACCCTTCGACCTCGCCGCGTTCGGCGAGACCGAGGCCCGCCCCGGCGACGACGTCGTGCAGCTCGCCGACGCGACCCGGGGCACCTACCGCAAGGTCGTCGTCCGCGACGACCGCCTGGTCGGCGGGGTCCTGGTCGGCGAACTCGGCACCGTCGGCGCCCTCGCCCGCGCCTGGGAGGGAGCAGAGCCGCTCCCCGACGACGGCCCGTTGCTCCATCTGCTCACCAACGACGGAGGCTTGTGATGTCCACGACCGCACCTGCGGGGGACCGGCCCCGCCCCACGATCGTGCTCGTCGGCCACGGCATGGTCGGCCAGCGCTTCCTGGAGGCGATCGCCGGGCGCGGCCTGACCGCCACGCACCGCGTGGTCGTCCTGTGCGAGGAGCCGCGGCCCGCCTACGACCGCGTCCAGCTCACCTCGTACTTCTCGGGCCGCACGCCCGAGGAACTCTCCGTGACCGACATGGAGTTCGTCGAGGCCCACGGCATCGAGCTGTACCTCGGCGACCCGGCGGAGACGATCGACCGCGCGGCCAAGCAGGTCACGGCCAGGTCCGGCCAGGTGTTCGGGTACGACGCCCTGGTCCTCGCCACCGGCTCCTACCCCTTCGTGCCGCCCGTCCCCCACAAGGACGCCGAGGGCTGTTTCGTCTACCGCACGATCGAGGACCTGCTCGCGATCGAGGCGTACGCGAGGGCGAGGGCCGTGACGGGTGCGGTGGTCGGCGGCGGTCTGCTCGGCCTGGAGGCCGCGGGCGCGCTGAAGGGTCTCGGGCTCGACGCCCACATCGTGGAGTTCGCTCCCCGGCTGATGCCCGTCCAGGTCGACGAGGGCGGCGGCGCGGCGCTGCTGCGCACCATCGAGGAGATGGGCCTGAGCGTGCACACCGGCGTGGGCACGCAGGAGATCGTGGTCGGCCCGGACGGCGCGGTCACCGGCATGAAGCTGTCCGACGGTTCCGAACTGGCCACCGACATGGTGGTGTTCAGCGCCGGTGTCCGCCCCCGCGACCAGCTGGCCCGCGACTCGGGCCTGGCGGTCGGCGAACGCGGCGGCATCACCGTCGACGAGCAGTGCCGTACGGTCACCGATCCGCACGTGTTCGCGATCGGCGAGTGCGCGCTGGCGGCGGACGGCCGGGTGTACGGCCTGGTGGCCCCGGGCTACGAGCAGGCGGAGACCGCCGCTGCCACCATCGCCGCCGAAGAGGCCTCCTTCACGGGTGCCGACCTGTCCACCAAGCTGAAGCTGCTCGGGGTGGACGTGGCCTCCTTCGGCGACGCGCACGGCACGGCCGAGGACTGCCTGGACGTCGTCTACTCCGACTCCCGCTCCGGCCTGTACAAGAAGCTGGTCATCGGCCGGGACGGCACGCTGCTCGGCGGCATCCTGGTCGGCGACGCCGAGGCCTACGGCACCCTGCGCGCGCTGACCGGTTCGGTGCCCCCCGTCTCCCCCGAGTCGCTCGTCCTGCCCGCCGGAGCCGGCTCGGGGGACCGGCTCGGCCCGTCCGCCCTCCCGGACGAGGCGATCGTCTGTTCCTGCCACAACGTCAGCAAGGGCACGATCCGCGGCGCGGTCACCGAGCACCGGTGCGCCACCGTGCCCGAGGTGAAGAAGTGCACCAAGGCCGGCACCGGCTGCGGCAGCTGTGTGAAGGTGCTCGGCCAGCTGGTCACCGCCGAGCTGGAGGCGTCCGGCGTCGAGGTCGACAAGGGCCTGTGCGGCTGCTTCGGGCAGACCCGCGAGGAGCTGTACGAGATCGTCCTGGCCCTGCGCATCACCTCGTACCAGGACCTGCTGGACCGGCACGGCCGCGAGGGCGCCCGGGGCGGCGAAGGCTGCGAGGTCTGCAAGCCGGCCGTGGCCTCCGTCCTCGCCTCGCTCGCCCCGGCGATCGGCGCGAGCGGCTATGTCCTGGACGGCGAGCAGGCGGCCCTCCAGGACACCAACGACCACTTCCTGGCCAACCTGCAGAAGAACGGCTCGTACTCGGTCGTGCCGCGCATCCCCGGTGGGGAGATCGCGCCCGAGAAGCTGATCGTGATCGGCGAGATCGCCCGGGACTTCGGCCTCTACACGAAGATCACCGGCGGCCAGCGGATCGACATGTTCGGCGCGCGCGTGGAACAGCTCCCGCTGATCTGGACGCGCCTGGTGGACGCCGGTTTCGAGTCCGGGCACGCCTACGGCAAGTCGCTGCGCACGGTGAAGTCCTGCGTCGGGCAGACCTGGTGCCGCTACGGCGTCCAGGACTCGGTCCGCATGGCGATCGACCTGGAGCTGCGCTACCGGGGGCTCAGGTCCCCGCACAAGCTCAAGTCCGCCGTCTCGGGCTGCGCCCGCGAGTGCGCGGAGGCCCGGTCGAAGGACTTCGGTGTCATCGCCACCGCGAGCGGCTGGAACCTGTACGTCGGCGGCAACGGCGGCGCCACCCCGCGCCACGCGGACCTGCTGGCCCAGGACCTCTCCGACGCCGAACTGGTGCGGCTGATCGACCGGTTCCTGATGTTCTACATCCGCACCGCCGACCGGCTGGAGCGCACCTCGACCTGGCTGGAGCGGATTCCGGGCGGCCTGGACCATGTGCGCGAGGTGGTCGTGGAGGACTCCCTCGGCATCTGCGAGGAGCTGGAGTCCCTGATGGCCGCGCATGTGGCGCACTACCGCGACGAGTGGGCCGAGACCATCAACGACCCCGAGAAGCTGGGCCGGTTCGTGTCCTTCGTGAACGCTCCGGACACCCCGGACCCGGTGGTGGCCTTCGTCCCCGAGCGCGACCAGATCAAGCCCGACCTGCCGCTGCTCGCCATCGGCCGCCGCCCCCTGGAAGACGCACTGGAAGGAAGTGCCCAGCGATGACCCTGGCACCCGAGACGACCGATCTGCTGGTCCAGCTCCGGCTGGAGGACGGCTGGTTCACGGTCTGCGACCTGAGCCGGCTGCTGCCCGGCCGGGGCATGGCGGCGCTGCTCCCCGACGGCCGCCAGGCCGCCCTCTTCCGCGACCGCGCCGGCAGCCTGTACGCGATCGACAACCGCGACCCCTTCGGCGGCGCGGCCGTCCTGTCCCGCGGCCTGACCGGCAGCCTGCAGGGCCGCCCGTTCGTGGCGTCCCCGCTGCTCAAGCAGCGCTTCGACCTGGCGACCGGGCAGTGCCTGGACGACGGGTCGGTGCGCGTCGCCACGTACGAGGTGCGGGTGGCCTGACAGCTGATCTTGACCGGTCGTTCCAGAAAGATCTAGGCTGCCTTCGTGGCCAGGACCAAGGAATTCGACCCCGACGCCGCACTGCAGTCGGCCCTGGAGCTGTTCTGGCGGCGCGGCTACGAGGCGACGTCGCTGGCCGACCTGGTGGACCACCTGGGCATCGGCAGGGCGAGCCTGTACGCGACCTTCGGGAACAAGCACGAGCTCTACCTGAAGGCGCTGGAGCGCTACGAGCGGTCGGGCCTGACGCGGATCGTGCACGAGCTGTCCCGGCCGGGCCCCGCCCTGCCCGCCGTACGAGCGGTCGTACGGCGGTTCGCGGCCGAGGCCGCCGACGAGCAGCTGCGCAGGAACGGCTGCCTGGTCACCAACACGGCGGCCGAGCTGGCCCCGCACGATGCGGCCGCCGCGCGGCAGGTCGAGCGCAGCTGGGACCACGTCGAGGCCGTGCTGCACTCGGCGCTCGTCCGCGCCCGGGCCCAGGGCGAGCTGCCCGCCGGCCGCGACCCGCTCACCCTCGCGCGCATGCTGCTCGTGCTGATGCAGGGCCTGCGGGTGGTCGGCAAGGCGTCCGCGGACACGGCCCGGGTCCGGGACGCGGCGGAGCAGGCACTGTCGCTGCTCGACTGACACACCCCTCCATCGAGGGGCGTGTTTTGCGACCTCATACTGAACCGATCGGTCAAAAAAAGGGGAGATCATGACCGCCACTCGTTTCACCGGCAGGACCGCCCTCGTCACCGGTGCCGGCTCCGGTATCGGACGGGCCGTGGCCCGCGCGCTCGCCGCGGAGGGCGCCCGGGTCGTCGTCGCCGGACGCAGGCGGGAGCCGCTGGACGAGACCGTCGCACTCATCGAGAAGCAGGGCGGCAGGGCGCTCGCGGTGACCGCCGACGTCTCCCGCGCCGCGGACGCGCAGGCACTGGTCCGGGCCGCCGTCGACTTCCCCGGCCCTCGGCTCCGCTCGGGCGCGGGGCCCCTCATCGGCTCGCTCGACGTGGCCGTCAACAACGCCGGGGTGTTCCGGGGCGGACAGGCGCTGGCCGACCTACCGGAGGACGACTGGCACACCCAGCTCGCGACCAACGTCACCGGCGTCCACCTGGCCCTGCAGGCGCAGATCCGCCAGATGCGCACCCAGGCCTCGGGCGGCGCGATCGTCAACGTGTCCTCCAACCTCGGGCTGCACGCCACCTCCCCCGGAGCCGCCGCCTACGCCGCGACCAAGGCCGCCGTGACCGCCCTCAGCCGGGGCGCCGCCCTGGACCACATCGGCGACGGCGTCCGCATCAACGTGGTCAGCCCCGGCGCCACCGCCACCTCCATGTCGCTGCGTCCCGGCGAGACGGAGCAGGACCGCACCGAGCGGGCGAAGGCCACGCTCCCGCTCGGCCGGATCTCCGCCACCGAGGAGATCGCCGCCGCCGTCCTCTTCCTGGCCTCGGACGACGCGGCCTCCCTGGTCGGCACCGACCTGGTGGTGGACAGCGGCGGCTCGCTGTGACGGACGCTCACGGCGTGGCGGCAGACGGCCTCACCGCAGTCGCGCGGTGACGACGTGGATCCTGAACGCGCAGGGGACGAGCCCCTGCGGCGTCGTGATGTCCTCCACCCCGGCGAAGAAGGCCTCGCGCAACCGCTCCACGGCCGCCCCGTCGAGCGGGCCGAGGTCGTAGAGACCGGAGACGCACGCCCACACCTGCTCCACCGGACCGCTCAGATCGATGGGCACCGTCTCCCAGTCGACCGGGGCGAAGCCCGCCGGGCCGAGCACCTCGTCGAACCCCTCGCGACTGCGGGTCCTTCTGTCCCCCAGCGCCGGGATCCGCTGCGCGGCCGGCATCTCCTCGACGGTGTGCCGCAGCAGCCGGACGAACCGGTCGTAGGCCTCGCCGCCGACGGCCCCGCCCCCCACCGCGCACACCAGCACCCCCCGGGGAGACAGCACGCGGGCGACCTCGGCCGCGACCTGCTCGATCTCGCCCATCAGCATCAGCGCCAGGTGGGAGACACAGGCGTCGAAGCTGTCGTCGGCGAAGGGCAGCTCCTGGGCCCGGCCCTCCTCCAGCCTCGCCCCACGGAGCGCCGACCGGCGCCGCGCCAGCGCCAGGGAGTGCGCCGACAGGTCCACGCCCGCGAGCTGCCGCCCGTCCTCGCGGGCCAGGAGTTCGAGCAGGAGGCCGTCGCCGCAGCCGAGGTCCAGCACGCGCCTGCCCCCGGCCACCCGGTCGCACAGGATCTCGTAGCTGGACCGGCCGTCCGGTGCGCGGCCGCGGCCGAACGCCTCCGCGGTCACCGCCGGGTACTCGGCGTGGAACGCCT
Organism: Streptomyces sp. NPDC007971; assembly: GCF_042958635.1. Taxonomy (NCBI): domain Bacteria; kingdom Bacillati; phylum Actinomycetota; class Actinomycetes; order Kitasatosporales; family Streptomycetaceae; genus Streptomyces; species Streptomyces sp. NPDC007971. Next base: position 222,622 of record NZ_JBIBJK010000008.1, read on the forward strand.
GCAGAAACGCCTCCTGCGATGCAGTGGTCGTCATGCCCCCAACCTACGCTGCGGGCACGGCTCTTGGCCGCGACCGCACTGCGTCCCGGGGCGGTGCCTCAGTCGATCCCCGACCGTTCCACGCCCGCCACGATCCACCGCTGGAAGCCCAGGAAGACCAGCAGCAGCGGCAGGACGGAGACGGCCGCGGCGACGAACAGCTCGTGCAGACGGATCACCTGGGACGTCGTGAAGGACGACAGCGCCACCTGCACCGTCCAGGCGCTCTGGTCCTGCCCGATGACCAGGGGCCACAGGAAGGAGTTCCACGCTCCGAGGAACACGATGGTCCCGACGGCCGCGAACACCGGCCGCGCGTTCGGCACGACCACCAGCCAGTACGTGCGCCAGGGGCCGAGCCCGTCGACCTGCGCCGCGTCCTCCAGCTCCCGGGGAAAGCCCAGGAAGTACTGCCGGAAGACGAAGCAGGCGAACGCCGGGAACAGGGTCGGGACGATCAGCCCGCGGAGCGTGGAGATCCAGCCCAGCGACGACACCAGCACGAAACTCGGGACGAACGTCACGGCGGCCGGCACCAGGAGGGTGCCGAGGATGCCGTAGAAGACCTTGTTCGCGTGCCGGTAGGGGATGCGGGCGAGACCGTAGCCCGCGAGGGAGGCGAGCAGCAGGGTGCCGAGGGTGGTCGCGACGGCGATCAGCGCACTGTTGAGGAGGGAGCGGGCGAAGGGCACGGAGGGGTCCTCGAACAGCTCCCGGACGTTTCCCCACCTCAACTCGCCGGGGAACAAGGTCCATTCGGGCGAGGTGATGTCCCGCTCGCTCGACAGGCCGTTGCGCACCAGCAGATAGAAGGGGATCAGGAAGAGCAGCGCGAGCGCGATCAGCAGCACCAGCCGCAGCGCCCGCCCGGCCCGTACCAGCGCGTCATCCATCGGCGTCCGTCCTCCCCAGCCGCAGCCACCGTGCCTGTCCCACCGTGACGACGGCGATGACCAGCGCGAGGATCACCGCGCCCGCGCTGCCGAGTCCCAGGTTCTGTCCCTGCCCGAGGGCCGTGTAGTAGAGGTAGACCAGCGGCGGCCGGGCGTAGGGCGGATAGCCCCGCGCGTCGGAGAGCAGGTTGTAGAACTCGTCGAAGGCCTGGAAGGCGTTGATGACGAGGAGCAGCACCACCGCGACCGAGGTGGCCCGCAGCTGGGGCAGGGTGATGTGCCGCAGCACGCTCCAGCCGGGCCGGGCCCCGTCCACGGCGGCCGCCTCGTACAGCACCGGGTCGATCCGCTGGAGCCCGGCGAGGAAAAGGATCATGTAGAAGCCGGTCTGGAGCCACAGCCGTACGGTGACGATGACCAGCCAGTACCAGGGCGGGTCGGTGGTGGACAGCCAGGCGACGGGATCGCCGCCGAACCATCCCAGCACGGTGTTGGCGAGCCCGAACCGCACCCCGTTGAACAGGGACATCTTCCACAGGAGCGCCGCGACGACGTAACTGCACGCGGCGGGAAGGAAGAACACGGACCGGAAGAAGGCCCGGGCGCGCCCGAGACGGTTGACCATCAGGGCGAGGGAGAGCGAGAAGACGTAGGTGGCGGGCACGATGAAGGCGGTGAAGACGAGGAAGGTCTTCAGGCTGTCGACGAACGCGTCGTCCTTCAGCATCGCCGTGTAGTTGTCCAGGCCGACGAAGTGCGTGGGCGTGACGGTGTTGTGTGCGTCGAAGAAGCTGAGCGCCACGCTCCACAGCAGCGGGACGTAGGTGAACAGGGCGAGTCCGAGGGCGAAGGGCCCGACGAAGATCCAGAACCAGAGGCCGTTGCGCCTGCTCACGGCTTCTTCTTCACACGGTCGAGCTCGGCCGACACCTTCCGTACGACGTCCCGCAGTTCGCTGTCGGGACTGGCGCCGCTCTTGATGATCCGGCTGAGCGCGTCCTGGTAGGCGCTCTGACTGGCCGGGGTCCACAGCAGGGGCTGGGCCTGGCCGTGCTCGGTGGTGAGACGGACGGCCTCGGCGGCCGCACCCGACCTCAGCCGGGCGGCCTTGTGGGCGAGGGAGATCCGGGCCGGGATGTGGAAGCCGTAGGAGAGCGCGAAGTCCTGCTGGTAGTCGGTGCGTTCGACCCACAGCCACTTCACGTACTCCCGGGCGGCCTCCCGGTGCCCGCTGCGGGCGCTGACGGCGGCGCCGTACGCGCCCACGGGCACGGAGGGCCGGCCGTGCGGGCCGTCCGGCGGGAAGGGCAGCACGCCGAAGTCGTCGCCGAGTTCCTTCTGCACCTGGGGCAGCGCCCACAGTCCGGACCACTGCATGGCGGTCAGGCCCTGGAGGAAGGCGGAGGGGTCGGACCAGTCGGCGGGGGCGCCGAGCAGGAGCGACTTGTCGGCGTAGAGCCGGTGCAGCTTGCCGAGGGTGCGGGCGGCCGCGGGGTCGTCGAAGCCGACCCTGCCGTCCTCGGTGACCAGCCGAAGTCCGGCTGCGTACAGGGGGGTTCCGCCGAGGACGCCGGCGCCCCCGTCGTTGCCGAGGAAGAGGCCCTTGACCTTGCTGGTGGTGAGTTTTCCGGCGGCGTCGACCAGGGCGTCCAGGGTGGTGGGCGGCCGGACTCCGGCGTCCGCGAGCAGGCTCTTGCGGTAGTAGAGGAGCTGCATGTCGACGGTTTGGGGGATGGCCCAGATCTTCCCGTCGTACGTCTTGGGTGTGAGCACGGCGGGGTTGAAGTCGTCCTTGACGCCCTGCAGGAGATCGGTGAGGTCGACGACCTGCCCGGCCCGGATCTGGTCGAGGGTGGGCCCGTTGACCTCGAAGACGTCGGGTCCGGCGTCGGTGAGCAGGGCCGCGGCGGTCTGCTGGTCGTAGTTGCCGGGCCGCCACTGGACGGAGACGTGTGCCTTCCTGTAGCCGGCGGCGTAGCGCTGGGCGGCCTGCTCGGTGCCGGCCTCGCCGTACTGGTGGTACCACTGCGAGAGTTTCGGCCCCGGCCCTGTGCCGTCGCCGCCCCGCCCGGTGTTCGATCCGCATGCGGTGAGCAGTCCGGCGCCCGCGCCTGCTGCCAGCAGCGTCCTGCGGCTGATGCTCGTCATCGTGTGCCCCCTGACGTTCGCCGTCGATGCACGGCCCAACGATCAACCATGCGCGGGGATTACGAAAGAAGCATTGCGGCCGTGTGTCACACCGCCAGATCCGCGAAATCGACGCCGCTCAGCTGCACCGAGACGTCCCAGAGCCTGTGCGCCGCCCTGTCGTCGAGCGTCCACGGCGCCCGCCAGGACGGCGCGGGCGCACCTCGCCACATCGCGAAGGACGGACCGTGGAAGGAGTCCGGCCGCACACCGGGCGCCGTCGCCGCGTACAGCGTGGGCAGGGCGCCCGCCTCGGCCGGCTGGGCGAAGAGCCGGTTGCCCAGCTCCATCAACAGTTCGGCGCCACGCCGCCCCTCGGCACGCGGTCCGGCGGTCTGGAGATTGGTGGCGGCGTACCCCGGGTGGGCGGCGGCCGCGACGACGTCGGCTCCGTGCGCGACCAGCCTGCGCGCCAGCTCGTGGGTGAAGAGGAGGTTGGCGGTCTTGGAGCGGGCGTAGGCGGTCCAACGCCGGTAGCGGTACTCGCTGTTGAGGTCGTCGGGGTCGATGCCGGCGAGCGCGTGCAGCACGCTGGAGACGGTCACGACGCGGGCGCCCGGGGCGGCCAGCAGCCTCGGCAGCAGCAGTCCGGTGAGGGCGAAATGGCCGAGGTGGTTGACCCCGAACTGTGTCTCGAACCCGTCGGCCGTCGTCCCGTACGGCGGCGCCATCACGCCCGCGTTGTTGACGAGCAGGTCGAGCCGGTCGTACGTCACCCTCCGCGCGAACGCGCGCACGGAGCCCAGATCCCCGAGGTCCAGCCGCTCCACCTCGACCCGGGCCCCGGGCACCTGTGCCACCAGCTTGTCCCCGGCGTCCCGCCCGCGTGCCTCGCTCCGGCAGGCGAGCACCACCCGCGCGCCCCGGCGGGCGAGTTCCCGCGCGGTGACGTACCCGAGGCCGCTGTTGGCACCGGTGACGACGGCGAGACGGCCGGTCTGGTCGGGAATGCTCTGCGCGGTCCAGCCCATGGGGCCAGCGTAGGCGGCAGGACCGCGGCCCCCCTGCCGACGTGCCGGATGCTCCCCCTTGCCGTCAGGGAGTGATCCGCAACCGGTGGAGAGTGGCGCGCACATGGGCCGTGCGCTGGTGGTAGGACTGCTTGAGCCGGGCCCAGGTGGCGGGATCCTGGCCCATCGCCTTCTTCTCCAGTGCGGATTCGGCCCGGAACCATGCCCGGATCACGCCGGACGTCCGTACACAGCGCGCGTCCGCCGAGGCCATGGTGGCCTCCGGGGAGCCGGCCGCGGGGCTCGGGCGCAGCGGCGGCAGCTTGAGACTGTCGGACGCCGCGTAGACATCCGCGGCGAACGCGTAGCCGTTGCCGCGCGTGCAGGACGACCACGAGCGGTCTGCTCCTCGTGGATCTGCCAGGGCGAGGGCATGTAGTCCTCCACGGGCAGTCTCAGGCCTGCGAGGGGCCTCGGTGCCTGCGGCTGCGGGGCGCCGCCACCGGCGCAGCCCGCCGTCACGGCGATCAGGGCGACCGCGGCGGTGGCGGCCGCGCCGCCGCCTGGAGGTACAGCTTTCCGCCCCGCCATACCCGCGGCGTGGCGAACGAGCCGCCGTCGGAAGGACCGGAAAGGCCGAGCTTCTTCTCCTGGGCCTCCTTTTCCGCCGGCTGCTTGAGGTGCGCCGGGTCGAACTTGCCGTCGGCCACGTCACGCACGTGCTGCGTGGCGGCGTCGACCGGGTTGGGGTCCGTCGCGGCAAAGGGGTCCGGGTCGGCTGCCGATCACCGCGTCCCGATGTCGTGGGCGGTGCCGTCGGCGACGGCCCGGAGCTTGTCGGGGTTGGCCACGTTGTGGAGGGCGGTGATGCGGCCGTCGGGACCGAAGTCGAAGGTCACGGTGGCGATGACGCGTTCCGGGGAGCTGAACACTATGCCCGGGCCGCCGTTGATCCCGACGAGTTCGGCGCGCATGTCGGCGGGCTCGACGCCCTGGTAGGTGACGGTGCCGATGGCCGCGAACCAGGAGGCCACGGTCTGCGCCCCCACGACCGGCAGCAGGGCCTGGCGGACCTTGCCGCCGCCGTCGGTCCACAGGGTGACGTCCGGGGACAGCAGCTCCATCAGGGCGTTGACGTCCCCGCCGGTGGCCGCGGCGAAGAACCGCTCGGTGACCTCACGCTGCCGCGTCCGGTCCGCCGTGAAGCGCGGCCGGCGGGCCTGCACGTGCTCGCGGGCGCGGTGGGCGGCCTGGCGCACGGCGGCCTCGGAGCGCTCCACCGCCTCCGCGATCTCGGCGTGGCTGAAGCCGAAGACCTCTTTGAGCACGAACACCGCCCGTTCGAGCGGGCTGAGCGTCTCCAGGACCACCAGCATCGCCATCGAGACCGACTCGGCGTCCATGGCGGCCTCGCAGGCGTCCCCGCCGGTGAGGATGGGCTCCGGCAGCCACGGCCCCACATAGGTCTCCCGCTTGTGCCGGGTGGACCGCAGCCGTTCCAGCGCCAGGTTCGAGACGATCCGCGTCAGGTACGCCTTGGGGTCGGCCACCTGCGAGCGGTCCGCGGCGGACCACTTGATCCAGGCGTCCTGGACCGCGTCCTCGGCATCGGCCGCGCTGCCGAGGACGCGGTAGGCCACGGAGAACAGCAGCCTGCGGTGCTCGTGGAAGACCTGCTGGCCGCCGTGGGCGAAGACCTCGGTCACCGGGTCCCCCGAAGGCGGGTGAAGCGGCCCCCGCGGGGCCAGAACGCGCCCGAGGCGGGCACCTTCTTCATACGGCCGTAGGTCGGCCAGGGCGAGGCGGTCACCGTCTCCTTGTACCGGACCGCCGTGCGGCCCGTCAGGCACATGCGGCGCGGGCTGCCGTCGGGGCGGGTGAACTGCACCACTGCGTCGCCGCGTCCCAGGCTCACCGGTGTGTGGTAGTAGCCGAAGCGGAACGGCTTGGGCCGCTTGCCCCTGAGGACACGGTCGATGGACAGCGCGGCGTGCACTCCGGTCGGCATGCCGCCCTGGCAGGTGCCGTGCATGACGCCGTATCCCTGGCGGATCGCGGCCGCGTCGCCGATCGCGTACACCTCGGGACGGGACACCGACCGCAGGGTGGCGTCGGTGACGATCCGGCCGTGCTCGTCCACAGCCGGCCCGGCGGCGGCCGCCAGCGGCGACACGCGCGTCCCGCAGGTCCACAGGACCGCGTCGGCCGCGACGCTCTCGCCGCCCGCCAGTCCGACCGCGTCGGGCAGCACCTTCACCACCTCGGCCCCGGTGCGCACCCGGACGCCCAGGCGGTCGAGCGCGGCGTGCAGATACGCCCTGGCCCTCGGGTTCATGGCGGCGCCGGGCTCACCCCGGCCCAGCAGGACGACGTCCAGCTCCGGGTACCGCTCGGCGATCTCCGCGGCCGACTCGATGCCGGTCAGGCCGCTGCCGACGACCACCACCGTGGCGCCGCGGCCGAGCCGCCCGAGCCGGTCGGCGAGCAGCTCGGCGTCCTGGACGCTGTTCAGGGTGTACGCGTGGTCCTCGCTGCCCGGCACCGCCGAGGTGTCGGCCGTGCCGCCGAGCCCGTACACCAGCGTGTCGTAGGGCAGGACCCGGTCGTCGTCGACGTACACGGTCCTCGCGGCGGTGTCCACGGCCGTGACCCAGCCGCGCACGAAGTGCGCGCCCGTGCCGTCGAGCAGTTCCGGGATGCTCAGCCCGGCGGGCTTGCGCCCGGTCGCCACGCTGTGCAGCCGCATCCGCTCGGTGAAGTGCTCCTGCGCGTTCACCAGGGTCACCGTGACGTCCTTGCGGCCCTTGCCCCGCGCCGCGAGCTGGATCGCCGCGGACATGCCCGCGTAACCCGCCCCCAGGATCACGACGCGATGCGGTGCCGCCGTGTCCTCTGCCTGCTGTGCGCTCATCGCCCTGCCCTTCTCGATCCGCTGTGGACACCCAGCAGATGGAGGCTGCGGGCCGATCCGTGACACGAGGCCGATGTGACGGGCACCACAGTTCGTCACGGGGCCGCGGATTTCGCCCCACCGCGGCCCCGCCAACCGGCTGCCGTGACCGACGGCGTCCCGGCACAGCGGTCCAGCACAGCAGCACAGTTGCCCGGCGTCCCAGCGCCCCGGCACAGCAGCACAGTTGCCCGGCACGGCGCCCCCCCCGGCAGGACGGCACCCCCGGCGGCCCTCTGGAGGCGCCGCCTGCACGGCCGCACCCCATATCCCGTGCCGCCGTCAACTCCCCTGGGGCATCATGGGTTTCATGACCACCCTCCGAAAGGCCCATGCCGCGTAACCGGCCCGGCGCTCTGCGCAGCGCCCGCAGAACTCCCGGCCCCCGCGTCCGGGAAGAGCCCCCTCCCGCCCGCATACCCGGCCTGTCCGCCCGCACCAGCCTCGCCATCCATCGCGCGGAGCGTCTTGCCGTGTCGTGGTACTCGCCCGGTGCGATCGGCGCGGCCCTGCGGCGCTACCGGGCGTTCCTGCACCCGCCGGGGCGCCGCCCCCGCTACCCCCGCGCGGCCTACTGTTCCGGCTGTCCCGGCTGCGCCCTCGACGACGTACGGGAAGCCCGGGACGCGCTCGCGGAGATCCTGCCGGCGCTCCCCCACCGTGCGCGGGCCGAACTGCAGCGCGTGCTGACGCCGCTGGACCGCCGCTATCTGCTGTGCACGCTCCCCGACCCGCTGGCCGGGCCGGCGGAGCCGTGGTGGCACCGGCGACTGGCTCTCGGAGTGGAGGGCTGGTGACCCCCCGGACGCGGCGGGTGAACGCCCGGACATGCCGGGCGGGACATTTCCCGGCCTCCGGCACAACTTTTCCCGCCGGGGGCGCATCCAACATAGCGTCCTCATCAACCCATTCGCCCTATGGAGGCGGATAGGCCATGTTTCTGAATACTCGACTCCTCTCCCGGCGCGGCCTGACCACCGGCCTGACCGTCGCCGCGGCGGCCCTGGCGACAGCGGGTGTCGCCTGGAGCACGACGGCCACGGCGGCGACGTCGGTGCCGGCCAAGACGTCCCGGACGTCGGCCGCTTTGCGCACCTGCGCCGTGAACGACCTGTATCTCTCCATGGGCCGCCAGGAAGGCGCGGCCGGATCGCTCTACTGGCCCATACAGTTCACCAACACCAGCACCAGCGCGTGTGCCCTGCGCGGCTACCCGGGCGTCAGCGTCGTGGACACCGCGCACCGGCAGATCGGACCGGCCGCCACCCGTTCCGGCAGCTCGTACGCCACCGTCGCCCTTGCCCCCGGGCACTCCGCGTCCGCGGTCGTCCGCACCACCAACGGCCCGATCGGCGGCCCCTGTCTGCGCACCGGTACCTACCTGAGGGTCTATCCGCCGGCGTCACACACCGCCACCCTGGTCCCCGCACGCTGGACGACCTGTTCACACACCTTCCAGGTCGGCCCGGTCAACACGGACGGCAGTATCTGATCCAAGGGGACGGCACCGCGTCCAGGGCGCCGTCCCCTGCCCGTATCCGGCCGCCGGACGTGTGTCCCGGTCGGTCCGGCCGTCCCGTCCCCGGCGGCGCCCGCGCCGTCGTCGGGGAAGACGACCTCACGGTGATCCACGGCGGCCGCCCCGCAGGCACCCTCCAGCCTGCCGGCGCCCTCCAGCCTGCAGGCGCCCTGAGGACCGGCCGCCGGATCCGGCAAAGCTTACGGGGCCATGATCACTCGCGCCAAAGCAGCTCCAGCCCAAAGCCGTTGCGCCGACCTGGCTTTTCTCCCGAGGTAGAGGGCTGGCTGGACCGTTGTTACCAGTCGGCTGAGGAGACCAGTTCCATAGCCTTGCCGCAGCCGAGTCCCTCGGTTTTGCGTCGGCTGCTCGTGCTGCGGCCTCTCGCTGGGCTTGCGGCGAAATTGTCCGCGTAGCCTATTGGATCTCGTTCGTTTTGATGAACGTCATGGGAATTGCTTTTAGCTGGCGGCTCTATAACTTGCTGGCACCCGGAGGCTACGATCGCAAGGAAGAGTCGTACACCCAAGGGCTCCTGGTCCTTTTCGCACTCTCCGCCGCCACCTCTGCCTTTTTTCGACAAGCTTGTCTCCGTCTTGGCAGGAGCGCCCGATTCCCGCCTAAGCGGGGTCAATGGCAAACATGGCCCCCATGATCTGGAAATATACCTATAGATCGCCACTAGGAGGCAGGACCAGTAGGTTTCCAGGCTTCTGTGAATCCGCATGGCCTGTATGACCTTCAATGATCGATCCGTGTGGAGCTACAGATCAGAAGGTTCCCGTGCCCCACCCGTGCCCGATGGTGCGGGGAACCGCGGGGAATCACGGTGGCGAGCGGTCACCGCGCAGCACAACGGCCCCTGACCATGATGCCTGGCCAGGGGCCGTTCAACTGCGCGGTGGGTGTGGGATTTGAACCCACGGTGACTCGCGCCACGACGGTTTTCAAGATCGCTCGCGGGCCGCCATTGAAACTACACCGACCGTGCGCCCCCTGGCGCGCCTCCCTCCCAGGTGCGTACACCCGCCCGAGTGCTCGACTCGCAACTTTGGGCTGGCAAGGATGGCGACAACGACTCGACCGCGGCGTCTGAGGGGCGTTTCACACGAGGTGTGAACGGAACCGCAAATTTCCATTTCGTTCACACTTTGAACTGAACGGGGGTGTTGCTCCAAGGTTGGTGTATAACGCCACGGCCTGCCAGGTGTCGCGCAGATGCCCTTCGCGGAGAGGGAGTTGGTGCCTGCCGGCCCTGCTTTGGCGTTTCGGCGATTGCCGAACAAGGGCCCAGCCAAGTGGGAGCTCCCCAGGGGCGAGAGGTTCCAGGCGGGATCCTGTCTTCACGCGGTCACGGGAACCGGGTGGATTTCGTCGGCCCGATGACCAGCACGTTCGTGGATACGCTGGACCGCTTCGGCCGAGGGGGCCTCAGAGAGGCAGTAGACCGTGCCGGACTCCGGGTCCGCCCAGACCTTCTCGAAGTGGACGCCTTCTTCCTGCTCAATGGCAAGATCGGCCCCGTGGGCCTGCTTCAGCTGGTCGGCCGTGATGCCGTTCATCCCGTGGTGGACATCCATGAACTGGGGCATGGTTTCGCGCCTCCTTCCGGCTCTCGCGCCCCGGCGAATTGCCGAGTCGCGCCTGTCGGCTTCGTCATCTCCATCCTGTTCCTGTACGACGGTGACGGCGACCGGGCAGGCCCGGACCAGCGGGCCCCGGCGAAATGCACCGGATGGGAGAGGCGTCCCAGAGCTGAAGCGCATGTCACAGCGCTTCCCTGTTCTCCTTGGGTGAGTTGATCCCCTTGTCCTCGGGGCCGTCTCCGGGCCGTGCGAGGGTGCTCAGAGACAACCAACGTTGACAAACGTCGACGGCTCCGCCGCTGGTCAGAGAGTTGACCAAGGGCGGAGCCGCAGATCGCAGGTGCCCGATTTCAGAACTGCAGGTGCCCCCAAACCCAGCCGTTGCCACCGGGGACGTTGTCTCCGGCGACCTGGCACCAGGATTCCAGCTGACAGCTTCCCACGAGCTTAACTTGTTGGCCGACGCGCAGGATGCCGATCACCCGCCCCGCACCGTCCGGCTCATTCTTGACGTTGTAAACGTCTACATCCTCACCGGCCACGGTTGCCATTCGCTCTGCAGGGGGCGGTGCTTGTCCGAACTGCAGGTGCCCCCACACCCAGCCGTTGCCACCGGGGACGTTGCCTCCGGCGACCTGGCACCAGGATTCCAGCTGACAGCTTCCCACGAGCTTAACTTGTTGGCCGACGCGCAGGATGCCAATCACCCGCCCCGCACCGTCCGGCTCATTCTTGACGTTGTAAACGTCTACATCCTCACCGACCACGGTTGCCATTCGCTCTGCAGGGGGCGGTGCTTGTCCGGGCGGATAGGGTGTCTGTCCCGCGATGTTGCCTGCGGAGCGGTACCGGCACACCACAAACCACCCGTTGGACTTGGGCGCACCCTGCTTTATCCCACAGCCGATCTCCTTGGTGGATGACCACACCATCTGAGTGTAATGGCCCCACCTGTAAAGATTGGTCCTTTTCGCAGGGTCGGGGTCGTTGACCGCATGGGCCGGATCGATCTTTTTGTTTGGATCGGCGTTGTAGTACTGCTTCTCGCTGGCCCACCAAGCCGCCGCATCACCGGCTATGGAGTTACGGGCGGGCATGGGGGTTCCCCAGGCTTCGTATAGGCTTTCGCCCTGGTCGGCGGGCCTTTGTCCCTTATTGGGGTCGCTGTGCCCTCCCGTTCCGAGAGCGGCCCAGGCCTGCGCATCGGCGGCGAGTTGATTACTCCACACCAAAGGTGGCACGCCGACCGCTTGGCGCTCTTGGTTGTGCCGGGCGAGAACGGCATTGCGCTCGGCATCGGTGAATTGGGATCCGGTTTGCGCTTGGGAGGGGCCCGTGAGCCCAAATAGCCCGCTGATCAGTGCGGCGCTCAGAATCGCCGCTCCACGAGCTATTCGCCCTGGTCGACTTTTCGTCATGATCGCCCAACCTCTCGGATCTTGGGCCCAGCTCGATGGGCACCGCGTCGGCTTCCTGGAGCAGTCGGCGACTACGGGCCGATGTGGGACACGAAGAGGGTGATGAGCTCTGGGGAGGGAAATCCACTTCTCTTTCAGAAGGAACCAGAATGAGCGCCGCACCCTGCGCGAGACAGAGCTGTAAGATGCTCCGATGCGATTGTTGAAAACGTCGCCGCACTGATGACCCTGCGCGGTCACTGCGGCCGTCAGGCAGCCGTCGGCATACACCTTCGTCTTCAGGGAACTAAGACATCAGACTTACGCACATAGCGTCCGCTATTCGCGGAATGACGCTTGCGCTCCGCTCTGCCCCCGTCTCCACCTCGCGCTGCGCCGTGAGGCAACCCTTCATTCCAGACTGCACTCATTCGCCCGACATCGCGAGTCGTACAACAACATGCAGGGGCCAAGACCTCCCCAAGTTCTTCCAGTCCGAGCTGCTGACGTGCAGCGATGCCAACGAGTTTGACCTCGGGAAGTGTTGAGATCTCCGCCCGACGACTTGGTAGCAACATCAAGATTTTCCGGCTCGGAACCTTGCGCCAAGAAGGACACCACATACAAGTGAGATATCCCGATCGCGGTTTGTTCGTCGCCCTACAGTCCCCGCCGGGTGCCGCTCGCACTCGGCATCACGCCGGACCAGGCGCAGGCTCTCGCCGATGTCCTCAATGGGGGAAGGACGCCACCCCCTGACACCCATGACCGACATCAACGCTGGCGAACACCAGTGGCCCGGAACAGTCAGAGGTGGCCGTGCTGTCACGGGCTGAAGTACCTCCAGGCGACCCGTGATCGATCTCCTAAAGCGGTGTTCCAAGAGCGCCTGCGCCTCCATCAACCGTGGTCGCTACGCTCGGACTCGTGAGCGAAGCCGCCCGCCTCATAGCGAACCACCGAGTCCACGTCGTACCCGTTGTGTTGGCCCTGGCCAATCCACCATGGCAGCGGGACGTGTGGCTCGAGCCGTCGGCGTTCGAAAACCTGGACCATGTTTTCCACACACTCTTCGACGACTTCTGCGACGCCGACGAGCCAGAGCGGTACCTCGGCGTCAGCCTCCGAAGTGACGAAGAGGTTGTCCTGATGAGAGAGCTCGGTGTCGCGCTCAACGCCGCGGCGGCCGAAGCGCCCAACGACACCGACGCGGAGTATCTCCAAGCCTCCGCCTGGCCAGAAGTCGTGGCCATCGCCGGACGCCTCGCTCAGGTCATGGTCGCGAACGACCTGAGGGAACTTGCCGTGCTGCTCGACGAAGGGGCCGTGCCAGGTCGTGCGGGGAACCACGGGGAATACCGGAGATCAGCGCGACAGACGCCCCAGCTCCGATATGGCTTCGTCGCAGGTCAGCCCGGCAGCTGCCCCTAAAAGCCCCTAGCTTCCCAAGCTGAGAGCGCGATCCTCCGGTGTTGGATCGGCCGGCACCTGGGTGCCGCCCTGACTATCGGGACTCCAGCGACCACCTCTGCTCGGCTCCGTCTGGGTCGATGGTGTGCGGGATGGGAATTGCGCTACTCACGAGCGGAGAGGTAGGCGAATAGCCCCACGCCGACTCCCAGGACAACCAGCTGCGCGATACCGGGAATAAGCCACCTCAGGTAGAGGAGACCGCCACCTGTGATGACAGCGCCGCCGGCCAGAAGCCACATCCCCCTCAACGCTTCCTTCGGCGCCTCGGGTGGATTGCGTTGGCCCTTACTGTCGGCCCAGCCCGTGATCCCGTAGCGGAACAGCAGCCAGGCCATGCCCATCAGGTCGATGACGAGTAGCGCCACGCTGACGCCAACCTGCCAGCCGGTTGAAGGCTCGCCCCCGGGCCTCACCACCGTTCTGCCAGCGGATGACAACCTGTTAATCGCATGCGGCCCAGAATGCTGTCGTGGCAGGCACTGCACATGAGTACGACTACTCAAATGCGCCGGTACCACCGGAGCCGCCCAGTGACCAAGTAACCGTGTCGGATCGACCGGGACACCACGGGCCACGGGATCCAACACGGCAACGGCCCCCGACCAACAACCCACTCACCCATGAGGGCCGGACCCCTCAGTGAGTGTGTAATTGCGTGACAACGCCGACGCACAGCCACGGACGAGCGCGAACGTCCGCGGACCGCCCGCGCAGGTGAGAGACGTACCAGCCCAAGGCAACGCGCCCCCGCCCAAGTTGCTTCGGGACGAAGAGGTCGTGGGTTCAAATCCCGCCACCCCGACAGTGACACACCAGGTCAGGCCCGGTGCTGAGAAGTCAGCACGGGGCCTGACCTGTTATCAGAAGGCGAGCCGAGTACTGGCCGCTGTGTCGTACGCCCTCGCCCGTGACTACGGCGTGGAGGATGAGCTACTCGACATCGCGCAGGGCCGGACCGCTGGCTATCTCGCTGAGACGGTATACACCCCCAAAGCGGTCGCGCGATCCTGGCGCTGGGGCGCTGGGATGTGAGCGGTGGCGTACGCCCTCCAGGAAGCTGGGCTTCCGTCACGAATCGTCCGCCGGGCAATCCCCGGTCGAGAGCTGCGTCAAGCTGCCACAACACCCTTGTTGGACACGGAGAACCTGTGGCATCTCGGCGTGTCGACAGCGAGGCCGCCCCGTTCGGTAACCGATCGGTTCTTGGGCGGTCCGCTCTGGGGTGCAGCGACGTGGGTCAGGGCCCGGACGGCATCGTCCGGGCCCTGATGCCTACTGGCCGGCGGTGAGGGCCCATCGGACGTTGGACGGCGCGGTCACGCTGACTGGGCCGTAAGTGCGAGTGTGCTTCAGATTCAGCTGGTTGTAGGTGCTGCTGACCTCTCCGTCCACGCATTCGAGAGGGAAGCTCAGGCCGACCGGTTGAACGAGGACGGTCAGCTTTCCCTTGCCCTGGCAGTTCACGAGAACGGAGAGCGCGCCGCTCTTGAGGCCACCGCGTATGTCCATCTCCCGGTTTCCGCTGGCGTTCGCCGCCTGGGCGACGACCTCTCCGTCCGGCAGGGTCGGCGCCTTGGTCACGGATTCCCCGGGAACGTGCTCGGGGCGATCAGATGCCGACGCCTTTGATGGAGAAGCGGGGGAAGAAGTGTGGAGTGCTTTCGAGGTGTCGCCGGAGGTGCTGTTGCAGCCGACGGCGAGGGCGGCAAGGGCAGCCAGAGCCGTTGCCGTTGTCAGCGTGTTCAGCTTTCCCACAGGTACCATCCGACGTGGTAAGGGGAGTAGCTGACGACGGTGTGCTCCGGCGAGGCCGTGCAGTTCTGGTGGAGGTAGTAGCTCTTCCCAGTGTGCATGAGTCGCCAGACACCATACTTGGCGTGCGTGGTCTTGTGTGACGGCGTATCCACGGAAATGGAGTTGCCGAGTTTGGCCGTCATTTTCGCGGATACCTGGACGTGAAACTTGGTCTTGACCTCGTTGATCAAGGTGTTGACCGAAACCTCCAGGTCGCCGCTGACGGCGACACCCACCTCAGCCGTCACTTCTGACGTGAAGGTCGACTTGGCCGTTCTTGAAGTGCCGTTGTAGTTGGAGTTGGACGGGCCGACAGCAAAGTGGTACTTGCCGCCCTGCTTGGTAGGGATGTAGACGGGGTGAGCCGGGGTGCAGTCGGCCGCGCCGGGGACGTCTCCGGGCAGAGGCGGGTCCTTGGGTTCTGCCGCGGGCTGGTCCAGCGCACTGTCAGGCATCGCCAATCCCCTGGGGACTGCTCTTCCGGCAGTCAGGCCCTGACCGTATGTCAGGGACATGGCGGAAGTGGAGATTCCGTTGATCTTCTGAGGAAGAGCTGAGGTTGGCGAATATCGACGCCGATCCCGCGCCCCACGAGCTGAAGCGAAAGAGGCACGGTCGGAGCAAGCCGTCGCTGACGGGGCTGCCAGCTTGTGGGGCTGGCCGCTGAGCTGAGTCAGCTGAGCACGCATGGGGCTGCCGCCCACGCCAGTGCAGCCCCGCCTCTAGGCGTCTTACGCAAGCGCCCTTGGCGCGCGCTTACGCGGCTGCGTGCTCGTCAAGGGACGGGCCCCGCCTACCGGTGGCGCCAGGCCGGGGCTCGGTGGCTGTCCGGCTCGCTCCAACAGTTGGCGTCTAAAGCGCACTTCGTTCCCCACGTGGGGGCGCTGCTCGATGCCCTTGGCTGGGACGCCGGGGTCCCCCGACTGTCGGCGCCGCCCTGCCGGGTGGGTGCGCGCCCCCTGTTGAGCCCGGGCGTACGCCGGGCGCCTCAACCCGGCATTCGCTGTGAGCCTCCGCAGAGAATGCACGAAGGGGCGGCACCCCCGCACAGGGTGTCGCCCCTTCTTCTCGTGCGCCGGAGCCGCCGCCGATCGGTCTGAGGGTCGGGGACCGACGACGGCTCCGGGGTCCGGGCGGGCGGCAGTGCTGCCGCCCTCGGCTCAGCGGTGGTCGCTGCCCGCGGACTGGGTGGCCGCGCGGCCCGCCTCCAGGCGCGCGACCGGGATGCGGAACGGGGAGCAGGAGACGTAGTCCAGACCCACCTCGTGGAAGAAGTGGACCGACTCCGGGTCGCCGCCGTGCTCGCCGCAGACGCCGAGCTTGAGGTCGGGACGGGTCTCGCGGCCCGCCTTCGCCGCCAGCTTCACCAGGGAGCCGACGCCGTCCCTGTCGATCGTCTCGAAGGGGCTGACGCCGAAGATGCCCTTCTCCAGGTAGGCCGTGAAGAAGGAGGCCTCGACGTCGTCGCGGCTGAAGCCCCACACCGTCTGGGTCAGGTCGTTCGTGCCGAAGGAGAAGAACTCCGCCGCCTCGGCGATCTGGCCCGCGGTCAGCGCGGCGCGCGGCAGCTCGATCATCGTGCCGATCGCCAGCTTCAGCTGCGTGCCGGTGGCCGCCTGGACCTCGGCGATGACCTGGTCGGCCTCCTCGCGGACGATCTCCAGCTCCTGGACCGTGCCGACGAGCGGGATCATGATCTCGGCACGCGGGTCGCCCTTGGCGTTCTTGCGCTCGGCCGCGGCCTCGGCGATGGCACGGACCTGCATCGTGAACAGGCCGGGGATGACGAGGCCGAGGCGCACGCCGCGCAGGCCCAGCATCGGGTTCTGCTCGTGCAGCCGGTGCACCGCCTGCAGCAGGCGCAGGTCGTTCTCGTGCGGCTCCTGGCGGGACTCGGCGAGCGCCACGCGGACGGAGAGTTCCGTGATGTCGGGCAGGAACTCGTGCAGCGGCGGGTCGAGGAGACGGACCGTGACCGGCAGGCCGTCCATCGCCTCGAAGAGCTCGACGAAGTCCTTCTTCTGGAGCGGCAGGAGCTGCTCCAGGGCCGCCTCGCGCTCCTCCTGGGTGTCCGCGAGGATCAGCTTCTCGACCATCTCGCGGCGCTCGCCGAGGAACATGTGCTCGGTGCGGCACAGACCGATGCCCTGGGCGCCGAAGCGGCGGGCGCGCAGCGCGTCCTCGGCATTGTCCGCGTTGGCACGCACCCTGAGGCGGCGCTTGCGGTCGGCGAAGGCCATCATGCGGTGCACGGCCTCGACCAGCTCGTCCGCGTCGTCGGCGCCCGGGTGCATCCGGCCCTCGAAGTACTCCACGACCGGGGAGGGGACCACCGGGACCTCGCCGAGGTACACCTTGCCGCTCGAACCGTCGATGGAGATGACGTCGCCCTCTTCCACGACGTGGCCGCCCGGCACCGTCATCCGGCGGCGCTTGGTGTCGACCTCCAGCTCCTCGGCGCCGCAGACACAGGTCTTGCCCATGCCGCGCGCGACGACCGCCGCATGGGAGGTCTTGCCGCCGCGCGAGGTCAGGATGCCCTCGGCCGCGATCATGCCGTCCAGGTCGTCGGGGTTGGTCTCCCGGCGGACCAGGATGACCTTCTCGCCCGAGCGGGACCACTTCACGGCGGTGTACGAGTCGAAGACCGCCTTGCCGACCGCCGCGCCCGGCGAGGCCGCGATGCCCCGGCCGACCCGCTCGACCTTCGCGTCCTCGTCGAAGCGCGGGAACATCAGCTGCGCCAGCTGGGCGCCGGTGACGCGCTGGAGCGCCTCGGTCTCGTCGATCAGGCCCTGGTCCACGAGCTGGGTCGCGATGCGGAAGGCGGCACCGGCGGTGCGCTTGCCGACGCGGGTCTGCAGCATCCACAGCTGGCCGCGCTCGATGGTGAACTCGATGTCGCAGAGATCCTTGTAGTGGTTCTCCAGGGTCTCCATGATCTGCATCAGCTGGTCGTACGACTTCTTGTCGATCGACTCCAGCTCGGCGAGCGGGACCGTGTTGCGGATGCCCGCCACCACGTCCTCGCCCTGGGCGTTCTGCAGGTAATCGCCGTAGACGCCCTGGTGGCCGGAGGCGGGGTCGCGGGTGAAGGCGACGCCCGTGCCGGAGTCGGGGCCGAGGTTGCCGAAGACCATGGAGCAGATGTTCACCGCGGTGCCCAGGTCACCGGGGATGCGCTCCTGACGGCGGTAGAGCTTGGCGCGGTCGCCGTTCCAGGAGTCGAAGACCGCCTTGATGGCGAGGTCCATCTGCTCGCGGGGGTCCTGCGGGAAGTCCCGGCCGGCCTCCGCCTTGACGATCTTCTTGAACTTGGTGACCAGCTTCTTCAGGTCGGCCGCTTCGAGGTCGGTGTCGACCGTGACCTTCTTGGCCGCCTTGGCCGCGTCGAGCGCCTCCTCGAACAGCTCGCCGTCGACGCCGAGGACGGTCTTGCCGAACATCTGGATGAGGCGACGGTAGGAGTCCCACGCGAACCGGTCGTCGCCGGCCTGCTTGGCCAGGCCCTGCACCGACTTGTCGGAGAGGCCGATGTTCAGGACCGTGTCCATCATGCCGGGCATGGAGAACTTCGCACCGGAGCGGACGGAGACCAGCAGCGGGTCGTCGGCCTGGCCGAGCTTCTTGCCCATCGTCTGCTCGAGGGCGTCGAGGTGCGCACTCACCTCGTCACGCAGTGCCACCGGCTCCTCGCCGCTCTCCAGGTAGACCTTGCAGGCCTCCGTGGTGATGGTGAAGCCCGGAGGGACCGGCAGACCGAGGTTGGTCATCTCGGCGAGGTTCGCGCCCTTGCCGCCCAGGAGGTCCTTGAGGTCCTTGTTTCCCTCGGTGAAGTCGTAAACGAACTTCGCTACGTGGGGTTCTTTGTTTTCCGACACGGGTCTCGACTCCTTGAGGCCGCGGTGGCTGCCCTGACGGCGAGGAACATACCCAGATCGAAGGCGTCTGGGTACGTCCACTCGTGCGTCATGAGCCTGTAACCGGTCGTCCGCCAGCGGATCGAAAGTCAAAGCTTGGCAACTATTGACAGGCGTATGTGTTCACTTCTTGAACGCAGTGGGGCCCATAGGCGGGGTATTCCGCTCAGATGAGCGACTCTCGGCACGTTTGATTTCGATCGATGAACGATCAAGGGGTGGCACTGAGTGCCACCCCTTGGAGAAGTGCAGTCGCCCAAGATCCGCTCATCCGAGCGCCACCCTTATCAAGCGTGGCGAGAATCACGCTGCCACAGCCGACGGGATTTCACCATGCGGACCGGTGCCGAGACCGGAAACGGACGGAAACGCACCTGTCACCGGCCTGCTCACCATCGTCGCACCGGGCCGGTCACCTCACCGGGCCGGTCACCTCACCGGGCCGGTCGCCGCCTGCCGGGCTCCGCCCCGCCGCCCCCGTGCCACTCACACGCCCAGCGCGGTGAGCCGCTCCTCCGCCCGCTCGGGCGCGTACAGGTGCTCCACGACCAGCGCACCCGCCCCCGTCAGCCCCGCCCGCTCCCCCAGTCGCGAGGTCACGATGTCCAGGTGGGCCGTGGAGCGCGGCAGTGCCCGCTGGTACAGCAGCTCCCGGACGCCGGTGAGGAACGGCGTTCCGGCCAGATCGCCCGCGATCATCAGCACGCCGGGATTGAGCAGGGTCACGACCGTCGCCAGCACGTCACCGACCCGGCGTCCGGCCTCCCGGGCCAGCGCCGCCGCCTCCGGATGCCCGGCGGTCAGCAGGTCCCGCACGTCCGAACCGGAGGCGGCCGGCACCCCGGCCTCCGCCAGCCGCCGGGCCACGGCGCCGCCGCTGGCGACGGCGGCGAGACAGCCGTACGACCCGCACCGGCACAGCGCGTCCGCGCCCACCCGGATGTGCCCGATGTCGCCCGCGCCGCCGTCGATGCCCCGGTAGACGGAGCCGTCGACCACGACCCCGGCGCCGATGCCCGTGGAGACCTTGACCAGGACGAAGGCCGAGCAGTCGGGGTATCCGGCGCGCTGTTCGCCGTAGGCCATGAGATTGGCGTCGTTGTCCACCAGGACCGGCACCGCAGGGGCGCCGGTGCGCTCGGTGAAGGCGCGGGAGAGACGGCCCCGTATGTCGTAGCCGTCCCAGCCCGGCATGATCGGCGGCTGGACCACCCGGCCCGTCTCGCTGTCGACCGGCCCCGGCACCGCGAGCCCGATCCCGCAGACCTCCTCGGCCCGGTGCCCGGCCTTGGTCAGCAACTCGGCGAACCAGACGCCGAGTTCACCGAGGACCGGCTCCGGCCCCTCCTCCACGACGAGGGTCCCCGAGTGCTCGGCGAGGATCTCGCCGGTCAGGGTCAGCACGGCCGCCCGGGCGTGCCGGGTGTCCAGGTCGGCGGCGAGGAGCACGGCGTGGGAGTCGTCGAACTCCAGGGTGATGGAGGGGCGTCCGCCGAGCGGGGAGCCGACCGGGCCGCCCGCCCCCTCGCGCAGCCAGCCGGCCCGGAAGAGCCGGTCGAGGCGCTGGCCGACGGTGGCCCGGGACAGCCCCGTGGCCTGCTGGAGCGCGCCGCGTGTGACGGCTCGTCCGCTGCGCACGAGTTCGAGCAGATCACCGGCGCTCGCCTGGCTTCCGCTCCGTCCGGTTCTGCCGGGCCGTCCAGTCATGCGCACCCCCTTGTGTTTCTCAAGCATGCATTACATATTGGGTTTTGCGTGTTAAATAGACGTAACCCTACGGTGGTCGCAGCCAAACCCGGTCGGCCGGACGTCTTCGGGGAGCCCCGAGTGGATCGCACTGCCCAGCTCACTGCCCGTCTCCCGGACCGCGAGATCGCATACGATCCGCCGACGCCGCTGCCGTCCCTGCACGTCAGGGCCGCACGGGTGCTCGACGCGAACTGGACGGGCAGTTCGACGGTCCCCTCCCGGAGCCTGTACCCGCACCAGTGGTCCTGGGACTCGGCGTTCGTCGCGATCGGCCTCAGGCACGTCTCGCCGCTGCGCGCGCAGACGGAGCTGGAGACGCTGCTGGCGGCCCAGTGGGGCGACGGGCGCGTCCCGCACATCGTCTTCAACCCCTCCGTTCCGCTCGACGCGTACTTCCCGAGCCCCGACTTCTGGCGCTCCTCGGCCGCGGGGCACGCGGCGGGCGCCCCGCGCACCGTACAGACGTCGGGCATCGTGCAGCCACCGGTACATGCGCTGGCCGCCTGGCTGGTGCACTGCGCCGATCCGGGACTGTCGCGGGCCCGCGGTTTCCTCGCCGGGGTGTATCCGCGGCTGGCCGCCTGGCACCGGTATCTGCTGCACCGCCGGGATCTGGGCGGGGGCGGCCTGGTGTCCGTCGTGCACCCCTGGGAACAGGGCATGGACAACAGCCCCTGCTGGGACGCCCCGCTCTCCCGCGTCGCGCCCGCCCCGGCCCGCTCCTTCCGTCGCGCCGACCTCGACCACGGCGCCGCCGAGGACCGGCCGACGGACCTGGACTACGGGCGGTACGTGCGGCTGGCGGCGGACTACCGGGACCGCGAGTACAGGGACGGGCCGGACGGGAGCAGCGGCGAAGTTCCGGACGGCCGGAGGGACGAAGGGCCGCACGGGAGGAACGGAGCCGGGGCGAGGGGGACGGACGGGGCCGGGGGCGAGGCCGGGGCCGGGGGCGGGGAGTTCGCCGTCGAGGACCCGGCGTTCAACGCCCTGCTGATCGCGTCCGAGCATGCGCTGGCGCGGATCGCCGCGGAGCTGGGCGCGGCCGGCACCGCCCGCCACGCGCGCGCCGAGCGGCTGACGGCGGCCCTGGTGGCGCGGCTGTGGGACCCGGCGAGCGGGATGTTCCTCTGCCGGGACCTGCGCGGCGCCGCCCTGATCCCCGAGCGGAGCGTCTCCGGCCTTGTCCCGCTGCTGCTGCCGGGGCTGCCCCGCCGGGTCGCCACCGCCCTCGTCCGCACGCTGTGCGGCCCGCACTTCGGGCTGGGGGGCACCACGGTGATGGTCCCGAGCTACGACCTCCTCGGCGAGGCCTTCGACCCGCACCGGTACTGGCGGGGCCCCGCCTGGTTCAACACGAGCTGGCTGCTGGAACGCGGGCTGCGCGCGCACGGGGAGCGCGAGCGTGCCGACGCGTTGCGACAGGCGGTGCTGCGCCTGGCCGAGGCCACCGACTTCGCCGAGTACGTCGATCCGTACACCGGGGAGGCGTGCGGCGCGACCGGCTTCGGCTGGACGGCCGCGCTCGCCCTGGATCTGCTGCATGAGCGCCCCGGACACACCGTGTCCCCCACGGCCACGGGCGCGTTCGACACGAGGGACAAGGGAGGGGACCGGCAATGACGGACCGGCATCATCTGCTCGTGCACGGGGCGACGTTCGCGGCCGTGGGCGACCGGGGTGACATCAGCGGGGTGCGGAACAACGTCTCCCCGGACGGGTTATTCGTACGCGACGCCCGGCATCTGAGCCGCTGGCAGCTCACCGTCGACGGCACGGTGCCCGAGGTGCTCACCCCGGTCACGGACGGCGACGCGGCCCGCTGTGTGCTGGTGCCGCGCGGCGGCCGGCAGGAGCCGCCCGCCCACACCGTCTTCCGGGAACAGGCCGTAGGTGACAGCTCGTTCGTCGAGTCCCTGCGCGTGACCAGCAACCGCCCGGTGCCCACCACCGTCCGTCTCGCCATCACCGCCGACGCCGACTTCGCCGACCAGTTCGAACTCCGCTCCGACCACCGCACCTACGTCAAGGCCGGCGCCGTACGCTCCCGCCAGGTCCTGGACGACGGCATCGAGTTCGTCTACCGGCGTGCCGAATGGCGCTCCTGTACGACCATCACCGCCGACCCTGCCCCCGACACCGTCGAGGAGACCGGCACGGGCGCCCGCCGCCTGGTGTGGACCCTGGACCTGGAACCCCACGGCACGACCGAGCTGATGCTGCGCGTGATGGCCCGCCCGCACGGCGACAAACGCGCCCTGCGTGTACCGCGCTCGCCCTCCTCCGTGAACGAGCAGCTCCTCGACCTGGAGGGCAGGTTCGTGGAGGGAGTGGCCTTCCCGACCGGCTGGCCGGAGCTGGCGGCGGCCTGTGCCCGGGGGCTGGCCGACCTGGCCGCGCTCCAGGTGGCGGCGACCGGGCCGGACGGCGAGGAACTGCGCGTGCCGGCCGCGGGCGCCCCCTGGTTCCTGACCCTGCTCGGCCGGGACGCCCTGCTCACCGCCCTGTTCGCGCTGCCCTACCACCCACAGCTGGCCGAGGCGACCCTCCCGGCGCTGGCCGCGACCCAGGCGACCCGCACGAGTGTGACCTCCGTGGCCCAGCCCGGCAAGATCGTGCACGAGGTGCGCCACGGCGAGCTGGCGCACTTCGGCCAGGTGCCGTTCGGGCGGTACTACGGCTCGGTCGACGCGACCCCGCTGTTCCTGATCCTGCTCGGCGCGTACGTCGAGCTGACCGGCGACGCCGCCCTCGCCCGCCGCCTCGAACCGCACGCCCGCGCGGCGATCGGCTGGATGCTGGACCACGGCGGGCTGACCACGTGCGGCTATCTCGTCTACCGCGCCGACGAGGGCGGCCTCGCCAACCAGAACTGGAAGGACTCCCCCGGGGCCATCTGCTGGTCCGACGGCACCCGGCCCACCGGTGCCGTGATGGCGGCGGGCGCCCAGGGCTATGCGTACGACGCGCTGCGCCGCACGGCGTGGGTGGCGCACACCGCGTGGGCCGACGAGACGTACGCCGCCCTGCTGGAGCAGGCGGCGGCCGACCTGCGCGACCGTTTCCAGCGGGACTTCTGGATGCGGGAGCACTCCTTCCCGGCACTCGCACTGGACGGGGAGGGCAACCAGGTCGACGCGCTGGCGTCCGACGCCGGGCATCTGCTGTGGTCGGGGCTGCTGGACAAGGAGTACGGCGAGGTGGTCGGCCGGCGGCTGCTGGAACCGGACTTCTTCTCCGGGTGGGGCGTACGCACCCTGGCGTCCGGCCAGCCGGCGTACCACCCGCTCTCCTACCACCGCGGCTCGCTCTGGCCGCACGACAACGCGCTGATCACCCTGGGCCTGGCCCGCTACGGCCTGCACGACGAGGCCCGTACGGTGGCGCACGCCCTGGTGGACGCGGCGACGGCGGCCGGCCACCGGCTCCCGGAGGTGCTGGCGGGCTACGGCCGTGACACACATCCGGAGCCGGTTCCCTGCCCGCACGCGTGCGTCCGCGAGTCACGGTCGGCGGCGGCGCCACTGGCGTTGCTGACCGCGGTCGGCGGAGCGTAGGGGCGGGATGCATCGGCCGGACACAGCGGCGCGATGCGACACAGCGTCGGGCCGCTGTGCGCCGTGGGGGTCCTGCCGGCGGGTCTCCGCCGTCGGGTTCTTCCGTCCCAGTGCTGCGGGTGGTGTGCGGCTGATCGCTCCCGCAAGTTCTCGGCTTCGCTCGGGCCAAGGGGGACCCCCGTCGCGGCGGGGCAGGAAGCCGACACGACCCCCCGCGCCCGAGGGGCGCGGTTGTTTGCCCGGTGTTTGCCAGGGGGCCTGAACAGGGGTGTGAGAGCGGCCGTACGAAGATGGTGGCGGGCCGGGCGGGCTCGCCACAGCTTTCGCACGGAAGGACCTCCGGTTGCCTCAGCACACGAGCACGCGACAGTCACCGGCCACGGCCGGGGTGACCGAGGATCTCCCGGAGAAAGCCGAGGCAGCAGGTCCTGCGGAGACCGCTGCCGCAACAGGCCCCGGGAAGTCTGCGGAACCCGTGAAGCCGGCTGCCGAGGAGACGGTCGAGACCGTCGCCGAGGAGGAAACGGCTGCGACCGACTCCGAGGAGACGGTCGCGACGGACTCGGAGAAGGCGGTTGCGGCCGAGTCAGAGGAGGCGGTTGCGGCCGAGTCAGAGGAGGCGGTTGCGGCCGGCTTCGATGGGGTGGCCTCGGACGGAGCCGCGGAGAAGGTGACTTCGGACGGGGCCGCGGAGAAGGTGACACCGGACGCCGGCGAGGCCCCCGTGCCCGCCGATTCTCTCCCCGCCCGCCGCAGTTGGGCCCCCTGGGCCTCCTGGGCCTCCTGGGCCTCCTGGGCCGGGTGGATCCGCCGTCGGCGGGAGGCGCACCCGGCCGCAGCCCGAGCCCTCTCCGCCACCGTCAATGTGCTCGCCGCCGCCCTGGTCGTCGCCGCGCTCGTGCTGCCCAACACGGTCGTCGGGCTGGGGCCGGCGAAGTTCACGCGCATACCCGCGGAGGCGGTCATCGGTGCTGCCGTGATGCTCGCACTGCCGCGCCGGCCCCGGATCGTGACCGCGGCCGTGTCCGGGGTCGCACTGGCCGCGCTCACCGTGCTGAACCTGCTCGACATGGGCTTCAACCAGTACCTCGGCCGTGGTTTCAACCCGGTCCTGGACTGGAGCCTGCTCGGCGACGCCCAGTCGTATCTGGACGACTCGCTGGGCCGCACCACCACCCTCGCCGTGACGGCCGGTGTGATCGCCCTCGTCCTGCTGCTGTTCGCGCTGCTGGCGCTGTCGACCGTCCGGCTGAGCAACCTGCTCGCCCGGCACTCCGGCACCGCCACCAGGGGCACCCTGATCGCCGGCGTCGTCTGGATCACCTGCTCCTCCCTCGGTCTGCAGGTCTCCGGCGTGCCGATCGCCGCCGACCGCACCGCCACGGCCCTGAAGTGGCAGGTCCGGCAGGCGCGGAACACCCTGCGGGACGAGGCGGAGTTCGCGAAGGTGGCCAAGGTCGACGCCTTCGGGAACACCCCGCCCGCCCAGCTGGTCCCGGATTTGCGCGGCAAGGACATGATCTTCACGTTCATCGAGAGCTACGGCCGCAGCGCCGTCGAGGACCCGATCATGGCGCCCGGCGTCGACAGCACCCTCGACGCCCGCACCCAGGCCCTGGCCAAGGCGGGCTTCCACGCCAAGAGCGGCTGGCTGACCTCGGCGACCTACGGCGGCAGCAGCTGGCTCGGCCACTCCACCACGATGTCGGGCCTGTGGATCAGCAACCAGCAGCGCTACCGCACCGTCATGGCGAGCAACCACATGAGCCTGACGGATGCCTTCAAGAAGACCGGCGCCTTCGACACGGTCGGCGTGATGCCGGGCGTGCAGAAGGGGTGGCCGGAGCAGAAGTGGTACGGCCTCGACAAGGTCTACAACGCCTTCCAACTCGGCTACCAGGGACCGAAGTTCAGCTGGTCGACCATGCCGGACCAGTACGCGCTGCAGCAGTACCAGGAGCGGGTGCACAGCAAGCAGCCGGCCGACGGCAAGGCGCGGATGTCCCTGCTCATCCTCACCTCCAGCCACCAGCCGTGGGCGCCGATCCCGAAGATGGTCGGCTGGGACCAGCTGGGCGACGGCTCGATCTTCAAGGGCATCCAGGCGGCGGGCAACGATCCGGCCGACGTCATCGCCGACACCACCAAGTCCCGCCAGGAGTACGGCAAGTCCATCCAGTACTCGGTGACGGCGCTCACCCAGTGGCTGACGCGCTACGGCAACGACAACACCGTCCTGGTGTTCCTCGGCGACCACCAGCCGATCGCCCGCGTCAGCGGCAACCACGCCAGCCGTGACGTACCGGTCTCGATCGTGGCCAAGGACCCGAAGGTCCTCGACAAGATCGCCGGGTGGGGGTGGACGGACGGCCTGCGTCCTGCCCACAACGCCCCGGTCTGGAAGATGAGTTCGTTCCGCGACCGCTTCCTGACGGCATACGGCTCGACCCCACACCCGAAGAAGGGCTGACCCCGAGCACCCTGCCAACCACCGAACACCTTTTGAACAAGGGGCACGAGAGAAGCCATCGAACAGAGGGGCCGGAGAGAAGCCCCACCGGGCAGGGGGCCGGAGGGAAGTCCCAGCCCGGCGCCCAGCCACCACCGGGGCCCAGCCCGGCTCCCGCCCCACCACCGGGCCCCGGTCGGACCCCACTTTCCCCACCGGACCCCACTTCCCCCACCGGGGCCCGACCGGACCCCGCTTCCCCCACCGGGGCCGTGGCCGAAGCCACTTCCTCATCGGGGTCCGGGGCGGAGCCCCGTGGCGGTCGGCTCCTGAGCCACCGCGTCGGGTGGCGGGCGGGCGAGGACGGGGTCCAGGGGCAGAGCCCCTGGCGGGGTTCGGGGCGGAGCCCCGGGCAGGGTCAGGGGCGGAGCCCCGGGCAGGGTCAGGGGCGGAGCCCCGGGCAGGGTCAGGGGCGGAGCCCCGGGCAGGGTCAGGGGCGGAGCCCCGGGCCTGGCCCGGGCGGGAACCCCCGGTCGGATTCGGGGCGGGAACCCCTGGCAGGCTTCGGGGCGCAGCCCCAGGATCCGGCTCGGGCCGGAGCCCCGGGCGCGGTCCGAACCAGAGCCTCAGGTCGGATCCGGGGCGGAGCCCCGCGGCGGCCCGGGGCGAAGCCCCACCGCCTCAGCCGCCCGACGTGTCGAGCTCCGCATCCTCACCGACGCCCGCACAGTCGTACGGATCCTTCAGCCACCCGTCCGGCAGCACCACCCGGTTGTTGCCCGACGTCCGCCCGCGCGGCCCATCAGCACCGACGGGCCACGCCTGGTCGAGGTCGAGCTCGTCGAGACCGGCCCGCAGCTCCTCCAGCGAGGAGGTGATCGCGAGCCGCTTGCGCATCTCGGAGCCGACCGCGAAGCCCTTCAGGTACCAGGCGACGTGCTTGCGGAAGTCGATGACGCCCCGCGACTCGTCGCCGATCCACTCTCCGAGCAGCGTCGCATGCCGGACCATGACGTCGGCGACCTCGCGCAGCGAAGGCCGCGCACCGCCTCCATCGGTGCCTCCGGAACGGGCTCCCGTGCCCCCCTCGAAGGCCGCCACCAGATCCGCGAACAGCCAGGGCCGCCCGAGGCAGCCGCGGCCCACGACCACCCCGTCGCAGCCGGTCTCCCGCACCATCCGCAGCGCGTCCTCGGCCGACCAGATGTCGCCGTTGCCGAGCACGGGGATCTCCGGCACGTGCTCCTTGAGGCGGGCGATGGCGTCCCAGTCGGCGGTGCCGCCGTAGTGCTGGGCGGCGGTGCGGCCGTGCAGCGCGATCGCCGTGACGCCCTCCTCGACGGCGATACGGCCGGCGTCCAGGTAGGTGATGTGGTCGTCGTCGATGCCCTTGCGCATCTTCATGGTCACCGGGAGGTCGCCGGCGCCGGAGACCGCCTCGCGCAGGATCGCGCGCAGCAGGTTCCGCTTGTAGGGGAGGGCCGAGCCGCCGCCCTTCCGCGTGACCTTGGGGACCGGGCAGCCGAAGTTCAGGTCGATGTGGTCGGCCAGGTCCTCCTCCGCGATCATGCGGACGGCCTTGCCGACGGTCGCCGGGTCGACGCCGTACAGCTGGATCGAGCGCGGCTTCTCGGTCGCGTCGAAGTGGATCAGCTGCATGGTCTTCTCGTTGCGCTCGACCAGCGCCCGCGTCGTGATCATCTCGCTGACGAACAGGCCCTTGCCGCCGCTGAACTCCCGGCACAGGGTGCGGAAGGGCGCGTTGGTGATCCCCGCCATGGGTGCGAGCACGACAGGCGGTACGACGGCGTGCGGGCCGATGGAGAGCGGGTGGGTCATCAGACGGCTCCGGGGCGGATGTACGGCAGGAGGCAAGGAACCATTGTCCCTCACCCGCCGGACAGCTCCGCCGGCCGCTCCGGCCGCCGCCCGCCGCCCCCGTCGGCGGGGACGTGGGCGACCACCCGGTGGGCCGGTGTCCGCGGGGTCAGCCACAGGGTGCGAGGGTCCCGGCGTCCAGGTGCCGCCCCGCCGTGCACGGGTCATGGACCGGCCGCGTACGGGTCGTGGACGGGTCATGCACCGGTTCCCGTTGGTTCCGGTACCCGGACGAGCACCGCCCGGGTACCCGGCTGGGGCCTGGTCGCGGGCTTGCGATCGCCGTGACCATGTAATAGTCATTAGTTAGAGACACTATTGAAATCGGCGTAGGATGGTATGCATGCCCGAGCTGAGCCACCGCAGACGCATGCTCGTGCTCGCGATCTGCTGCATGAGCCTTCTCATCGTGAGCCTCGACAACACCGTGCTGAACGTCGCGCTGCCCTCGCTGCAGCGCGAACTGCACGCCGCCACCTCCGGCCTGCAGTGGACGATCGACGCGTACACGCTGGTGCTGGCCTCGCTGCTGATGCTGGCGGGCTCGACGGCCGACCGCATCGGCCGCAAGCGGGTCTTCATGGCCGGTCTGGTGGTCTTCTCGATCGGTTCGCTGCTGTGCTCGCTCGCACCGAGTCTGGAGCTGCTGATCGTCTTCCGTATGGTCCAGGCGGTCGGCGGCTCGATGCTCAACCCGGTCGCCATGTCGATCATCACCAACACGTTCACCGACCCGCGTGAGCGTGCCCGCGCCATCGGCGTGTGGGGCGCCGTGGTCGGCATCTCCATGGCGGCCGGCCCGCTGGTCGGCGGCCTGCTCGTGGAGTCGGTCGGCTGGCGTTCGATCTTCTGGATCAACCTCCCGGTCGGCCTCGCGGCCCTGCTGCTCACCCTGCGCTTCGTCCCCGAGTCCCGCGCGCCCAAGGCCCGCCGCCCCGACCCGGTGGGCCAGGTGCTGGTGATCGCCCTGTTCGGCTCGCTGACGTACGCGATCATCCAGGCACCGAGCTCGGGTCCCGGCACGGTCCTGCCCTTCGGCGCGGTGGCGTGCGCCGCCCTGCTGGGGCTGCTGTGGTACGAGCCCCGGCGCGACGAACCCCTCATCGACCTGCGCTTCTTCCGGTCCGCGCCGTTCAGTGGCGCGACCGCGATAGCGATCAGCGCATTCGCGGCGCTGGGCGGCTTCCTGTTCCTGTCCACGCTGTACCTGCAGAACGTGCGCGGCCTGGACGCCCGGCACGCGGGCCTGTGGATGCTGCCGCTGGCCGCGCCGACGTTCCTGTGCGCACCGCTGTCCGGGCGGCTGGTGGGGAGCCGGGGGCCGCGGCTGCCGCTGCTGGTGGCCGGCACCGCGATGACCGCGAGCGGGGTGCTGTTCGCGGCCTTCGAGGCGGAGACGTCGAACGCCACGCTGTTCGCGGGGTACGTGCTGTTCGGCATCGGCTTCGGGTTCGTGAACGCGCCGATCACCAACACGGCGGTGTCCGGGATGCCGAGGGCGCAGGCCGGGGTCGCGGCCGCCGTCGCCTCCACGAGCCGGCAGCTGGGGCAGACGCTGGGCGTGGCGGTCGTGGGGGCCGTACTCGCTTCCGGGGTGGGCTCGTCGTCGTACCGGGAGACGTTCGTGTCGGCCGCCCGGCCCGGGTGGTGGATCCTCACGGGGTGCGGCCTGGCCGTTCTGGTCCTCGGGGCGGTCACCAGCGGACGCTGGGCGCGACGGACCGCCGAGCGCACTGCAAAGAACCTGTCGTCGCCCGAGGTGCGGGAGGTCGTGGGGGCCTCCTAGCGGCCCCGCCGCGGGAGCCGCCCTCGCGGCGCGGACGACACCTGGCACATACGATTCAGGTGTCGAGTCCGTTTTGTAACCATTCGGGAAGTGGCGCCATGGAGGGTATCGCCGATATGGGCGGCACCTCGGGATGGGGTCCCGTTCGTCCGCCCGGACGTGACGAGCCGGTCTTCGGGGAGCCCTGGCAGGGCCGGGCCTTCGCGCTGGCGATCCTCTCCAGCCGGATCGCGAGCGGCGGCATCAACCCGGACGCCTTCCGGCACGCACTGGAGCGCCTGGACCGGGCCGCCTACCTGGACGACGGCTACTACGGGCGCTGGCTCAACGGCGCGGAGCTGATGCTCACCGAGAGGTCCGTCCTGGCACCGGGCGCGATCGGCGCCCGCACCCGCAACCTGCGCGGCGAGCGTGTCCGGGAGCCGCCGGTCCCCGAGCCCTCCGTACCCGCCCACACGCCGGCCGCCGAGGGCTCGCTGCGCTCCGTGGACACCACGCCGGCCTTCGCCGTGGGCGAGCGGGTACGGGCCAGGGGCGAGCCGGTCCCGGGGCACACCCGGCTGCCGGGCTACGCACGGGGACACACCGGCACCGTCGAGGCGGTCCGGCCCGCTGCCGTGCTGCCGGACACCAACGCCCACTTCCTGGGCGAGAACCCGCAGCACGTCTACTCGGTGCGGTTCGACTCGCGCGAGCTGTGGGGCCCCGGCGCCGAACCCTTCGGGCTCACCGTGGAGATGTACGAGAGCTATCTGGAGACCACCTGATGACCACCGCCCACGGCGGCCCGGACGCGTCCGTTCCCGTGGCCCTGCGCACCGAGGCACTCGAACAGCTGCTCACCGAGCGGGGCCTGATCGACCCGGCGGTGATGAACGGGCTCATCGCCACCTACGAGACCAACGTGGGCCCGCTCAACGGCGCCAAGGTCGTCGCCAGGACCTGGACCGACCCGGAGTACCGGCGGCGGCTGCTCGACGACGGCACGGCGGCCATCGCGGAACTCGGCTTCTCGGGGCCGCAGGGCGAACACATCGTCGTGGTGGAGAACACCCCGACCACCCACCACGTCGTGGTGTGCACCCTGTGTTCGTGCTACCCGTGGCCGGTGCTCGGTCTGCCGCCCAGCTGGTACAAGGACCCCGCCTACCGCGCACGCGTGGTCAAGGAGCCCCGCACGGTGCTGTCCGAGATGGGACTCGAACTCGGTGACGACGTACGGATCACCGTCCACGACTCCACCAGCGAGGTGCGCTGGCTGGTCCTGCCCGAGCGTCCGGCCGGCACCGGGCATCTGACCGAGGAACAGCTCGTGCCGCTGGTGACCCGGGACGCGATGGTCGGCGTGGCCAGGGTGGCGGCGCCGTGACCGCGCCGCTGGACATCGGGGGCCCGGCCGCACCACCGCGGTCCAACGGCGAGCTGGTGTTCGCCGAGCCCTGGGAGAGCCGCGCCTTCGGCATGGCCGTGAGCCTGTACGAGGCGGGCGCCTTCACCTGGCCGCGGTTCCAGGCCGCGCTGGTCGCCCGGATCGCCGCCTGGGAGACCTCTGCCGCCCGGGCCGAGCCGTATCCGTACTACCGACTCTGGCTGGCCGCGCTGGAGGACGTGCTCGCCGGCCTGCGCGTCGTCTCCCCGGACGAGGTGAGCGCACGCACCCGTGCGCTGGCGCGACGCCCGCCGGGCCACGACCACCGCGACGACCACGGCCACGAGCACCCCCACGGCCACTGACCGGCGGCGCCCGGGGTCTCCCTTCCGGATCGGGCCGGCTTCACGTCACGGCGCCTCATGGCGATCCCGGCAGGCTCCGAAGGAGAGGCCCCGCAAGAGAGGCCCTAAGGGACCTGGCTCCCCTGTGCCAGCTCCTGCAGCATCTCCAGGCGCCTGCGCGTCTCCTCGTTCTTGGGGGTGTACGTCACCATCCGCGCCCCGGCCTCCGGTCCCAGCCACAGGTCCGTGTGTTCCAAGGTCAGGTGGCCCACGTACGGGTTGAGGAACTCCTTGATCTTGGTGCGGTTGCCCACGACCTCGTGTCGTTCCCAGTTCTCGCGGAACTCCGGGGACTCGGCCTCCAGACGCCTGAGCAGCATCTTCCAGGCGGGCTCGCCAAGGTGGCCGGCCATGGAGGCGCGCAGCCGGGCGGCCATCAGGCGCATGCTGTCCTCCAGGTGCACGATCGCCGCGCGCCATTCGCTGTTGGTGTGCACGAGGAGCATGCAGTTGCGGTCCTCCGGCGGGACCGACTCCAGGTCGCCCAGCAGGCGGGCGTAGGTGCGGTTGTAGGCGAGGATGTCGTACCGGCTGTTCTGGATGCAGGCGGGGATCGGCTCCAGCCCGCGGAGCATCTCCCGCAGGGCCGGGGTGACGCTGGGGCAGCTCGCGGCGGGGGTCGGATCGGCGGCCCCGGCCAGCCGGAAGAGGTGGGCGCGCTCGCTGGCGTCCAGCATCAGGGTGCGGGCGAGGGCGTCCAGGACCTGCACGGAGACCTGGATGTTGCGGGCCTGTTCGAGCCAGGTGTACCAGGTGACGCCGACCGCGGAGAGCTGGGCGACCTCCTCCCGGCGCAGCCCCGGTGTGCGGCGCCGCACACCGCGCGGCAGCCCCACCTGCTCGGGCGTGATGCGCTCGCGCCGGCTGCGCAGGAAGGCGGCCAGCTCGTGCCGCCGGATCTCCGAGCCCCGCGTCGCCGGGGCGCCGGTCTCCTGGGCCATGGTCGTCATCTCTCCAGGGTGCCGCCGTGCGGATCCTGTTTCCAGGTGGTCCTTGTACCAGGATACGGAGGCTCGACCACCTGCCTGGAGGAAGGCACGGTGCGGGCCCCTTCGGGCAGGGGGGTGGCGCGGTGCGGGTCCCCTCGCCCGGAGGCGGCGCGATGCGAGTTGCCTCGTACGGGGGTGGCGCGGTGCGGGTCCCTTCGCGCAGGGGTGGCGCGGTGCCGGTTCGCCGGCCCGGGACCGCGCGGCCGGTCAGATGTGCTGGTCGTCGGGAAAACCGGTCCAGCGCAGTTCGGCGGGCAGATGCCGCATGTCGTTGGAGACGAGGACGGAGGGCGCCCGGCCCGGCGCGTAGCGGATGACCGTGAGGGCGGCGTTGGCGTGGTTGAGGCCGAGCCAGCGCCACTTCGGCGCGTACATGGCGTCCCGGACGAGCCAGGCGAGAAGGAAGTTGTGGGTGACGACCAGTTCGTGCCGGTCCTCCTCGCCGTCCGCCGGCCCGGTGAACAGATCCAGCGCCTGCCGGGCCAGCACGGGTCCCTGCTCCCGCTCCTCGGCGGTGGCACCCTCCAGGAAGCGGAGGTAGAGGTCCGCCGATTCCGCCGGGAGCTCGTCCCTGCCGGGCACATGGGGGACGTAGTCACCCGCGATGTCCGAGACATGCACCGGAACGTCCTTGAGCCGGTCCGCGATCAGGCGGGCGGTCTGCTCCGCGCGGGGCAGCGGGCCGTGGTGGACGGCCGCGAAGGGGACGGCGCTCAGGCGTTCCCCGAGAAGCGTCGCCTGCCGGCGCCCGCTCTCCGTCAGCCCGCTCTCGTCCGGCGACGCCTCCCCGTGCCGCGCGAGATAGAGGTAACGGGTGGCGGTGCCGGTCATGTCGAACTCCTCCGCGCTCGTTGTCGATCTTGTTCCCCCCAAGACGCCGCCTCCTCGGCATCGGTTCCCGGGCCCGCCCCGACCGGGGCGCCCGGCTCCCGGGACACCCAGGAGCAGCCTGTTTCCAGGTAGTTCCGCTACCAGGATCAGGACACTCTGGTACCCGTCTGAGCACGAGCGCAGGCTCGGGGGCATGACACAGATCGCTACGACTCCTGCTGTGCGTGCCCCGGTGGCGACGCCCGCGCTGAGCGGGCCGGGGCTGTTCACCGTTCTGCTGGCCGCGGCGCTGCCGCTGGTCGACTTCTTCATCGTCAATGTCGCCCTGCCGGCCATCGGTGCCGATCTCTCGGCGGGCGAGGCCGTGCTGGAGCTGGTCGTGGCCGGATACGGGGTCGCCTACGCCGTGCTGCTCGTGCTCGGCGGGCGGCTCGGGGACCTGTTCGGGCGGCGCCGGCTGTTCCTCGCCGGTATGGCCGCCTTCGGGGTGACCTCGCTGGCCTGCGGTCTGGCCCCGGGCGCCTGGAGTCTGGTCACGGCGCGGGTCGTGCAGGGGGCGTCGGCCGCGGCCATGCTGCCGCAGGTGCTCGCCACCATCCAGGCCGCCACGAGCGGGCCCCGCCGGGCCCGGGCCATGAGCCTGTACGGCGCGACGGCCGGGCTGTCGATGGTGGCGGGACAGATCCTGGGCGGTGTGCTGGTCGCCGCCGATGTGGCCGGCAGCGGGTGGCGGGCGATCTTCCTGGTCAACGTGCCGGTCGTCCTGGTGGGGCTGGTGCTGGCCGTGCGGTTCGTGCCGGAGACCCGCTCGCAGCACCCGGAACCCGTCGACGTCCCCGGCACGATCCTGCTCGCCGTGTCCCTGCTGACGCTGCTCGCCCCGCTCACCGAGGGCCGGGCGACGGGCTGGCCGCTGTGGACGTGGCTGTCGCTTGCCGCGTTCCCCTTCGCCGCGGGCGCGTTCTACGCGGTGGAGCGGCGGGCGGACCGGCAGGGCCGGACTCCGCTGGTGCCGCCGAGCCTGTTCGCGGTGGCGTCGCTGCGGCGCGGGCTCGTGCTGATACTGCCGTTCTCGATCGGCTTCAGCGGGTTCATGTTCGTGATCGCGCTGGCGCTGCAGCGGGGCGCCGGGCTCGGGCCGGTACCCGCGGGGCTCGCGCTGACGCCGATGGCCGTCACGTTCCTCTTCGTCTCCCTGGCCGGACCGCGGCTGATCGCCCGGTACGGCACCCGGGTGGTCGCCGTCGGTTCCGTCCTGCAGGGCGTCGGCGTCCTGTTGGTCGTCCTGGCCGCCTGGCGCACCTGGCCGCACCTGGGCTTCGCCTCGCTGCTGCCGGGGGCCGCCGTCGCCGGGGCCGGGCAGGCGCTCCAGCTCCCCAACATGTTCCGGATCGTGATGTCCGAGGTGCCGCCGGCCCGGGCGGGTGTCGGCAGCGGTGTGATGGTGACCACCCAGCAGTCCGCGCTGGCCCTGGGTGTGGCCACCCTCGGCACCCTCTTCCTCTCGCTGGTCCCGCACCAGGGCATGCGGGACGCGCTGGTCGTCACGCTGCTGGTGCAGCTGGCCGGGATCGTCCTGACCGGGCTGCTGAGTCTGCGGCTGCCCCGCACGGTCGGCTGAGCCGAGGACACGGCTTGGCCAACACGCCGTTAATGCCCCCCTCTTGATGTTGCTCCTGCTGCACACTCCTTGCGGTCGGGTGTGCCGGACGCGGGGAGGCGTCATGCCGCAGGACAACAGCACGAGCAAGGTCAGCCGTTGGGACCAGCACGGCCGGGAGCACGTGGTCCGGGTGCGGCGCGCGGGCGTACAGCGCACGATCCACTGCGACACCTGCGGCTGGCGCAAGGGGGCCCAGTTCCTGCCCTGGCTGAAGGCGGAGGAGCACCTGGCCGAGGCCCATCAGGCGACGGTGGATCCGGCGGCCACCCGGCAGCCGTCCCGCTGACGCCCACTGAGGCCCGTTCGTTCTACCGGCCGGGCGGCGCCGAAAGGGAACGGTGAGCTTACAGACGCCCACCAACCGCTCTGACCTGCGGCTTTTACCTGAGCGCAAGGCTTTTCCGGCCTGTCCCGAGTGGCCGGGTCCGCGACCGGACGCCAGCCTGGGAGGGTCCATCGAGCGACAGGACGGGAGACACACATGACC
The DNA here is from genome assembly GCF_042958635.1 of Streptomyces sp. NPDC007971. NCBI lineage: Bacteria > Bacillati > Actinomycetota > Actinomycetes > Kitasatosporales > Streptomycetaceae > Streptomyces > Streptomyces sp. NPDC007971. The sequence goes on from NZ_JBIBJK010000008.1 coordinate 258,492, forward strand.
TCCGTACTCCGCCACCACTGCCTGCGCGCGCTCGGCGCCGGTGCCCTCTCCGTGGCGCTGCTCTCCGGCGGGACGGCCGGAGCCCTCGCCGCCGGCAGCAGCCCCGGCAACGCCATGGCCTCGATCACGGTCAAGGCCGACAAGACATCGGTGAACGCCGGTGACAAGGTGGCGTTCGTCGGACGCACCAAGGGCCTGAAGGTCGGCACCCCGCTCGTGCTCCAGCACGAGAAGTCCGGCAAGTGGACCTCGTTGAGGGCGACCACCAAGGTCAAGAAGGGCAGCGCGTACGCCCTGATCGCCAAGCTCAACACCAAGGGCACCGAGCATCTGCGGATCGCGGGCGCGAACTCGTCCGGAAAGGTCTACTCGCCCACCGTGACGGTCAAGGTGAAGTGAGCCCGCGCACCAGCAGGTCCACGACCTCCTCGAACTCCTCCTGGATGCCGGGCTGCTGCCACTCGCGGGCGTAGCAGGGGTCGTGGAAGCGGCCGGTGGCGTGGAAGACGGCCCGGGCCGCGGCGGCCGGGTCGGGCACCGTGAACGCACCCGACCCGGCTCCCGCCTCGATGATCCGGGTCAGCTGGGCGATCAGGTCGGCGAGGTGCTCGCCGACCGCCGTGACGTTCTCGTCGGTGAGCACCGTGTAGGTGGCGAACAGTTCGGGGTCGTCACCGGCCTTGTGCCGCTTGGCCTCGAACAGGGCGGCGAGCCAGGCCCGCAGCCGCTCCTCGGGAGTGCCGTCCCCGGCGACGATGACGGCCAGTTTCTCCGACGTCCGGTCCAGCCACCGCTTGGTCACGGCCTCGCGCAGCACCGCCTTGGTACGGAAGTGCCGGTAGACGCTGCCGTGGCTGACGCCGAGCGCGCGGGCCACGTCGACCACGGTGGCCTTGGCCGGGCCGTGGCGGCGCAGCACCTCCTCGGTCGCTTCGAGGATGCGCTCGGCGGTCAGGGTCTCGGTGGGCGGTGCCATGCCCTAGACCGTACCCGGCGTCATGGTCAGCGCTCGCTGTCGAGGTGGGCCATGGCCGCGGTCGGATAGCGGTCGCCGGCCGCCGCGTCCGCCGGCACGGCCTGCTCGATCGCCGCCAGGTCGGCCTCGTCGAGGGTCACGTCCAGCGCGCCCAGCGACTCGGTCAGCCGCTCGCGGGTGCGGGCGCCGACGAGCGGCACGATGTCCTCGCCGCGGGAGAGCACCCAGGCGATGGCGGTCTGTGCGACGGTGACGCCCTTCTCCTCGGCGATCTTGCGGAGCGCGTCGACGAGGTCGAGGTTGCGCTGGAGGTTGTCGCCCTGGAAGCGGGGCGAGTACGCACGGAAGTCGTTCGCGGCGAGCTGCCGGTCGCGGGCGAAGTGCCCGGAGATCAGGCCGCGGGACAGGACGCCGTACGCGGTGACGGAGATGCCCAGCTCACGGGTGGTCGGCAGGATCGACCGCTCGATGCCGCGGGAGATGAGCGAGTACTCGATCTGGAGGTCCGCGACGGGCGCGGTGGCGGCGGCCCGGCGGATGGTCTCGGCGCCGACCTCGCTCAGGCCGATGTGCCGGACGTACCCCTTCTCGATCAGCTCGGCGATCGCGCCGACGGTCTCCTCGACCGGCACGTCCGGGTCGAGGCGGGCGATCCGGTAGACGTCGATGTGGTCGACGCCGAGGCGCTGGAGGGAGTAGGCGGCGAAGTTCTTCACGGCGGCGGGACGGCCGTCGTAGCCGCTCCAGCCGCCGTCCGGGTCGCGCAGGGCGCCGAACTTCACGCTGACCAGCGCCTGTTCGCGGCGGGCGGCGGGCGCGCCGCGCAGGGCCTCGCCGATCAGCATCTCGTTGTGGCCCATGGCGTAGAAGTCGCCGGTGTCCAGGAGGGTCACGCCCGCCTCCAGGGCGGCGTGAATGGTCGCGACGGACTCGGCGCGGTCGGCGTCGCCGTACAGGGCGGACATGCCCATGCAGCCGAGGCCGAGGGCGGAGACCTGGGGGCCGGTGGTTCCGAGGGTTCGGGTTCGCATCGTCATGTCCTTCACCCTGCCATGACAGGTGACAGATTTCAATATCTGTCAGTCCATACTTGTCAGCCGTACCTGATCGACCTCGCGAACGGCTTGGTCCAGACCTATTGACGAGAGGTCTGGACCACATGCACTGTCATGAGCAACGCACTGTCATGCCTACGACACCTCACCGCACCCCCACCGGGAGGCTCCGCATGCTCCGCCGTACGCTGCGCCTGCTCACCGCCGCACTCACCACGGCCGTCCTCGCCCCGCTCGCGATCGCCACCGCCCCCACCGCCTCGGCCGCCGACACCTGTGCCGTGAAGTCACGGCCGGCCGGCAAGGTGCTCCAGGGCTACTGGGAGAACTGGGACGGCTCCGCCAACGGCGTCCACCCGCCCTTCGGCTGGACCCCGATCACCGACTCCCGCATCCCCGCGCACGGCTACAACGTGATCGACGCGGCGTTCCCGGTCATCCGCTCGGACGGCACGGCCCTGTGGGAGGACGGCATGGACAGCGGCGTGAAGGTGGCCACGCCCGCCGAGATGTGCGCGGCCAAGGCGTCCGGCCAGACGATCCTGCTCTCCATCGGCGGTGCGGCGGCCGGTATCGACCTGAACTCCTCCGCCGTCGCCGACCGGTTCGTCGCGACCGTCGTCCCCATCCTGAAGAAGTACAACTTCGACGGCATCGACATCGACATCGAGACCGGCCTGACGGGCAGCGGGGACATCACCCGGCCCTCCGCGTCCCAGGCCAACCTGATCCGCATCATCGACGGCATCCTGGCCCAGATGCCCTCCGGCTTCGGCCTGACCATGGCCCCGGAGACCGCGTACGTCACCGGCGGCAGCATCACCTACGGCTCGATCTGGGGCGCGTACCTGCCCGTCATCAAGAAGTACGCGGACAACGGCCGCCTGTGGTGGCTGAACATGCAGTACTACAACGGCAGCATGTACGGCTGCTCCGGCGACTCCTACTCGGCGGGCACGGTGGCCGGCTTCACCGCACAGACCGACTGCCTCGACAAGGGCCTGGTGGTGCAGGGCACGACGATCCGGGTGCCGTACGACAAGCAGGTGCCGGGCCTGCCCGCGCAGCCGGGCGCGGGCGGCGGCTACATGTCGCCCGCACTGGTCTCCCAGGCCTGGAAGCACTACGGCAGCTCGCTCAAGGGCCTGATGACCTGGTCGGTCAACTGGGACGGCTCGAAGAACTGGACCTTCGGCGACAACGTCAAGGCGCTGCAAGGGCGTTGACGTCAGCGGGCGGTCAGCGCCAGCTTCGCGCCGAGCGCCACGAAGGACCCGGCGAAGCTCCTGCGCAGCCACGTCATCACACGCGGACGTGAGGTGATGTGGCTGCGCACGGATGCGGCCAGGATGCCGTAGGCGGCGAAGACGACGAAGGTCAGCAGCATGAAGACGCCGCTGAGCGCGAGCATGCGCGGCAGGGCGTGCGGCCGGCCGGGGTCGACGAACTGCGGCAGGAACGCGAGGAAGAAGATCGTCAGCTTCGGGTTGAGGATGTTGACCAGCACGCCCCGGACGATCAGCCGGAGCGGACCGGCGGCGGCCGGGTCCCGCTCGACCACGATCGCCTCCTTGTCCCGGAGCGTGGCCCACGCCATGTGGAGCAGATAGGCGACACCGGCGTACTTCACCACCTGGAAGGCCGCCGCGCTCGCGTTCAGCAGCGCGGCCAGTCCGGTGACGGTGGCCAGGACGTGCGGGACGATCCCGAGCGTGCAGGCGAAGGCGGCGACGATGCTCGCGCGGCGGCCGTGGGAGAGCGCGGCGGCGAGGGTGTAGACGACGCCGGTGCCCGGGGTGACGACGACGATCAGGGTGGTCAGCAGGAAGGCAGGACTCATGGGGCCACCCTCGCGACGGGGGCGGTGCCGGGACAGGGCCAATCCCGGTGCGCCATGGAGGACCAATGTCCTTTGGGAGTCAGAGGGAACGGCAGGCACGGACGGGCACCGGAAGGCACGGGCGGACAACGGAAGACAGGACGGGCACCGGAAGGGGCGGGCGGGCACGGGCGGGGTGACCGACTCCGTTGGACACGGTTCGGGGACGCTCGGAGAATGGAAGTTGTCGGCGAGCAGTCACCGAGGCGGCGCCTGCCGTCGACCGTGCGGTGCTCTCGCGCCGCCGAGGAGGCCTGCCATGAGCATCCGCATCGCCACCTTCAACATGGAGAACCTCTTCCGCCGTCCCACGGCCTTCCGCCTCCCGGAGCCGGCGAAGCGGGAGGAAATCCTCAGGGACTTCGACAAGTTGGTCGCACTCCTCGACCTGCCGGCGTACACGGACGACGACAAGAAGGAGATCGCCCGGCTCATCAAGACGTACAGGGCGTACGACATCGACCCGAAGAACCCGCCGCCGATCCTCATCAACCAGTCCCGCCCGGGCAAGCGCTCCGGGCTGTTCGAGACGTCCGGGCCGGCGAACGACCCCGCCGTCGAGATCACGGCCGGCGGCCGCGCCTCGTGGGCAGGCTGGGCCGAACTCGGGCAGGAGGACCTCGACCTGAGCGTGGTGCGGAACACCGCCCGGGTGGTCTCGGAGGTCGACGCCGACATCCTGCTGACGGTGGAGGTCGAGGACCGGCTCACCCTGGAACGCTTCAACACCCAGGTCCTGGCAGGGGCGCTGGGCAGGCGGCCGTACCCGTACAACCTGCTGGTCGACGGCAACGACGCCCGGGGCATCGACATCGGGATCCTCAGCCGTCACCCGATCACGTCCGTCCGGTCCCACATCTTCGACACCGACCCGGAACGTCCCGCCGACAGGCTGTTCAGCCGTGACTGCCCCGAGTTCGAGATCCAGCTCGACGGATCGCCGCTGGTGATCCTCGGCAACCACCTCAAGAGCAAGTTCCAGGACGATCCGGAGCTGCGGCTGGCCCAGGCGAAGCGGGTCGCGGACATCTACCGGGAGGCCGCGGAGCGCACCCCGCACGTCATGGTCGCCGGAGATCTCAACGACGACCCGGAGAGCGAAGCGGTCGCGGAGCTGCTGGACACCGGTCTGCGCGATGTGATGAGCCACCGCTCCTACCACGGGGACCCCGGCACCCACGGGAAGTGCGCCTCACCCCGGGACAAGCTCGACTACCTGCTGCTTCCGCCGCCGCTGTGGCACCAGGTGCAGCACGTGGGGCTGGAGACCCGCGGAATCTTCGCGGACGGCATCAAGTCCTTCGACACGGTGACCTCGAAACTCAACGAGGCGTCCGACCACGCGTCGCTCTACGTGGACCTGGACCTGTAACCGGAAACACCCACCGACAGACCGAGCCGACCGGACGAACGGCCCCTGCAACCAGAACGCCCACCCTCCAGCCGAGCGAGTCGGTTGGAGGGTGGGCGAAGAATACGGGGGTCCGGGGGCAGAGCCCCCGGACGTCAGCCGCAGCGAACCTCAGCAGCCCAGCAGACGGCTGGCGAGGTACCCCTCGATCTGGTCCAGCGAAACCCGCTCCTGCTTCATCGAGTCCCGCTCACGAACGGTCACCGCATTGTCCTCGAGCGTGTCGAAGTCGACGGTCACACAGTACGGCGTACCGATCTCGTCCTGACGGCGGTAGCGGCGGCCGATGGCGCCGGCGTCGTCGAACTCGATGTTCCAGTGCTGGCGCAGCGCCTGGGCGAGCCCCTTGGCCTTCGGGGACAGCTCGGGGTTGCGGGACAGCGGGAGCACCGCGACCTTCACCGGGGCCAGACGGTGGTCGAGGCGCAGCACCGTCCGCTTCTCCATCTTGCCCTTGGCGTTCGGCGCCTCGTCCTCGACGTAGGCGTCGAGCAGGAAGGCCAGCATGGTGCGGCCGACACCGGCGGCGGGCTCGATGACGTACGGCGTCCAGCGCTCGCCGGCCTCCTGGTCGAAGTACGACAGGTCCTGGCCCGAGGCCTTCGAGTGCGCGCCCAGGTCGTAGTCCGTCCGGTTGGCGACACCCTCCAGCTCGCCCCACTCGCTGCCGCCGAACTGGAAGCGGTACTCGATGTCGGCGGTGCGCTTGGAGTAGTGGGAGAGCTTCTCCTTCGGGTGCTCGTACCAGCGCATGTTCTCAGTGCGCAGGCCCAGGCCCGTGTACCAGTTCCAGCGCTGCTCCATCCAGTACTCCTGCCACGTCTCGTCCTCGCCCGGCTTGACGAAGAACTCCATCTCCATCTGCTCGAACTCGCGGGTGCGGAAGATGAAGTTGCCGGGCGTGATCTCGTTGCGGAAGGACTTGCCCATCTGCGCGATGCCGAACGGCGGCTTGCGGCGCGAGGTGGTCTGCACCTGGGCGAAGTTGGTGAAGATGCCCTGGGCGGTCTCGGGGCGCAGGTAGGCGACGGAGCCGGAGTCCTGGGTGGGGCCGAGGTGGGTGGAGAGCAGACCCGAGAACTGCTTGGGCTCGGTGAACTGGCCCTTGTTGCCGCAGTTCGGGCAGTTGATGTCGGCCAGGCCGTTCTCGGGGGCGCGGCCCTTCTTCTCCTCGTACGCCTCTTCCAGGTGATCGGCGCGGAACCGCTTGTGACAGGCGGTGCACTCGGTCAGCGGGTCCGTGAAGGTGGCGACGTGACCGGAGGCGACCCAGACCTCGGAGGCCAGGATCACGGACGAGTCGATACCGACGACGTCCTCGCGCGACGTCACCATGTAGCGCCACCACTGACGCTTGATGTTCTCCTTGAGCTCGACACCCAGCGGTCCGTAGTCCCAGGCGGCACGCTGTCCGCCGTAGATCTCACTGCACGGGAAAACGAAGCCACGGCGCTTGCTCAGGCTGACGATGGTGTCGATCTTGTCGGCGGCCACGGTGCTCTCTTCATTACGTCGACGGGCGTTGAAGCGAGATGCTTCCAGCGAATGATTCAGGTTACCGGCGCAGGCTCCCCCTCGGCCAAATCGGCCCCCCTCTCCACGCTCCCCACCAGGCTTGTTGACAACGGTTTCCATATTTGTTGAAAATGACTGTCATGAACGTACGACGCCGCCTCATATCCGCGGCCGCTGCGACCGCGGTCACCGCCCTCGGGCTGGGCTCGCTCACCGCCTGTTCCGGTGACACCGCGGCAGCGGCCAACACCAGCAAGTTCGACGTCGTCGCGTCGTTCTATCCGATGGCCTTCCTGGCCGAGCGGATCGGCGGCAGCCACGTCCACGTCACCACGCTCACCTCCCCCGGCCAGGAGCCGCACGACCTGGAGATCAGCCCGCAGCAGATCGCCGGGCTCCAGGAGTCCGACGCGGTCCTGTACCTGAAGAACCTCCAGCCCTCCGTCGACGCCGCGGTGGCCCAGTCCCCGGTGAAGACGAAGATCGACGCCGCCTCGCTGACCACACTGGAGCAGCACGGCAACGAGGTCGGCGGCCACGCGGCCGCGCACGACACGCACCAGGGCGAGGAGTCCGGCGGCAAAGACCCGCACATCTGGCTCGACCCGGTGCGTTACGCCCAGGTCGCCGAGGGCGTCGGCAAGGCCTTCGAAAAGGCCGACCCCAAGCACGCGGCCGACTACAGGAAGAACACCACGGCCCTGGTCACCAAGCTGAACGACCTGGACGGACAGTTCAAGGACGGCCTCGCGCACACGAGGACCAAGGTCTTCATCACCACGCACGCCGCCTTCGGCTACCTCGCCGAGCGCTACGGCCTGACCGAAGAGGCCATCAACGGCCTCGACCCCGAGTCCGAGCCCAGCGCCGCGCGCGTGAAGGACCTGGAGAACATGGCCAGGGCCGACGGAGTCACCACCGTCTTCTACGAGACGCTCGTCAGCGACAGGACCGCGAAGACGATCGCGGGCGACACGGGTCTGAAGACGGACGTCCTCGACCCGCTGGAGGGCATCACCGCCAAGTCCCGCGGCAAGGACTACTTCTCGGTCCAGGAAGCCAACCTCAAGGCGCTCCAGCACGCCCTGGGCGCCCAGTGACCGGCACGGAGGACGACACCATGGGAGAGCCCGTCATAGCCCTGCGCGGGGTGCGGGCGGAACTGGGCTCGCGCCCGGTGCTGCGCGGCATCGACCTGACCGTGCGCGCCGGCGAGGTCGTCGCGCTGCTCGGCGCGAACGGCTCCGGCAAGTCGACGGCCGTGCGCAGCGTCATCGGCCAGGTCCCGGTGAGCGGCGGCACGATCGAGCTGTTCGGCACCCCGCGCCGCAGCTTTTGCGACTGGGCGCGCGTGGGCTACGTACCGCAGCGCACCACGGCCGCCGGCGGGGTCCCCGCCACGGTGACCGAGATCGTCTCCTCGGGCCGTCTGGCCCGCACCCGCTTCGGCTTCTTCCGCAGGGCCGACCGCGAGGCCGTCGCCCGCGCCCTGGAGCTGGTCGGCATGGCGGACCGCGCCAAGGACTCGGTGACCGCGCTCTCCGGCGGCCAGCACCAGCGGGTGCTGATCGCCCGCGCCCTGGCCGCCGAGCCGGAGCTGCTGATCATGGACGAGCCGATGGCGGGCGTCGACCTGGCCAGCCAGGAGGTGCTCGCCCGCACGCTCCGCGAGCAGGTGGCGGCCGGTGCCACGGTCCTGCTCGTCCTGCACGAACTGGGGCCCCTGGAGCCGCTGATCGACCGCGCGGTCGTTCTGCGCGACGGCTGCGTGGTGCACGACGGGCCGCCGCCGCAGGCGGTCGGCCAGCACGCCCTGCCCGGCCACGACCACGTACACCCGCACGCGCCCACGGGTGCCGAACCGATCCGCACGGGACTGCTGAGCTGATGGACCTCCTGAACTACGCCTTCATGCAGCGGGCGCTCCTCGCGGCCGTCCTGGTCGGCATCACCGCGCCCGCGATCGGCATCTACCTGGTCCAGCGCCGCCAGCCCCTGATGGGCGACGGCATCGGGCACGTGGCGATGACCGGTGTCGGCCTCGGCTTCCTGCTGCACGCCTCGCCGGTGTGGATGGCCACGGCCGTCTCCGCGCTCGGCTCGGTCCTGATGGAGCTGATCCGCTGGTACGGGAAGGCACGCGGCGACATCGCCCTGGCGATGCTCTTCTACGGCGGCATGGCCGGCGGCGTGATGTTCGTCAACATCGCACCGGGCGGCTCCAACGCCAACCTGATGTCGTACCTGTTCGGCTCGCTGTCGACGGTCGCGCCCTCGGACGTGACCGCGATCGTGATCCTCGCCGCGTTCGTGGTCGCCGTGACCCTCGGGCTGCGCCGCCAGCTGTTCGCGGTCAGCCAGGACGAGGAGTTCGCACGGGTCACCGGGCTGCCGGTGCGCGCCCTGAACCTGCTCGTCGCCATCACCGCGGCCGTCACGGTGACCGTCGCCATGCGGGTGGTCGGCCTGATCCTGGTCTCCGCGCTCATGGTCGTACCGGTCGCCGCCGCGCAGCAGCTCACCCGCAGCTTCGCCGCGACCTTCGCGATCGCCGTCGCCATCGGCGTCACCGTGTCGGTCGGCGGCGCCGTCACCTCCTTCTACCAGGACGTGCCGCCCGGTGCGACGGTCGTCCTGCTGACCATCGGCGCGTTCGTCGTCCTCACCGCCCTGGCCACCCCGCTGGCCCGCCGACGCGCCCGCGCGGCCGCCGCGGCACAGCCCGCGGGCGACCCGGCGGAGTGCTCGATTCCGGCCACCCGGGGGGCCTCCGACGAGGTCGGCGTCTGACCGCGCACGGCCCGGGCTGGCAGAATGGCCCGGGCAGACGCGAGACGTGAGCTTGGGAGACAGGCGCTCCACAGGCGAGCGAGCCACCAAAGGAGGCAACCGGTGACGACCGCTGGACCGCCCGTGAAGGGCCGCGCCACCCGGCAGCGGGCCGCCGTGGCGGCGGCCCTGGACGAGGTCGACGAGTTCCGCAGCGCGCAGGAACTGCACGACATGCTCAAACACAAGGGCGACTCGGTCGGCCTGACCACGGTCTACCGCACCCTCCAGAACCTCGCCGACGCCGGCGAGGTCGATGTCCTGCGCACCTCCGACGGCGAGTCCGTCTACCGCCGCTGCTCCTCCGGCGAACACCACCACCACCTCGTCTGCCGCTCCTGCGGCAAGGCGGTCGAGGTCGAGGGCCCGGCGGTGGAGAAGTGGGCGGAGGCGATCGCGGCGGAGCACGGGTACGTCAACGTGGCACACACCGTGGAGATCTTCGGCACGTGCGCGGAGTGCGCCTCCGCCGGGAACTGACGCTCAGGCCCGGGTCAGGTTGCAGCAGCGCCCCCACGTAATCGCCTGCGGCTGGTACACCAGCTCGACCACGTCCTGTTCGGCGTCCCGCCCCATGTCCATGACCACGAGGCGGGATCGTACAGGCGTCTTTCAGCCACGCCCGAAGCAGCGTTCCAGTTCGTCCAGGTCGTAGAACTTGCTGCCCTTGCCGACCGGGTGGCAGCCGGACCTGAAGGCCGTCTCCTTCTCGTTGTAGAGCATCCGCACCAGGTAGCGGTCGCCCTTCTGGAAGACGTCCCACTGGATGTTGGCGCCCAGGGGGGCCACCGAGGCGCCCCGCCAGGGGTTGTCCGCGTACGTGTACGGCTCTCCCGGCGTCGCCGGCCGCGTGCTGCCCGGCAGGCCCATCAGCGCCGCCAGCGGGATGATCTCCTCGGCGTGGGTGAAGCGCAGTTCGGCGCCGAGGTCGCTGGTGCCGTTCCGCTTGGCCTCGGCCTGCTCGAAGAAGTCGTCGAGGAGGACGCCCGCCATCTTGTAGGTGATGTCGCTGTCGGCGAAGCCGGGACCCTTCTCGTAGAAGTCCTCGACGTCGCCGAGGTAACCGAACCAGGCGGCGTCGGAGCGGGAGATGTACCGCTCCATGCCCCAGCCCTCGCCCCCGGGGCTCTCCCCGCTCATCGCGGGGGCGATGGCGTACAGGTGGTAGACGGCCTGGGCGGCGCCGACCCGGTCGGCGATCCGCTCGACGAAGGCGTCCTTGAAGAGCCTGCTCAGGACGGTGCGGGCGGCCCGGTGCGTGCGCGGCTGGTCGGTGATCGACTTCAGGGTGTCCGCGAGGCGCTGGTCGTGCGCGATGTAGTCGCGGTAGGCCGCACCGCCCGCCGCCTTGTGGAAGTACAGCAGGTCCTTGTCGGTGCGGGCGGGCCCGATCAGCGGCTTGAGCGCCGGGTCGGCGTCGGTGAGGGCGTCCGTGAACGCGGTGCCGCTGTCGACGGCCCGGCCCTGGCCGGAGCTGACCACGTCGATCTTCTCGCCGTCCGCGGCGATCCTCCCGAACAGGGAGGGCAGCCGCTGGTGCAGACGCGTGGCCGTGTCCTTCAGCTCCTGCTTGCCGCGGCCGCTGAGGTTGCCGTGGCCGACCTCGGCCATGGCCGCCTGCAGGGCCCGGACCGTCGGTCCGAACTCCTCGCCCCTGCGGGTGAGTTGGCCCTCGGCCTCGGCCTTGTCCCACAGGGCGAGGATGAGGTCGCCGTCCTCGCTGCCGGTGGCGGAGCGGGAGCCGTGCCGGGAGACGTTCTCGGTGAGGACGGGGACGAAACCGGCCGGGGGCCGCTGGTACGTGCGCGGGTCCTGCTCGGGCGCGTAGGGCGCCTTGGTGCCGTAGGAGTCCCGGTGGGCGGGGGCGTCGGCGGCGTGCGCCGGCAGCGCGGTGAGCAGCAGGGCGCCGAGGGCGAGGACGGGCGTGAGACGTCTCATGAGTCCCGCATCCTCGGCGGCCCCCGTGAATCGCCGGTGGCTACGAAGTGGAATCGCCCTTCATGTCGGCCTCCATGGCGAGGAGTTCCTCGTTCGGGACCGCCCCGCCGAAGCGCCGGTCGCGGGAGGCGAACTCGATGCAGGCCCGCCACAGGTCACGGCGGTCGAAGTCGGGCCACAGCACGTCCTGGAAGACCATCTCGGCGTACGCGCTCTGCCAGATCAGGTAGTTGGAGGTGCGCTGCTCGCCGCTGGGGCGCAGGAACAGGTCGACGTCCGGCATGTCCGGGTAGTAGAGGTACTTCGCGAGGGTCTTCTCGTTGACCTTGGACGGGTCGAGGCGGCCCGCCTTCACGTCCTCGGCCAGCGCCTGGGCGGCGTCGGCGATCTCGGCCCGGCCGCCGTAGTTCATGCAGAAGTACAGGGTGAGCAGGTCGTTGTCCTTGGTCTGCTCCTGGGCGACCTGGAGTTCCTTGGCGACCGACTTCCACAGCTTGGGCATGCGGCCCACCCAGCGCACCCGGATGCCGAGCGCGTCGAGCTGGTCGCGGGTCTTGCGGATGAAGTCGCGGTTGAAGTTCATCAGGAAGCGCACCTCGTCGGGCGAGCGCTTCCAGTTCTCGGTGGAGAAGGCGTACAGGGAGATGTTGCGGACGCCGATCTCGATGGAGCCCTGGAGCACGTCGAGGACGCGCTCGGCGCCGACCTTGTGGCCCTCGGTGCGCGGCAGCCCGCGCTCCTTGGCCCAGCGACCGTTGCCGTCCATGACGATCGCCACGTGGCTCGGGACCAGCTCGCCGGGCAGCTTGGGCGGGCGGGCGCCGGACGGGTGGGGCTCCGGCGCCTCGTACTCGCGCCGCTGACGCCCCAGGAACCCGCGAACGACCATGTGCTTCTCGTCTCCCTCTTGCTCACTTTTCCACGTACCGGAGCGAGCGCAGCCCGCGCTCCAGATGCCAGTGCAGGTAGGCGGACACCAGTCCGCTGCCCTCCCGGACGTAGCGCGCCTCGCACGCGTCCGCCGTCTCCCAGTCTCCCGTAAGCAGCGCGCCGAGCAGTACCAGGGTCTGCGGGGAGGGTACGACGCTGCCCGGCACCCGGCAGTCGACGCACACGGAGCCGCCGGAGGCGACCGAGAAGAAGCGGTTGGGCCCGGGCATGCCGCATCTGGCACAGCCGTCGAAACTGGGCGCGTAGCCGTTGACGGCGAGCGAGCGCAGCAGGAAGGCGTCGAGGACGAGGTGCGGGGCGTGCTCGCCGCGGGCGAGGGTGCGCAGGGCGCCGACCAGCAGCAGGTACTGCTGTACGGCCGGTTCGCCCTCGTGGTCCGTGAACCGCTCGGCGGTCTCCAGCATGGCGGTGCCGGCGGTGTACCGGGCGTAGTCGCTCACGATCCCGCCACCGTAGGGAGCGATGGTCTCGCTCTGCGTGCACAGCGGCAGCCCGCGCCCGACCAGCTCACTGCCCCGCGCGAAGAACTGCACGTCGACATGGGAGAACGGCTCCAGCCGGGCCCCGAACTTCGACTTGGTCCGCCGCACCCCGCGGGCCACGGCCCGCACCCGCCCGTGCCCCCGCGTGAGCAGCGTGATGATCCGGTCCGCCTCGCCGAGCTTCTGGGTCCGCAGGACGATCCCGTCGTCCCGGAAGAGGCTCATGGCCGGCCCTCAGGGGTGCGGCGCACGATGCCGTCGGCACGGAACAGATTCATGGCTCCATTCTGCCCGGCCGGGCCGCGCCCCGGGGCCGCGGGCCTTTCTTCAAGGCACTTCGCCGCGGCTGCGCGCGTTGGCGTGGGCCGTCGCCGCGCTCAGCTTCTCGGCCGGGGTGGCCCGGCGGACGGCCTCCGGCCTGGCGTCCCACTCCCGACCGCCGCCGTAGGGCCGCAGCTGCACGTACGGCCCTTCGTACCCCATGACGATGCCGAGGCGGCCGGTGCGGGTGTCGACGGCGCAGGAGCCGACCGGAAGTTTCATCGCGTCCACCTCCGGTGGCTCCCCTGCCCCCGGCAATTTCACGCTTCGCATGCCACTGGTGGCCCAGCGTGCCTAAACTCGGCGCGGACTCTGCCCGCGCACCCGGCTGTCGGGCCATGCCAACTCGCGCCCGTCCACCGCCATTTCACCCCGTCAATGGTGCGACCTGTGGCGGCTACGCCATTCGTGTGTGATCTCTTGACCACCCCCACGGGCTTTCCTATGGTCGCGCTACCGAAACCGGACGTAGGACGTCGTACCTCTCCCCTCCCCCCGACCTCGTTGGAGGAACCGTGCGCGACGACGTGACCCACGACGTGCCGGCACCGCGCCGCCGCTCGTTCCTGACGTTCACGGGGGCGCTGGGCGCTGCCGCCGTCCTTCCGCCGGCACTGGCGGGCTGCTCCGCCGGTCCCGAGTCCACGAACGACACCGGAAGCGGAGGCAGCGGCAAGAACCGCACGCTGACCGCCGTGATCGGGTACGGCAACGACGGCAGCTGGGACCCGACGCAGACGGCCTCCGCGTTCGCCATGGCCGCGAACAACCACATCTACGAGGGGCTGCTCGACACCGACCCGATCTCCCGGGTGCCGTACCCGGCGCTCGCCACCGAGGTGCCCAAGGACCCGAACGCCACCGTCTGGCGGTTCACCCTGCGCTCCGGTGCGACCTTCCACGACGGCAAGCCCGTCACCGCCGACGACGTCGTCTTCGTCTTCGACCGGATCCTCGACCCGAAGACGCAGACCCTCGCCAAGGGCTTCTTCGTCAGCTGGCTGGAGCAGGCGCGCAAGGTCGATGCACGGACCGTCGAGCTGGTGCTCAAGTACCCCTTCCCGGACGGGCTGGCCCGGCTGACGCTGGCCAAGGTCATGCCGAAGCACGTGTTCTCCCGGCCGGGCGCCTGGGACGACGCGATCAAGGGTCTCGCGGTGGGCTCGGGGCCGTACCGGCAGACCGCGCACCACCCGAAGTCGAACACCACCTTCGAGGCGTTCGCCGCCTACAACGGCCCGCGCAAGCCCGCCTTCAAGCGGATGAACTGGCTGACGATCGTGGACGCGGCGCCCCGCGTGGCGAAGATCTCCGGGAGCGGCGCGGGCGCGCAGATCGCCGACAACATCCCCTACGCCAACATCGCCCGCCTGGAGCAGGGCGGTATGAAGGTGGCGGGCGGCGCCGGGATGAACAACCTCTTCCTGATGTTCAACACGCAGCACAAGCCCTTCGACGACGTCCGGGTGCGCCAGGCGCTGCACTACGCGATCGACACCGAGAAGATGGTGCAGGTCGCGCTGAAGGGGCACGGCACACCGGCGTCCTCGTTCCTCAACGAGAACAACCCCGCCTACCGGCGGGCCAAAACGGTCTACGGCCACGATCCCGCGAAGGCGAAGGCGCTGCTGAGGGCCGCGGGGGTCAAGGGGCTGAAGGTCGAGATCCTCGCCGTGAACGTCAGCTGGATCGTGGACTGCCTGCCGACCATCAAGTCCTCCTGGGACGCGATCGGCGTCCAGACGACCCTGGCCCCGCAGGAGACCACGGCCGTGTTCACCAAGATGGACCAGAAGCAGGACTACCAGGTGGTGGCGGCGGCCTCCAACCCCAATCAGTTCGGGCTCGACGCCGACCTGATCATGCATTACAACTACGGGCCCGACAACCTGTGGATGGGCTACACCCGGTGGGCCGGCAACCCGGTCGCCAAGCAGCTCTTCAGGGACATGGACCGGGCGACCCGGGAGCCGGACCGGGCGAAGAAGAAGGCGATGGTCCAGGACTACATCGACGTCGTCGCCGAGCAGGCCGTCCTCTATCCGGTCGTCCACAACGAGCTGATGACAGCCTGGGACCCGCGCAAGCTCAGCGGGATAAGGCCGCAGCCGTATCCGGGCATCAACCTGCTCCAGGCCGCGTGGGCCTAGCGGTATGACGGCCGTCGTACGGATCCTGCTGCGCCGCGTCGCCCTGCTCGTGCCGCTGCTGCTGGGGATCGTGCTGTTCGTGTTCCTGGTGATGCGGTTCTCCGACGTCGACCCGGCGTCGGCGTTCTTCCAGGGCGCGAACCCGACCCCCCAGCAGCTGCACGACTTCCGGGAGCGCAACGGCCTGCTGGACCCGCTCCCGGTGCGCTACGTCCATTTCGTCGGCGCCCTGCTCCACGGCGACCTGGGCACCAGCGCCCTGACCCGGGCGCCGGTCGTCGACCAGGTCACCACCGCGCTGCCGCTCACCCTCCAGCTGACCTTCCTCGGCCTGGGCATCGCGGTGGTGCTCGCGCTGGCCGGGGGCGTCACGGCGGCCGTCCACCGGGACCGGCTGCCGGACCAGGTCATCCGGATCGTCTCCCTGATCGGGGTCGCGGCCCCCGGTTTCTGGCTGGCGCTGCTGATGATCCAGTACCTGGCGGTGGACCGCGGCTGGTTCCCGACCGGCGGCTACATCAACCCGGCCGACTCCGTCACCGGCTGGCTCAAGACCATGGCGCTGCCGGCGTTCGCCCTGTCGCTGCCGGTGGCCGCCCAGCTGACCCGGATCGTGCGCACGTCCGTGGTGGAGGAGCTGGACAAGGACTATGTGCGCACCGCGATCGGCAGCGGGCTGCCGCCCCGGGTGGTGGTCGGCCGGAACGTGCTGCGCAACGCCCTCGTCAACCCGCTGACCGTGCTGGGCCTCAGGGTCGGCTATCTGCTGGGCGGTGCGGTCGTCATCGAGACGATCTTCTCGCTGCCCGGCATGGGCAAGCTGATGATCGACGCCGTGCAGAACGGCGACCCGGCCGTGGTCCAGGGGGTCGTGCTGACCACGGCCACCGGGTTCGTCGTCGTCAACCTCGTCATCGACATCCTCTATCTGCTCGTCAACCCACGTCTGAGGGCGGCCTGATGGTCACGCGCGCGGAGCTCACCGAGCGGCTCTCCCGGCCCGGCGTCCGGCTGCGCGGCTGGCGCCGGCTGCCGCTGCTGTCGAAGACCGCCGTCTGCTTCCTGGCCCTCGTGGTCCTGGTCGCCGTCCTCGCGCCCGTGCTCGCCCCGCACGACCCGCTCGACCAGCAGGACCCGGTCGGTGGCAGCGGGCATCCGTCGGCCGGTCACTGGATGGGCCAGGACAGCCTCGGCCGGGACATCCTCAGCCGGCTGATGTACGGCGCCCGCTGGTCGCTGGCCATCGGGCTCGGCGCGACCGCGCTCGCGCTGGTCGTCGGCGCGGTCGTCGGGGCGCTCGCCGCCACCTCGCGCAAGGGGGTCGACGAGACGCTGATGCGCTGCCTGGACGTGGTCATGGCGTTCCCGGGCATCGCGCTCGCGGCGGTGCTGGTCGCCGTCTTCGGCGGCGGGATCGGCGTACTGATCTGCGCGATCGCCTTCCTGTTCACCCCGCCGGTCGCCCGGGTGGTGCGGGCCAACGTGCTCGACCAGTACGGGGAGGACTACGTCACCGCGGAGCGGGTGATCGGCGCCCGCACCCCGCACATCGTGCTGCGGCACGTGGCCGTCAACTGTGCCGCCCCGGTGCTGGTGTTCTGCACGGTCCAGGTCGCCGAAGCCATCGTCTTCGAGGCGTCGCTGTCCTTCATCGGCGCGGGTGTGCGACCCCCGGACCCCTCCTGGGGCAGTGTCATCGCCGACGGCAAGAACATGGTGCTGACCGGCGGCTGGTGGGCGACCGTGTTCCCCGGGCTGCTGATGCTGCTGACCGTCCTGTCCCTGAACGTGCTCTCCGAGGGTGTCTCGGACGCCTGGGCCGCTCCGGCGGCCCGCGAGGTGGAGGCGCCCGAGGACCGTCTGGAGGCACCGGAGGCCGGCACCGGCGAGGTGCTGCCGCTGCCCGGCCTGGCCGAGTCCGCCGGGCGGCTGCGCGCCCGGGCCCGCCCGCGCCCCGCGCCCGGCGGGCAGCCGGTGCTCGCGGTGGAGAACCTCGCGATCGGCTTCCCCGGACGGCACCGGGGCGTGGACATCGTGGCCGGCGTGAGCTTCGAGGTGCACCCGGGCGAGGTGCTGGGCCTGGTGGGCGAGTCGGGCTGCGGCAAGTCGCTGACCGCGCTCACCGTCATGGGCCTGCAGCCCCAGGGCGCCCGGGTGCGCGGCCAGGTCCGCTTCCACCAGCGGGACCTGCTCGCCGAGCCGATGCGGGTGCGGCGCCGGCTGCTCGGCCACGAGATGGCGATGGTCTACCAGGACGCCCTGTCCTCGCTGAACCCGGCGATGACCATCCGCGCCCAGCTCAAGCAGCTCGTACGGCGCGGCGGCCGCCGCAGCCCGCGGGAACTCCTCTCCCTGGTCGGCCTGGACCCCGAGCGCACCCTGCGCAGCTACCCGCACGAGCTCTCCGGCGGCCAGCGGCAGCGGGTGCTGATCGCCATGGCCCTCTCCCGCGACCCCGCGCTGATCGTCGCCGACGAGCCGACGACCGCCCTGGACGTGACCGTGCAGGCCCAGGTCATGGAGCTGCTGCTGCGGCTGCGCGCGGAACTGGGCTTCGCGCTGATCCTGGTCTCGCACGACCTGGCGCTGGTCGCCGACGTCACCGACCGGGTGGTGGTGATGTACGGCGGGCAGATCGTGGAGTCGGGCGTGACCGCCGACCTGGTGGAGGCGCCGGCCCACCACTACACGCGCGGGCTGCTCGGCAGCGTGCTCTCGCTGGAGTCGGCCGACGAACGGATGACGCAGATCAAGGGGGTCGTGCCGTCCCCCGCCGACTTCCCGGCGGGCTGCCGGTTCGCCGACCGCTGCCCGCTCGCGACCGAGGTCTGCCACACCACCGCGCCGGTCCTCACCGGCCCGGCCGCGCACACGACCGCCTGCCACCACCCGGCGGTGGAACCGACGTCGGCTCAGAGCGAGGCCCTGCAGTGACCGCTGATGTGCAGGACCGTACGGGGACCGCCGTCGTGGAGGTGCGGGACGTCCACGTCGTCCACAAGGCCCGCGGCGGCGGCGTGTTCTCCCGCGACCGGGTGTACGCCCTCACCGGCGCCTCTCTCGCCGTCGCGCCGGGCGAGACGGTCGGAGTGGTCGGCGAGTCGGGCTGCGGGAAGTCGACGCTGGCGCGGGTGCTGGTGGGCATCCAGCGGCCGGCCTCGGGGACGGTGTCGTTCCGGGGCCGTGACCTGTGGTCGATGCCGCCGGCCGAACGCCGGTCCACGGTCGGCGCGGGCACCGGCATGATCTTCCAGGACCCCTCGACCGCCCTGAACCGCAGGCTCACGGTCCGCCGCATCCTGCGCGACCCGCTGGACGTGCACGGCCGCGGCGGCAGAGCCGAACGGGACGACCGCGTGCGGGAGCTGATGGCCCTGGTGGGTCTCCCCCGGGCCCTCGCCGACGTACTGCCCGGGCAGCTCTCCGGGGGCCAGCGCCAGCGCGTCGCCATCGCCCGCGCACTCGCCCTCGACCCGGGCCTCGTCGTGGCCGACGAGCCGACCAGCGCCCTGGACGTCTCCGTCCGCGCCCAGATCCTCAACCTCCTCCTGGACCTGAAGGAACGTCTCGGACTCGCCCTGGTGTTCGTCTCGCACGACATCCAGACGGTACGGCGGATGAGCGACCGGGTGATCACCATGTACCTGGGCCGGATCGTGGAGGAGACACCGGCCGGCCGGGTCACCGACCAGGCCCGGCACCCGTACACCCGGGCCCTGTTCTCGGCCACCCCCGGCCTGCTCGACCCCATCGACCCGATCCCGCTGACCGGCCCGGTTCCCTCGGCGACCCGGCCGCCGAGCGGCTGCCCCTTCCGCACCCGCTGCTGGAAGGCCGACGAGGTCTGTGCGGGTGCGATGCCGGACTTCTCGGCCGCGTCGCAGCCCGGACACCGCTTCCGCTGTCACCATCCTGTGCAGGAGGACCAGTCGACCCGCGACCTGGCCCGCCAGAGCCTGCCCCGGAGCACCGAATGACCTTTCCCGCGTCCAGGGAGCCGATGGAGCGCAGCGCCCCGGAGGCGAACGAATCAATGCAGCTCACCGGTGTCGTCCCGCCCGTCTGCACGCCCCTGACACCGGAACGCGAGGTGGACGTGCCCTCCCTGCTCCGGCTGGTCGACCATCTGGTCGAGGCCGGGGTGCACGGACTGTTCGTGCTCGGCTCGACCTCCGAGGCGGCCTTCCTGACGGACGCGCAGCGCCGGCTCGTGGTCGAGGTGGTCGCCGGCCACATGGCCGGTCAGCTGTCCGTCCTCGCCGGGGCCATCGACATGACCACCCCCCGCGTCCTCGACCACGTCCGCGCGGTCACCGCGGCGGGCGCCGAGGCCGTCGTCGTCACCGCCCCCTTCTACGCCCGCACCCACCCCTCGGAGATCGTCCACCACTACCGCCGGATCGCGGCCGCGAGCCCGGTCCCGGTGATCGCCTACGACATCCCCGTCGCCGTGCACACCAAGCTCCCCGCCGAGCTGGTGCTGGGGCTCGCCTCCGACGGGGTGCTGGCGGGCCTGAAGGACTCCAGCGGGGACCTGGCAGCGTTCCGGGAGGTCGTCACCGGCGCCCGCGCCCACTCCGGCTTCAGCGTGCTGACCGGCTCCGAACTGCTCGTCGACTCGGCCCTGGCACTCGGCGCCGACGGCGTGGTGCCCGGCCTCGGCAACGTCGATCCGCACGGCTACGTCCGCCTCTACCGGGCCGCCCGGGCGGGCGACTGGGAGGGCGCGCGCAGCGAACAGGAGCGGCTGTGCACGCTGTTCGGCATGGCCGGAGTCGGGGATCCGGCGCGGATGGGCGGCAGCTCTTCGGCGATCGGCGCGTTCAAGACGGCGCTGCACCTGCGCGGGATCATCGACTGCCCGGTGACGGCGGAGCCGCAGGTGCCGCTGTCCGGGGACGAGGTGGCGAAGGTGGGGAAGCTCCTGGCGGGAGCGGGGTTGCTGTAGGCGGTTCCATTCGGACCGGTCGGCCCTTGGCGGTCGGCACCCGGCGATTCCTGTGCGTCACCACCGCTCACTCGACGTTCATGGGTCGCAGGCGAGAAGCGATAAAATTACCGAAAATGGTGGCCTGACTTCCGGACCTGAGCTGCACTCGACCCGTGCGACCTTGGGGAGCGGCATGATGGCGAGGTCTCCTGAGAAACGCGGAGTCCCGCACGGCGCTGGCGTACGGGGCAGGCTGCTGTCCCTCCTGCCTGCCCTGCTACTGGTCATCGGCCTGCTCGTCGGCCTCTTCACACCCCGCGCCGTCCGGCCGGACGCCATCCTCGCCACAGCCATGATCTCCGGCGCTGCGCTGCTGCCCCTGTGGGGGACCGTGCTCATCGGAGTCGGCGCGTGCGCCGGCTTCCTCGGCCTCATGGTGGACTTCGACGCGCTGCGGGATGCGACCGCCTACTCCGAGCTGGCCAGCCTCGTCGCGATCGCGGCATTCGCCGTCTTCTTCAACCGCCTGCTGGACCGACGCGCCCATCAGCTGACCCAGGTCCGCTCGGTCGCCGAGACCGCCCAGCTGGCGGTGCTGCACCCGATTCCGCGACACCTCGGTCACGTCACCCTCGAAAGTCTGTATCTGGCCGCTGCGGCGGAAGCCCGGATCGGCGGCGACCTCTACGAGGCGATCCGCACCCCGCACGGCGTACGGCTCCTCATCGGCGACGTACGCGGCAAAGGCCTGCTCGCGATGCAGGCGGCGGCGATGCTGCTCAGCGCCTTCCGCGAGGCCGCCCACGACGCGCCCGACCTGCCCCACCTCGCGTGCCGCCTGGAGACGAGCGTGAGCCGCAACGCCTCCAAGACCCCGGAGATCCCGGGCTCGGAGATCGTCGAACGCTTCGCCACCGCGCTCCTCGCCGAGATCCCGGACGACGAACCGGTCCTCCGGACCGTCACCTGCGGCCACCCGCCCCCGCTGCTGCTGCACCGCGGCGAGGTACGGGAGCTGCAGCCCGCCTCCCCCTCACCGCCACTCAACCTCGGCGACCTGGTGAGCGACGGCTACCACGTCGATCTCACCCCCTTCCACCCCGGGGACCAGCTCCTGCTGTACACCGACGGGGTCACCGAGACCCGCGACCGCTCCGGCGCCTTCTACCCCCTTGCCGAACGCGTCCGCTCATGGAGCGGCGAGACGCCCCACCAGCTCCTCGGCCATCTCCACCGCGACCTGATCGCCTACAGCGGCGGCGCGCTCGACGACGACATCGCCGCCCTCGTCGCCCGGCGGCGCCCGAGCCTGTGATCCCTCTGATCCCTCTGATCAGGAGAGTCGCTGCGCCCCGGCCAGGGTCAGGTGGGCGTGGGTGCGCTCGCCGCCGCGGGGCGAGTCTCCTTCAGGGCGTCCATGAAGAGGGCGAAGGATACGGCGGGGAAGGTGAGGGTTGCTCTCGCCGGGACCTTGGAGTCGCGGACGGATATGCGGGTGAGGGCGGTAGCGATCTCCACGCAGGAGTTGCCGTCGCCGGGACCGGAGTAGGACGACTTCCGCCAGTTGTCAGGGGTGCCCATGGAGTGCCTCACAGCTCTTTCGCCAGCTTGTGGATGAAGTCGCGCGAGTGCTCGGGGTCGAGCGACGCAGCCTCCAGTCTATGAAAGAGCGTTCGAAATGCACCGAGTTGAGCTTCGCAGTCGATGAAGGCTGTCCCATGAGGGCCCTCGCGTACGACCGTGTCCAGCTTCGGTACCGCACCGCCCGCATACGTCATGGTGCTGGCGGCACCGGCGAACCCCTCCAGGGCGAAGGGGATGACGCGCACGGTGACATGCTCCGCCCCGGAGAGGTCGAGGAGGCAGGCGAGCTGCGCCCGCGCTGCGGCGCGGTCACTGACCATCATGCGCAGGGCGGCCTCGTGAATGATCGCCTCGTACGGAGAGCCGTCCAGGGCCGCCTTTCGTTGCATCCGGTGACGTACACGCAACTCAAGTTCACCGACCGGGGGTTCAGGGACCCGGTAGGAGAAGACGGCACGCGCGTAGTCCTCCGTCTGAAGGGGTCCTGGGACGAAGAGGAACTGGACCTCCCGCAGGAAGGTGGCATGGTGCTCCAGTTCGGCGAGGTCGAGAAACGGCGTGGGCAGCAGCTGCCGGTACTCCTCCCACCAGCCTCGCGTGCGGTCGGTCGCCATCGCCACCAGGGCCTCGATGAGTTCGTGGTCCGAGCAGGAGTAATTGGAGGCGAGGCGGCGCAGCCGATGCTCGCTCACACCTGTGAGACCTGACTCGATCTGGCTGATGTGTGGAGGGCTCACCCCAAGCAGCTTTGCCGCCTCTCGCGCGCTGAGGCCTGCCGCGTCACGGAGTCTGCGCAGCTCGACAGCCAGGCGCAACTGACGTGCCGTCGGCTCGGACCTCAATGGCATCGACGATTCCTCTCAACACATCTGCCAGCTCGACCCGTCCGGGTGTCAGGTTACGCGACCAGCTTGCGATGCATTAACAGTTAGCCCTACCGTCGGTGACGCAGCGAACACGCAACGGAAGCGCACCGCGACGTCGCGCCATGACGACTGCGGCAATGCCACCGTGTGGGAAATCCCCTTCACCTCACCGGAGTTGCTGACGCATGTCCGAAGTCGAGTCCTGGGACTACACCCTCTACATCCCCAACGACCTGAGAGCGGTGACGGTCTGTCGCCGCACCCTGCGCCTGATCCTGACCCTGCACGGATTGACTGCCCTGGTCGACACGGCAGAACTGCTGGCGACGGAGCTGTATCGAACGCGGTACGCCACACGAAGGGGCCGACGGCGCTGAGGGTTCGCCGCACGGCGGAGGGGGTGGTGTGGATCGGGGCGTGGGACACGGACCCCGGACCACCGGAGCCGCCGCAACCGTTGGCGTCGACAGGGGAGCTGGAGGAGGCAGGCCGGGGACTGGGCCCGGTCATGACCTGCGCGGACTACTGGGGCTGGCAGCCGTCGGCGCGGTTCGGGAACCGGGGCAAGTACGTGTGGTGCGAACTTGCTGCGGCCTAAGGCGGACGACCGCAAACGGGGCAGCTGGCCCCACTACCTCTCCTACCTCTACGAGAAGTACCGCTGCGAACCGGTGCTCATCGTCATCACCCAGAGCAGCACCACGGCACGCTGGGCCTCCCAGCCCATCCAGCTCGGCTTTCCCGGCTGGTACTCCCTGACGGTGCGGCCACTCGTACTCGGTCCCGACAACGTGCCGGTGATCGCAGACGAGAGGCAGGCGGAGCGGGACGTACCCCTTGCGGTGCTCTCGGCGATGACACACGGGCGCGGCCCGGGCGCCGCCGCCATACTGGAATCCCTGGCGTCCGCCCTGGGAACCATCGACCCCGGCAGCGCCGCGGTCTTCGTGCAGTTCGTCGACTCATGCCTGGCCGATCCCCAGGCGAAGCAGATGTGGAGGGATCTGATGACGGCGATCCAGTACTTCTGGCGACACCCGCTGGCAGAACAGGTACGCGAGGAGGGGCGGGAGCAGGGACTGGAACAGGGTCGGGCCGAGGCCAAGGCCGAGGTAGACGTCCCCAGGTAGCCACCCGATCGTCACCAGTTCCCGTAGTTCTCGACCAGTGTGGTGATCAGTGTGAGCAGCGCGTCGGCCCGGTGCCGGTCCTCGCGCTGGTTGCGCAGGGACTCGTCGGCAGCCCGGAGCCGGGCCAGGGCGGGCGGTTCGCCGTCCACCACATCGTCGACCACCGGTGCAGTGAGCAGGTCCAGGCACTCGGTGAGCATCCGACAGGTCGCGGGCGACGGCGGGTTGGGGTCGGGTTCGGCGTACGCGGCGGTCAGGTACCGCGCGGGATCGGTGAGGCTCCAGCCGACGACGGTGCCGTGCTGGACGAGGAGCGCCACGTCGGGGGCTACGCCGATACACGCTTCCAGCGGCTCGTCGAGGACGTCGAGGTCGCGCAGACAGATCAGTACGGCGTCCCCGGGAGCGCGGCACAGCACCGTGCATGTCTCATGCCGGAAGTCCTCGACCTCGTCCGCGCGGAGCCCGCCCTGGCGTACGGGGGGCATGAAGGGAAGACGGGTGGAGGTCTCAGCGTCGGCGGACACGTACGGCATCTGGAGTTCGGCACCGACCAGCTTTCGGCTGTCCGGGTCGAACCGGAAGACGTCAGGAGTGTCCCAGAGCCGGTCCTGGCTGCCGAAGGTATGCGCGAGGAACCGCTCACGCTCCTGCACGTCCACGTACTGCATTACATCCACGGAGTCGCCCGTGAAGCGGGGGGTGATGTGCAGCGGGTCGTCCGTCACCGTTGCGCGCCAGTCGCCGTCGAACGAAAGTTTCGTGGTCATTCCTGCCTCATCTGATCTGCTTTGCTGGGGCCAAGTAGCCCTCTTCAGCAGGAATCGTGCCCTGCACGATGTCCTCGTGGGTCACCGGAGCACCGGGGTCCGTCTCGCTGCCACCGAGCGCCTTCACTCCGGTAAAGCCCTTTGTGCCCGACTCTCCATAGGCCGTGATGGCCTGGCCCTGCTTGGAGCCGGGACCGTAGACCACGGCAATGTCATTGCCCTTCCGGAAGATGAAGTTTCCTGCCTGGCCCGATGACTGGTACACGGCATCAGGGTTCTTCAGGATTTCCAGGACCTGTTCGTCGGTGAAGCCGTGCCGTGTGCCCCCTGGTACTTGGGATGCTTGTTGATCTCACCGTTCCGCGCTCTCTCGGCGATGTCGTCCAGGATCTTGTCGACCCGCTTCTGCGCCTTTTCCTCCTTCGTGCACTTGGGCATGAGGCCCAGCGGGTCGCATCCGCTGTGCGGGTTGTCCACATACGCAAGGGGATTCGGGGCGGGAGCCAGGCCGAGGGGGTCCGGCGAGGTGTAGCGTCCGGTCTCGGGGTCGTAGTGGCGGAAACAGTTGTAGTGGAGGCCGGTCTCGGGATCGTAGTACTGGCCGGGGAAACGCAGTGGGGTGTATGCGCTGGCGTCACGGGACCAGGCCGTGGTGCCCCAGAGCGTGCTCCGGGTGCGCCAGGCGATGTCGCCATGTGCGGGGCATCCAGCTGGTGACTGGTCTGTTCGCACAGGGTCAGGCCGTCCCAGGTGAACCGGACCACCTCGACCACACTCTCGCCATCGGCCGCCAGGCGCTCCTTCGCGGTGCGGCGGCCGAGCGGGTCGTAGCGGTACCTCCACCGGGTCCCGTCAGGGATGGTCACGGAGGTGAGGCGGTTCTCCGTTTCCCACGTGTAGCGCCAGGTGTCCGGCTTGCGGGAGAGGCGGGTCTTCTGCCGCAGGATGACCCGGCCGAGGGCGTCGTACTCGAAGCGGACGTCTCCGGCGCGGCTCGGCTCGGCTAGGGGCAGGTGGGCGTGGCGGCGTCTGCCGTGGTGGGGCGAGGTTCCTTCAGGGCTTCTATGAAGGGGGTGAAGGATGCGGGCAGGAAGGTGAGGGTTGCCCTCGCCGGGGCCTTGGAGTCGCGGATGGATATGCGGGTGACCGCGGTCGCGATCTCCACGCAGGAGTCTCCGTCGCCCGGCCCGGAGTAGGACGACTTCCGCCAGTTGTCGGGGGTACCCATAGAGTGCCTCACAGCTCCTTCGCCAGCCTGTGGATGAAGTCGCGCGAGCGCCCGGGGTCGAGCGACGCAGCTTCCACTTTATGAAAGAGCGTTCGAAACGATCCCAGCTGTGCCTCGGAGTCGATGAAAATCGCTCCATGAGGGCCGTCGCGTACGACGGTGTCTATCTTCGGCACGGCACCTCCCGCGTAGGTCATGGTGCTGGCGGCGCGGGCGAACCCTTCCAGACAGAAGGGGATGACACGTACGGTCACGTGCGCCGCTTCCGAAGTCTCCAGGATGTGAGCGAGTTGGGTCCGTGAGGCGGTGCGGTCGCTGACCATGATGCGCAATGCCGCCTCGTGGACGACTGCCTCATACGGGGTGGCTGCGACGGTTGCCTTGCGCTGCATCCGGTGGCGGACACGCACCTCGACCTCCTCGGCGGGCAGGTCGGGAACGCGGCCGGAGAAGACGGCACGAGCGTAGTCCTCAGTCTGAAGGAGCCCGGGAACCAAGACGAACTGGACATCCTTCAGGAACGTTGCATGGTGCTCCAGCTCGGCGAGATCGAGGAACGGCGCGGGCAACAGCTCCCGGTACTCCTCCCACCAGCCCCTCGCGCGGTCCGTCGTCATGGCCACCAGGGCTTCGATCAACCCGTCGTCCGAGCACGAGTAATTGGCAGCCAGTCGACGCAATCGGCTCTCGCTCACACCAGCAAGGCCGGCTTCGATCTGACTGATCTGCGGAGCACTCACCCCGAGGAGCGCTGCCGCCTCCCGCGATGTGAGGCCTGCCGCATCACGAAGCCTGCGCAGCTCGACCGCCAGGCGCATCTGACGTGCCGTCGGCTCGATCCTCTTGGCCACCGACCGGTCCTCCCAACATGCCTGCCAGCGCAACCCGTTCGGGGGCAGATTACGCTTGCGAGATCTAAATAATGCCCCCTACCGTCAGTGACGCACCATACACGCAACGGAAGTGCACCGCTTCGTCGCGACATGATGGCTGCGGCAATGCCACCGTGCGCGAAATCCCCTTCACCTCACCGGAGTTGATGACGCATGCCCGAAACCCTGGACTGGGAACTACACCCTCTACATCCCCAACGACCTCAGAGCGGTGACGGTCTGCCGCCGCACGCTGCGCCTGATCCTGACCCTGCACGGGTTGACCGCGTTGATGGACACGGCAGAACTGCTGGCGACGGAGCTGGTATCGAACGCGGTACGCCACACGAAGGGGCCGGCGGCGCTGAGGGTTCGCCGCAGGCGGAGGGGGTGGTGTGGCTCGGGGCGTGGGACACGGACCCCGGACCACCGGAGCCGCCGCAACCGTTGGCGTCGACAGGGGAGCTGGAGGAGGCAGGCCGGGGACTGGGCCTGGTCATGACCTGCGGGGACTACTGGGGCTGGCAGCCGTCGGCGCGGTTCGGGAACCGGGGCAAGTACGTGTGGTGCGAACTTGCTGCGGCCTAGCTCGTTGATCACGTCGTACGGAAAGGAGAGCTGATGGTCGGCTCGTCGCACGAGGCGCTGCACCGGATCTTCCAGAAGGACCCGGCGCTGCTGACACGAGCGTTACAGAGCGTGCTGCACGTCCCGTTCCCCGAACCACGGGAGATCGCGGCTCTGAACGTGGACCTCACCGAGATCGAACCGGTCGAGCGGCGGGTGGACACGCTGCTGCGGGCGGAGACGGACGAGGGCACGTACCTGCTGGTGGTCGAGTCACAGGGAAAGGCGGACGACCGCAAACGGGGCAGCTGGCCCTACTACCTCTCCTACCTCTACGAGAAGTACCGCTGCGAACCGGTGCTCATCGTCATCACCCAGAGCAGCACCACGGCACGCTGGGCCTCCCAGCCCATCCAGCTCGGCTTTCCCGGCTGGTACTCCCTGACGGTGCGTCCGCTCGTGCTCGGTCCGGACAACGTGCCGGTTATCGCGGACGAGCGACAGGCGGAACGGGATGTCCCCCTTGCGGTGCTCTCGGCGATGACACACGGGCGCGGCCCGGGCGCCGCCGCCATACTGGAATCCCTGGCCTCCGCCCTGGGAACCATCGACCCCGACAGCGCCGCGGTCTTCGTGCAGTTCGTCGACTCATGCCTGGCCGATCCCCAGGCGAAGCAGATGTGGAGGGATCTGATGACGGCGATCCAGTACTTCTGGCGACACCCGCTCGCAGAGCAGGTGCGCGAGGAGGGGCGAGAGCAGGGCTTGGAACAGGGCCTGGAACAGGGCCGGGTCGAGGCCAAGGCCGAGATGGTCCTCCACATCCTCCAGTGGCGCGGCATTCAGGTGACCGACGCGGTCCGCGAGCGAGTGGAGGCGTGCACGGACCTGGACCAGCTTGAGGCCTGGGCGCAACGAGCGGTACACGCGACGGACGCGGCGGAGCTGTTCACCGAAGGGTGAGAGCCGGAGTCGCGGTGAGACACAGTCACTCCACCGAGGTGTGCTCCAGCCAGCGGGCCAGGGCGTCGCGCGTCGCCTGAGAGGTTGATCTGCTCTCGGCGAGCCTGGCGCCCAACGCTCTGAGCGAGGGGACACGGTGAGGGTTCTTCAGGCAGACGAAATCCGTCCACTCCTGCCCTTGCGAGCCTCGGGCAATGACATTTCCGTCGAGCGAGAGCATGACGAACTCGGGGTGCCCCCAACCACACCCCGTGACCCGAGCCTCGGCGCCGGCTCCTGCAAAATCCCAATCCATCTGTAGTGCAACACGCGCCCACCTGGCGGCACCAGCGTGATCGTTCTCCGTGTCACGGACAGCGATGAGGAACTGTGGGGATTTGGGATCGAAGAGGCCTTGATGCGCACAGAGCATGTACCACTCATGGTTCACTCTCTGCTGAAAATCGGGGGCATCATTTTCGACGCTCACGGCCCACTCCTTCCCCTCCGTTGCGGTCGAGTTCGCAAAGGAAGCCAGGTGTGGAGGTATCACCGGGACGGAAGAGCCGACCATCCCCAGGTACTTCAGACCCGCGGCGGTCAGGCCACGCGCAAGGTCCGATTCCTCACCACTCGGGGTATGGCGCGCCCCATCGACATACGCGGTCAGGGCTGCAATGGAGGCGCTGTCGGAGACTGCCTGAATACGAGCCCCGGTCCCCACGATGTCGACGGAAATGCCGTCGCCCCCTGTGAGGGAGATGTCCGCTGTCACATCAGTGCCGAAACCATCCAGAGTGATCGAGCGAAGTCCGCCGAAGGCAAGCTCGATCTGCACGGTGTTGAAACCCTGCGCAGCCCACTTCCGCGGAGGCCGAGCAGGATAGTCCGGCAGGTCCAGACGCACCCTCATCTCGGGCCCATCCCTGCCCAACACCACCTGGTGCAAGCGGATCCCGGACAGGCTCGGCGGGGCGCCCTGATAGATGCGGTTGATGCCCTCAGGGTTGGTCACGAAAGATGTCCACACCACGGTTGCCTACCATCCAGCCCTCCACCGAAAGGAATTGAGTCCTATTCCTCTGGAGTCATGGGGCTCGCAAGATCTGCGAGCCGCGCCGCAGCCCGACCCAGATCGACATGTTCATAGCCGGTTCGAAGGAAAAGTTCGCGAGGACTCGATGCTTGGATGACATATTCTGCCAAGCGTCCCCACAGGTTTCCCGTCGCTTCAGATACCCACATGGTTGGAGTGCCGGTGACGTCCTCCCTGCCGACCGCGGGTGAGTCAGCCGATTCCAGATCTGCAGCGACCTCGATACGCACCTGAGAGACGTCCGACATCAGCCTTCTCACCTCCCCTGCCGATGTGGCCAGCGAGGCCACTTCGGCCGATGATGTGCCGATATTCAATAGCTGAGCATCAGAAAGTTCCAACCCCTGATGGATGATCTGAAAGAGAGCTCTGAATTCATCAGATCTCAGCGTGACACCGGTCATTTCTCCCCTTATTCAAGAACGTCGTCGAACCATGCTTTACCGCCCCTGGGTGTGAAAACTGTACCCCCGCCATCGTCTTCGATGACGACGGCTTGCTTGTCAGGGTCCCAGTAGCCGACGCGGCCATTGCGAAGGTCGTAGCGCACCTGGACACCCGGCACATCACCATTTATCACGCCATCGACATAATACTTCAGGGCATCCTGGTGTACGCCCCGGACATAGTGGGTCCCATTGCCATCAGGGCGGATTGCCTCCTCGTTTGCATGTCTGGCTATTTCTTCGGCGACGGGATCAACCTGCGGGCAGTTCGGCGCCAGCCCCAGCGGATCGACCCAGACGTGAGGGTTGCGGACGTAGCTGACAGGATTGGGAGCCGGTATCAGGCCCAGGGGGTCAGGGCGGACATACCGAGCCGTCTCTGTGTCGTAATGGCGAAAATAGTTGTAGTGGAGCCCGGTTTCCGGGTCGTAATACTGGCCGGGAAAGCGCAGAGGGGTATAGGCGCTGCTGTTCGCTGCCCACGTCGTTGTCCCCCACAGCGTGCTTCTGGTGTGCCAGGCGATGTCGCCTCGCTCATCAATGAGTTCGCTGGGTGTTCCAACCAAGTCGGTGACGATGGCGAAGAAGCGGGAGTCGATCTCGTTCTGGGGGGCGTCTGCCGCGGTGATGCGTTCCGTTTGAGCCAAGGGGCGCAGCCCCTGGTGGTCCCAGGTAAGGGTGACCGGGTTGGGGAGGTCCGCAGACGTCGTCGTCTGTTCGCAGAGGGTGGTGCCGTCCCAGGTGAAGTCGACCCGCTCTACGACTGTCTCCCCGTCAGTCGCGAGGCGGAGTTTGGCGGTGCGTCGGCCGAGCGGGTCATAGGTGTAGAGCCACCGGGTGCCGTCCGGTGTCGTCACCGAGGCGAGGCGGTCTTCGGCGTCCCATTCGTAGCGCCAGGTGTCGGGCTTACGGGACAGGCGGGTCTTCTGGCGGAGAGTGATGCGGCCTAGGGCGTCGTGCTCGTAGCGGACGTTGCCGGCGCGCAGGATACGTGTGCCGGCGTACTCGCGGATCCCCACCGCCTCCTGACCCGGATGGTCCGCCGGCCACGATGCCTGTGTCTGGTTGCCTGCCTCGTCGTAGGCGTACCGCTCCGTCCAGCCCGCCGCATGGACCGCCGTCACCCGGCCCGCCGCATCGAGGTCGAAGCGGCGGGAGCCGGCGAGCTGATCGTCGATGCCTGTCAGACTGCCGTCGGCGCGGTAGGTGTATGTCCGGTGCTGCACCGAGCGGCCCGCCGCCCCGGCCACCGACTGGATCGTCAGACGGCCCAGCGCGTCGAAGGCATGCTCCAGCGTGACCGTCTCGCCGATATGGCGCAACAGTTCGTGGCCTGCCTCGTCGTAGGTGAAGTCGATAGCGCGTCCCGAGGCCACCATGCCGGTGCGGCGCCCGGCAGCGTCGTACGACCAGGATGTCCTGGCCCCGGTCGGGGTCGTGCGTTCGGTGCGGCGCCCCAGCTCGTCGTACTTGTACGTCAGGGTCCGTCCGTTGACCGTTTCCGAGTGCAGGCGGCCATAACGCTCTCGCAGCAGAGTGAGTGTCGTGCCATCGGGGCCCGTCGCCTGCGCCAGTTGGTCCGTGAAGTCGTACGCGTATGTCGTGACCTGGCCCGCCGCATTCTTGCGGGTCATCTGGCCCAGTTCGTTGCGCTCGAAGGACACCATGTCGCCAAGAACGTTTCTGCGGGAGACAAGGCGGCCCGCAAGGTCGTACTCGTAGGTCAGGGTGCGGTCGTCGAAGTCCGTCTCCGTCGCCAGGCGGCCCGCCGCGTCGTACTCGTACGTCCACGTGAGGCCCTGTGGGTTGGTGACCTTTGTCAGGCGCAGCTCGCTGTCGTGGTCGAACTCGTAGCGGACCCCGTCCGGGCCCGTGCGCGCCGTCAGCAGGTCGAAGTGGGTGTACTCGAAGCGGGAGACGCCGCCGATCGGGTCGGTGTGGCTGGTGCAGTTGCCCTCGCCGTCGTACGTCCAGGACTCGGTCGTGCCGTCCGGGGCCGTACGGGCCGACAGGTGACCCTCCACGGTCCACTCCAGCCGGGTCACCGCACCTGTCGGGTCCGTTGTCGTGATGGCGCGGCCGAGGGCGTCGCGTTCGTAGCGCGTCACCGCGCCCAGCGGGTCCGTCACCTCCACCGGGAGGCCCGCACGGTCGCACACGACCCCTGTCGTGTGGCCCAATGGATCCGTCACGGACGTCAGGTGGCCGGCCTCCGTGTACGTGAAGTGGGTCGCCCGGCCCGCCGGGTCCGTCACCGACGTGCGGTTGCCCCGCTCGTCGAAGCCCTGCCGGATTACCGTGCCGTCCGGATTCACCAGCTTCACCGGCAGACCGAGTTCGCTGTACTCCGTCCTCGCCTCGCGGCCGTCCGGGCGTACCACCCTCGTGGTGTTGCCCATCTCGTCATACTCGAAGGTCGTCGTGTGGCCCAGCGGGTCCGTCCGGGACAGCAGGCGGTTGTAGCGGTCGCGGTGGTATCCGGTCTCGGCGCCCAGCGGGTCGACCACAGCCACCACCTGCCGGGCCTCGTTGACCAGGTAGCGCGTGCTGTGGCCTTCGCCGTTGGTCGCCGTGGTCACCCGCACGCCCGTCTCCGGGTCCGGTTCCCCGTAGGCGAAGCGTGTCGCCATGTGGCCCGCAGCGCCGGTCTGGGACGTGCAGCGGTCCTGGTCGTCGTACTCGTACGCGTAACTGCGGTCGTTCGTGTCCGTCCAGGACGTGATGCGGCCGGAGTCGTCGTAGGTGAAGCGGAACGGCAGTCCCGAGGAGTTGACGACCTCGGTGAGGTTGCCCTCCGTGTAGCCGAAGAGTTTCAGCTCCTGGCCGGTCGCCACCAGGTGGTAGGCCGTGACACGGCCCGAGTCTGTCGTGATGCGGACGCCCTGGCCGGCACTCGTCACCACGGCCAGCGGCGTGCCCTTCTCGTCGTACTCGAACGTGATCCAGTTGCCGTTGCGGTCGTCGATTTGTTCAAGGACGGCAAGGTCCTCGCCCCGGTCCGCGAAGTGCCAGGTGCGGAGCGTACGCGGGTCCGTGATCGTGTATCCGTCGGCCACACGGTCCAAGGGCCAGCGGGGGCCGTGGGACGGGAGGGTGGGCAACCCCGGGGCCGGGTGCGGGTACGCGAGGAGCAGGCCGTCCTCCGTGACGAAGACGACTCCCTGTGCGTCGATCTCCAAGCGTTGGTCGAGGGTGGACGACCACGAGGGGCCGAACCAGCGGCCCTGGTGGTAGCCGGACTCCACCCGCCGCTTGAGGACCAGCGGAAGCACACCTGGGAGCGTCACATCCGTCTGCGGGAGGAACATCTTGCCGGTGGCGACGTCGACCGGGTCACCACAGTCCTCCACGGCATCGTCTTGCCGGGAATGGTCCTGTGGGTTCTCGTCCACCTCGTCGCGGGCAGACTTTCCGCCCGCACCATCCGCCGCCCCGCGCTCCCCCGCCGCAGCCTCCTCGGCGCCCTTCACCCCGTCCTCCGCGACCCGGGCGCCGTCGACTGCGACGCCCTCGGCCCCCGCCTCCGGGATGAGGAACTGGGGAGCGAGTTCGCCGCCGACGCCGCCGGGGTCCTCCAGGAAGGAGTTCCAGAGCTTGTCTCCGGTTTCGGTGGGGTGGGTGACCAAGTGCACGGCGCCGCCGAGGAGTTCCACCTTGGCCTGGATCGCCTCGTAGGGGTGCGTGATCGCGTACGGGTCGAGCGGGTTCGCGTTGCGGGCCAGGTTGTTCAGGTCCCCGAGCCCGCGGACGAAACCGCCGAAGAAGCGCATGTCCTCCGTCTTGGCGGCATCCAGGACGTCGGCGCCGTCGAGCTTGAGCTGGTTGAGGGCCGACGGCTCACTGGGGGCGTGCTGCAGGGCGGCTTTGACGCGGTCGGCGGCCTCCGATGCGAGGTGGGTGCGCTGGCGTCGGGCGGCGGCCAGGATCTGTTCGGCCGCGTGCTTGGCCTCGTCTCCCGGGTCCTGCTCCGACGGCCTGGGCCCGGGATCGTCCTTGCCCGCCTCGACCGCGTCGTTGTAGGTCTTCACCTTCTGCTCGTGGGTCTTCGAGGCGGCCTTGCCCTCGCGGTACTTCGCCACCGCCTCCCGCGCCTGGGCCTGGGCCCACTCCACCGTGTGCGCGAAGTTCTCCAGCGCGGATGCCGCCTCACCGCACGCTTCGGCTGCCTGCTGCCACTTGACCTGGTGCGAGGCGAACTTCTTGCGGAAGGCGTCGGCCGCCTCGCCCTTGAAGTCCGACGAGTCGAGATCCCTCATACCGGACGCAACGGCGCCGAAGGCCTTCGCGAAGCGCTGCAGATGCCCCGCCGTCTCGCGCAGCTTCGCCGGGTTGCCGTGGATGAGTTCCTTCGGGTCCTCGGTCTCGTCCAGCTGCTGCTCGTCCACATGTGCGCCCAGCTTGGACGCGGTCGAGTCACCCCAGTCGTCGACCTTGTCGGCCCAGCCGTGCGCACCGGCCCAGTCGAGCGCGTCGCCCACGCCATGGGCACCCTCGTCGATGACATGGCCCGTCGCCCGCTTGACGTGGTCGTAGCCGGACTTGAGCGAGCCCAGAGCACTGTTGAACTTCCCCGTGAGCGACATCAGTTGCCGCCACCCGTCCCGGTCACGTCCTGCACGATGGACGGCGAGACCGGGATCGGGCTGCCCGGTATCCCCTCGCTCGTCTCCACGTCCGTGAGCATGCCCTTCCCGGTCTGCTTCAGGGAGTTCACCAGGTTGTCGCGGTCCTGCTTGCCGTAACCCGTCGTCATCCCGGCGTGGTTGATCTGGTCCACGCTCTCCTTCTCCACCTGGTCGTTGGAGGCGAAGGGGTCTCCGACGGCGGAGTTGTAGGCGATCTTGAACGAGCCCTTCACGTACTCGTCCGTCTGGTGGAAGGTGCCGGCCGCCAGCCCCATCCCCTCGGCCAGTGCGTTGCCCTCCTGCATCAGATCGCGCACTCCCCACTGCCAGCGCTCGCAGAAGGTGTGCAGCATCGCGCCCAGCTGGTCGTCACCGACGTCCATGCCGTCCATCTCCAAGCCCGTGAAGCCGCGGCCCGCGCCCGCCCAGCCCTTCATCCCGCCCAGCGAATCCATCTCGCTCAGAGCCTTGTTGATGCCCTCGGCGATCGACTTCAGCCCCTGCACCTGCAGATCCGGCCGGCCGCCCCCACTCGGAGTCGTCACTGTCGCCTCTCCCCCGTCGATCGTCCGTCCCCGGCACCCGAGTCCGATCCCGGGCCCATGTCGATCACGCCAGACGTACGTGTCACGGTTCCGCTCTCCCCGTCTGCGTCGACGTCCGCACCGCCCGGCCGGTTCACGGCCACCGCCTCCGGCACGATCCCCACCACCGGCGGCAGCACCCACCCCCGCTCGCCGTCACCGGCATCCACCAGCACCCCGCACGGCAACCCGGTCCCGGCAACTGCCGGCACACCGGCGTCCAGCACCGCAGCACCCCACACCGCCCGGTACCGCCAGGTCCGGTCGCTCTCCCCGCGCGCCCGCGCACAGCGCCCGAGCGCCGCCTCGTCGGTGAACGCGAGCAGCCACCGCGCTCCCTGCATCTCCACCGTCAGCGCCGCTCCGCCCTCCCCGTACGGGACAAGGACCCGACGGCGGCGGAACTCGCCCAGTCGCGCACGGAACGCACGGCGGTGGGAACGGAGTCGGTCCGTCAGGTCCGTCAGGTCGGTCAGGTCGGTCAGGTCCGTCGGATCCGTCGGCCGGGGCGGCTGCGCGGTCGGCATTGCGTCGGCGAACATGTCGTCTGCCCTCGGACCTGAGGGGGTGGGCTCGGCCTCGACGGGTGACGTCGGCGTCTCACTCGCGCGCACGACCGTCTGCTCCGCGATGTCCGCCAGCGCCGACCTGGGCGGATGCGCCTCGGCCTCGCCCGTCTCCCCCACCGACCTCGCCGGCTCAGCGCCACTCACAGCGCCACTCACAGCGCCATCCCCCCTTGATGGAACCACCTGGTCAAGTCCTGCCGATTTCATTCAGCGAACGACCTTCGATCCTCACATGGGCGATCCCGCGCCAGCAACGCCCATCGGATCAACAATGGGCAAAGGAAGGCCAATTGCCGGCGTCTCCCGGGCGTTTTCCATCACCGGTGGCACGGCAGAGCCGCGAACTCCCCGTACCGGGGGGGCGCGTCAGGGCGCCGTCAGCCGCCGGAACTCGATCGTCTCGTACGCCCCCGTCATCCCGGTCTCGTACAGGATCCCGACGGTGTCCTGGTCCAGCTGCACGAGGTCGGAGTAGGCCGCCCGGCGTGCGGACAGCGTGAGTGCCTTGGTGAAGGTCGCTCCGCCGTCCGTGCTGCTCCACAGGGCCATCGCGCGGCGGACGGTCGGCACGGACGGGCCGGAGAACAGCAGCGGTGCGGCAGGGCCCCGGAGCTGGAGGACGCTGCCCTGGGTCACGGGGACGTCGTCCAGGGTGGACTGGACGGCGAGGGGCCGGTCGAGGGTGGTGCCGCCGTCGCTGCTGTAGCCGTCGAGGCGGTTGCCGGGGCTGCTGCCGTTCTGGTCCCGGGAGCCGATGTACAGGCGGCCGTCCGGGAGCTGGGTGGCGCTGGTCTCGTTGGCGTTGGCCACGCCGTCGTAGGTGTCGTCCACGAAGCCGAGGTGCCAGGTGCGGCCGTCGTCGTCGCTGTAGAGGGCGTGGGCGCCGTAGTACCGGGCTTCCCGGCCGGTGTCGTGGGAGCCGGCGGGCGGGGCGGCGGAGTGGTCGGCGGGGATCAGCAGACGGCCGGCGTGCTTGCCGTGGGTGAGGGCCAGCGCGTGGCCGGGGCCGGTCGCGTACCAGCGCCAGCCGGGCCGCTTCACCTCGGCCGTGATCTCGTGCGGGGCTGTGAAGTGGCCGCCGTCGTCCCAGCTGCGCTGCACGAACACCCGGCGGCCCTGCTCCGGCGCGACCTTGCCGCGCATGATCTGGTCCTCCGTCACGGCCCCGCTGTTGGAGGAGGTCACCAGGACCACCGCACCGGTGCGCGGGTCGACCACGGGCGACGGGTTGCCCCGGGTGTCGCCGCGCCCGGCGGTCACCACCGTCATGGTGCCCCAGGTGCAGCCGCCGTCGGTGGAGCGGCGCAGGACGACATCGATGTCACCGCTGTCGGCGGTGCCGTCGCGCCGACCCTCGGCGAACGCCAGGACGGTGCCGCCGGTGCTCTCCCCGCGGTGCAGGTGCAGGTGCAGACGCCGGCGCAGGTGCGGGACGGTGAGGACGGTCGCCGGGATGCGGTAGCTGGCGTAGCCGCCCTCGCCGGCCGTGTAGGGCACCGAGGAGGTGCAGCCGTGTGCGGAGTGGGCCGGGTGCAGGGCGGTGAGCGGGGTGAGGAACGCGGTGGCGACGAGGAGGACGCGGCTCAGCGGGGTCACGCCTCATATATTCCCCGGAACCACCAGCCCCGACTCGTAGCCCACGATCACCAGCTGGGCGCGGTCGCGTGCCCCGAGCTTGCCCATGATCCGGCTGACGTGGGTCTTGGCGGTGAGCGGGCTGAGGCCCAACACCTCTGCCATCTCCGTGTTGTTGAGGCCTCGGGTGACGAGTGTCAGCACCTCCCGTTCTCGGTCCGAGAGGCACTCGGGGCCGCCCGTCGCGGGCGCGGAGGGGCTGCGCAGGAACCGCTCGATCAGGCGTGCCGTCGGGCCCGGGGAGAGCAGCGCCTCGCCCGCGGCGACCGTGCGGATCGCATCCAGCAGGTCCGCCGGACGGGTGTCCTTGACCAGGAAGCCCGAGGCGCCCGCGCGCAGCGCGTCCACGATGTTCTCGTCGGTGTCGTAGGTGGTGAGGACCAGCACCTTCACCCCGGCCAGGTCCTCGTCGGCGGCGATCAGCCGGGTGGCCTCGATACCGTCGAGTCCGGGCATGCGGATGTCCATCAGCACCAGGTCGGCGCGTTCGGCGCGGGCCAGGTCGACGGCCTCACGGCCGGTGGCGGCCTGTCCGACGACCACCATGTCCGGCGCGGACTCCACGAGCATCGCGAACGCGGCCCGTACGAGGGTCTGGTCGTCGGCGAGCAGGACCCGGACGGGGTTCATCGTGTTCCTCCCGGCGACAGTACGAGCGGCAGCAGGGCCGTCACCTCGAAGCCGTTCCCGTCCGTGCGCGGCCCGGCGTCGACGGTGCCGCCGACGCTGCGGGCCCGCTCCCGCATGCCGACCAGGCCGAAGCCGGGTGTGCCCGCTCCCGTGCCCGCGCCGTCGTCGGCGACGTGGACGCGCAGCGCGCCGTCGTCCTCGTGGACGCGCACGTGCACGGTCAGGTCGTCGCGGCCCCCGTGCCGTACCGCGTTGGTGAGCGCCTCCTGCACGATCCGGTAGGCGGCGGCTCCCACGGCGGGCGGCACCCCGTCGGCGGTGACCGTGAGCCGCACGTCGGCGCCGGCCACCGTCCGCGCGAGGTCGGCCAGGCCGTGCAGTCCGGGCAGCGGGCCGCGGGCGTCCGGTCCGCCCGCGTCGCGCAGGACCTCCAGGGTCGTGCGCAGTTCCCCGCGGGCGCTGCGGCAGGTCTCGGCGATGTCCTCCAGGGCCCCGGCGACGGCGG
Organism: Streptomyces sp. NPDC007971; assembly: GCF_042958635.1. Lineage (NCBI taxonomy): Bacteria > Bacillati > Actinomycetota > Actinomycetes > Kitasatosporales > Streptomycetaceae > Streptomyces > Streptomyces sp. NPDC007971. The sequence continues at coordinate 296,978 of NZ_JBIBJK010000008.1, forward strand.
CCCGGTCCAGGCGGCCTGGGTCGGCGGACAGGACGTGGGCGGCGACCGAGGTCTGCACGCCGATGAGGGTGATGCTGTGGGCGAGCAGGTCGTGCAGGTCACGGGCGATGCGCAGGCGTTCCTCGGCGACCCGCCGGCGGGCCTCCTCTTCGCGGGTGCGTTCGGCCCGTTCGGCGCGTTCGAGGGCGGCGGCCGCGTTCTCGCGGTGGACGCGGATGTAGCCGCCCAGCACGAGCATCGAGACGATCCAGCCGGTGATCTGGAACGACACCGCGAGCCCCGCCGTGCCGTGGCCGATCTTCAGGACCAGCATGAGCCCGATGACGGCGCAGCCGATGACCGCCGTGCGCACCGGGCCGCTGCCGACCGCCACCGTGTAGAGGACGACCATGGAGGCGGCGGTGGGCGCGGAGTGGTTGTAGTTCTGCTGGTGGTAGAACGCGATCAGCGGGATCGCGATCGCCAGGACCGCGAGCGGCGCCCTGCGGCGCCAGGCCAGCGGCACGTGGAGGCCGAGCAGCAGGGTCCAGCCGAGCGCGTCCGGGTGCCGTCCGCTGCCGACGGTCACCGCGATCACGGAGGCCAGGGCGGCGAGGCCGGCGGCCAGGTACGCGTCCTGGCGCAGCGGGTCGAGGGACGCGAGGACCTGTCGGGGCCGGACGGCGGTGATGGTTGCCTGCACGGGTTCATCTTCCGGTAGGCGGGTGCCCCCGCCGGCGGCAGGGGCACCCGGAGGTCAGGCCACGGTTTCCGGGACTCGCTCGCGGCCGCCGGCCGGCGTCCCGGACAGCCGGCCCGGCCACCACACCCACCGTCCCAGCGCCACGCTCGCGCTGGTCACCAGGTAGGTGCGGACGAGGAAGGTGTCCAGCAGCACGCCGACCGCGATGACGAAGCCCAGCTCGACCAGCGGGACCAGACCCATGTCGGTGAGCACCGCGAAGGTGGCGGCGAGGACGAGCCCGGCGGAGGCGATGACCCCGCCGGTCGTCCGCAGGGCGGTGAGCGCGGCCGTCGCGGGCTCGGCACCGCGCAGCGACTCCTCCCGCATGCGGTGCATCAGGAAGATGCCGTAGTCGACGCCGAGGGCGACCAGGAACACGAAGGACAGCAGGCCCAGCCCCGGGTCGGCGCCGTGGAGGCCGAACAGTGGTCCGAACACCAGCCCGCCGACGCCGAGCGCCGCACCCCACACGGCGACCACGGCGGCCACCAGCATCAGCGGGGCGACCAGGGAGCGCAGCAGGACGATCAGGATCAGCAGCACGGACAGCAGGACGAGGGGCACGACGACCAGCCGGTCACGGGCGCTGGTGTCCTCCAGGTCGAGCTGCTGCGCGCTGGGCCCGCCGACGTAGGAGCCGTCGAGCCGGTGGCGGAGCGCCTTGATGGTGGCGGTCTCGGCGGCGGACTGGGGCGGGGCGGACGCGGTCACCGAGATCTCGGTCCAGCCTTTGCCGGTACGGCCCTCCTGTGCGCCCGCCACTCCCCGGGTGCGCTCGGCCGCCGCCAGCGTGGCGTCGGCACGGTCGGCCGGGGTGAGGATCTCAATGGGCTGCGCCGACCGTTCGGGGAAGGCCTTGGCGAGGGTGTCCATGGCGGCGACGGAGTCGGGCCGGTCGATGAAGGTGTCCAGCTGCTTGACCGGCCCGGGCAGGTTCAGCACACCGAGGGCGAGCGCGCCGAGCAGGACGGCGCCCAGGCCGAGGACGGTCAGCGGGCGGCGCCCGGCCGAGGAGCCCATCGCCGCGAACAGCGACCGGCGCTCCTTGGGCGTGCTGCCGTAGGAGGGCACGAGCGGCCAGAAGACGCGCCGGCCCAGCAGGACCAGGACGGCGGGGAGCAGCGTCAGCATCGCGGCCAGCGCGCACAGCACACCGACCGTGCCGAGCGGGCCCATGCCCCGGCTGGAGTTGAGGTCGGCGGCGAGCAGGCACAGCAGCCCGGCGGCGACCGTGCCGGAGGAGGCCAGGACGGCGGGCCCGCAGCCGCGCAGCGCGGCCCGCATGGCGTCGTACGGCCGTTCGTGGCGCCGCAGCTCCTCGCGGTAGCGGGAGACGAGGAGCAGGGCGTAGTCGGTGCCGGCGCCGAAGACGAGGATCGTCATGATGCCCGCGCTCTGGCCGGAGACGGTGGTGCCGAAGGCCTGGTGGAGGCCGTAGGCCGCGACCCGGGCGAGGAAGTCGGCGACACCGGCGACGACGAGCGGGACCAGCCACAGCAGCGGGCTGCGGTAGATGAGGATCAGCAGGATCGCGACGACGGCGACCGTGGTGTAGAGCAGGGGTCCGCCGAGGGAGGCGTACACCCCGGAGGCGTCGGTGGAGAGCGCGGCGGGGCCGCCCACCTCGACCGTCAGCCCGTCCTGGCCGTGGGCGGCCCGACGCACGTCGTCGACGAAGGCGTCGCGCTTCTTCTCGTCGGTGCCGGGCTCGTTGCTGGTGACCGGGTACATCAGCGTGGTGCCGTCGGCGGACGGGACGGCCCGCGGGGCGGTGGTCAGGGTGTGGCGGTGGGCGACGGCCGCCACCTGGCGCCCTGCCGTCGCCCGGTCGGCGGCGGTGAGGCCGCCGGCGCGGTGGTAGACGAGGACCAGGTCGGTGCTCTCGCCGCCCGGCAGCCGGTCCTGGAGCCGGGCGACCCGGGTGGAGTCGGCGGATGCGGGCAGATAGTCGGTCGCCCGGTTCTGCTGGACGTCGGTGAGCTTGGCGGCGAACGGCCCCGCCACGGCCAGCAGGACCACCCACAGGCCCAGCACCAGCCAGGGCAGGCCTCGTCGCCCGCCTGTCGCACGTGTTCTCGCGGCCCCCATGGAAACGGGCCCTCCCTCTGGAGCGGATGTCTGGATACGGCTTCCAGACTTCCGCCGCGGCGGGCCGCGTTCGTCGGGCGTGGGGGCGAGTTCGGGGGTACTGCCACGGGTGTCCGGGCGGCGCCGTTACTCCCCGGGGAGTATCAGGACGGCGTACGGGACGGCCGGGCAGGTGCGTGCTGTCAGGACGGTGTTGCTGTCAGGACGGTGTTGCTGTCAGGACGGTGTGCGTGCCGCGGCCAGCAGGCGGTTGACGTCGTCGGTGCAGATGGTCAGGGCGGCGCCGATCGTGGTGAGGGCCTCGCGTTCGGCGGGGGTGTAGGGGCCGTCGGCCAGCGCGATGCGGGCCGCCTGGAGGAACAGGGACTCGCGGCCGGCCGGGGCGAGGTGGGGGGCGAGCGGGTCGAGGGCCTCGTGCAGCTCTATGGCGAGGCTCGCCCCGCACGGTCCGCCGAGCACCCGGCCGGTGTCGGCGGCGAGGGCCTCGACCAGGGCGGCCAGCCGGTCCTCGGAGCAGTCCTCGAAGCCGGCCGCGCGGACCGTGGTGGCGGCCGTCTCCAGGGCCGTGCGGGAGCCGGTGCCACCCGCGGCAAGAACGGCGAGGGCCTCGGTGTGCACGGCGTCGCGGAGCATCGCGGAGAAGCGGCGGGTGGTGGGGTGGTCGAGGACGTCGGTGCCGTAGTGGTGGCGGCAGGACGCGCACTCCACGACGGGTCCGGTCGCCCCGCGCGGCAGCACGGGCACCCCGAGGAGGGTGAAGCGGCGGCGCCCGGTGAGCCGCTGGTAGTTGCGGTCGCCTCCGCAGCCGGGACAGAAGAACTCGCCGTCTCCCACGGGTGTCCATGCGGTGCGGGTGCCCAGCAGGCGCACAGCCCGGGTGGCACGGCCGTCTCGTCCCCGTACTGGCAGCACGTCGCACCTCCGTAACCGCGCGGCAACATCGCCGCGCTGGCGTGATGTTAGCCACATCACGGAGGCTGAGTCAGTACCCCGTACGAGACCTTTCTGTGACCTCGGGGGCGCGATGGCCGATAAGCGACGGGGCCCGGACCGTCGTATACGACGGTCCGGGCCCCGAAACGGCCGGTCAGAGCGGTCAGCGGGCGGCGCGGTTCACCGCGGAGACGACCGCCTTCAGCGATGCACGCGTCGTGTTCGCATCGATGCCGATCCCCCACAGGACCTTGTCGTCGATCGCGCATTCGATGTAGGAGGCGGCCTGCGCGGAGGCGCCCTCGCTCATCGTGTGCTCCTGGTAGTCCAGCAGGCGTACGTCGATACCGATGGACTGCAGGGCGTCGAAGAAGGCCGAGATCGGACCGTTGCCGGAGCCGGTCAGGACGGTGTCCTCGCCGTCGACCGTGGCCTCGACGGTCAGCGTGTCCACGCCGTCCGTGTCCGTCGTCGACTGGCCGTTCCTGACCTGGATGCGGCCCCAGGGGTTGTCCGGGTTGGGCAGGTACTCGTCCTGGAAGACCGCCCAGATCTCCTTCGGGGTGATCTCGCCGCCCTCGGCGTCCGTCTTGGCCTGGATGAGCCGGGAGAACTCGATCTGCATCCGGCGCGGCAGGTCCAGCTTGTGGTCGTTCTTCAGGACGTAGGAGATGCCGCCCTTGCCGGACTGGGAGTTGACGCGGATGACGGCCTCGTAGGAGCGGCCTACGTCCTTCGGGTCGATCGGCAGGTACGGGACCGCCCACTCGATGTCGTCGACGGTGACGCCCTCGGCCTCGGCCTGGGCCTCCATCGCGTCGAAGCCCTTCTTGATGGCGTCCTGGTGGGAGCCGGAGAAGGACGTGTAGACCAGGTCGCCCACGTACGGGTGGCGCGGGTGGACCTCCATCTGGTTGCAGTACTCCCACGTGCGACGGATCTCGTCGATGTCGGAGAAGTCGATCTGCGGGTCGACGCCCTGGGAGAACAGGTTCATGCCCAGGGTGACCAGGTCGACGTTGCCGGTGCGCTCGCCCTGCCCGAACAGGCAGCCCTCGACACGGTCGGCGCCGGCCATCAGGGCCAGCTCGGCGGCGGCGACGGCCGTGCCGCGGTCGTTGTGCGGGTGGACCGACAGGACGACGTGCTCGCGGCGGGAGAGGTTGCGGTGCATCCACTCGAAGCGGTCCGCGTGCGTGGACGGCGTCGAACGCTCCACGGTGGCGGGCAGGTTGAGGATGATCTCGCGGCCCGGACCCGGCTGGTAGACGTCCATGACCGCCTCGCAGACCTCCAGCGCGAAGTCCAGCTCGGTGTCGGTGAAGATCTCGGGCGAGTACTGGTAGCCGAATTCCGTCTCCGGACCCAGCAGCTTCTCGGCGTACTCCGTCACCAGGCGGGTGCCGTCGACGGCGATCTGCTTGATGTCGTCCCTGGAGCCGCGGAAGACGACCCGGCGGAAGACCGGGGCGGTGGCGTTGTACAGGTGGACGGTGGCCCGGCGGGCGCCCTTGAGGGACTCCACGGTCCGCTCGATCAGGTCTTCGCGGGCCTGGGTCAGGACGGAGATCGTCACGTCCTCGGGGATCGCGCCCTCTTCCTCGATGATCGAGCGTACGAAGTCGAAGTCGGTCTGGCCGGAGGCGGGGAAGCCGACCTCGATCTCCTTGTAGCCCATCTTGACCAGCTGGTCGAACATCCGGCGCTTGCGCTCGGGGGACATCGGGTCGATCAGGGCCTGGTTGCCGTCGCGCAGGTCGGTGGAGAGCCAGCGGGGGGCGGCGGTGATGCGCTGCCCGGGCCAGGTGCGGTCCGGGATGTCGACCTGCTCGTAGCGGCCGTACTTGCGGATCGGCATGGAACTGGGCTGCTGGCGGTTGGCCATGATGGCGTGGGCTCCTCGAAGATTTCCGGTTGTGTCCGGTGTCCGGAAGGACGGCCGACGACGCAACGCCAAAGCTCCGCGGGGAGGGAGTCGGCCTTGTCTACAGGCCCTCGCCGCGGCAACTAAGGAGAAGCAGCCCGAATCGCATGATGCTCCGCAGCCTAGCCGAGGGGCGCTGGGTGCGCGGGCCTGTATCAGTATGCGGAACCGATGGAACAAATTGGACAAATGGTGCGCCATATCACGCGCACTACGGAGCGCGAGCACCCTGTCACCGGATTGTCACCCTATTTCACCAATCATGGTCGCAGGTAGTGACACCGAAGTAACTCAGTGCAAGGGTGCCCGGCATGACGACCAACGGGGGCTTTGAGCCCGTCTTCTGCCCGATCGTGCCGCCGCACGTCCTCGACCGGCTGGCCCAGCACGCGGACTCCGGGATCGCCGACGCCGCGCAGCGCACCCTGGAGCACGACGCCCTGCACCGCACCCGGCGCAGGATCACCGCGCTGCGGAGCACCGCCGCACCCGCCGGCACCCCGTCCGACGCGCCGGACCGCACCATCTACGACGCCGACCACACCGAGAACCTGCCGGGCACCAAGGTGCACTCCGAGCAGGACCAGCCCGCCAGGGACGCCACCGTCAACCGCGCGCACGCGGGCCTGGGCGCCACGTTCGACCTGTACCTCAAGGCCTACGGCCGGCACTCGATCGACGACGCCGGACTGCCGCTGATCGCGACCGTCCACTACGGCGAGAAGTACGACAACGCCTTCTGGAACGGCGAGCAGATGGTGTTCGGCGACGGCGACGGCGAGCTGTTCCTCGACTTCACCCTCCCCATCGACGTGATCGGCCACGAGCTGACCCACGGCGTCACCCAGTACACGGCGAACCTGGAGTACTACGGCCAGTCCGGAGCGCTCAACGAGTCCGTGTCGGACGTGTTCGGCTCGCTCATCAAGCAGTACGCGCTGGGCCAGAGTGCGGACCAGGCCGACTGGCTGATCGGCGCGGGCCTGCTCGCGCCGGGCGTCCACGGCGAGGCGCTGCGCTCGATGAAGGCGCCGGGCACGGCGTACGACGACCCGAACCTGGGCAAGGACCCGCAGCCCGCGACCATGGACGGCTACGTCAGGACGAGCCGCGACAACGGCGGGGTGCACACCAACTCCGGCATCCCGAACCACGCCTTCTACCTGGTCGCCTCCGCGCTCGGCGGCCACGCCTGGGAGAGGGCCGGGCAGATCTGGTACGACGTGCTGACCGGCGGCGAGCTGAAGCCGGACGCCCAGTTCGCCGACTTCGCCACGCTGACCGTGAAGGCGGCCCGGACGCGGTACGGCGCCGGTGACGAACTCCAGGCCGCGCAGAAGGCCTGGGAGCAGGTCGGGGTGCGCACGCTCTAGTTCCGTACTAGACAGTCACCCATGCGTATTCAGGTACGGCGCACGGGCGGTTTCGCAGGCATCGAACGCCGGGCCGAGGTGGACACCTCGGCCCGGCCGGACGCCGCCGAGTGGCAGGCCCTGGCCGAGCGCGTGCTCGCGTCCGGCCGGGGCACGCCGCCGGCCGGGGTCCCGGACGGCTTCCGCTACGAGATCACGGTGGACGGGCGCACGGTGCACGCGGCCGACCCCCGGCTGACCGAGGACCAGCGGGAGCTGGTCTCCCGGGTGCTGAAGGAGGGCGCCTAGGAACCGGGTCCCTTCTTCCGGATCAGGCCGGCCCTCCCGAAGACCGGATCAGGCCGGCCCTCCCGAAGGAAGGCCCCGGGCCGGCGCGGGCCGCTCCCACTCCTCGGCGAGCAGTCCGAACTCCACGCTGTCGTACCAGGCGTCGCCCACCCGCACGGACGCCCTCCGACGCCCCTCCTCGACGAACCCGAGGCGCCTGAACGCCCGGACGGCACGCTCGTTGCCGCTCCAGGTGTCCAGCTCGACCCGCCGCAGCCGGCAGGCCCCGAACAGGTGGTCCAGCAGCAGCCGCAGCGCCTCGGAGCCGTGGCCGCCGCCCCAGCGGTCCCGCTCGCCGATGGTGATGCCAACGGTCGCCCGGCCCGCGAAGGGGTCGACGTCGCGGTAGTCGGCCATGCCGATCGGGCGTCCGCCCTCCAGCTCCTCGACGGTGAAGGTGGACCCCTCGCGGGGGTCCTCGCGCAGCCGGGCCTCATGGAAGCGCTCCAGCGCCTCCCGGCTCACGGGGCCGAAGCCGGGGTGGCCGCCGGTGGCCCAGTACGCCACCTCGGGGTCGTTGCGCCAGCGCAGCTGCGCGTCGAGGTCCTCGGCACGCAGGGCACGCAGTCGTACAAATCTTCCTTCGATCATCCGGTGATCATAAAGAGTCGTCGCACGAGGGTCGCCGGATGCCGTGATGCCCGTAACTGCCGTTTCACGCGCGGGCGTTGACTTCCGTTACCGGGGGTAAGGATGATCCCGGCCATGGCGACTGATGCAGGCAATCCGATCCCCCGCTTCCCGGCCGGCTTCCTGTGGGGTGTCTCGACCTCCGCCCACCAGATCGAGGGCGCTGCCGACGAGCGCGAGGCGTCCGTGTGGGACGTGTTCACGGCGGAGCCGGGGCGGGTGAAGGACGGCTCGACGGCGGAGGTGGCCTGCGACCACTACCACCGCTACCGGGAGGACGTGGCCCTCCTGGCCGGCCTCGGCGTGGACGCGTACCGGTTCTCCGTCTCCTGGCCCCGGGTGAAGTCCCCCGGCGGCCTGGACTTCTACGACCGCCTGGTGGACGAGCTGTGCGCGGCGGGCGTGCGTCCCGTGCCCACCCTCTTCCACTGGGACCTGCCCGTCTCGCTGGACTGGATGGAGCGGGACACGGCGGCCCGGTTCGCCGACCACGTGTCCGTGGTGGCCGGGCGCCTCGGCGACCGCGTCGGCAAGTGGATCACCCTCAACGAGCCCGCCGAGCACACCCTGCTGGGCCACGCCCTGGGCGCCCACGCCCCCGGCAGACAGCTCCTCTTCGACGCCCTCCCGGTCGCCCACCACCAGCTCCTCGCCCACGGCCTCGCGGTGCAGGCCCTGCGCGCCGCCGGGGCGGGGGACATCGGCATCGCCAACTCCCACGGCCCGACCTGGCCCGCCTCCGCGGAACCGGCCGACCAGGAGGCGGCGGCCTTCTACGACCTCCTGCTCAACCGCCTGTTCGCCGACCCGGTCGTCCTCGGCACCTACCCCGAGGGCCTGGGCGAGGCGATGCCGGGCGACGTCCAGGCGGACCTGAAGGTCATCGGCGAGCCGGTCGACTGGTACGGCGTCAACTACTACGCGCCGACCCGGGTGGGCGCCCCGCAGGGCACCGAGACCGAGTTCGGCGGCCTGACCCTGCCGGCCCAACTCCCTTTCTCGGTACGGGAGATCGAGGACCGCCCGGTGACGGACTTCGGCTGGCCCGTCGTCCCCGAGGCGCTCACCGAGCTGCTCACGGGCTTCCGCGACCGCTACGGCGACCGGCTGCCGCCGATCGTCATCACCGAGAACGGCTGCTCCTACGAGGGCATCGACGACCAGGACCGGATCGCCTACCTCGACGGCCACGTCCGTGCGCTGCACGCGGCGTCGCAGGCCGGCGTGGACGTGCGCGGCTACTTCGTGTGGTCCCTGCTGGACAACTTCGAATGGGCGGAGGGCTACGCACGCCGCTTCGGCCTCGTGCATGTCGACTACGCGACCCAGAAGCGCACCCCGAAGGCCTCCTACCACTGGTTCCGGGACGTGCTGCGGGCACAGAGATGACCACCGCCCGCGCCTCGGCCGCGCTCGCCGAGCCGGTCGAGCGGGTCGGCCGGGGCTGGACGGCGGCGCTCTCGCTGGCCAACGGGGCGATCTGGGTGGGCTGGTTCGGCCCGCTGCAGATCCTGCTCGCCTCCCAGGCGGGGGACTTCGCGGCCGGCTCCGGGATGTCGAAGGAGACGATGCTGGCGTGGGTGACCGGCGCCGGCGCGGTGGTCTCCCTGCTGGCGAACCCGTTCTTCGGCGCGCTCTCGGACCGTACGACGTCCCGGTGGGGCCGCCGCACGCCCTGGATCGTGGCGGGGGCGGCGGCCGGCGCCCTGTGTCTGCTGCTGCTCGCGCAGGCGGACGGTCTGTGGACCATGACGCTGGGCTGGTGCCTGGTCCAGCTCACCCTGAACGCGGCCTTCGCGGCGGTCACGGCGGCGGTACCGGACCGGGTGCCGAGGTTCCAGCGCGGCCGGGTGGGCGGCTGGCTGGGGGCGGCGCAGATCCTCGGGGTGGTCGGCGGCACGGGCCTGGCGACGGCCGCCGGCGGCATCGGGGCGGGCTATGCGGCATGCGCCGTCTTCACCGTGGTGGGCGTACTGCCCTACGTGGGACGCTACGAGGACCTGCGCCTGCCGGCGGACGACCGCCCGCCCTGGTCCTGGCGGACCTTCCTCGCGGGCTTCTGGCTGAGTCCGCGCCGCCATCCCGACCTGGGCTGGGCCTGGCTGACCCGCTTCCTGATCAACCTCAGCAACTCGCTGGTGCTGCTGTACCTCCTCTACTACCTGCGGGACCGCCTGCACTACGGCGACCCCGCTCGGGGCGTGCTGATCCTGACGGCGGTCAACGGCCTGACGCTGATGGCGACCGTGGTGGCGGGCGGGGCGTGGTCGGACCGGGTGGGCCGGCGCAAGCCGTTCGTGGTGTGGTCGGGCGTGCTGATGGCGGTGGCGACGGCGGCGCTGGCCGCCCGGCAGACCTGGCCGGGCGCGATCGTCGCGTCCGCGGTCCTCGGGATCGGCTTCGGCGTGTTCACCTCGGTCGACTTCGCCCTGATGACGGACGTGCTGCCGAAGGCGCTGGACCGGGGCAAGGACCTGGGCGTGATCAACGTGGCCAACGCCCTGCCCCAGGTGGCGGCCCCCGCCCTCGCCGCACCGATCGTGACCTACCTCGGCGGCTACCGGGTGCTGTACCTGGTGGCGGCGGCGGTCGGGCTGGCCGGGGCGGTGCTGGTGGGCCGCATCCGGGGCGTGGAGTGAGCCGGCCGAGCGTGGATTCGGCCGGGCGGGACGGGGCGTGGAGGCAGCCGGCCGAGGCGTGGGGCGGGCCGGGCGCGGCGAGGAGGGGGCCGGGGGATGGAGCGGGCCGGGCGGGCTAGAGGGCGCCGGCGTCCCGGGCCGTCCAGAGGGTCGGGTACTGCGGGCGGAAGCCCAGCTCGCGGCGGATCCGGTCGGTGGAGACGAGCCCGTGCCAGGGGTCCGGGTCCGGGTCCACGTCCTGCGCCGGAGCGTCGGCGCCGAGCAGCTGGTGGATCTCCAGCACGGTGACCGGGGCGTCGTCGGCGATGTTGTAGACGCGGCCGTCGGCACCGGGGGCGTACAGCAGGCGCAGCAGACCCTGGGCGACGTCGGCGACGTGCACCAGGTGGTGGCGCTTGGTGGCGGGCTGGTGGGCGGTCCACCGGGTGATGCCGGGCAGATGGGGGTCGCCCTCGCCGTAGACGAAGGCGAGGCGCCCGACGCGCACGTCGAGCCCCGCGAACTCCTCGTGGGTCAGCAGCGCGCGCTCGACCTCGGCCTTGGACTGCGCATACGCCGTCCACATCGGGCCGCCCGGCACACTCGGGTCGTCCTCCACGTGCGGGCGCCCGCGCCCGACGCCGTACACCAGGTTGGTGCCGGTCTGGACGAACCGTCGTACGCCACGGGCGACGGCGGCCCGCGCGAGGTCGAGTGCGGCATCCCGGTTGACGGCCCGCACCTCCTCGTCGGCAACGCCCCGGAAGGCGGCCGCCATGTTGACGACGGCGTCGACGCCGGCGAGGGCCCTGCCGAGGACGTCGGTGTCGCGCAGGTCGCCGAGGACGACCTCGGCGCCGAGGCCGGCGAGACGGTCGGCGCGGGAGGCGTCCCTGAGCAGGACGCGCACCCGGTCCCCCGATCGGCCCTGAGCCAGCAGCCTGGGCAGGAAACCGGTTCCGACCTGGCCGGTGACGCCGGTGACGAGTGTGAACATGATCCGCTCCTCAGGATGGGTCCGGTGGCTGCCTCCACCCTGGGCCGGAGCGGACGGGGCCGGGAGAGACCTTCCGATCCGGGGATCGGCAGTCCCTGGATAAGCCGGGTGCGCTGCCGCACGCTTGAGGGGTGAACCGGACCGAACTCGCCGACTTCCTGCGCCGCGGCCGTGCCCGCCTGGACCCCTCCGACGTGGGCCTCGCGGCCGGAGCCCGCCGCCGCACACCGGGCCTGCGCCGGGAGGAGGTGGCGTCGCTCGCGGGCATGTCCGTGGACTACTACACCCGACTGGAACAGTGCCGCGGCCCGCGCCCGTCCCGCCAGATGCTGACGGCGCTGGCCCGCGCCCTGCGCCTGACGGACGACGAGCGGGACCATCTCTTCCATCTGGCCGGCGAGGAACCCCCGCGCCGGGAGGGCTCGTCCGGGCATGTCCGGCCGGGTCTGCTGCTGGTGCTGGACCGGCTGCACGACACACCGGCGCACGTGATGTCGGACTGCGGCGAGGTGCTGGCGCAGAACGCGATGGCGAAGGCCCTGTCCGGTGACGCGTCGGCCCGCCCGCCGCAGGCGCGCAATCTGATCCGCCGCTTCTTCCTGGACCCGGCCGCCCGCACCCTGTTCCCGCCCGAGGACGTCCCCGGGCACGCCCGCGCCCACGTGGCGAACCTCCGCGCGGTGACGGCCGCCCGCCCCGACGACCCGGAACCGGCGGCGCTGGTGGCCGAACTACGCGCTGCCAGCGGGGAGTTCGCGGCCCTGTGGGAGGAACACGAGGTGGCCGTACGCCAGTCCACGACCAAGCGCTTCCGGCACCCGGTGGTCGGCCTCCTGGAACTGGACTGCGAGATCCTCCTGCACCACCACCACAACCAGCTCCTCGTCATCCACACGGCCCGCCCGGGAACGGAGTCCTATGAGAGGCTGCAACTGCTGAGGGTCGTGGGCTTGCAGGACATGACACCGCAAGCGGCGGACCACGAGACCTGAACCCCCTCTGCCACCCGAAGTCCACGAGCCCACGGGGCCCGGCACCGCGGACTCACCCCACCCGACGACCACCCGCCCACCGGGGCCGACGTCCGCGCGCCCACCCACCCCGACGTCCTCGGGCTGACGGGGTTCGGGGCGGAGCCCCGGTGGTGTGCCTTTCAGTCGGCCGAGTCGGGTGGGTGGGCAGGGGTGTCAGAAGCCCAGCCTGCGAAGCTGCTTCGGGTCGCGCTGCCAGTCCTTGGCCACCTTCACATGCAGGTCCAGGAACACCGGCGTCCCGAGCAGCGCCTCGATGTGCTTGCGGGACTTGATGCCGACCTCCTTCAGCCGCTTGCCCTTGGGACCGATGATGATCCCCTTCTGGCTCGGCCGCTCGATGTAGAGGTTGGCGTGGATGTCGAGAAGCGGCCGGTCCGCGGGCCGGTCCTCGCGCGGGAGCATCTCCTCCACGACCACGGCGATGGAGTGCGGCAGCTCGTCACGGACCCCCTCCAGGGCAGCCTCGCGGATCAGCTCCGCGATCATGACCTGCTCGGGCTCGTCCGTGAGGTCGCCCTCGGGGTAGAGCGCCGGTCCCTCCGGCAGCAGCGGCACGAGCAGGTCGGCCAGCAGACCCACCTGCTTGTCGCCGACCGCCGACACCGGCACGATCTCCGCCCACTCGAAGCCCAGTTCCTTGCCGAGCTGGTCGATGGCGATCAGCTGCTCGGCGAGGGTCTTGGAGTCGACCAGGTCGGTCTTGGTGACGATCGCGATCTTGGGGGTCTTCCTGATCCCGGCCAGCTCCTTGGCGATGAAGCGGTCGCCGGGGCCGATCTTCTCGTTCGCGGGCAGGCAGAACCCGATCACGTCGACCTCGGCCCACGTCGTCCGTACGACGTCGTTGAGCCGCTCGCCGAGCAGCGTGCGCGGCTTGTGGAGGCCAGGGGTGTCCACCAGGATGAGCTGGGCGTCGGGCCGGTGCACGATGCCGCGCACCGTGTGCCGCGTGGTCTGCGGCTGGTTCGCGGTGATCGCCACCTTCTGCCCGACCAGAGCGTTCGTGAGGGTGGACTTGCCCGCGTTGGGACGGCCCACGAAGCAGGCGAAGCCGGCGCGGTGGGCGGTCTCGGCCGGCTGCTCGGATGACTGGGTACGGACGCTCATGGTGACCATTCTCCCTGATCCACGAAGCCGCGCCGTACCAGCGGGGCGCACCGGCTCTCCCGGTGAGCTTCCGGAAACCCCCACGCAACGAAACGTCACGGAAACACACCCGTACGCAACCGGAAACGCCCGCCGGTGACCCTCTGACGAGCCCCCGCACCGTTGGAGACGCCCCGTGACCCTGGCCGCTCAGCACGTCGACACCGGCGACACCGCATGGCTGCTCGCCGCCACCGCCCTCGTCCTGCTGATGACCCCGGGCCTGGCTCTGTTCTACGGCGGCATGGTCCGCACGAAGAGCGTGCTCAACATGCTGATGATGAGCTTCGTGTCGATCGCCCTGGTGACGGTGGTGTGGCTGGCGGCCGGCTACTCGCTCGCCTTCGGCGAGGACGCCTTCGCCGGGCTGATCGGCGGCCTGGACCACGCCGGTATGAGCGGTCTCGGCCCGGACAGCGTCCACGGCACCGTCCCCACCCTCCTCTTCGCCACCTTCCAGCTCACCTTCGCGATCATCACGGCGGCGCTCGTCAGCGGCGCGGTCGCCGACCGTACGAAGTTCTCGGCCTGGCTGGTCTTCGTACCGCTGTGGACGCTGCTCGTATACGTTCCGGTGGCGCACTGGGTGTGGGGCCCGGGCGGCTGGATCCTCGACGGGCTCGGCGCGCTCGACTTCGCGGGCGGGCTGCCCGTGGAGATCACCTCCGGGGCCTCCGGTCTCGCCCTGTGTCTGGTTCTCGGCCCCCGCCTGGGCTTCAGGAAGGACGCCATGCGTCCGCACAACCTGCCCATGGTGGTTCTCGGCGCCGGTCTGCTCTGGTTCGGCTGGTTCGGCTTCAACGCCGGTTCCGCGCTCGGCGCGAACGGCCTGGCGGCGGCCGCCTTCCTGAACACCCTCGCGGCCGGCTGCACCGGCCTGCTCGGCTGGCTCTTCGTGGAGCAGCGGCGCGACGGCCATCCGACCACGCTCGGCGCGGCCTCCGGCGCGGTGGCCGGCCTGGTCGCGATCACCCCGTCCTGCGGCACGGTCTCCCTGCTCGGCGCCCTCGTGGTGGGTCTCGCCGCCGGCGTCGTCTGCTCGTACGCGGTGAGCTGGAAGTTCAGGCTGAACTACGACGACTCGCTGGACGTCGTCGGCGTCCACCTGGTCGGCGGGGTCATCGGCACCCTGCTGATCGGCCTGTTCGCCGAGAAGGCGATGACCGGCGGTACGCAGGGCCTGTTCTACGGCGGCGGGCTGGTCCCGCTCGGCAGGCAGCTGCTGGCCGTGGCGGTCGTGGCCGGGTACGCGTTCGCGGTGACGTACGGCCTCGGCAAGGTGATCGACAGGGCGATGGGCCTGCGCGCGAGCGAGGAGCAGGAGCACACCGGCCTGGACCTTACGGTGCACGCGGAGACGGCCTACGATCACGGGGTCCTGGGCCACGGCGCCCCGGTCTCCTCCTCTCTCCTCCCCACCGCCCAGAAGGTCGAGCGCCAGGCATGAAGCTCATCACCGCGATCGTGAAGCCGTACCGCCTCGACGCGGTCAAGACCGCCCTGCAGGAGCTGGGCGTGCACGGTCTGACCGTGACCGAGGCGAGCGGCTACGGCCGCCAGCACGGCCACACGGAGGTGTACCGGGGGGCGGAGTACCGCGTCGACATGGTGCCGAAGATCCGCATCGAGGTCGTGGTCGAGGACGCGGTCGCCGAGGACGTGATCGACGCGGTCGTCAGCTCCGCGCGGACGGGGAAGATCGGGGACGGGAAGGTGTGGGCGCTGCCCGTGGAGACCGTCGTACGGGTGCGGACCGGCGAGCGCGGCCCCGACGCGCTCTGACCAGCAGCGCTCCGCTCACCGCTCCGGCGGCGAACACCAGCCCGGCCAGTAGCCACGGCAGCGCGAGGAAGGAGGCGCTCGCCGACTGGCGGGTGCCCGGTGCGCTCGCGGTCAGCGTGACGTCGCCCCAGTCGAGCTGGGGTGCGCCGTGCCAGGCCTCGGTGAGCCGTACCCGCTGCCCGGGCAGCAGCTCGGAGGGGATCCGGGTCAGGTCGCGGTCGAGCAGCGTCCGGCCGAACAGCCCCCGCGCTTTCAGCCGCACCTTCGGGTCGAGGGTGACGTTCCCGGTGTTGTGCAGGGTGTAGGAGACGGTGGCCGTGCTGTCGCCGAGGCCCGGCACCAGGGGCTGGTGGTGGCCGATCCGCACGTGCTCGACCGAGAGCGCGGGGAGTGTGGGACCGCTGACGCGGAGGTGGACGCGGGCGCCGACGGCCTGCTGCACGCCGAGCGCGAACTTCCCGCTGCCGGGAGCGACCCTCTCGTCGAGGGCGACGATCGCGCCCGGGTGGTCGCCCGGTTCGGCGCCCTGGGGCACGCGCAGGGTGAAGGGCACGGTGACGCTCCTGTGCCCGGGCACGGTGATGTGTGACCGGGCGGGCCTGGCCCAGGCGCCGATCCCGTGCATGTGTTCCTTGAGGGTGCGTACGGCGAACCCCCCGTCGCGGGCGGTGTTGTAGGCGTCGGCGGCGTAGAGCCGGAAGGTCAGCGGCCTGCCGGTCTTGTTGGCGATGACGACCTGGTCGGTGAGGGTCTGGCCCGGGTCGGCGGAGAGGTAGAAGTACGGGCGCGCGGCGATCTTCGAGGCGGCCGGGTAGACGGACCAGCTGCCGTTGTCGGCGGCCTCGGCGGGTGCGGCGGTGATGCCGCCGAGCAGGCCGAGGAGCAGGCCGGCAAGGCTCAGGAGGAGGACGTGCGGCTTGCGCATGGGTGCGGACCCCCCATGGGCTCGGGTCGGGCGGTCGGGCGGGTGCGGCCCCGTGGTGCGGCGGGGCGCCCGGCCACCGGAGTGCGGGTCAGGTGAGGGTGAGGGTCAGGACGCCGGAGTACGAGCCCGGGGGCGTGAACGCCGGTACGTCCAGGGAGAGTCCGGCGTCGACGGTGAACTCGCCGCCGGTGAGCGTGGAGTCGGGGGTCGACGCGAGGGTCGCTCCCGACAGGCCCACGGCGCCCGGTGAACCGGCCTTGCAGGTGCTGGGGCTGCCCGCCTTGGTCGCACAGGCCGGGGTCCAGCTCAGCTTGCTCGCGTCGATCTTTGCGCCGGGACCGGTGAGGTCGGTGACCTTGCCGGTCAGGGACCAGCCGGCGGGCCCGCCGCGGAAGTCCTTGACGGTCACCGTGTTGAGGGATCCGGTCGAGGCCCCGCCCTTGCCGAAGTCGACCGCCGAGAGTGCCACGGCGTCCCCGGCCTGGGACATGGACAGCGTGCCCGCCTTGACCGTGGTGGTCAGCTTCTGGCTGCCGGCCGGGACGGGCGTGTTGTCGTTGACGACGTAGGCCGCGGGGCCCGCGCCCTTGTCCGCGCTCCAGGTGCCGCCCTCGTACGCCACGATCCCGGTCGTCGTCTTGTCGTTGACGACCAGCGAACCGCTGAAGGAGCCCTGGGCGTTCGCGGTCGCGGTGGCGGTGTCCGCGGTCTGGTTGCCGCCGGCCCGCCCGGCCAGGGTGACGGTGGCGCCCGGCGTGAAGTTGCTGCCGCTGACGGTGACACTGGCGCCCGGGTCACCGGAGGCGGAACCGAGCGAGATGGCACGGGTGTTGGCGGGTGTCCCGTCGGTCGCCGTGAGGGTCTCGGAAGCCGGCGCGGGCGGGTTGGTGACCGTGCACGGGGTGTCCAGCTCCAGGATGTAGCTGGTGTGGATGTTGTAGTCGCCGGGCGAGAGTTTGATCTGGCCGGCCTTGGTGACGGTGAACGTGCCGGTCATGGAGAAGGACGGGAAGGCGGCCTTCCCCGGCACCGGCGGGTTCTTCTTCGGTCCGGCGACGGTGACGTCACCGGTCTGGGCGCCGCCGAGGGTGACCTTGCCGGTCGGGGTCATGATGTCGGCCGGCAGGGCCAGGTCGGTGGGGTTGCTGGCGGCGGCCGTGACCACGGTGTAGGTCACGGTGACCGTGTCGCCGACCTTCGGGCTGGTGTTGTCCACCGACACGCTCGCGGTGGTGGTGCCGTCGATCGGCGGGATGCCTGCGACGGCGGGCGGGATGCAGTGCGTGGCGAAGTCCACGTTGGTACCGGCGGCACCGGCCGGACAGGCCAGCGCGCCGCCCGCGGTGACCGCGAGTGCGGTCGCCCCGAGCAGTGACGCCCAGCGCCACCGTCGGGATCTTCGGGGTGTCGGACCCATGGGCCCCCTCCTGAGGGTTGCGGGCGCAGCGGCTCATCTGCGCCGACAGGGGGCATTGATGTGGAGCCCGCGTGAGAAGTCAATGGAGATGCCGCAGAAAACTGACGGATCATCAGTTTCTGCGGCATCCCCGGGAGATCCGGAACTATCCGGAACAGATCACTCAGGTCACTCGGGTCGCTCAGTCGAAGACGAACGGACCGGGCGACTGCTTGCCGGTGGCCGTACAGGTGACGTTGATCCCGAAGATCGTCATCTGCAGCGAGCCGCCGTACGCCTCCAGACTGTCGCCTGAGGCCACGGTGCCGCTGAGCGGGCCGGCGCTGACCGGGTCGCCGGCGGCCATGGCCGGGTTCTTCGTGCCGGTGAAGACGGTGGTGCCGCCGCTCGCCTTGACCAGGGTGAGCTTGGAGGTGATGGAGTCCGCCGCCACGGCGACCGGCGCCTTGACCGCGGTGGAGGTGAGGGTGACGGTGGCCGAGGTGCCGCTCTGGGTGGCGGTGAGCGTGGCCGCGCCACCGCCGAAGAAGCCGCAGCTCGCGTTGATGGTCGCCGTCTGGGGAGTGACGGCGGCCGCGGCGGGCGCGAAGGCCAGCCCGGCGGCCGCGAGGACGCCGGCGGCCAGCGCCGCACCTGTTGCTGTGCGCATGCCAATCATGGGGATCCGCTTCCCTTCCCTGTGGGGGATGCCATGTGGGGGATGGTCGGAAGGTGCGCCGACGAACGACAGGCCTGAGCAGGTGGGTGCGGGCACGCTGCGGCGGCGGTGCGGATCTGACGGATCGTCGGGTACTTACGGCTCCATTGATGCGCGAGAGGCAGCCCACGGCAAGGATGAATTCCGGACTACTCCGGAGCACCCGCCCGGACCGGCGGGCTCCAGGCGCCCGCGCGGACCGGCCGCTGCTACTGCGCGGCGCCCGCCGGGACGGTCAGCCGCACGGCTCCGTCGGTCCCGGCGAGCAGCACCGGCGTCCCGGCCCCGCCCAGATCGGCCACGGCCGCCCGGTCCTCGTCGGCGACACTCTCCGCCTCGCTCACCACCGCGGCCGCCTCCAGCGAAGTCGCCCCGGACGCCACGGCCATGGCGACGGCGGTCCGCAGCGCGCTGAGCTTCAGCGAAGCCAGCTCCACCGTCCCGGCGACGTACGTCCGCCCGGTCTCGTCCCGTACGGCCGCCCCCTCGGGCACACCGTTGCGGGCCCTGGCGGAACGGGCCAGGGTGACGATCTTGCGGTCCTCGGGGTCGAGCGCATTGCTGTCGGTCATGCCCCGAGCATACGAAGTCACCGCCCGCTCACCCCGCCACGGGGTACATCGTGCCCCGCCTGCCCTCCGGGGAGGCCAGCCACTCCAGCTTCCCGGCGGTGTCGGCCTCCTCCAGCGGGGTGTGCAGCACGATCGACAGATCCGGCCGGGCCGGCACCTTCAGCACCGTCGACTCCACGACCAGCAGCCCGACCAGCGGATGCTCCAGTTCCTTACGGATCTGCCCCTGGTCCTCGATGTTCTGCTCGGCCCACATCCCCACGAACTCCGGGCTCGCCCCGGTCACCTCGGCCAGCACCGCCCGGTACCCCTCGTCGTCCGGCCGCGCCGCGCACGCGGCCCGGAACTGCGCGACCACCGTGCGCGCGTTCTTCTCCCAGCTCCTGCTCCGCGACCGGTACAGCGGGTCGGTGAAGAAGTCGACCAGGCAGTTCTGGGTGATACCGGGTCGCATGCCGAGGACCAGCGCGGCCGCGTCGTTGTACATCACGCAGTTGTAGTACCGGTCCATGATGTGCGCCGGATACGGCATCCAGGTGTCGATCAGCCGCCGCAGGCCGTCGCACATGTCCCGCTTCCCGGGCGCCACTTCGGGCGCGGGCGGGTTCAGACCGGCCAGCCCGTACAGGTGCCGCCGCTCCGCGTCGCTCAGCCGCAGCACCCGGGCCACGGCGTCGAGGACCTGCGGGGAGACGGAGATGTCCCGCCCCTGCTCCAGCCACTGGTACCAGGAGGCGCCCACCCCGGCGAGCACGGCGACCTCCTCCCGGCGCAGTCCGGGCGTACGGCGCCGGCCGCCGCCGGCCGGCAGACCGGCCTCCTCGGGACTGACCCGGGCCCGCCGGCTCCTCAGGAACTCGCGCAGCTCGTTCCGCCGGTGGTTCTTCAACGCCTCCGCAACAGGCACGTACCGCCCCTCCCCCGTCGTGTCTGGTGGTGTCGGCACCACCATAAGTTCCGACTCCCCACCCTTGTTCCGCACGCCCGAAGCTCGTGCCATGGCGATCGACACCACCACCCCGACCACCCCCACGCGTGAACCGCTCGACACCCCCCGGCTGTCCCCGCGCGACAAGCTCGTCCTCTTCGTCCTGTGCGCGGCTCAGTTCATGGTCGCCCTGGACTTCTCCGTCCTGAACGTGGCCCTGCCCGCGCTCGGCACCGACCTCGGCATGAGCCGCTCCGCCCTGCAGTGGGCGGTCACCGCGTTCGCGCTCCCCTCCGGCGGCTTCCTGCTCCTGTTCGGCCGCATCGGCGACCTGTACGGCCGCCGCAGGCTCTTCCTCACCGGCCTCGCCCTGTTCGGCGCGGCCTCGCTGCTGGCCACCCTGGCCTGGGACCCGGCGTCGTTCCTGGCCGGCCGCGCCCTGCAGGGCCTCGCCGCGGCGGCGATCGTGCCCACCGGCATGTCCCTGCTCACCACCACCTTCCCGGAGGGCCCGGCCCGCGACCGTGCCCTCGGCATCTCGGGCACGCTGCTGTCGCTGGGCTTCACGGTGGGCATGGTCGCGGGCGGTCTGCTGACCGACGCGCTCGGCTGGCGCTCCACGATGGCCCTGCTCGCCGTGTTCGCGCTGCTCGTGCTGCCGCTCGCGCCGGGCCTGCTGCCGGAGTCCCGCACCCCCCACCGTCCGCGCCTGGACGTGCCCGGCGCGATCACCGTCACCACGGGCCTGCTGTCGCTGATCTACGCCCTGTCCACGGCCGCCGACCACGGCTTCGGCCGCACCGACGTCATCACGACGCTGATCGCCGGCCTCCTTCTGCTGACCGCGTTCACCGTGATCGAGTCCCGCTCGGCCGCGCCCCTGGTCTCGCTCGCCATGCTGCGCCGCCGCACCGTGGCATGGGGCAACGTGGCCGGTCTGGTCACCTTCTCGATGATGTCGACGGTGATCTTCGTGCTGACCCTCTACCTCCAGGAGATCCTGCACCTGTCGGCCTTCGAGACGGGCCTGGTCTTCGGCTTCCAGGGCGCGTTGTCGGCCCTCGCCGGCACGCTGGCCCCGAAGGTCATCGGCCGCTTCGGCGCCCGCCGCACCCTGGTCGGCTCGCTGACCGGCCAGGGCGCGCTGGTGGCGGTCCTGCTGCTGCTCGGCTCCGACAGCTGGTCGGTCTGGATCGCCACGGCCGCCGTGTCCCTGGCGAGCATGTGCCACCTGGGCGCGATCATCTCCTACGGCCTCACGGTCACCTCGGGCGTCCCGGACGAGGAGCAGGGCCTGGCCACCGGTCTGGTGACCTCCACCCAGCAGGTGGGCCTCACGGTGGGCATCCCGCTGCTGGGCGTCCTCGCCACCACGTCCCCGGACCTGCTGTCGGGCGTCCACACGGTTATCGCCCTGGACGCGGTGATCGTCCTGGCCGCCGCCGTGCTCGTCGCGCTGGGCCTGCGCCGGGGTCAGTCCAGGGTCTGAACGATCTCGCTCCGCGCGGCCGTGTGCACCACACGGCCGCGCGCGCCGTTCACCAGGGGGAGGAAGGGCGCCACGTGGCCGCACTCGACGTCCGCGACGACCGGCACGCCGAGCGGGCCGAGGGCGTCGAGGACGGCCTCGTGCTGGGTGAGGCCGCGGCTGTCGGGCGCGGAGGTGCGGCCCACGAGGACGGCGGCGGCTCGGTCGAAGAACCCGGCCAGGCGCATGCCGTGCAGGTTGCGGCAGATGGTGAAGGCGTTGTCCTCGCAGGCCTCGACGTAGACGAGCAGCGGCTCGTTCCCGGCGAAGCGCGAGGTGTCGAGGTACGGCGTCCCCGCGAGGTTGGCGAGCGTCTCGGTGCAGCCGCCGACGAGCCGGCCCTCGACGTCCACGTCGCCGTCCCCGTCGAGGCGGGTCCAGGCGCCCTCGGCGTCCAGGGTGAGGTCGCGGATCCCGGGCTCCTTGGTCCAGTCGTCCCAGCCGCCGGACCGGTACCGGCCGGGCGGGGTCTGGGCGAACGGCTCGCCCTGCGGCGCGGCCACGACGTCCAGCCAGGACGTGAGGCCCCCGGGCGTCCGGTAGGGCGTGTCCATGAGGTTGTTGCCGTGCACGGTCGCGACGCCGGTGAGCAGGGTCAGCGGGGTCATGAGGGTCGACATGTCCGAGTAGCCGACGACCCAGGTCGGTTCGGCCCGGCCGATGCGCTCGAAGTCGAGCAGGGGCAGCAGGTCGATCGCGGTCTCCCCGCCCCACGGGGGCACCACGGCCCGGATGTCCGGGTCGGTCAGCATCGCGGTCAGTTCGGCGGCGCGCTCGGCGGCCGGGGCGCTGAGGTGGCCCGAGCCGTCCATGCAGCGGCCGACGGCCACCTCGTACCCGCGCTCCTCCAGATCGCGCACCGCCACGTCGAGGCGGCCCCGGAGCTGTTCGGCCACCCCGCTGGAGGGGGAGGTCACACCGATACGGTCACCGGGGCGCAGGGGGCGCGGGTAGCGAACAGTCATGCGCCGGATTCTGACACGTGGTCAACCGGCCGCCCCAGGGAATTTCAGGGGCGGTCCAGCCGCAGCCGCTCCGCCTTCGGCAGACCCGCGACGACGAGGTCGTACGAGTCCTCGATCAGCTCCTCGACCAGGCGGCGGGGCAGGCCGCCGTCGGCCGTGACGGTGTTCCAGTGCCGCTTGTTCATGTGGTAACCGGGGACGATCAGCCCCTCGTGCTCGCCGCGCAGGCGGACCGCGTCCTCCGGGTCGCACTTGAGGTTGACCGTCAGGGGCTGCGCGTCCAGCCGCGTCAGGGCGAACAGCTTGCCCCCGACCTTGAAGACGGACGTGTCCGGGTTGAACGGGAAGTCCTCCACCACCGCGTTGAAGGACAGGCAGAAGGCGCGCAGTTCCTGCGGGGTCACTCGGGCTTCTCCTCCGGGGCCGAGGGCGCGTGCACGGGCTCCACCAGCACCGTGACGATCTTGTTCCGGCGGCCGGCCGCGGCCTCCGCCGTCAGCCGCAGCCGGCGCTCGTCCGGCAGTTCGACCTCGGCGGACGCGCCCGCGATCGGCACCCGTCCGAGCGCCTTGGCGAGCAGTCCGCCGACGGTCTCCACGTCCTCGTCGTCGTACTCCTCCAGGCCGTACAGCTCGCCGAGGTCGGTGATGTCCAGGCGGGCCGTCACCCGGAAGCGGTCGTCGCCGAGGTCCTCGACCGGCGGGAGCTCCCGGTCGTACTCGTCGGTGATCTCGCCGACGATCTCCTCCAGGATGTCCTCGATGGTCACGATGCCGGCGGTGCCGCCGTACTCGTCGATGACGACGGCGACGTGGTTGCGCTCCTTCTGCATCTCACGCAGCAGGTCGCCGGCGTTCTTGGTGTCGGGGACGAAGACGG
Organism: Streptomyces sp. NPDC007971; assembly: GCF_042958635.1. Lineage (NCBI taxonomy): Bacteria > Bacillati > Actinomycetota > Actinomycetes > Kitasatosporales > Streptomycetaceae > Streptomyces > Streptomyces sp. NPDC007971. Next base: position 320,465 of record NZ_JBIBJK010000008.1, read on the forward strand.
CGGGGCGCATGGCCGTGGAGACCAGCTCGTTCTCCGCGTCCCGGCTGATGTGCGTCTTGCGGACCAGGTCCTTCAGATAGACGACCCCGACGATGTCGTCCTCGCTCTCGCCGGTGACCGGGATGCGGGAGAACCCGGAGCGCAGGGCGAGGGTGAGGGCCTGGCGGATGGTCTTGTAGCGCTCGATGACGACCAGGTCGGTGCGCGGGACCATGACCTCCCGCACGAGGGTGTCGCCCAGTTCGAAGACCGAGTGCACCATGCGGCGCTCCTCGTCCTCGATCAGCGACTCCTTCTCGGCGAGGTCGACCAGCGCGCGCAGCTCCGCCTCGGAGGCGAACGGGCCGCGGCGAAATCCCTTGCCGGGCGTGAGCGCGTTGCCGATGAGGATCAGCAGCGACGGGATCGGGCCCATGATCCGGGCCAGCGGCAGCAGCACGTACGCCGCCACGGTCGCGGTGTTCAGCGGGTGCTGGCGGCCGATGGTGCGCGGCGAGACGCCGACGGCGACGTACGACACCAGGACCATCACGCCGATGGCGACCAGCAGGGCCTGCCAGGTGGCGTCGAACTCCTGCAGGCAGGCATAGGTCACCAGGGCCGCGGCCGCCATCTCGCAGGCGACGCGGACCAGCAGGGCGACATTGAGATAACGGGTGGGGTCGGCGGCGATCTGCGCCAGCTTGTCGCTGCCGCGCCGGCCGGACTTGACGGCCTCCTCGGCGCGGAAGCTGGAGACGCGTGCCAGGCCCGCCTCCGCACAGGCGGCGAGCCAGGCGACGACGACCAGCGCGATCGCCCCGACCACGATCTGCGGACTCATCGCGGACCGGTCCGCCTACGAGACGGTCGGCGCCGGCGACGGGCCGGTCTGCCCGCGCTCGGCCCGCCACCCGTCGACGATGGCGGCCTGGAGCCCGAACATCTCGGCCTTCTCGTCGGGCTCCTCGTGGTCGTACCCGAGCAGGTGCAGCACTCCGTGGACGGTGAGCAGCTGGAGCTCCTCGTCCATGGAGTGCTGCGTGGGCGCTTCCGCTCCCTGCTTGGCGGCGACCTCCGGGCACAGCACGATGTCGCCGAGCAGCCCCTGCGGCGGCTCGTCGTCGTCCTTGCCGGGCGGCCGCAGCTCGTCCATCGGGAACGACATGACATCGGTCGGACCCGGCAGGTCCATCCACTGGATGTGCAGCTGCTCCATGGCGTCGGCGTCCACGACGATCACCGAGAGTTCGGAGAGCGGGTGGATGCGCATCCGCGCGAGCGCATAGCGGGCGATGTCGAGGATCGCCTGCTCGTCGACCTCGGTTCCGGACTCGTTGTTGACGTCGATCGACATGGTGCCGCCGTGTCTCTACTTCCCCTTGTGCCCGGACCTGCCCCGGCCGCCCTTGTGCGTGCCGTTCTCGGTGCCGTGCTCGCTGTCGTACTGCTCGTACGCGTCGACGATACGGCCCACCAGCCTGTGCCGTACGACATCCTGGGACGACAGCCGGGAGAAGTGCACGTCCTCGACGCCCTCCAGGATCTCCTGCACCTGCCGCAGACCGCTCTTCGTGCCGTTCGGCAGGTCGACCTGCGTCACGTCACCGGTGATCACGATCTTCGAGTCGAAGCCGAGGCGGGTGAGGAACATCTTCATCTGTTCGGGGCTGGTGTTCTGGGCCTCGTCCAGGATGATGAAGGCGTCGTTGAGCGTACGGCCGCGCATGTAGGCGAGCGGCGCGACCTCGATGGTGCCCGCCGCCATCAGCCGCGGGATCGAGTCGGGGTCGAGCATGTCGTGCAGCGCGTCGTACAGCGGGCGCAGGTAGGGGTCGATCTTCTCGTAGAGGGTGCCCGGCAGGAAGCCGAGGCGCTCGCCGGCCTCGACCGCGGGACGGGTCAGGATGATCCGGTTGACCTGCTTGGACTGCAGGGCCTGCACGGCCTTGGCCATGGCCAGGTAGGTCTTGCCGGTACCCGCGGGGCCGATGCCGAAGACGATCGTGTGCTTGTCGATGGCGTCGACGTACCGCTTCTGGTTGAGCGTCTTGGGGCGGATCGTGCGGCCGCGCGAGGACAGGATGTTCTGCGTCAGCACCTGGGCCGGGGTCTCCGGGCCGTCGCTCGTCCCGTTCTCGCTCGCCTTGAGCATGGCGATCGAGCGTTCCACTGCGTCCTCCGTCATCGGCTGCCCGGTGCGGAGCACCAGCATCATCTCGTCGAACACGCGCGAAATGAGGGCGACGTCCGCAGGGTCGCCGACCGCGCTGATCTCATTGCCCCGGACATGGATGTCGGCTGCCGGGAAGGCCTTCTCGATCACGCGCAGGAGGGAGTCGCCGGAACCCAGCACGGTCACCATGGGGTGCTGGGCGGGGACGGTCAGCTGCGCTCTCGCCTGCTCCTGCGCGGAGGTGTGAGCTGTAGGTGTCTGAGTCATGGGCCGGCTCTGTAGGCCTGCGGTTCCTCCTCGTCACGGCCGCACAGCTGAGGGGCGGCCTCGCGATTCCAGAGTACGACGGTGCGCTGACAAGACCGTAGGGCTTTTCAGAGGGCGGCTTCCCGGCCCGAAGTTCCGAGGGCCGGTTCCCGGCGGGGAGAGTCGGGTGGGTGGGCAAACGGGGGGTCCAGGGGGCGGAGCCCCCCTGGGTACCTCACCCGGACCGGCGGAACCCGATGGTCGGCACCGCCCGCCGAAGCGGCCACGGCCGGTCCAGCTCCTCGGGGACGAGCCGGTCCAGGAACGCGTACCGCCCGAGCGCCGCAGGCGCCTGCTCCTGCCCCGGCAGGGCCTGCACCCTGCGCCACCACGCCCCGATCTCCGACCACCCCGGCGCCGACAGCGACCCGCCGAACTCCTGCACGGACAGCGCCGCCGTGAGCCCCGCGAAGGCGAGCCGGTCGGCCAGCGGCCACCCGGCCAGCGTGCCGGTCACGAACCCGGCCACGAAGACGTCCCCGGCCCCGGTCGGATCCAGCGCCTCCACCGCGATCGCCGGCACCTCCGCGGTCTCCCCGGTCCGCCGGTCCACCGCGTACGCGCCCTCCGGCCCGAGCGTCACGACGGCCACCGGCACGTGTTCGGTCAGTGCGCGCGCCGCTTCCCGCGGGCAGGCCGAGCCCGTGTACCGCATCGCCTCCTCGGCGTTGGGCAGGAACGCCTCGCAGTGGGCGAGATCGGCGAGGCCCGCCAGATCCCAGGCACCGGTGTCGTCCCAGCCGACGTCGGCGAAGATCCGGGTGCCCTCCCGGGCGGCCTGGGAGATCCAGGGAGCGCGCAGGCCCGGCGTGAGGGAGGCGACGGCCGCACGGGCGGGGGGCGGGAAGTCCGGCGCCGGCTCCTCCGGGGGCGGCTCGTGGCCGTGGGACACCATGGTCCGCTCCCCCTCGTAGGCCATGGAGACGGTCACCGGCGAGTGCCAGCCGGGCACCGTGCGCGAGGGCGTGAGGTCGATGCCCTCGCCCTGTTCGAGCGTGTCCCAGCAGTACTCGCCGTAGTGGTCGTCGCCGAAGGCCGCGGCGAGCGACGTCCTCAGGCCGAGGCGGGCGAGCGCGGTGGCCATGTTGGCGACCCCGCCGGGGCTGGAACCCATCCCGCGGGCCCAGGACTCGGTGCCGCGCACGGGCGCCGAGTCCAGGCCGGTGAAGATGATGTCGAGGAAGACCGTGCCCGTGAGGTAGACGTCCCAGGGCGGATCGCCCGGTGTGCGCAGCGCGGCGAGCGGGTCGACCTGGGCCTGACAGCGCGCTGCCTGCGTGAGGTGCTCGGGGTCCTCTCCGGCGATCGTGCGGGACGGGGTCACGGTGCGCTCCCTGACGTGGTGCGGGTCTGGCCAGTGTGCACCACATCGCACTGCGCGCCGGGCCCCTCGCACCGGGAACGGTGCTACCAGCGGGGCATCACCGGTGTCCGCCACCCCGGTTCGCGCACCCGCATCGCCGCGGCGTCGTCCCGCTCGCGCAGGCTGCCGTCGTCCTCGGCCCATCGCCGGTGCAGCCGGGCCAGTTCGTCCCGGTCGAGCTCGACGCCGAGGCCGGGTGCGTCGGAGACGGCGACGCGGCCGCCCGTGAAGGCGAGCCGCTCGGTGAGGACGTCCTCCGGCTGCCAGGGGTAGTGGGAGTCGCAGGCGTGGTGGAGGTTCGGCACGGTGGACGCCACCTGGGTCATCGCGGCGAGGCTGATGCCGAGGTGGGTGTTGGAGTGCATGGACACCCCGACGCCGAAGGCGGCGCAGATCGCGGCCAGGTGCTGGGTGTTGCGCAGTCCGCCCCAGTAGTGGTGGTCGGAGAGGACCACCTGAACGGCGTCCTTGGTGAACGCCTCCTTGATCTCCCCGAAGGCGGTCACGCACATGTTGGTGGCGAGCGGGGTGTCCGTGGCGGCGGCCACCTCGGCCATCGCGGGGGTGCCGAGCGTCGGGTCCTCCAGGTACTCCAGGACGTCACCGAGCTCCTTCGCCACCTTCAGCGAGGTCCCGACGGACCAGGCCCCGTTGGGGTCGAGCCGCAGCGGGTGCCCGGGGAAGGCCTCGGCGAGGGCGCGGACGGCCGCGATCTCCTCCTCGGGTGGGAAGACGCCGCCCTTGAGCTTGAAGGAGGTGAACCCGTAGCGCTCCTTGAACCTGCGCGCCTGGGCGACGACCGAGGCCGGGTCGAGGGCGGCGCCCCAGTCGTCCGGCTCGGACGCGACGCCCTCGGGGTGGCCGGCCCACTTGTAGAAGAGGTAGGCGCTGTACTCGACCTCGTCGCGCAGCCTGCCGCCGAGCAGGGCGTGCACCGGCAGTCCGAGCGCCCTGCCCTGGGCGTCCAGGCAGGCCACCTCGAAGGCGGACTGCACGGACAGCCGCAGTTTGTCGGCGCTCTGTACCCCGCGCAGCCCGCCGGCGTCCACGGCGCCCCGGACCCGGCTGTCGTCGACGGCGAGGTCCATTGAGAACAGACTGTTCACATCCATGACCGAGCGTCCGGTGAGATGGTCGGCGAGCGGGCGGGCCAGCTCCAGGTACTTGGTGTCGCCGTAGGTCTCGCCGAGGCCGGTGATCCCGTCGGCCGTCACGACCTCCACGATCAGCCGGGGGGTGTACGGCTGGTGCACGCCCTGGGCGTTGAGCAGGGGCCGGTCGGCGACCAGGATCGGCGTCAGCCGCACCTCGGCGACGGTCAGGTCACGGGTCACAGGGAGGCTCCTACGAGGTCGAGTCCGGCGGCGAGGAGGGCCTTGAGGTCGGCGAGGTCCGCGGGCGAGGGGTCGGTGAGCGGGGCGCGGACGGGGCCGACGCGGCGCCCGCGCAGCCGGGCCGCCGCCTTCACCAGCGACACCGCGTACCCGGGTGTGCGGTCGCGGAGTTCGACGAAGGGGACGTAGAAGGCGCGCAGCAGTTTCTCGGTCCTGCCGTGGTCGCCGCGTTGCAGGGCGGCGAAGAAGGCGCACGCGATCTCGGGGGCGAAGGCGTGCACCGCGGAGGAGTAGGCGGGGACGCCGACGGTGGCGTAGGCGCGGGCCTGGATCTCGGCGGTGGCGGCGCCGTTGAAGAAGAGGAAGTCCTCGGGGGCGGCGAGGGTCAGGCGCTGGAGGCGGTCGAGGTCGCTGTGGCCGTCCTTGAGGCCGATGACGTTCGGGATGCGCGCGATGCGCCGCACCGCGGCCACGTCGTAGGCGACCTGGCCGCGCTGGTAGGCGACGAGCGGCAGCCGGGTGCGGGCGGCGAGCTGTTCCAGCTGGGCGGCGAGGCCGTCCTGCGGGGCGGCGACCAGGTAGTGCGGCAGCACGAGCAGGGCGTCGGCGCCGGCCTCCTCGGCGATCCGCGCGAACCGGGCGGCCTGCGCCCAGCCGTATCCGGTGCCGGCCACCACGGGCACGCTCCCGGCCGCCTCCTGGACGGCGATGGAGACGACCTGCCGGTACTCGTCCTCGTCCAGCGAGAAGAACTCGCCGGTGCCGCAGGCCGGGAAAACGGCCCCGGGCGCGGCGGCGAGCCGCTCGGCGACATGGGCCCTGAAGCCGTCGGGGTCGAGGGAGCCGTCGTCGCAGAAGGCGGTCAGCGGGAAGGACAGCACGCCGTGCGCCATGCCCTCCCGCAGCCGCCGCGCCACACCCTCAGGACTCGGATCGCCGCCCACGTGCACATCTCCCCTTATGAATGTCGTCCATGTATGAGAACAGAGGCTAGATACACGAACGGTGGGCCGTCAATGGGGCCCGCGGACGGGACGGTGAAGGGAAACAAAAAAGAGCCCCATCCCGCACAGAGCGGAATGGGGCTCGATCGGAGCGCCGGGCAGGCCTTGCACCTGCATCTCCCCACAGGAAGCGGGGCGTCTTTCCTTGGACCACCAACGCGCGGTCCGCCACCGGAAGTTCCGGCGACCGCGACGTGATCAACCATAGCGCATCCGGCCCGCTCCAGGCCAACCGCCCGGCGAGCGGCCTCTCTTACCCCGGCTTGTCGATCACAAACACAACAGTGACCCGGATCACTCGAATCGGCCTTCTTCTCGAACCGCGTGCTTGATACAACTTGCTCGCGCGTTCCTGTCCGTCGACGGTCGTCGCTCCCTCCCCCCTCTCCGAGCCGCCGCTCCTTTCGCATGCCCTGGGAACGCCCGTGTCCGCCCCCCACTCCCGTCCCTGGCCCCTCGTCGCCCTTTTCACGGCCGGGTATCTCGCCCCGTACCTGCTGCCGACCACCGTCGGCCGGCTCGACACCGGGCTTCCGCTCACCGCCACCCAGGCCGGGGCCATCGGCAGTGCGCTGCTGCTGAGTTCGGCCCTGGCCGGCTTCCTGCTGGCCTCCCGGGTCGAGCGGATCGGCCTGCGCACCCTCGCCCGGCTCGGGCTCGCACTCGCCGTGCTCGGCTACGGCAGCGCCGCCCTGACCGGGGCCGTCCCGCTGGTCGTCGCGGGCGCGCTCGCCGGCGGGTTCGGGTCCGGCACGGTCACCGCGGTCGCCGCCGGCGGCATCGCCGCCCTGCAGGCACCCTCGGCCCCGACGACGGCGAGATCCTGGGGGAACGACCCGCAGCGGGTCACCACCCTCGGCCTGCTCGGGGTCTCCGCCCTCGCGGGCGCCCTCTACCTGACGATCCCCCGCCTCGGTCCCGGTCACGGCCAGCCGCTGGCCGCGCTCGCCCTGACCGCACTCGCGGTGTGGCCGCTCACCGGCCGCCTGCCCGACCGCACCGCCGCGGCCCGCACCCACGCCGGCCACGGCAGGCTCCCCCACCTGCGGCACGGCCTGCTGCTGGCCGCCGCCATGCCCTGTTGGTCCCTGGCCCAGAACTCCCTGTGGGGGGTCAGCGGCCGCATCGGACTCGGCCAGGCCCACCTCACCGAGGTCAGCGTCGGGGCGGTGTTCGCGGTCGCGCTCGGGGCCGGCCTGGTCGGGGTCGTGGGCGCCGGAGCACTCGGCCCCCGGCTGGGCCGGGCGGTGCCGATCGGCGCGGGTACGGCGCTCATCGCGGGCTGTATCGCGCTCAGCGGGTCGGCGACGGACCTGCGGTCCTTCGCCGGGGGCGAGATCGCCTGGAACCTGCTCTACCCCGTCGTGCTGTCGTACGTCATCGGTCTCGCCGCCTCCCTCGACCCGCGGGGCCGCTGGGCGGTGTTCGTCGGCTCGGCGTCCTCACTGGGCACGGCGGCCGGCCCGCTGACCGGGAGCCTGCTGGCCGCGCAGGCCGGCTTCCCGGCCATGGGCGAGGCCCTGGCGGCAGGCCTGCTGGCGGTGGCCGTACCGATGACGGTGGTGGCCCTGCGGGCGGGCCGGCAGCCGCTGTCGGTCGTGGAGATCCAGGTGGGCTCGCCCGCCGTGCCCGCCCGGGACACCTACGACACCGCCTACCCGAACTCGTACGCGTCCACCTCGGCGAGGTAGCGGGCCCGCCGCTCCTCGTCGTCCTCCAGGAACGAGGCACGGAAGGAGTTGCGGGCCAGCTCCCGCATCTGCTCCCGGCTCAGCCCGAGGGTGTCGCGCACGGCGTGGTAGTTGTCGGCGACGTACCCGCCGAAGTAGGCCGGGTCGTCGGAGTTGACCGTGCACAGCAGGCCCGCCTCCAGCATCGCCGGCAGGGGATGGTCCGCGAGGACGTCCACCGCCCGCAGCCGGACGTTGGACAGCGGGCACAGGGTCAGCGGGATGCGGTCCCGGACCAGCCGCTCGACCAGCGCCGGGTCCTCCATGCAGCGCAGCCCGTGGTCGACGCGCTCCACACCGAGCACGTCCAGCGCCTCGGTGATGTACTCCGGCGGCCCTTCCTCCCCGGCGTGCGCCACGCGCCGCAGCCCGAGCCCGGCCGCGGCCTCGTACACCTCCCGGAACTTCACCGGCGGGTGCCCGACCTCGGCCGAGTCGAGGCCGATGCCGGTGATCCGGTCCAGGTACGGCCGGGCCGCCTGAAGCGTCCCGAGCGCCGACTCGGCGGACTCGTCGCGCAGGAAGCACATGATGAGCCGGGTGGAGACGCCGTGGTTCTGCTCGCTGCGGCCCAGCGCCCGCCACAGCCCCTCCACGACCGTGCCCATGCTCACGCCCCGGGCCAGATGGGCCTGCGGGTCGAAGAAGATCTCCGCGTGCCGCACGCCCTGCGCGGCCGCGCGGGCGAGGTAGGCGTCGGCCAGATCGGCGAAGTCCTGCTCGGTGCGCAGGACGGCCATCAGCTCGTAGTACAGGTTCAGGAAGGACTGCAGGTCCTCGAACTGGTACGCCTTGCGCAGCTCGTCGGTGTCGGCGTAGGGCAGCTCGACGCCGTTGCGCGCAGCCAGCTCGAACGCCAGCTCGGGCTCCAGGGTGCCTTCGACGTGGAGGTGCAGTTCTGCTTTCGGGAGGGGCATCGAAGCATCGTACGACCCCCCTCCCACCTGCCCTTTCAGCGACGCTTGGGGACCGGCACCCGCTGCAGGTCGTGCGCCACGGTCAGCTCCCCCTCGAAACCGGCGGCACGCGCCTGCCGCTCGAACTCCTCCGGGTCCGCGTAGCGCTGGCTGAAGTGGGTGAGGACGAGGTGGCGCACCCCGGCGTCCCGTGCGGCGGCCGCCGCCTGACCGGCCGTCAGATGGCCGTGGTCCTCGGCGAGCGTGACGTCCTCGTCGAGGAACGTGGACTCGATGACCAGCAGGTCGCAGCCCTCGGCGAGCGCATGCACCCCCTCGCACAGCCGGGTGTCCATGACGAACGCGAACCGCTGTCCGCGCCGCACCTCGCTGACGTCGTCCAGCGTGACGTCCCCGAGCCGCCCCTCGCGCTGGATGCGGCCGACGTCCGGCCCCTTGATCCCGTGCGCGGCGAGCCGGCCGGGCAGCATACGGCGCCCGTCGGGTTCGGTCAGCCGGTAGCCGTAGGACTCGACGGGGTGGGAGAGCCTACGGGCCTCCAGGGTGTACGACGCCGTCCGCGCGAGGGGGCCGTCCGCGGCGACCGGCGCCTGGGTGAGGCGGACCGTCTCCCGGTAGGCGGTGGCGTACCGCAGCCGGTCGAAGAAGCGCTGCCCGGAGTGCGGGTAGTGCGCGGTGACCTCGTGCGGGACCTGGTCGAGGTTGATCCGCTGGATGACTCCGGCGAGGCCGAGGGAGTGGTCGCCGTGGAAGTGCGTGATGCAGATCCGGTTCAGGTCGTGGGCGGCGACCCCGGCGCGCAGCATCTGCCGCTGGGTACCCTCGCCGGGGTCGAACAGGATGCCCTCGCCGTCCCAGCGCAGCAGGTAGCCGTTGTGGTTGCGGTGCCGGGTCGGGACCTGGCTGGCGGTGCCGAGGACCACCAATTCACGGACGGACATGGCGGTTTATCCCGGGGGCCATTCCATGCCGCGGCCGCCGAGGACGTGCGCGTGGGCGTGCCAGACGGTCTGGCCGGCGCCGCTGCCGGTGTTGAAGACGATCCGGTAGCTCTCCAGCTTTTCCTCGTCGGCCACGGCCCGGGTCTCGACGAGCACGTCGGCGGCGAGCGCCGGCGCGGCCGCGGCCAGCTCGGCGGCGTTCTTGTAGTGGGCCTTGGGAATCACCAGAATGTGGGTGGGCGCCTGGGGGTTTATGTCCCGGAAGGCCACGGTGGTCTCGGTCTCGCGTACGACGGTCGCCGGGATCTGGCCCGCGACGATCTTGCAGAACAGACAGTCGTCCTGCGGTTCGCCTGGCATCGCCTGTGCCCTCCTTCTTTCGCCGGTGATCACTCAGGAGGCATCGTAGTCGTTCGGGTGCGGGCTGCCGGTGGCCGCTCGCACCCACGCGGCGCGGCCGCACCTCGGCACGGCCCCGCGTCCCTCAAGTCGGCAGGCCCGGCGGTGTTTTCGCCGGTACCGACTCCAGCGCTTCGAGGGCGAGCCGGACGGCCTCGTCCAGTTGGGCGTCCCTGCCCTCGGCCCAGTCCTGCGGTCGCTGGACGACCTCCACGTCCGGGTCCACCCCGTGGTTCTCCACGTCCCAGCCGTACCCCTCCAGCCAGATCGCGTACTTGGGCTGGGTGATGAGCGTGCCGTCGACCAGGTGGTAGCGGCTGTCGATGCCGATCACCCCGCCCCAGGTGCGGGTGCCGACGACCGGGCCGATGCCGAGGGCCTTGATCGCCGCGTTGACGATGTCGCCGTCGGAGCCGGAGAACTCGTTGGTGACGGCGACGACCGGGCCCCGCGGGGCGTCCAGCGGATAGCTGGTGGCCCGCATGCCGCGCGGGACGTCCCAGCCGATGATGCGGCGGGCGAGCTTCTCCACCACGAGCTGGGAGGTGTGCCCGCCGCGGTTGGCCCGGACGTCGACCACGAGTCCCTCCCGGGCCACCTCGACGCGCAGGTCGCGGTGGATCTGCGCCCAGCCGGGGGCCTGCATGTCCGGGACGTGGAGGTAGCCGAGCCGGCCACCGGAGGCCCGGTGGACGTGGGCGCGCCGGCCGGCGACCCAGGCGTGGTAGCGCAGCGGCGCCTCGTCGGCGAGCGGGACGACGACCGTGTGCCGCGGCTCGCCCCCGTCGGCAGGTGCGACGGTCAGCTCGACGGGCTGTCCTGCCGTGCCCACGAGCAGCGGTCCTGGGCCTCGCACCGGGTCGACCGGATGGCCGGCGACGGCGACGATCGCGTCCCCGGGGCGTACGGCGACGCCGGGTGCGGCGAGCGGGGAGCGGGCGTCCGGGTCGGAGGTCTCCGCCGGGAGGATGCGGTCGATGCGCCAGCCGCCGTCCTCGTGGCGGGAGATGTCGGCGCCGAGCAGGCCCTGCCGCGGGCCGCCGCCCCCGCCGCCGGCCGGGCTGACATAGGCGTGCGAGGTGCCGAGTTCGCCGTGCACCTCCCAGAGCAGGTCGACGAGGTCGCTGTGGGTGGCGAGGCGGTCCAGCAGCGGGCGGTAGCGGTCCAGGACGCCGTCCCAGTCGACGCCGGAGAGGTCGGGCCGCCAGAAGTGGTCGCGCATGAGGCGGCCGGTCTCGTCGTACATCTGCCGCCACTCGGCCACCGGTTCGACGGTCTGCCTCACGCGGGCGAGGTCGACGGTGACGCTGCTGTCGCCGTCGTCGTCGGAGCCGGTGCGGCGGTCGCTGGGCACGACCCGGAGCCGGCCCTCGCTCCACAGCAGGACCCGCTTTCCGTCGCCGCTGACCTCGAAGTGGTCGGCGTCGGCGGCGAGGTGTTCCAGGCGGCGCTGGGCGAGGTCGTAGCGTTCCAGATCGGAGTGCGGGCCGGGGTCCTCGGGCTGGGCGCGGGAGGCGCCGAGGACGCCGTGCACGGGGTGCCGCAGCCAGAGCACGCCGTCCTTGGCGGCGCGCAGGCCGGAGTAGCGGCCGGCCTCGACGGGGAAGGGCACGATCCGGTCGGCGAGGCCGTCCAGGTCGATGCGGGTGACGGGGGCGCCCTCGCTGTCGGGGGTCTCGTCCTTGTCGGGTGCCTCGAAGGGGCGGCCATGCCGCTGCGGTCCGAAGGGCGAGGGGGTGGTGGCCGCCAGGGTGATCAGGTGCGGGCGGGCGCCGACCACGAACGCGAGATCGAAGACGTGCTCGTCGTAGACCGGGTCGAAGGCGCGGTTGGAGAGGAAGGCGAGGTGCTTGCCGTCCAGGGTGAAGGCGGGCGCGTAGTCCTGGAAGCGCAGCGGGGTCGCCTCGGTGACCGACAGGTCGGTGGTGTGGGCGATCCGCAGCTGGGTCAGCGGGCGGGGCCCGGGGTGGGCCCAGGCGAGCCAGCCGGAGTCGGGGGAGAAGGCGAGGCCGGAGACCTCGCCGTCGCCGCTGCGGTCCACTTCGCGCACCTCGCCGCTCTCCCGCTCGACGAGCAGCAGCCGCCCGTCGTGCGCGGCGACGGCGACCCGGCTGCCGTCGGGCGCCACGGCCAGCTCCAGGACCCGGCCGAGCCGGCCGGCGGCGAGCCGCCGCGCGGTCGTCCCCGGGGCGAGGCCGGTCGCGGGGGCGAACTCCAGGGCGTCGTCGCCCTCGGCGTCCGTCACCCACACCACCCACTCCTCGCCCTCGGCCCGGAAGGTGCGCGGCAGCCGGGCCCGGACGCCGGGGGTGGCCGCGAGGGCGCGGGCGGGCCCGGAGCGATGGGTGACCCAGTGCACGCCGCCGCGCACGCTGACGGCGCTCCCGCGCGCGGTGTGGTCGGGCGCCGCGGTGCCGAACCACCCCGCCGCGTTCACCGGATACGGCCGCAGGTCCAGCCGCGGCCCGCCCAGGCGCACCTCCAGCCGGCGCGGCTCGGCGTCCTCCAGGTCCTCCAGCAGCCACAGTTCACCGGCCGAGCTGTAGACGACGCGGGTGCCGTCACCGGCCGCGTGCCGGGCGTAGAAGCCGCCGACCGGGGTGTGCCGGCGCAGGTCGGAGCCGTCGGCGAGCGAGGAGTACAGCGCGCCCGTGCCCTCGTGGTCGCTGAGGAAGGCGATGCGGTCCCCCGCCCACACCGGGCATTCGATGTTCCCGTCGAGGTCCGCGTGCAGCCGCTCGAACGCTCCGTCGCCGGCGCGGTCGATCCACAGCTTGCCGGCCGTACCGCCCCGGTAGCGCTTCCAGTGCGCGGCCTCCCGGCCCATCGGCGCGGACAGCAGCACGGTGGCGGGCCCGAACGCCACGCCTCCGACGGGACCGTAGGGCAGGACGGTGGCCGGCCCTCCGTCGAGCGGGACCGTGTGCGCCCAGGTCCGGTCGGTGCTGGCGCGGCCCTGCGCGCTGAGCGCGAGCACCTGCCCGTCCGGGGTCCAGCCGCGCACCTCGGTACGCCGGTCGCCCCAGTGGGTCAGCCGCTCGGCGGGGCCGCCCGCCACCGGGGCGAGATGCACCTCGGGTGCGCCGTCCCGGGTGGAGGTCCAGGCGAGGGCCGTGCCGTCGGGCGAGATCCGGGGCAGCGTCGCCGGCATGTTGTCGGCACTGACCCGCCAGGCCCGGCCGCCGTCGAGGGGCGCGAGCCATACGTCGTCCTCGGCGACGAAGGTCACCAAGTCGCCCTGCAGATGCGGGAATCGGAGATAGCCGGAAGATGCCGCGGATCCCGTCGAAGCGCCCTGAGTCACCCCGTCACCTTACGCAGCGGCGGCCCGTCCGCGCTCCCGTTTTGATCACTTGCCCTGCACGGGCCAGCAAGTGGGATCGCCCTTGCACCAGATGGTCCGGGTGACGGTGACGGTGGGTCCGGGCTGCCGGTGGGTGGGGTGGTAGGGGGAGGGCGGCTTGTACGTCACGTGGGGCGCGGCGTCGCAGTTGCCGAGCCCGCTGACGTGGAACACCTGCCTGCCCCCGACCTTGGCCGTCAGGTCCCCGCGCACACAGGCCCCGTCGACGGCCCGGGTCACCCTGCCGGTGACGGTGATCCTGCGCTTGTCCGTGGTCTGCCCCTGGCAGTCGACGGAGACGACGGTCTTCGTCGCCGACGGGGCACCGGTCTTCCCGGAGCCGTCGTCGGAGTGCCCGGTGCAGGTGAGCCAACTCACGCTCACGTCATGGTGTTTGAGTGCGTCCGTCGCGGTCCGGTCGGTGGTGTACGCGACCGTGGCCGAGTTGAGTCCGCCCGGGTCGCAGGCCACCACGGTGCCGAGGGCCACCACCGCGAGCCCTGCCCCGGCCGCCACCCGAGTCCCGCGCGCCCGCCGCGTCCGCTGCCCACTGCGCTTCAAAGGCCCCATGCACGGCAGCGTCCCACCGGCACCGGACCGGGCGGTAGACCCGAAACGGCCACGTGACTTGAACCTGCGCTCCGCCCCTGCCGGCCCGTACGCTGGTTCGATGCGCGGTGAACGCAGGATCCGGCGGCTGGTCGTGGGCGAGGGGGACGAGTGGCGGTGGACCGTCCGGCACCGGCACGCCCGCGAAGGGCCCTGCCAGGAGGTGCTGACGCTGTCCCGGAACGGGGTGGTGGTGCGGGTGGTCTTCCGGGGCGGGCCCGGCCGCGTGGTCGCCGACGGGGGCTACGCCCACTCCGGGCTCGTGGTCGACGAGCAGGGACGCTCGGTCAATCTGCACGAGCCCCGTGTCGTACGCGCCTTCGTGGACGAGGTGCTGCTGCGCGGGCTCGCGGCCGGTGACGTGGACGGCTGGGAGCTGCTGCCGGCCATCGTCGTCAGGCGCGCAGCAGAAGCCACTCCTGAAGCTCCACCAGATTGCCCTCCGGGTCCTTGAGGTGGGCCACGCGCATGCGGTCGGTCAGAGGGGCGGGGCCGTGCAGCAGGGTGGCACCGCGGGAGGTGATCTGCGCGCAGTAGGCGTCGAGGTCGTCGACGCGCAGGACGACCAGGGAGCGGTGCCCGCAGGCGCTCTCGCCCAGCTCGCCCAGGACTTCGGCCATCATCGCGCGGTCCTGCAGTGCGATCCCGGCAGACCCGGTGTGCGGGCTGAACTTCTCGTAGGGGCCCTCGGTCGCCCCGGACTGCGGCTTGAGGCCGAGGACTTCGGCGTAGAAGCGGTAGCAGGCGGTGAAGTCGGTGACGAGCAGCCGGACTTGGGCGAGTTCCACGGTGATCACCCCTGGTGTCAGGACCAGCGGCCGGTGCGGCCCAGCAGCAGGGCCGCGGCGGCGGTGCCGGCGGTGGATGTGCGCAACACGGTGGGGCCGAGCACGAAGGCCCGTGCGCCCGCCTCCTCGAAGAGTGCCAGCTCGTCCCGGGAGACACCGCCTTCGGGCCCGACGACCAGCACGATCTCGCCCTCGGCGGGGAGTTCGGCGGTGGCGAGCGGGGTGCTGCCGTGCTCGAAGTCGGAGTGCAGGACCGCGGCGAAGTCCGCTTTGGCCAGAAGCGCGGCAACCTGCTTGGTCGTCGCTGCGTCCGCGACCTCGGGGAAGCGGACGCGGCGGGACTGCTTGCCGGCCTCGCGGGCGGTGGCCCGCCACTTGCCGAGGGCCTTCAGCCCGCGGTCGCCCTTCCACTGGGTGATGCAGCGGGCCGCCTGCCAGGGCACGATCGCGTCGACGCCGACCTCGGTCATGGTCTCGACGGCGACTTCGCCCCGGTCGCCCTTCGGCAGGGCCTGGACGACGGTGATGCGCGGGGCGGGCTCCGGCTCCTCGGAGACCGAGGACATGTGGACGATCAGCCGGTCCTTGCCCTCGGTGCCGGTCACCTCGCACACCGCGTAGCGCCCGGCGCCGTCGGTGAGGACGACCTCCTCGCCGGGCTGCAGCCGCTTCACGGAGACGGCGTGCCGCCCCTCGGGCCCCTCCAGGACGTAGCGGTCGCCGTCCGGGGAGAGGTGATCGACGACGAAGACCGGGGCCGTCATCGCGCATCACCCCCGGCCGACAACGCTGTCCGGGCGTCGGCGAGTTCGCCCGCCAGTACCTCCACCAGCCGGCCGGCCGGAAGCTCCCGGGCCAGCCGGTGCCCCTGTCCCGCCCACAGGGCCATGCCCTGCGCGTCCCCGGCCTTGGCGGCGGCCTTGCGCAGCGGCGAGGTCAGGTGGTGGATCTCGGGGTAGGCCGGGGGGGCGTAGGGGCCGTGTTCGCGCAGGAAGCGGTTGACCAGGCCGCGGGCCGGGCGGCCGGAGAAGGCGCGGGTCAGCGCGGTACGCACGAACAGGGGGTCGGTGAGCGCCTGTTTGTGCACGGCGGCGGCGCCGGACTCGGGGGTGGCGAGGAACGCCGTGCCCAGCTGGGCCGCGCTCGCGCCCGCGGCGAGGACGGCGGCGATCTGGCTGCCCCGCATGATGCCGCCGGCGGCGACGACCGGGATGCCCACGGTCTCCCGGATCTGCGCGATCAGCGCGAGCAGGCCCGTGCCGGAGCCGTCGCTGTCCGGGACGTCCCGGTGGGTGCCCTGGTGGCCGCCGGCCTCCACGCCCTGTGCGATCACCGCGTCGGCCCCCGCCTGCTCGACCGCGCGGGCCTCCTCGGCGGTGGTGGCGGTGACCAGGGTGAGGGTTCCGGCGCGGCGCAGGGAGTCGATGACCTCGCGGCCCGGGACGCCGAAGTGGAAGGAGACCACCGGCACCGGGTTGTCGAGCAGCACGGCGAGTTTGGCGTCGTAGCCGTCGTCCCGGCCGCTGTCGGGGTCCCCCAGCTCGGTCTCGTACCAGGCGGCCTCACCGGCCAGCTGGTGGGCGTAGACCTCGACGGCACCCGACTCGGCGTACTCGGGCTGGGGCATGAGCACGTTCACGCCGAAGGGCCGGCTCGTGAGGCCCCGCAACTGCTTGATCTCCTGATACATGCCGTCGGCGGTCTTGTATCCGGCGGCGAGGAACCCGAGACCGCCGGCCTCGGAGACGGCGGCGGCGAGCTGCGGGACGGAGACGCCGCCCGCCATGGGTGCCTGCACGATCGGGTGGGGGACGAGACCGGTCAGCGGGGAGGACATGACGGCATGTTGTCACGTCCACTGAACAAGTCCGAATCGGGGCTTCCCACGGCATAGGCCATCGGCATACGGGGTGCCGGAGCACCCCGCGGACGGCTCCTCAGCGCCCGTCGAACGCGTCCTTCGGCCGGGAGAACAGCCCCTGCCGACCGGGCCTGTCCGGGGGCCGGCCCCCGGACAGGCGGCGGAGATCAGCGCCCGTTGAACGCGTCCTTCAGGCGGGAGAACAGCCCCTGCTGACCGGGCTGGAACTGCCCCTGCGGGCGCTCCTCGCCGCGCAGCTTCGCCAGCTCGCGCAGCACTCGCTCCTGCTCGGGGTCCAGCTTGGTCGGCGTCATGACCTCGACGTGCACGATCAGGTCACCGCGGCCGCCGCCCCGCAGATGCGTGACACCGCGGTTGTGCAGCGGGATCGACTGCCCGGACTGCGTACCGGGCCGGATGTCGACCTCCTCCATCCCGTCCAGCGTCTCCAGCGGCACCTTGGTGCCGAGAGCCGCCGCGGTCATCGGGATGGTGACCGTGCAGTGCAGATCGTCGCCGCGCCGCTGGAAGGTCGGGTGCGGCAGCTCGTGGATCTCGACGTAGAGGTCACCGGCAGGACCGCCGCCCGGCCCGACCTCGCCCTCGCCGGCGAGCTGGATGCGGGTGCCGTTGTCGACACCGGCCGGGATCTTCACCGTGAGCGTGCGACGCGACCGTACGCGGCCGTCGCCCGCGCACTCCGGGCACGGCGTGGGCACGACCGTGCCGAAGCCCTGGCACTGCGGGCAGGGCCGTGAGGTCATGACCTGGCCCAGGAAGGACCGGGTGACCTGCGAGACCTCACCGCGGCCTCGGCACATGTCACACGTCTGGGCGGAGGTGCCCGGCGCCGCGCCTTCGCCGTTGCAGGTGTTGCAGACGACGGCCGTGTCGACCTGGATGTCCTTGGTCGTCCCGAAGGCCGCCTCGTCCAGCTCGATCTCGATGCGGATCATGGCGTCCTGGCCGCGGCGGGTGCGCGAGCGCGGTCCGCGCTGCGACGCCGTGCCGAAGAACGCGTCCATGATGTCGGAGAAGTTGCCGAAGCCACCGGCTCCGAAACCGCCCGCACCGGCGCCGCCCGACTGGGAGAGCGGGTCGCCGCCGAGGTCGTAGACCTGCTTCTTCTGCGGGTCCGACAGCACCTCGTAAGCGGCGTTGATCTCCTTGAACCGCTCCTGGGTCTTCGGATCCGGGTTGACGTCCGGATGCAGCTCGCGCGCGAGCCTGCGGAACGCCTTCTTGATCTCATCCTGCGACGCGTCGCGGCGCACGCCGAGAACGGCGTAGTAGTCCGTGGCCACTTACGACTCCGCCAGGATCTGTCCGACGTACCGTGCCACTGCGCGTACCGCTCCCATCGTTCCCGGGTAGTCCATGCGGGTCGGTCCGACCACGCCGAGCTTGGCAACCGCCTCGCCGCCCGAACCGTAACCGACCGACACGACAGAGGTGGAGTTGAGTCCTTCATGGGCGATCTCGTGCCCGATACGCACGGTCATGCCCGGATCCTTGGCCTCACCCAGGAGTTTGAGGAGCACGACCTGCTCCTCAAGGGCCTCCAGGACGGGCCGGATCGTGAGAGGGAAGTCATGTCCGAAGCGGGTGAGATTGGCGGTGCCGCCGATCATCAGCCGCTCCTCGTTCTCCTCGACCAGTGTCTCCAGAAGGGTGGAGAGCACCGTGGAGACCGTACCGCGGTCCTCGGCCTCGAAGGCGTCGGGCAGGTCCTCGACCAGCTTCGGCACATCGGCGAACCGGCGGCCCGCGACCCGGCTGTTCAGCCGTGCCCGCAGATCGGCCAGGGACGCCTCGCCGAACGGCGCCGGGCAGTCGACCATCCGCTGCTCGACCCGGCCGGTGTCCGTGATCAGCACGAGCATCACGCGCGCGGGCGCGAGTGAGAGCAGCTCCACATGGCGCACGGTGGACCGGGTCAGGGACGGGTACTGCACGACGGCGACCTGCCGGGTCAGCTGCGCGAGCAGCCGTACGGTCCGTGCCACCACGTCGTCGAGGTCGACGGCGCCGTCCAGGAAGTTCTGGATGGCCCGCCGCTCGGGCGCCGACATCGGCTTGACGCCCGCGAGCTTGTCCACGAAGAGCCGGTAGCCCTTGTCCGTGGGGATGCGCCCGGCACTGGTGTGCGGCTGGGCGATGAACCCCTCGTCCTCCAGGGCGGCCATGTCGTTGCGCACGGTCGCCGGGGAGACGCCGAGGTTGTGCCGCTCGGTGAGTGCCTTCGACCCCACCGGCTCCTCGGTGCCCACGTAGTCCTGGACGATGGCGCGCAGTACCTGAAGCCTGCGTTCACTCAGCATCCGCGCGCACCTCCCGTACGTCGTCTCTCGGCTCTTCGGTCGTCTCCTGGCACTCTGCCTTTGCGAGTGCCAGACTTCCCCGGCCCAGTGTACGGCCGTGGGGTACTGACTGGGCAAGGTCGCTGCCGCCTTACCTGGTTGAACGGCTAGCGTCGCGGTATGACGGTGACTTGGGAAGAGGTCGGGTGGGAGCGGCTGGCCGCCGGGGTCGGGCGGTGCCGGCTTCCCGGCTGGGACTGCACCGCGGGCCTGGTCCTCGGCGAGGGCACGGCGCTGGTGGTGGACGCCGGATCGAGCCTGGCCGAGGGCGCGCGGGTGCGCGAGCGCGCGCAGCGGCTCGCGGGCCGCGATGTGACCCATCTCGCGCTCACCCACCCCCACTTCGACCATGTCTTCGGCGCGCCCGCCTTCGCCGGCGCGGAGGTGTACGGGGCGGTGGGCATCGACGCGGTGTTCGCCCACGCGCGCGAGGAGCTGCGCCGGGACGCGGTCGGCAACGGCCTGCCGGCGGCGGACGCGGACGAGGCGGTGGACGCCCTCGCCGCGCCCCGCCACCTGGTCTCCGGCGAGTGGACGCTGGACCTGGGCGGCGGCCGGCAGGCACTGCTGGCCAACGTGGGGCCCGGCCACACGGCCCACGACCTCGCGGTGCTCGTCCCCGGATCGGTCCCCGGCGGGCCGGAGATCGTCTTCTGCGGGGACCTGGTGGAGGAGTCCGGCGAACCCCAGGCGGGCCCGGACGCCGTACCGGCCCGCTGGCCCGACGCCCTGGACCGGCTGCTCGCCCTGGGCGGCGAGGACGCACTGTACGTGCCCGGTCACGGAGCGGTGGTGGACGCGGCGTTCGTACGGCGGCAACGCGACGAGCTGGCAGCACGTTTCGGCGTGTCGTAAGGACGAACCCCCCGGTTCTCCTATCGTCATCCGAATGCGCCCACCCGTCTCCCGCCGCCGCCCCGCCGACGAGGGCCCTTCGGGTCCGCGCCCTCGTGTGTACTCCGCCGACCTGACCCCTCCGTGGAAGAAGTCCAAGCCCGTGCCGGAGGTGCCGGCCGAGCCGGGGCTGGTGGTGGAGGAGCCGGGTACCGGGTTCTGCGGGGCGGTGATCCGCTGCGAGGCGGGCACGGTGACCCTGGAGGACCGCTTCGGCAAGCACCGGGTGTTCCCGCTGGAGCCGCGCGGCTTCCTGCTGGAGGGGCGGGTGGTGACCCTCGTACGGCCGTCGTCCGGCGGCCCGGTCCGCCCGACGCGTACGGCCTCCGGTTCGGTCTCCGTCCCCGGCGCCCGCGCCCGCGTGGCCCGGGCCGGCCGCATCTACGTCGAGGGCCGGCACGACGCCGAGCTGGTCGAGAAGGTGTGGGGCGACGACCTGCGCATCGAGGGCGTGGTCGTGGAGTACCTGGAGGGCGTCGACGACCTGCCGTCGATCGTGTCGTCCTTCGCGCCGGGCCCGGACGCACGGCTGGGCGTGCTGGTGGACCACCTCGTCCCGGGCACGAAGGAGTGGCGCATCGCGGAGTCGGTGACCAGCGAACACGCGCTGGTCGTCGGCCACCCCTACATCGACATCTGGGAGGCCGTGAAGCCGGCGTCGCTGGGGATCGCGGCCTGGCCGTCAGTGCCGCGGGGGCAGGACTGGAAGACGGGGGTGTGCCGGGCGCTGGGCTGGCCTTCGGAGAACACCGGGGCCGTGTGGCAGGCGATTCTGAAGCGGGTGGGGTCCTACAAGGACCTGGAGCCGGAGTTGCTGGGGAGGGTGGAGGAGCTGATCGATTTCGTCACGGCGTAGCGGTCAGCGGTGGAAGAGTGCCGAACCGGCTCGTATCCAGGTCGATGCCCACCATCGGCAGCTGCACCGGGTCACCGAACTTACGAGTCCGCTTGGTCTGATAGTCCGCCGCAAGCCCTGTGCCGACCGGTTCTGTCAGCACCAGGCACTTCGCCTCGAACGGATCGATGATCAGGTATACCGGCACGGCACCGGCCGCATAGATCGACCGCTTCTCCACATAGTCCCGGTGCACGCTGGTCTTGGAAACGACCTCGACCAGCATCGTCACAGCAGGGGCGGGTACGAGTCGTCCCGGGCTGTCGTCGGCACCGATCTCCATCACCAGCAGATCAGGCTGGGGCTCACTGTTTTCACCGGGAATGGCCACGTCCTGGGTCTGGAGACGCTCCCACCGGTCCGAGGGGATCTGGTCCTGCACAGACTGCACGATGCGGTTGTGGACCTTGTCAGGCCCGGCCATCATCACGATTTCCCCCCGGATGAGCTCAGCCTTGAAACCCTCGGGAACCACAAGGTTCTCGAACGCCTCATGCACCCGGCGATCATCCACAGCGGTCATCTCCGTGGCCCTCCGCATCCGCCGCGTACTGTCAGCGGCAGCCTACGAACCAGGTTAGGGACCGAACCGGCGTTCCGCAGTGATTCACTCCGCCGAGTGATCAGTCCACCAGGTCCCGTACCACCGCGTCCGCCAGCAGCCGCCCCCGCAGCGTCAGCACGGCGCGTCCCTCCTCGTACGGCCTCTCCTGGAGGAGCCCGTCCGCCAGTGCCCGCCGGGACGCCGCGAGCCCCTCCTCCTTCAGCAGCGACAGCGGCACCCCCTCGCGCAGCCGCAGTTCCAGCAGGATGCGCTCCACCCGGCGGTCCTCGTCGGACAGCAGCTCACGGCCCGCGCCCGGTGAGCGGCCGGAGGCGAGGGCCGCCGCGTACGCACCCGGGTGCTTGACGTTCCACCAGCGCACCCCGCCCACGTGCGAGTGCGCCCCGGGGCCCGCGCCCCACCAGTCGGCGCCGCGCCAGTACAGCTCGTTGTGCAGGCAGCGCCCCGACTCGGAGGTGGCCCAGTTGGAGACCTCGTACCAGTCGAAGCCCGCCGCGGACAGCATCTCCTCGGCGATCAGGTAGCGGTCGGCGTGGACGTCGTCGTCGGTCATCGGGACCTCGCCCCGGCGGATGCGGCGCGCCAGCTGGGTGCCCTCCTCGACGATCAGCGCGTAGGCGCTGACGTGGTCCGGTCCCGCGCCGATCGCCGCGTCCAGCGACGCCCGCCAGTCGTCGTCCGACTCGCCGGGGGTGCCGTAGATCAGGTCCAGGTTCACGTGCTCGAAGCCCGCGGCCCTGGCCTCCGCCACGCAGGCCTCGGGACGCCCCGGGGTGTGCGTGCGGTCGAGCACGCGCAGCACATGCTGTCTGGCGCTCTGCATACCGAAGGAGATCCGGTTGAAGCCGCCCTCGCGCAGCGTCGCGAGATAGGCCGGGTCGACCGACTCCGGGTTGGCCTCCGTCGTGATCTCCGCGTCCGGCGCGAGAGAGAACTCGTCGCGGATCGCGCCCAGCATCCGTACCAGGTCGTCCGCGGCCAGCAGCGTCGGCGTGCCGCCGCCGACGAACACCGTACGGACCGCGCGCGGGTCGTCGCCGAGCACCTTGCGGGCCAGGCGGACCTCGTCGGTCAGGGTGTCCGCGTAGTTGTCCCTGGAGGCGAGCACTCCGCCGGTGCCGCGCAGCTCGGTCGCGGTGTAGGTGTTGAAGTCGCAGTAGCCGCAGCGGGTCGCGCAGTACGGGACGTGCAGGTAGAACCCGAGGGGTCGCTCGGTGGCGCCGGCGAGCGCGGATGCGGGCAGCGCGCCGTCGTCGGGTACGGGCTCGCCGTCGGGGAGTGCGGAAGGCATGTCCTCCATTGTCCCGTACGACGACGGTCACTCCGCCGCCCCGCGCAATGGCAGTCCCGCGGCTGCCCCGCACATGGCAGTCCCTCGGCTGCCCCGCACGACGGCCGGCGCTGCGCCGCTGTCCTGTACGACAGCCGTCACCCCACTCTCCGTACGACGGCCGGCACTCCCCCGCCCCGCGCATTGGCAGTCCCGCGGCTGCCCCGCACGACGGCCGTCACCCCGCTCTCCCGGACGACGGCTGTCACTCCGCCTGGAGCACGAGGAGGGCGAGGTCGTCCTCCGGCTGGCCGCCGCCGAACTCGTGGACCAGGCGGCGGATCCTTTCCGCGATCAGCTCGGCGCCCAGGCCCGCACAGCCGGACAGGGCCCGCGCGAGCCCGTCGCCGTCGTCGAACTGGCGCGAGCCCGAGCGCCGCTCGGTCACCCCGTCGGTGACGCAGAGCAGGCTGTCGCCGGGCCGCAGGTCGAAGGTCTCGCTGGTGTAGGTCTCGTCCTCGACCACCCCGAGGAGGGTCTGCGGCCGGGCGACGGTGCGCACCTCGCCGTCGGGCCGGAGGACCAGCGGCAGCGGATGCCCGGCCGAGGCGAGGGTGCAGCGGACGCCGTCGTCGTGCGGGGTCAGCTCGCCGTAGAGGAGGGACAGGAAACGGGTCTGCGGGCCGTCCCCGGGCGCCACGGGCCGGCCGCCGGCGGCGACCAGGGCGCGGGCGGCCGCGTCGGCGGCCTCGGTGGCGTCGTCCAGGAGGAGCTGGTTGAGGCGGTCCAGGACGTCGGCGACCCGGTAGCCCTCGCGGGCGAGCAGGCGCAGCCAGGGGCGGGCGAGCCCGATCACGACCGCCGCCTCGGGACCCTTGCCCTGGACGTCACCGACCGCGAAGCACCAGCGGCCGTCGCCCGCCGGGAAGAGGTCGTAGAAGTCGCCGCTCGGGCCGCCCTTGTCGCAGGGCTCGTAGACGAGCGCGCTGTGCAGCCCGGGGATCTCGGCGACCGCGCCGGGCAGCAGGCCGCGCTGCAGGACGGCGCTGATGGTGGCCTGCCGGGCGTACTGGCGGGCCGCGCCGATGGCGAGGGCCACCCGGCGGCTGAGGTCCTCGACGAGCCCGGTGACCTCGTCGGGGAACCGGTGCGGCCCGCAGCGCCCGATGACCAGCGTGCCCAGCGGACGGCCGCCCGCGATCAGCCGGTAGGCGAGTGCGGTGCCGTCGGTGCCCTGCGGGCCGAGCGCGTCGCCGGGCCAGGGGTAGGGCTCGGGCCCCGACCGCAGTCCGTCGCGCGGGCAGGGCGGGTCCTTCTCCAGGGCGCGGGTCAGCTCCTCGATGCAGTTCTCGCTGGCGTGCCACACGCGTGCGGGCGCGCCGCCGTCGCCGCCGCGCACGCTCGCCTCGTCCTCCAGCCACACCGCGCACCAGTCGGCGAGCCGGGGCACGATCAGCTGCCCGGTGAGGGCGGCGACCAGGTTCTCGTCCAGCTGCCCGGCGAGCAGGTCGGAGGCCTCGGCGAGGAAGGACAGCGCGCCCCGGCCGAGCCAGTCCCGGTCGGCCCCGGGGCGCAGCGGCTGCGGGGCGAGGGTCTCGGCGGCCTCCAGCGCGGGCACCGGGGCGGCGCCCTGCGGCTCGTCCCGGCCGCCGGGCGGCAGCCGCGCCCACACCGTCTTCGTACCGGTGCGGTAGGTGACGCCCCAGGACTCGGCGAGGGTGGCGACCAGGCGCAGGCCCCGCCCCTGCTCGGACACCTCGTACGGCCCCTCCGTACGGGCGCAGTCGCGCGGGGCGCGGGAGGGGTGGTGGTCGCGGACCTCGACGACGAACGCACCGCTGTCCTCCATGCGCCAGTCGATCTCCACGTCCGTCCCGGCGTGGACGACGGCATTGGTGACGAGTTCGCTGACGACGGCCATGGCGTCGTCGACCAGGCGTGGGCGGACTCCGGGGACCTCGGACAGTGCGGCGCGCACCAGGGCACGGGCGGAGCCGGGCGCGAGGGGGCTTCCGGGCAGGGTGGTGTGGCCCTGGGCCGTGCTGGCCCGGGCTTCGTTCTCCCGTTGCGTCGGTATGGCCGCCATGTCCATGCGGCCAGGGTGACAGACCGACCCCAGGGATAAGCGCAGAGTTACCGAAGTGGACAGCGGTGTGCGAAAACTGTGCTAAGAGAGCATCAGAAGACCGATGGTTTTGAGCGGGGCTGAGCGCAGCCCCCTCAAGGGGGGCGGGGAACTGCGCGCCCGGCCACGACGCCGCCGCAGCTGACGACCGGCCCGCAGTTCCCCTCGCTCCTACGCCTCCCGCGCCCCCGCGTACATCTCGTCGATCAGCTGCTTGTACGCCCGCTCGACGGCCGGCCGCTTCAGCTTCAGGCTCGGCGTGATCTCGCCGTGCTCCACGTCCAGGTCCCGCGGCAGCAGTCGGAACTTCTTGATCGTCTGCCAGCGCTGGAGCCCGGCGTTGAGCTCCTTGACATAGCCGTCGACCAGCTCCACCGTCTGCGGCGCGGCGACGACCTCGGCGTACGACTTGCCCGCCAGGCCGTTGTCCTTCGCCCACTGGAGGATCGCGATCTCGTCCAGGGCGATGAGGGCGGTGCAGTAGTTCCGGTCGGCGCCGTGCACCAGGATGTTGGAGACGTAGGGGCACACGGCCTTGAACTGGCCCTCGACCTCGGCGGGGGCGACGTACTTGCCGCCGGAGGTCTTGATGAGGTCCTTCTTGCGGTCGGTGATGCGCAGGTAGCCGTCGGGCGAGAGTTCGCCGATGTCGCCGGTGTGGAACCAGCCGTCGGACTCCAGCACCTCGACGGTCTTCTCGGGCTGCTGGTGGTAGCCCTCCATGATGCCGGGGCCGCGCAGCAGGATCTCGCCGTCGTCGGCGATGCGCACCTCGCAGCCGGGCAGCGGCTTGCCGACGGTGCCGGTGCGGTAGGCCTCACCGGGGTTGACGAAGGAGGCCGCCGAGGTCTCGGTGAGGCCGTAGCCCTCCAGGATGTGGATGCCGGCGCCGGAGAAGAAGTAGCCGATCTCGGGGGCGAGGGCTGAGGCGCCCGAGACGCAGGCGCGCAGCCGACCGCCGAAGGCCGCCCGCAGCTTGGAGTAGACGAGCGCGTCGGCGGCCTTGTGCTTGGCGGCCAGGCCGAAGGGCACGGCGGCGGTGCCGGTGCGGCGGAAGTTGTCCTGGCTGGCCTTGGCGTACTCGCGGGCGACCTCGGAGGCCCACTGGAAGATCTTGTACTTGGCCGCGCCGCCCTCGCGGGCCTTGGCCGCGACACCGTTGTAGACCTTCTCGAAGATGCGCGGCACGGCCGCCATGTACGTCGGCTGCACCACCGGAAGGTTCTCGATGATCTTGTCGACGCGGCCGTCGACGGCGGTGACGTGGCCGACCTCGATCTGGCCGGAGGTGAGCACCTTGCCGAAGACGTGGGCGAGCGGCAGCCACAGGTACTGCACGTCCTCGCCGGTGACCAGGCCGGTCGCGGCGATGGCCTTGGCCATGTACGCCCAGTTGTCGTGCGGCAGGCGCACGCCCTTGGGGCGGCCGGTGGTGCCGGAGGTGTAGATGAGGGTGGCGAGCTGGTCCCTGGTGATCGCGCCGACCCGCTCCTTGATCAGCTCGGGGTGCTTCTCCAGGTAAGCGGCGCCACGCTGCTCCAGCTCGGTGAGGGTGATGACCCAGTCGTCCGACTCGACGCCGGCCGGGTCGATCACCACGACCTTGGTCAGCGCGGGCAGCTCGCCGCGCTTCTGCACCGCCTTGGCGAGCTGGGCGGCGTCCTCGGCGATCAGCACCCGGCTCTCGGAGTCCGAGAGGATGAACGCCGACTCGTCGGCGTTGGTCTGCGGGTAGACGGTCGTGGTGGCGCCGCCGGCGCACATGATGCCGAGGTCGGCGAGGATCCACTCGACCCGGGTCGAGGAGGCGAGCGCCACCCGCTGCTCCGGCTGCACGCCCAGTTCGATGAGACCGGCCGCGATCGCGTAGACCCGCCGTGCCGCCTGGCCCCAGCTCAGCGACTTCCAGTCGTCCGGGCCCTGCCCGGATGCCGGCGGGACGGGGTAGCGGTAGGCCTCGGCGTCCGGTGTGGCCGCCACGCGCTCCAGGAAGAGGGCCGCCACGGACGGCGCACGGTTCTCGATCAGGGTCTGTGTGTCGGTCACGACATCCTCCGGGCCCGCGACGGTGCGGCTGACTCAGGTGCGGCTGGGTTGACTCACTGTGGGGGTTCGCGCTTGTTTAACTCGCGAGTAACTATCGGGCAGGCATCAGAGTAAGCCGCGACCGGCCGCTGCGTAAGGGGCTTCGGCCTGTCACTTTCCACGCTGAGCGACACTACGCACGCGTAGGGGCCCGCCGCACTTTCGCACGACGAGCCCCCGTTGCACCCGGTTTGCGGACGCAAGCCGCAGTTACCCGCGGTTACTTCTTGCTCTTGGCCGAACCCGTGCTGTCATCGCTGGACAGGACCGCGATGAAGGCCTCCTGCGGAACCTCCACGGAACCCACCATCTTCATCCGCTTCTTGCCTTCCTTCTGCTTCTCCAGCAGCTTCCGCTTACGGGAGATGTCACCGCCGTAGCACTTGGCGAGGACGTCCTTGCGGATGGCGCGGATGGTCTCGCGGGCGATGACGCGGGAGCCGATGGCGGCCTGGACCGGCACCTCGAAGGCCTGGCGCGGGATGAGCTCCTTGAGCTTGGCGACGAGCCGTACGCCGTACGCGTACGCCTGGTCCTTGTGGGTGATCGCCGAGAAGGCGTCCACCTTGTCGCCGTGCAGCAGGATGTCGACCTTGACCAGGCTGGAGGTCTGCTCGCCGGTGGGCTCGTAGTCGAGGGACGCGTACCCGCGGGTCTTGGACTTCAGCTGGTCGAAGAAGTCGAAGACGATCTCCGCGAGCGGCAGCGTGTAGCGGATCTCGACGCGGTCCTCGGACAGGTAGTCCATGCCCAGCAGGGTGCCGCGCCGGGTCTGGCACAGCTCCATGATCGAGCCGATGAACTCGGTGGGCGCGAGGACCGTGGCCCGCACGACCGGCTCGTAGACCTCGCCGATCTTGCCCTCGGGGAACTCGCTCGGGTTGGTGACCGTGTGCTCGCTGCCGTCCTCCATGACCACGCGGTAGACCACGTTGGGGGCGGTGGCGATCAGGTCGAGGCCGAACTCGCGCTCCAGCCGCTCACGGATCACGTCCAGGTGCAGCAGGCCGAGGAAGCCGACGCGGAAACCGAAGCCGAGAGCGGCGGACGTCTCCGGCTCGTAGACCAGCGCGGCGTCGTTGAGCTGCAGCTTGTCGAGAGCCTCGCGCAGCTCCGGGTAGTCGGAGCCGTCGAGCGGATACAGACCCGAGAAGACCATGGGCTTCGGGTCCTTGTAGCCGCCGAGGGCCTCGGTGGCGCCCTTGGCCTGGCTGGTGACGGTGTCACCGACCTTGGACTGGCGCACGTCCTTCACACCGGTGATGAGGTAACCCACCTCACCGACGCCGAGACCGTCCGCCGGGAGCATCTCGGGCGAGCTGACGCCGATCTCCAGCAGCTCGTGCGTCGCGCCGGTCGACATCATCCGGATGCGCTCGCGCTTGTTGAGCTGACCGTCGATGACACGCACGTACGTCACGACACCGCGGTAGGAGTCGTAGACCGAGTCGAAGATCATCGCGCGGGCGGGCGCGTCGGCGACCCCGACCGGCGCCGGGATCTCCTTGACGACCCTGTCCAGCAGCGCGTCGACGCCGAGACCCGTCTTGGCGGAGACCTTCAGCACGTCCGACGGGTCGCAGCCGACCAGGTTCGCCAGCTCCTCGGCGAACTTCTCCGGCTGTGCGGCCGGCAGGTCGATCTTGTTCAGTACGGGGATGATCGTGAGGTCGTTCTCCATCGCCAGGTACAGGTTGGCGAGGGTCTGCGCCTCGATGCCCTGGGCGGCGTCGACGAGGAGGACGGTCCCCTCACAAGCGGCCAGCGACCGCGAGACCTCGTAGGTGAAGTCGACGTGCCCCGGAGTGTCGATCATGTTGAGGATGTGCGTCCTGCCCTGGTCGGGGCCCTCGGTCGGGGCCCAGGGCAGACGCACCGCCTGGGACTTGATCGTGATGCCGCGCTCGCGCTCGATGTCCATCCGGTCGAGGTACTGAGCACGCATCTGCCGCTGCTCGACCACACCGGTCAGCTGGAGCATCCGGTCGGCGAGGGTGGACTTGCCGTGGTCGATGTGCGCGATGATGCAGAAATTGCGGATCAGAGCCGGGTCGGTACGGCTCGGCTCGGGCACATGGTTAGGGGTCGCGGGCACGCAGGGTCCTGTCTCTTGAGGCGCCTTATGCCTCGGGTCGGATCGATACGTAGTCTCCATGGTCCCACGCGGAGGGACCGTGGGCCGTTTTGGGCCGCCCGGAGGGCCACTGGTACTGTAGATGGCTGTGCCTCATGCCCTCTCAGCACGAGGCACGTCAGAGAAATTTTGGATCACCGGTACGGGACCTCCACGGCCCCGTACCAGAACCTGAAAAGGCTCCTTCGTGGCGAACATCAAGTCCCAGATCAAGCGGATCAAGACCAACGAGAAGGCTCGGCTGCGCAACAAGGCCGTCAAGTCCTCCCTGAAGACCGCGATCCGCAAGGCCCGTGAGGCCGCAACCGCGGGTGACGCCGAGAAGGCCGTCGAGCTGCAGCGCGCTGCCGCGCGTGCGCTCGACAAGGCCGTCTCGAAGGGCGTCATCCACAAGAACCAGGCCGCCAACAAGAAGTCGGCGCTTGCTTCCAAGGTCGCGTCCCTCAAGGGCTGAACCTCCTTCTGATCTGACCGCCGGAAGGACCCAGAGCGGGCCCTCTCTCATCCGCTCCCGTCCGGCACCCCAGAGCCTGTTCGCGGCCTGCGTTCGCCACGCGGGGACGGGCTCGCAAGCTTCATCCGAAGGCCCCGGCTCCCTCCCTTCCCCAGGGCGGGCACCGGGGCCTTCGGCATGACCGCCGCCCCGAGGGGCCCCTGCGTCACGACCAGAAGGCGCTCTCCAGATCGATGTCGGGTACGCACTCGTCGATGTCGGGTACGCACTCGTCGACGTCGGGTACGCACTCGTCGACGTCGGTGATCTTGTCCTCGACGATCCGGAGGACGAGGCATCCGTCCTCGTGATACCGCCTGCCCTCGCGCTCCGCGGTGAGGGGTGTGCGG
This sequence comes from Streptomyces sp. NPDC007971, assembly GCF_042958635.1. Lineage (NCBI taxonomy): Bacteria > Bacillati > Actinomycetota > Actinomycetes > Kitasatosporales > Streptomycetaceae > Streptomyces > Streptomyces sp. NPDC007971. Next base: position 350,386 of record NZ_JBIBJK010000008.1, read on the forward strand.
CTGGAAGACGCACTGCCGAGAGACGTACCGCTGATAGCTGCGATTCTCCTCGCAGCTCCCTGCCGGGCGACTGGCTCACCAGCTCGGACGAGCGAGTGAGCCCCTGCGATCACGGCATGATCCGCCGGGCAGGAAGCCGCGGCTAGCCGCGCCCCCGTGACCGGGCGGCCCTCGCGATGGTCACGACCGCCTTCTCCAGGGCGTACTCGGGGTCGTCACCGCCGCCCTTCACCCCTGCGTCGGCCTCCGCGACGGCTCTGAGTGCCACCGCCACCCCGTCGGGTGTCCAGCCCCGCATCTGCTGCCGCACCCGGTCGATCTTCCAGGGCGGCATGCCCAGCTCCCGCGCGAGGTCGGCGGGCCGGCCGCCGCGCGCCGAGGACAGCTTGCCGATCGCCCGCACGCCCTGCGCGAGCGCGCTGGTGATCAGCACCGGCGCGACGCCGGTCGCCAGCGACCATCTGAGCGCCTCCAGCGCCTCCGCCGTACGCCCCTCCACGGCCCGGTCGGCGACCGTGAAGCTGGAGGCCTCCGCCCGTCCGGTGTAGTACCGCCCGACGACGGCCTCGTCGATCGTCCCCTCGACGTCGGCGACGAGTTGTGCCGCCGCCGATGCCAGCTCCCGCAGGTCGCTCCCGATCGCATCGACCAGGACCTGGCAGGCCTCGGGCGTGGCCGACCGGCCGAAGGAGCGGAACTCCCCCCTCACGAACGCCAGCCGGTCCGCCGGCTTGGTCATCTTCGGGCAGGCCACCTCGCGTGCGCCCGCCTTGCGCGCGGCGTCCAGCAGACCCTTGCCCTTGGCTCCGCCCGCGTGCAGCAGCACGAGGGTGATCTCCTCGGCAGGGGACCCCAGGTAGGCCTTCACATCCTTGATCGTGTCCGCGGACAGGTCCTGGGCGTTGCGTACGACCACGACCTTGCGCTCGGCGAAGAGCGAAGGGCTGGTCAGCTCGGCGAGCGTGCCGGGCTGCAGCTGGTCCGGGGTCAGGTCCCGTACGTCCGTGTCGGAGTCGGCGGCCCTGGCGGCAGCCACCACCTCCTGCACGGCACGGTCGAGCAGGAGGTCCTCCTGGCCCACGGCGAGAGTCACCGGGGCGAGAGGGTCGTCATTCGCAGTCTTCCTGGCCATCGCCTACAGCATCCCACGCGGCACTGACAGCGAAGCGGCCGCGCACCCGGAGCGGTCCCCGACCGCACCCCGAGTCGGCCTCGGGGTCACGGCTCCTCGCGCCAGCCGTCCCACTCCCCCGCGAAGGCGTCCAGCTCGGCGGGGTCCAGGCGGTCGTCCGCGTCGTGCAGGACGACCAGCCACTGGGCGTCCTCCGCGTCGTCCTCACCGGCCAGGGCATCACGGACGAGCCGGGGCTCCTCGTCGAGGCCGAACCGCCCGCCGAGCGCCTCGGCCGCCGCCTCGGCTGCATCGCGATCCGGCAGCACCAGCACATGTCTCACATCGCTCACGGGCCTATTCTCCGGCACCCCTCATCGCCCGGGCACCAGGTCGTCTCCCGGGCGGGACCTGCCGGGTCAGAACTCGTCGGTACGCGTCGTGTCCGGTCGCATCGTGTCCGGTCGCGTCGTGTCCGGTCGCGTCGTGTCCGGTCGCGTCGTGTCCGGACCCGGGCGGGTCGGGATCTGACGGGGCGGGACCATGTGGGGCGGGACCAGGTGGGGGCGGGACCTCGCGAGGCGGAAACGGACGGGGCGGGAACGGACGGGTCAGGGCATGTCGTTCCGGTTCTGGTTCCGGATCCGTAGGGTCGGCACCGAGCCCAGGGCGATCCCGAACCGCTTCCGGTACACCGCCAGCACCTCCTCGTCGGTGCCCAGTTCCCGTGTCCCCCTCTCTCCGTCAGCGGTCGTCGTGGTCAGCTTCCGCCCGCTGAGGGTGATCCGCCCACCGTCCTCGGTCACCCGTGAACACACCAGGGACTGTGTGAAGTGCGACTGCGGCGAGGTGCTCTGCCACCAGGACCCGGCAACGAAGTCCCCGAGCACCCTGGGCCGCCGCTCCAGCCGGTACTGCGGCGTACCGTTCCGCAGGACATCCAGGTCCGCGAACCCCGCCGGGCCCTCCCCGCCACTGCTCGTCCTGGCGCCGCTCGCCCCGTCGCCGCTCACCCCGTCGCCGCTCACCTCGTCGCCGCTCGCCCCTGCGGCGTCCGGTCCGGCCTGCGCCACCCGGAAGGTCCCACCGGGATCCGCCTGCTCCCCGCGTTCCGCGAACGCCAGCGGAAAGTGACTGTGCGCCCCGAACCCGACATCGGCCAGCCAGTCACCGCCATCGGCCGTCCGCACGCGCAGCGCGAGATGGTCGTACGGGATCCCGAGCCGTCCTTCATCCCCGTACACCCGCCCCGCGAGCAACTCGACCTCGTAACCGAGGGCGGCGAGCAACGCCCCGAACACTCCGTTGAGTTCGTAGCAGAATCCGCCCCGCCTCGCCTCGACCAGCTTGTCCAGCAGGCGCTTCTCCTCCAGCACGATCTCCTCACCGAGGTGTATCGACAGGTTCTCGAAGGGGATGGTCAGCAGATGGCGCAGGTGCAGCTCGCGCAATGCCTCAGCGGTGGGCTGCTGGGGGCGCACGGCCCCGAGCCGACGGAGATAGGCGTCGATCTGTGCTGTGTTCATACCCCCAGTCTGTGCCCGGCTGACCAACCGGGACTCGGTCCGCTCACCCGGAACTCGGACTGCCCACCTGGAACTCCGGCTGTCCGTGCAGGGCTGTGGCTCGGCTGCGGCCTAGGCCCAGCCCCTCCGGGCAAGCCGGTCGCTGCTCTCTTCGTCCAGTATTCGGCCCGTCCCTTCCTCTGTTTTCGGGGCCGGTCCGCCCGTCCGCTTGACCGGGCGGACCGGGCGGACCCGCGCACCCGCGGACGGACGGGCGGGCGGGCGGACCCGCGGACGGACGGACGACCGTCTCGTCTCCCTCAGTCCTTGGCCACCCGCACCTCCCCTCCCGCTCCTCCGGTCCCGCCCACGGCAAGCGCTCCGTCTCGGTCCGTGCGCAGCACCATCGCGCCGTCGGCCCGCAGCGCGGCCACGGTCGCCGGTGCCGGGTGGCCGTAGGGGTTGTCGACTCCGCAGGAGATGAGCGCCACCCGGGGAGCCGCCAGCCGTATCAGGTCCGGATCCTGATAGGCCGAGCCATGGTGGGCCACCTTCAGGACGTCCACGCGGGCCAGCTCGGCGGCCGCCGGTGACCGCAACAGCTCCTGCTGGGCCGGGGGTTCGAGGTCTCCCAGCAACAGCAGCCGCAGTCCGCCGGACCGTACGAGCAGGGCGACGCTGGCGTCGTTCGGGCCGTCCGGCTCCGGTGCGGGACCCTCGCCGGGAAGTGGGGCCGCACGCGGCCACAGCACCTGCCAGGCAAGCGGTCCGGTGCGCCGTTCCTCCCCGGCCGCGGCCCGGGTGAGCGGGATGTGGCGTTGGGCCGCCTCCTTTCGTACGAACTCGGCCTGGTCCGCAGGCTCTTCGAAGCCTGTGGTCTCGATCGCGGCCACCGACCGGCCTCGCAGAACACCGGGCAGACCCGCGACGTGGTCGGCGTGGAAGTGGGTCAGGACGACCAGAGGGATGCGGGTGATGCCCAACTCCCGCAGGCAGTGGTCCACCAGGTCGGGATCGGGTCCCGCGTCCACGACCACCCCCGTCCCCTCGCCGGCTGCCAGCACCGTCGCGTCGCCCTGTCCCACGTCGCACATCGCGAACCGCCAGCCCGGCGGCGGCCACCCCGTGATGACCCGGGTCAGCGGCACCGGCCGCACCACCGCCAGTACGAGCAGCACACCGACGGCGCCGGACCACCAGGGGTGGCGCAGCAGTCGGCGTCCGGCCAGGACCACGGCCACGGTGACCACCGCGAGCAACAGCGCCCCGGCCCAGCTCCCCGGCCAGTCCATGCCGCCTCCGGGCAGCGACGCACCGGCCCGGGCGACCCGGGCGATCCATCCGGCGGGCCAGCTCGCACCCCAGGCCAGGACCTTGGCGACGGGCATCGCCACCGGTGCGGTCGCCAGCGCCGCGAACCCCAGCACCGTCGCCGGAGCGACCGCCGCCTCGGCGAGCAGATTGCAGGGCACCGCCACCAGGCTCACCCGGGCCGACAGCACCACCACGACCGGTGCGCACACGGCCTGCGCGGCGGCAGCCGCTGCCAGCGCTTCGGCGAGCCGGGCCGGCACCCGGCGCCGCCGCAGCGCCTCGCTCCAGCCGGGCGCCAGCACGAGCAGCGCTCCGGTCGCCAGCACGGAGAGCAGAAAGCCGTAACTGCGAGCCAGCCAAGGGTCGTACAGGACCAGCAGGAGTACTGCCGTGGCGAGCGCCGGGATCAGGGATCTGCGGCGGCCTGTCGCCAGGGCGAGCAGGGCGACCGCGCCGCAGGCCGCGGCCCGCAGCACGCTGGGGTCGGGCCGGCACACGATCACGAAGCCGAGTGTCAGCGCTCCCGCGGCCAGCGCGGTCGCCCGCAGCGACAGTCCCAGGCGCGGGGCGAGTCCGCGACGCTCGACGCGCTGGGCCAGGCCGGGCGGCCCGATGAGCAGGGCGAGCAGGATCGTGAGGTTGCTGCCCGAAACGGCGAGCGTGTGTGCCAGGTCCGTCTCCTTGAAGGCGTCGTCGAGTTCGGGTGTGATCCGCGAGGTGTCGCCGACCACCAGCCCGGGAAGCAGCGCCCGGGCGTCTCCCGGCAGCCCGTCGGTCGCTTCCCTCAGCCCGGCCCTGAGCCGGCCCGCCAGGCGCTGCGGCGCGCTCGGGCCCGCGACGATCTCCGGCACCGGCTCGCGCCGCACACGCAGTACGGCCGCGGCCCGGTCGCCGCCGGTCAGGGCGGGCGCCAGCCGGGCTTCCACTCGCAGCCGAGTGGACGGCAGCAGCCCGAGCCAGGCCGGACGTGCACCGCGCGTGATCCGATCAGTGGGCGCGTCCGCCGGGCCCGTGGCCCGCGTCTCTCTCCCGCCCCCGAATCCGGAGGGTGGGAGCCGTGGCGCCGGGACATCGGCGTCGACGACCACCAGTACCGGCGTCCGCGTGCGCACGCCTGCTCCGTGGCCCTCGTCCACCCGCCGTACCTCCGCCCGGGCCAGCACCGCGATCGGCGCCGCGTGGTCCCCGAGCACCCGGGGCCTGCTCAGCCAGGGGTCCCCGGTCAGCTCGACCTCGACGGTCACCGTGGCGAATCGCCGGGCCAGCTCGGGCACCGGTCCGCGTCGTATGTCCGCCCCGTGCAACCCCGCCGAGGCAGCGGCCGCTGCGACGCAGAGCAGCACGGCGGCGATCGGAGCGCGGAGCCTGCCGGGCCGAACCCTCGGCCCCCTCGCCCCTCTCGGCCCCCTCATCCCTCTCGGCCACCCCGGCCACCATGCCGACAGCAGCGCGATTCCGGCGACCAGGCAGACCAGCGTGATGACGACACTCCAGCCCGGTGCCGCGTCGACGGTCAGCGCCGCCGTCCCCCAGGCGGCGAGCGCGGGCGGCACCAGGCGCAGGTCGAGCGGGGCCGGTGTCCTCCGGCCGGTGGGGCTCCCCCCGGCTGCTCCGGCTCCTGCGCGTCCCGGCGGCTCGCCCTGCACTGCGCCGTGCACTGCGGTGCTCATGGGCGCACCAGAGTGCGCAGGTCGGAGTAGCGGCGGTCGCCGATGCCGTTGACCTGGCGCAGTTCGTCCACCGAGCGGAAACCGCCGTGCCGGGTGCGGTAGTCGATGATGTGCTGGGCCAGCACGGGGCCGACTCCGGGAAGGGTGTCCAGTTGATCCGCGGTCGCCGTGTTGAGGGAGACCGGGGCCGCGGGTCCCGCTCCCGCCGCGGCGGAGCCCGGTCCGGCAGCGGCCCCAGCGGCACCGGGAGCAACGGCCGCCGCGCCCGGCGGCCCTCCGACGACGACCTGCTCGCCGTCGACCAGGAAGCGGGCCCGGTTGAGGCCGTCGGTGCTCGCACCCGGCCGCACGCCGCCCGCGGCGCGCAGCGCGTCGGCCACGCGTGAACCGGCCGGCAACCGCCGGATCCCCGGCTTGCGAACCTTGCCGCCGACGTCCACGACGATCTCGCCGCCCGTGGTCGCCCCTGTGCTCGCGGGGCCGCGGGACCTCGCGTCACCGCCCTTCTTGGTGTACGGCGCCTGCGCGCGCACCACTTGAGGAGCGCTCACGGTCTGCGTGCGGCCGGCCCAGAAGTGCTGGACGGCGAAGACGGCTGATGCGACGAGCACCACGGCGAGCGCGATCACTCCCCGCCGCTCCATTGCGCAGCGGGTCTGCAGCCAGACCGGCAACCGCTCCCGCAGCGCGAGCCCGGCCCGCTCCCGAAGGCCCGCTGCAGGAGACTCCAGCGGCTCCGAATCGCCCGCTGGAACCGCCGGGCGGAACTGGGAGGCCATGGCCAGGGGGTCGGGTCCGGTAGCGGGAGACTCCGGCGGCTCCGCACCGCCTGCTGAAGCCACAGGCCGGGACCGGGCTGCCACGGCCGCGGGGCGGAGCTCGGTGGCCGTGCCGCGCGCCCGGCCCGATCGAGGTGGCATGGCGCATGCCGTACTCGGCCAGGGTGGCAACGTGCTTGCCGTACTCGACCCGGATTCCGGCAGCGCGCTTGCCGCACTCGGCCCAGGCTCTGGCAACGTGCTTGCCGCACTCGGCCCAGGCTCTGGCAACGTGCTTGCCGCACTCGGCCCGGGCTCTTGCGGCGACCTTGCCGTACTCGACCCAGGTGCCGACGTACATGCCGTACTCGGCCAGGGCACCGCCCTGGTCGTCGTCGCCATCGTCGTCGCCGTCGCCGTCGTGCTCAACCCGGGCGCCGGCCCCGTCACGGTCGCCGTGGGCGCGGGGGTGTGTCCATGTGGCGGGGCGTTGCCCGACTCGCGCCATTGCACGGCCTGTTCTCCGAAGAGGAATTCCGCACGGCGGCGCAGTTCCTCCGCCGGGGCGGGCTGCCGGTGGCGGGCGCGGCCGACGGGCCGTCGGCGGACGCGGCCGTCGGAAGCGGGGCCACGGCCCGGCCCGCTGGTCGGGGTCGCTGTGCGGGAGCGTGATCGAAATGCCATACGACGAGGATCGGGGATCCCGCCGCACCACGATGATCTTGGTCAATTCCCGGGGACTACCGCCCGGTTGTGGAAAACTCCGCCACTCACACGAGTGAAGCGAGGCCGAGAAGCCGGGCGTCAGCGCGGGGAGACCACCGCTCCCAGGAGCCCAGGCCCGGTGTGTGCCCCGATCACCGCACCGACCTCGCTCACGTGCAGGTCGGCCAGTCCGGGCACCCGTGCCCGCAGCCGGTCGGCGAGGGCGGAGGCTCTCTCGGGGGCCGCGAGGTGGTGCACGGCGATGTCGACCTCGGCTCCGCCCGCCCGGTCGACGGCGATCTCCTCCAGGCGGGCGATGGCCTTGGACGCCGTGCGGACCTTTTCGAGGAGTTCGATGCGGCCGCCCTCCAGCTGAAGCAGCGGCTTGACGGCCAGCGCGGAGCCGAGCAGGGCCTGTGCCGCACCGATACGGCCCCCGCGGCGCAGATAGTCGAGCGTGTCGACGTAGAAATGGGCGGTCGTGCCCGCGGCCCGTTTCTCGGCGGCCGTGACGGCTTCGTCCATCGTCCCGCCGGCCTCCGTCACTTCGGCCGCGGCGAGCGCGCAGAAGCCCAGGGCCATCGCGACCATCCCGGTGTCGACCACCCGCACCGGAACCGGCGCCTCGCGCGCCGCGAGGACCGCGGCGTCGTAGGTGCCGGACAGCTCCGCGGACAGGTGCAGGGAGACGATGCCGCTCGCTCCGGACTCGGCGACCCTGCGGTAGGTCTCCGCGAACACCTGGGGACTGGGGCGGGAGGTGGTGACCGGCCGCCGCTTCTGCAGTGCCTGGGCCAGGGAACGGGTCGAGATCTCGGTACCCTCTTCGAGCGCCTGGTCGCCGAGGACCACGGTCAGGGGTACCGCTGTGATGCCGTGGCGCTCCATCGTCCGCGGCGGCAGGTAGGCCGTTGAATCGGTGACGATCGCGACATGGCGGGACATGAGCTGGAGGTTACCTGCCGTAGTGCCGGCGCGGCAGCCCGGCCCCCGCTGTCCGGACCGGGAACGGACCGGTCATGTGGTGCTCTCGGGGCGCGGCCTCTTCTGCCAGGGGTAGGGCTGGCTCCGCTTGGGCGGGGTGATCGCGGGTGCCGCCGGCTCCTCGGCCGGACGGGAACCCGGGGCCGGTGGCCAGGTCTGCTGCTCGACCGCCGGATCGGAAGCGGCCGGGGCGCCGGGCCACGGCGAGGGCTCCGGCCGGGGATCGGCCTGCGTCCAGTGCCGCAGGGCTCCCGCCTCGACGTCTATCTGGGCGCTGAGCATGTCCAGATCGTCGTCGGCGAAGCGGCGGGCCCGGTCCCGGGCCGCCCACCGCAGCGAGTCGGCGGACTTGGTGATGCGCTCGGTGCGTTGACGCAGCTCGGGCAGCTGCGCGGCGAGCGTGGACCGGTCCGGATCGGACTCCAGGCGCTTGAGCTCGGCATCCAGTTCGTGCCCGTGTGCGCTGAGCCGCCGGAAGAGGCTGAGGGACTCCTTCAGCGACTCGTCGTCGGCCGTGCCCGCATGCAGCGCGTCCTGGGTGGCGCGCATCGAGGTGCGCAGGTTCAGGCGCAGCTGGGCGACCTCGCCGGCCGGTCCTGGCTGGGCGAAGGACTTGGCGCGCAGGGTGTGGTCCTCGACCGTGCGGCGGGCCTGCGCGATCGTGCGGTCCACGCCGCGCTTGGCGGCGCCGACCGCCTTCACCGTGATGTACGCGCCAAGGCCGATGAAGATCAGGAAGAGCAGGGCGAACACCGTGATCACCGTTTCCATGACGCTTCTCCTCCGGCCGGCGCGACGCTGCCGCCGCGCTCTCCACAGTAAACGCGGCGGGCAGGCCCGGGGTTCCAGAAAAACCCCGAACCTGCCCGTAGGGGACTACCCCGACGCGGGGTGACCCCGGCGCCCCGAAGCGTTGCCGTGCTTACGCCGGAACGATGTTCACCAGCTTCGGCGCCCGCACGATCACCTTGCGGATGCCCGCGCCGTCCAGCGCCGCGACGACCTTCTCGTCGGCCAGCGCCACCTTCTCCAGCTCCTCCTCGGAGATCGCCGGCGGCACCTCCAGCCGGGCCTTGACCTTGCCCTTGATCTGCACGACACAGGTCACGGTCTCGTCCACCACGTACTGCGGGTCCGCGACCGGGAAGTCCCGGTGGACGACGGAGTCGGTGTGGCCCAGCCTGCGCCACAGTTCCTCGGCGATGTGCGGGGCCAGCGGGGCGACCATCAGCACCAGCGCCTCGGCGACCGGGCGCGACACCGCTCCACCGGCCTTGGTCAGGTGGTTGTTCAGCTCGGTGACCTTGGCGATCGCGGTGTTGAAGCGCAGGCCTTCCAGGTCCTGACGCACCCCGTCGATCGCCTTGTGCAGGGCACGCAGCGTCTCCTCGTCGGGCTCGGCATCGGTGACGGTGACCTCGCCGGTGCTCTCGTCGACGGTGTTGCGCCACAGCCGCTGCAGCAGCCGGAACTGGCCGACCACCGCGCGCGTGTCCCAGGGCCGGGAGACGTCCAGCGGGCCCATCGCCATCTCGTACAGGCGCAGCGTGTCGGCACCGTACTCGGCGGCGATCTCGTCCGGAGTGACCGCGTTCTTCAGGGACTTGCCCATCTTCCCCAGCAGACGGGTGACCTTCTCGCCCTGGTAGTAGTAGGCGCCGTCGCGCTCCTCCACCTCGGCGGCCGGCACCGCGATGCCACGGCTGTCGCGGTAGACGTAGGCCTGGATCATGCCCTGGTTGAACAGCTTGTGGAACGGCTCCGCGGAGGAGACGTGTCCCAGGTCGTACAGGACCTTGGACCAGAAGCGCGCGTACAGCAGGTGCAGCACGGCGTGCTCGGCGCCGCCGACGTACAGGTCGACACCGCCGTGCGGCTGGCCCTCGCGCGGGCCCATCCAGTACTGCTCGATCTCGGGGTCGACCAGCTTCTCGCCGTTGTGCGGGTCCAGGTAGCGCAGCTCGTACCAGCAGGACCCGGCCCAGTTGGGCATGGTGTTGGTCTCGCGGCGGTACTTCTTCGGCCCGTCGCCCAGGTCCAGGGTGACGTCGACCCAGTCCTCGTTGCGCGACAGGGGGGTCTCGGGCTGGGTGTTCGCGTCGTCCGGGTCGAAGGTGCGGGGGCTGTAGTCCTCGACCTCCGGCAGCTCCAGCGGCAGCATCGACTCGGGCAGCGCGTGGGCGACGCCCTCCTCGTCGTAGACGATGGGGAAGGGCTCGCCCCAGTAGCGCTGGCGGCTGAACAGCCAGTCGCGCAGCCGGAAGTTGACGGTGCCCTCGCCGATGCCCTTGCTCTGCAGCCACTCGGTGATGCGGGCCTTTGCCTCGGCGACGCCCAGGCCGTCCAGGGAGATGTCGTCGTTGGACGAGTTGATGATCTTCGCGTCGTACGACGCGAAGGCGTCCTCCCAGGTGGACGTGTCGGTGCCCCGGCCGTCGGTCGGCTCGACGATGCAGTGGATCGGCAGCTCGAAGGCGCGCGCGAACTCGAAGTCGCGCTGGTCGCCCGCCGGGACGGCCATGATGGCACCGGTGCCGTAGCCCATCAGGACGTAGTCGGCGATGAAGACCGGGACCTTCTCGCCGTTGACCGGGTTGGTGGCGTACGCGCCGATGAAGACGCCGGTCTTGTCCTTGGCCTCGGCCTGGCGCTCCACGTCCGACTTGGAGGCGGCCTGCGCGCGGTAGGCGGCGACGGCGTCGGCCGGGGTCGCGTGACCGCCGGTCCACACCTCGTGGGTGCCCTCCGGCCAGGCGGTCGGGGTGAACTTCTCGACCAGCGGGTGCTCGGGGGCCAGCACCATGTAGGTCGCGCCGAACAGCGTGTCCGGACGCGTGGTGAAGACCGTGATGCGCTCACCGTCGATCGGGAAGTCGACGCGGGCGCCCTCGGAGCGGCCGATCCAGTTGCGCTGCTGCAGCTTGATGGCCTCGGGCCAGTCCAGCGCCTCCAGGTCGTCCAGCAGCCGGTCGGCGTAGGCGGTGATGCGCATGTTCCACTGGCGCAGCTTGGCCTTGAAGACCGGGTAGTTGCCGCGCTCGGAGCGACCGTCGGCGGTGACCTCCTCGTTGGCCAGCACGGTGCCCAGGCCGGGGCACCAGTTGACCGGCGCGTCGGAGGCGTAGGCCAGGCGGTACTCGCCCAGGACCTCGGCGCGCTCGGCGCCGCTCAGCTCGCTCCACGCGCGCGTGACGCCCGGAACCGCCCGCTCACCGGACTCGAACTGTGCGATCAGCTCGGAGATCGGGCGGGCCTTCTTCGCCTCGCCGTCGTACCAGGAATTGAAGATCTGCAGGAAGATCCACTGGGTCCACTTGTAGTAGTCCGGGTCGATCGTGGCGAACGACCGGCGCTTGTCGTGGCCCAGGCCCAGCCGGCGCAGCTGGGACTTCATGTTCTCGATGTTGGCCTCGGTGGACACCCGCGGGTGCGTGCCGGTCTGCACCGCGTACTGCTCGGCGGGCAGGCCGAAGGCGTCGAAGCCCAGGGTGTGCAGGACGTTGTGGCCGGTCATGCGCTGGAACCGGGCGTAGACGTCCGTGGCGATGTAGCCCAGCGGGTGGCCGACGTGCAGGCCCGCGCCCGAGGGGTACGGGAACATGTCCATGATGAACTTCTTGGGCTTCGCGACCAGCTCGGGGTCGCCGGCCAGGTCACCCTTCGGATTCGGGGCGGCGTAGGTGCCGTCGGCGTCCCAGAAGTCCTGCCAGCGTGCCTCGATCTCGGCGGCCATGGCGGCCGTGTAGCGGTGCGGCGCGGCCACCTCGGCGCTGGCAGCGGGGTTCGTCTCGCTCATGATCCTCAAAGCTCCATCGATCGTCTCTGCCTGCGGAAATGAAAAAGCCCCTCACACAGGAGGGGACGCCGCGCCGATGCCGACCACCCGGCCGGAACCGGTGGTCGGGACTGATCAGCGCGGCCCGCTAAGCAGAAGGCGTACGGCACGCATGGCGATAGGGTACCGCAGGCCTCGCGCCAGCCGCGACGCACTTCCGTGGGCCCTGAACAAAGCCGGGACGCGCTCCCGTGGGCCTTGAGCAAGCCGCGACGCGCTTCCGTATGCCTTGTGGACATGCCACGAACCCGACCAGAACTGAACGAAGGTCAAAGATTACTTCGCGTAACAGCCACTAAGGGACATGGACTCAGTCGGATTGTCCTTTGATAACAACGCAATAACTCAAACCTCGTACTGATCGGTATGGCTCCACCTAGAGTTCGGCAGCGGGACCGCTTTCCCGAAACTGCTCGGAGTTGCCCCCATGAACCCTCGTCGTAGTAACAGCTCACTCCCCAAACCGGGCCGCTCGGCCTATGGAGTGGTGACCGCTGTCGTCCTGCTGCTCATACCCGTGGTGGTGGTGTACGGAGGCGGCTGGCTGCAGGACTTCCTGAACTTCGGTGCGGGCGTCCTGTCGCTCGTCAGCCTCACCAGCTCGGTGATCTGGGGTCTGGTCACCCAGGACCGGCTCATCCTCAACACCCGTCAGCGGATCGTCGCCCAGGGCATCCACCGGGTGCTCGCCGTGGCCTCGATCGCCTTCCTCCTGGTACACATCACGATCAAGGTGGCACTGGGGCACACCGTCCTGATCGCCGCGCTGATCCCCTTCAGCCTCGGTGTCAAGGGCAGCGCAGGACTGATCGGCCTCGGCTCGCTGGCCGGCCTGCTCATGATCTTCGTGGGTGTCACCGGCGCGCTGCGCAACCAGTTCGCCTCCCCGGCACCGGTGGCGGCGCGCTGGCGTGCCATGCACATGCTGGCCTACCCGGCCCTGTGCGCGGCGCTGGTCCACGGCCTGTTCGCGGGGCGCCCGGCGAAGACGTTCTTCATGGTGTCCTACGAGCTGTGCCTGGTCGGAATCATGGCCGCGCTCGCCCTGCGGGCCGCGCCGCGCCCGTTCAAGCGCAAGGTCGCCGACCGGATCGTCGCGATCATCGGCACCGAGGAGCGGCAGGGCCTGGAGGACCTGGACGCGAGCCGGGCCCGGCGGGCGGAGACCTCGTCCGCGCTGCCGGGCTTCGAGAGCCGCCGCTCCGCCGAGCCGTCGTTCGCGAACGGGGCGGCGTCCCCCGCGACAGCCTCGTACGACACGCCCGCAGCAGCCTCGTACGACACGCCCGCGGCGGCCGAGCCCGCGAGCGGCTTCGCGGCGGCCTACCGGGCGGTGTCCACTCCGGGCCGCCCCCAGCAGCCGTTCGCGGCCGGCCAGACCGCGCGCATGGACATGCCGTTCGATCTGCAGGCGACGGAGGCCGTGCCGCGCGTGGACGGCACCTCCAGCACCTCGGGCAGCTGGCCGATCCCCTCCCCGCCGCCGGTCGGCGAGGCCCCGCCGTCGGCGTACGACCCGCTCCAGGACACCGGATACAACATCCCCGTCTATGGCAATTCGGGCGCCGGCGGGTACGGCGGGAGTGACATGTACGACACCGGTGAGACGAACCCCCTCTACGGGTCGTACAACTCGGGTGACACGTTCAACAGCGGTCCCGCCACTGAACCATCCCCCGGCGCCTCGTTCGACGCGCCGGGTTCGGGCGAACCTTGGAACATGCCTTCCGGAGGCTATAGGTGAACGAGGCCCTGCCCGACGTCCCGGAAGTCCGCGTGGTCGGACTTCCTCAGCTCACGTCGGGTTTCGACCTTGTGGAGCGGCTCGACCTGCCGATGCACCTGAAGGTGCACGGGCCGCTCGATCCGCTGGGCGGCGAACAGCTCGCCCAGCTGGCAGAAGCCATCAACCTCAAGGGTCGCGGCGGCGCCGGCTTCCCCTTCCACAAGAAGCTGCGCTCGGTCGCCGAGTCCGCGATCAAGCGCGGGGTCCGGCCGGTCGTCGTCGTCAACGGCAGTGAGGACGAACCGGCCTGCCGCAAGGACACGGTGCTCATCAACCGTGCCCCGCACCTCATCCTGGACGGCGCCCTGCTGTGCGCCGAGGCCCTCGGTGCCCGCACGCTCGTCATCGGGGTCACCCGGGAGTCCACCCAGCGCTCCATGGAGGCCGCGCTCGCCGAGCGGGGCCTGAGCAACAGCCGCAGGTCGGCGCTGCGCGCATGGGTGCAGCGCAACCCCGTGCGCATGGTCACCGGCGCCGCCGCATCGCTGATCCGCTCGGTCGACGGCGGCCCGGCGATCCCGCCCGGCCGCAAGATCAGCGCGTCGCAGAGCGGGGTCGGCGGGGCGCCCACGCTGCTGTCGAACGCGGAGACCTTCGCCCAGCTGGCCATCGCTGCCCGCATCGGCCCCGAGCGGTACGGCAACACCGGTCTGTACGACGAGCCGGGGACCGTCATGCTGACGGTCTCCGGCGCGGTCGCCCGTCCGATGGTGCTGGAGGTCCCCACGGGCGTGCCGCTGCGCTACGTCCTGCAGCTGGCCGGCGCGCCGCCGGTGCCGCAGGGCGTGCTGACCGGCGGCTACCACGGCAAGTGGATCGACGCGGCCACGGTCAACGAGGCGATCGTCTCCCGCAACTCCCTGGACGCGGTGGGCGGCTCGCTCGGCGCGGGCGCGATCCTGCCGATCACTCAGGAGACCTGCCCGCTGGGCGAGTCGCTGCGGGTGGCGCAGTGGCTGGCCGAGGAGAGCGCCGGCCAGTGCGGCCCCTGCTACCTCGGACTGCCCGCCGCCGCGCGCGGCATGGAAGACATCCTCAACGGCGGCGGACCGGCCGCCCTGGAGGCGCTCAAGCAGGTCGCGAAGAACGTGAAGCGACGGGGGGCGTGTTCACACCCCGACGGCTCCGCGATGTTCCTGGAGTCGACCATCAAGGCGTTCACCGACGACCTGGCCGCCCATGTCCTCGGAAACGGCTGCGGACGGCCCGTGGAGGGCGTTCTGCCGCTCTTCGAGGGAGGCAGGTCCCCCGCGGGCATCGCGGGCGGCCAGGAGTCCGAGGAGACCGGCTCCAGCCGCCAGAAGATCTACGTCGACTGGACGCTGTGCCGGGGCCACGGCCTGTGCGCGGACATCCTCCCGGAGGTCTTCGAACTCGGCGCGGACGGCTTCCCGACCGTGGCGCAGGCACAGGTGCCGCGCTACGCGGAGGCGAAGGCGCTGCGCGCGGTGCGCCGCTGCCCGGCGCTCGCGCTGCGCATCGAGGAGGACACGCGCGGACAGGCGCCGTCGCGCAACCTTCCGGTCGTCTCCCAGGGCCGCGGCCGCCGCGCGCTCGGACGCTGAGCCCACGACGCCCACGACGGCGGGTCACCCGGGCACGGGTGACCCGCCGTCGCCCGGACGCATCGGGGCCACACTCCCTGGAAACACGTCGAGGGCGGACCATCCATTCGGATGGTCCGCCCTCGATTTGTGTGGAGCTAAGGAGAATTGAACTCCTGACCTCCTGCATGCCATGCAGGCGCTCTACCAACTGAGCTATAGCCCCTCGCGATCAAGCGGCCGAACCGCTTGCTCCCTGTTCCGCCCGGTTTCCCCGGCGGCGACGCCAACATTACACGGTCCCAGGGGTGCTTCACCAAATCGGTTTCCGCTCTGCTCTCATACGGGCACTAATGTCGGCTTTCGTGACCGTGATCGCGTTCTCCGGAGCCCGGCGCCGGGTGTCCGTGGCCCTGGGTGCGTGCCTGGTGTCGTTCATGGTGTTCTGGCTGGCGCAGCGGGCCGCGCACGTGTCGATGATCGACCTGATGGTGTACCGGGCCGAGGGGGCCACCGTCCGGGCGGGAGGCGACCTGTACGCCCTGCGGGCGACCACCGCGCACCTGCCCACGACCTACCCGCCGTTCGCCGCCCTGCTGTTCACCGTGCTGACCCTGCCGGGCATCGTGGCCCTGCGATTGCTGGCGACGGCCGGGAACCTCGCCCTCCTGGTGGTGTTCGTACGGCTGTCGCTGAAACTCGTCGGCCACGCGCGCGTGGAGACCGTCTGGTGGGTCGCGGCGGTGTCCGTGTGGTGCGAGCCGGTGTGGACGACCCTGCGCTACGGCCAGGTCAACCTGCTGGTGGCCGCTCTCGTGCTGTGGGACCTGTCCCGCCGGCCCGCCCCGGGGTGCGACCGCTGGGCCGGGGCGGGGCTGGGCCTCGCCGCTGCGGTCAAGCTGACGCCCGCCCTGTTCCCGGTGTTCCTGCTCGCCGCGGGCGTCACGGCCCGCCTGCGGGGCGGGGACGCGGGGCCGTGGCTGCGGCACGCGCGCGGGGCGGCCACGGCGTTCACCGCGGCGACGCTGCTGGCGGCGGCCGTCCTGCCGGACGACTCGTGGCGGTTCTGGACGGGCATGGTGTTCCGGGCCGACCGGGCCGGGCACGCCGAGGGCACCGCCAACCAGGCCCTGCGCGGCGTCCTGGCCCGCGCGCTGCACACGCCCGACCCGGGAGCCCTTTGGGCGGCTTCCGCGGCCGTGGTGGCCGCCCTGGGGCTCGCCGTGGCGGTGGCGGCGGAGCTGCGGGGGCGGCGGCCCTGGGCCGTGTGCGCCTGTGCGGTCACCGCACTGCTGGTCAGTCCGGTGTCGTGGACCCACCACTGGGTGTGGTGCGTGCCCCTGGTGCTGCTTCTGTGGACACGCGGATACCGGGCGGCCGCCCTGGCCACGGCGCTGGTCTTCTCCTCGTACGCCCCCTGGTGGGTGCCGCACGGCAGCGGGCAGCCCGAACTGCACGAGAACGGCGGTCAGTTGACCGTGTCGGCTCTCTACGGGGCGGCCGCCGCGCTGTTCCTCGTGCTGGCTCGGACATCGTTGCCGGACCCGGGCAGCGGTCAGGACCGGATCAAGCAGTGACGAAGGAGTAGAACCTCTTGAGCGTGCAGTGCTCTTCGAGCAGGCGACCGTAGATCGGCTCGCCCTCCAGCTCACGGTAGGTCTCGATCGGGTCGCCCTTTATGATCAGCGCCCGCGCGCATTCCTCGCACCAGTACTGATAGTCGGGATTGATCGGCTCCATGTCACGGACGATCGGCGTACCACTCCCGCACCAGTCGCACTTTCGCCTGTGTGCACCCATCGATCAGCTCCAGCTGTGGCCGCAGGCCGTGCACACGTAGGAAATTCCGCCGTTGTCACCGAGGACCTGGGCCACATGCGCGGAACCGCAGGAAGGGCAGCTGAGCCGGGTCGCCGTGTCCCGTATCAACGCCGCACCGAGGAGGTGGCCGCCCTCCTCAAGGATGCTCGCAGGCATCGCTACTCCTCCCGTCGGGCCGCGCCCCCTTCCGGCCGTTTGATTCTGCCACGGCTGGACCAATACGGTCAGCGACGCCTCAGTACCAGTCCGGACACGGCCCCCGCTGCGGCCGTTCCGGCCAGTGCCCAGGCGCACACCGAGAACGCCTCCGCAGAGGTATACGCCCGCAGGGCGCCCAGTGACTCAAGCCGGTTCAGGAACAGTGTGCCGAATGCAGCCACGCCGATCAGCTGACCGAGCTGGACGACCGTTGCCAGCAGCCCGCTGGCGTCCGCCGCGTCCTCGGGCCGCACGGTGCCCAGCGTCCCGGTGAGCGTCGGGCTGAAGGCGAGCGCGAGCCCGATCCCCACACCGGCGTACCCCGCGTACAGCAGCGCTCCCCTGTCGCCGCCGCCGTGGAAGGCGAGGCCCACCACGGCCGCGGACACCGCACCGGAACCGATGGTCGGGGCCGCGACGTTCACGATGAAGACGTCGAGGGCGGCCATGAACAGGGCGGCGAGCAGGACCCCGAGCAGCAACCGGGGCTTGATGTCAGTGGCGGGTGTTTCACTGTGAGTGACACCGGGAGCGCTGCCTGTGGCGGGAATTATCCCCCGCCGGTAGCGGATGCCTCACTGCCGACGGTGGATTCCTCACTGTCAGTGGCGAGTGCTTCACTGATCGCAGGGTTCGGAACGGGTGCGGGACTCGGCCCGGTTCGGGGTGTCGTCGTCATGGCGCCGAGCCTGACGACGGTTCGGTACGGGCGCCGAGTGCCCGCCGATGCTGGTAGCGGCAGCACCTGGCAGAGCCGGGTCCCGCTGCCGACGATGGGGACGGGACGACGGGGTACGGGGGAGACGACGATGGGGACGACGACACAACGCCGCAGGCCGGAGCTGGCCGCCTTTCTGCTGGGCGAGTTGCGGATGACCTCGCAGTCGCTGTCCATCGACGGGATGCCCGAGTGCCGGATCGTCGTCTGCATACCGGCGGACGAGGACGCGCGCATGAAGGTCGCGTCGCTGAGGGAGGGGGCGGAGACAGCGCCTGTGGCCGCCGGAGGAGGAGGAGGAGGAGGCGGCGGCGGAGGTCGTCCGGCAATGGAATGCAGAAAATCCCGCCCCCTGAGGGGACGGGATCTTCATCACCGATCTTTGACAACTCAACAGAGTGTCGACCAGTGGAGCTAAGGAGAATTGAACTCCTGACCTCCTGCATGCCATGCAGGCGCTCTACCAACTGAGCTATAGCCCCTGGTGTTCTTCCCGCTCAGCGGGGCGAACAAGAAGAACTTTAGCCTGTGACCTGCCGGAAAGTGAAATCCGGGTCCCGTGGCCGGAAACGGCGGGCGCTTCGGTGGCTCAGTCGTCGTCGCCGAGGACGGGCTCCGGGAGGGTGCCCGCGTTGTGCTCCAGCAGGCGCCAGCCGCGGGCGCCCTCGCCGAGCACGGACCAGCAGCAGTTGGAGAGGCCGCCGAGGCTCTCCCAGTGGCCGGCCTCCAGGCCGAGGAGACGGCCGATCGTGGTGCGGATGGTGCCGCCGTGGCTGACCACCACGAGGGTGCCGTCCTCGGGCAGCTTCTCGGCGTGCCGCAGCACGACGGGAGCGGCTCGGTCGGCGACCTCGGTCTCCAGTTCGCCGCCGCCGCGGCGGACCGCCTCGCCGCGCTTCCAGGCGGCGTACTGCTCGCCGTAGCGGGCGATGATCTCCTCGTGGGTCAGCCCCTGCCAGACGCCCGCGTAGGTCTCGCGCAGCCCCTCCTCGCGGACGATGTCGAGACCGGTGAGGGCGGCCAGCTCGGCGGCCGTGTGCGCCGCCCGCTGGAGGTCCGAGGAGACGATCGCGTCGGGGCCCAGGGAGGCCAGCAGGCGCGCGGCCCGGCGGGCCTGGCCGATACCGGTCTCGGTCAGCTCGACGTCCGTGGTGCCCTGGAAGCGGCGCTCCACGTTCCACGAGGTCTGGCCGTGCCGCCACAGGATGACGCGGCGGCCCCGGCCACTGCGGTCGCTCACCTCACCGGTGGGGCACATCACCACTCCCCGCCCGGCTCGTCGGCGGCCTCGGCGGCCTGCAGCTTGGCGTGCTCCTCGGCCTTGCCGCGGGTGGCCTTGGCCTCGGCGGGCAGTTCGATCTCGGGGCAGTCCTTCCACAGCCGCTCCAGGGCGTAGAAGACCCGCTCCTCGCTGTGCTGGACGTGCACGACGATGTCGACGTAGTCGAGCAGGATCCAGCGGGAGTCGCGGTCGCCCTCGCGGCGTACCGGCTTGGCGCCCAGGTCCTTCTGCAGGCGCTCCTCGATCTCGTCGACGATCGCCTTGACCTGGCGGTCGTTCGGCGCCGAGGCCAGCAGGAATGCGTCCGTGATCGACAGCACGTCGCTGACGTCGTAGGCGATGACGTCGTGGGCGAGCTTGTCGGCCGCTGCCTGGGCGGCGGAGTTGATGAGCTCAAGGGAACGGTCAGTGGCGGTCACTACATGGCTTTCCGTCAGGCGGTCACTTGACGACAAGGGTCTCACGGACCGCCCGGCGCACCCCACGTGATTACGGCAGCACGTGGGGTGCCCGGAACGCTGTCAGGACGAGGGCCTGTAGTCACGGCCGAGGACGACCGACACATCGGCCCCGGAGGAGACGGTGCCCTTGGTCACGGCGGCGGCAGGCAGGCCCAGGGTCTTGGCGACCTCGGCGGCGTTCGCCTTGGCGGCGGCATCGGAGTACAGCACCTGGGAGGTGGCCCGGGCGCCGGGCGCGGTGCCGCCCTCCAGGAAGGTGAAGCCGCCGTTGAGGAGCACCACGCGGGCCTTCTCTGTGTCGTCTTTCACACCGGTGGCGTTCTGGACGGAGACCCGGACCGCGGAGCCCGCGTCGGGGCTCTTGGCGGTGCCGCCGAGGATGTCCTTGACCACGCTGTCGCTCGTCTTCGCGCTCAGTGTGCCGTCGGACCCCACCGGCAGCAGGGCCGTCTTGTACTCGCCGCCCTTGGCGAGGTCGGCGAGCCTGGCGAGGAAGGCGCCGAGGTCCTTGTCGGTCAGCGGCGGGTCGAGGATCTGCGCGAGGGTCTGGACGGTGACCGTGGCGTCCGCGGCACTGGAGGAGACCTTGCGCAGCACGCCCTGCATGACCTGGCCGAACCGCTCCAGCTGCGCGTTCTGGGACTCGCCGGCGGCGCGGTAGGTGGCGTAGGCGACGGCCATCTTGCCGCTGAGGGTCTGGGCCTTGCCCTGGTGGACGAGCGGGGAGGAGCCCTTCTTCTTGGCGTCCGGGTCGGGGACGTCGGCGTTGGTGTCGACGTCGATGTTGCCGACGATGTCGACGAGGTTCTGCAGGTACGGGGTGTCCAGCCGCCAGGTGCCCTGGATGTTGGTGCCGAGGACGGTGTCCAGCTGGTCGCGGGTGCCGGAGGCGCCGTCGCCGTCGACCGACTTGGCGAGGGTCGTGGTGGAGCCGTCGTCGTCGCTCAGCGCGAGAGAGTTGGGCAGCAGGACCGTCGTGCCCTGCTTGGTGGTCGTGTTGTCGACCAGCAGCGCCGTCGAGGTGCCGCCCTTGCCGGTGTTGTGCAGGTGGACGACGATCACATCGCGCTTCTGGGCGCCTCCCGATGCCGCCGTGCCCTGCTTGGATCCGGAGGAGGACAGGCCGGGCAGCTTCCCGGCGTACCAGAGGTAGCCGACGCCGCCGACGGCGACGAGCGCGAGGACGACGAGGAGGGCGATGATCCGGCTGCGGGCGCGGCGGCGTGCCTCTTCGCGGCGCTCGGTGCGGTTCTCGGTGAACTTCAGCCAGTCGATGACGTCCTCGGAGTCGCCGTCCGGCTCCTCCACGAACGCGAACTGCTCGGTGTGGTAGTCCCGGTCGCCCGGGGCCGCCTCCTCCCCGGGCTCCTGCGGGGACCGGGCCTCCTCGGCCGGACCGGCCTGCTGGGGGATGTGGGCGGTCTGCTCGGCGACCCGCGGCTGCCGGCCACTGGTGGCCGTCTGGCCGTAGGGGTCGTACGCGGCGGACGTGCCCTGGGTGCCGGTGCCGTACGGGTCGTAGGGGGCCTGGGAGCCGTAGGAGTCGTACGGGGGCGCGGCGGGAGGCTGTTGGCCCGTGTCGTAGGGGTCGTAGGACGGCGTGGTCTGCTGCCCGCCCGTGGCGTACGGGTCGTAGCCGTAGCCCTGCTGGGTGTACGGGTCGTATGTCTGCTGCTGCGGCTGCTGGGCAGGTACCTGCCGGTACACGGGCTGTCCGTACTCGTCGTAGCCGACGAGTTCGTACTGGTCGTTCCCGTACCCCGCGTCGTATCGGTCGTTCACCGGTAGCCCCTCTCGGCTCACTCGCCGCGGTACAGCTCGCGCTTGTCGATGTAGCGCACGACTCCGTCCGGCACCATGTACCAGATGGGCTCGCCCTTGGCGACTCTCGCACGGCAGTCCGTGGAGGAGATGGCGAGCGCCGGCACCTCGACGGGCGAGACGCCGCCTTCCGGCAGGCCGGGGTCGGTCAGGTGGTGGCCGGGGCGCGTGACGCCGATGAAGTGCGCCAGGGAGAACAGCTCCTCCGAGTCCCGCCAGGTCAGCAGCTGGGCGAGGGCGTCGGCACCGGTGATGAAGAAGAGGTCCGTGTCGGGGTTGAGGGCGCGCAGGTCGCGCAGGGTGTCCACGGTGTAGGTGGGGCCGCCGCGGTCGATGTCGATGCGGCTGACGGAGAACTGCGGGTTCTCGGCGGTCGCGATGACCGTCATCAGGTACCGGTCCTCGGCCGGGGAGACCTTGCGGTGGGACTTCTGCCACGGCTGGCCGGTGGGCACGAAGACCACCTCGTCCAGCTGGAACTGCGCGGCGACCTCACTGGCCGCCACGAGGTGCCCGTGGTGGATCGGGTCGAACGTGCCGCCCATGACGCCGAGGCGGCGCTTGCCCAGGTGGGCGGGGCCGCTGCCCGGTCCGTACACCGGCGTGCGCGCCGTGCCGGCCGCCGGGTCGGCCAAGTGAGCGGCGTCGGCGGCGTGTGCGGCCGTCTCGTTCGCCGGACCGGTAGGCATGTCCTGCTCTCCCATGCATGCAGACCCTACCGGCCCGGTCTGAGGGCCCCGGCCGGGGACGGGGTCAGGGGTCAGCGGTCGCGGTTGAAGCGGGTGGTGATCCACAGGAGCAGCAGCAGGATGACGAAGGCGCTGCCGCCGGTGATGGCCGGGTTCAGGCTGTTGTGGTGGCCGCCGTGTTCCTCGCCCTCGGCGGCGAGGGTGACCAACTGGGCAGCGGCGCTGTGGAAGCTCATCTTCGGCAGGACCTATCGCGTGAGGGCGGGATAAAGACGTCGGCTCATCGTATGCGGGCGGCCCCGCGGCGATCACGCCGACTCCGCCGTTGGGGCGGGCGCGGACCGCGTGACGGCCGGGGACGGGGAACTTTCCCTCCCCGTCAGTCGTCCTTCTGCTTGTAGCCGCGCAGCAGGAACCATGCGGTCAGTGCGCACCCAAGGAACATCACGATCAGGACGATGCGGAGCAGGTTTCCCGCCCCGTGCTGCTGGACGGCACTCGTGGCGGCCTCGGTCAGCCAGGTGGCTGGGGGGTGGTGCTCCATGGCGTGGACTCCTTCGGCTGTACTGCCCGTCCACGGTATCTCCGCCTAGGCTGGCCCCTGTCTCGGGGGCACAGTGGCACTCACACGCACATGGGGGAAGACATGTCCGACGACGGCCGCGAGCAGACCGGGCACGAGCGCGTGCCGAGCAGGCAGCGCAGGCGCTTCCCGGGGATCTCCTCGCGCGCGTACGAGCACCCGGCCGACCGGTCGGCCCTGGTGGCGCTGCGCAAGCTGAGCGGATTCGACACCGTCTTCAAGGCGCTGAGCGGGTTGCTTCCGGAGCGGAGCCTGAGGCTGCTGTTCCTGTCCGACTCGGTGAGGGTCTCGGAGCGGCAGTTCTCGCACCTGAACGACATGCTGCGGGACGCCTGTTACATCCTGGACCTGGAGAAGGTCCCGCCGATGTACGTCACGCAGGATCCGCAGCCGAACGCGATGTGCATCGGCCTGGACGAGCCGATCATCGTGGTCACCACGGGGCTGGTCGAGCTGCTCGACGAGGAGGAGATGCGGGCGGTCGTCGGGCACGAGGTGGGACACGCCCTGTCCGGGCACGCGGTGTACCGCACCATCCTGCTGTTCCTGACCACCCTGGCGCTGAAGGTCGCCTGGATTCCGCTCGGCAATTTCGCGATCATGGCGCTCGTGGCGGCGCTGCGGGAGTGGTTCCGCAAGTCGGAGCTGTCCGCGGACCGGGCGGGGCTGCTGGTGGGGCAGGACGTCCAGGCCTCGATGCGAGGGCTGATGAAGATCGCGGGCGGCAACCACCTGCACGAGATGAACGTGGACGCCTTCCTGGAGCAGGCCGAGGAGTACGACTCCGGCGGCGACCTGCGGGACTCCGTGCTGAAGATCCTGAACGTGCTGCCCCGTTCGCACCCCTTCACCACCGTCCGGGCGGCCGAGCTGAAGAAGTGGTCCGAGTCCCGGGACTTCCAGCGGATCATGGACGGGCACTACCCGCGGCGCAGCGAGGACAAGGACACCTCGGTCGGCGACTCCTTCCGCGAGTCCGCCTCGAGCTATGCCACCGATGTGAAGAGCTCCAAGGACCCGCTGATGAAGCTGGTCACGGACATAGCGGGGGGCGCCGGAGGCCTGGGCGGCCGGGTCCGCCGCGGCTTCAACGGCTTCACCAGCCCGGCTCCCCCGAAGGACGGTCCCCGGGACGCGGAGTCCCAGGACACGGAGCACCGGGACGACGAGGAGTAGAGGCCGACGGCGGGCTGCGGGCGGGACACCACCGCCCCACGCCCTCAGCCCGCCGGAGCCGCCCGTCCCATCCCCCAGCCCGCCAGAGCCGCCCGGCGCACGCCTCCAGCCCGCCCGAGGCGCCTGTCCGCGCCGTCCGAGTCACCCCGGGCCGCAAGGGGCCGCAGAGCGCGCCGTCGTCCCACCAGGAGCGGTACGGCGGGCCTCTCACGCACTCGGCCGAGCCGCCCACCGCCGGAACCGGCTGCCCGACCCAGCGCCCGGCGCAATCACCCTGTCGGCCGGGCGCCGGCTCTCACCCGATCGCCGGGCTTCGGCTCACACCCGGGCGGCTGAGCATCGGCTCTCACCCCGTCGGCTGGGCGTCGGTGGAGAGCGTCCCGCACAGGGACGCCGCGCTGTCCGTCGCGAAGGGGTTGGTGCCGGCGGGGGCGCCGGTGCGGGCCGTCTGGCCGAAGAGGAGGGGGCGGAGGTAGGACGTGGCGTCCTCGGAGCAGGACAGGGGGCCCGCCTGGGCGTACGAGCCGGCCAGCTGGAGCTGGCCCACGCGCAGGTTGTCGCGGTCGAAGCGGAAGGTCAGCCGACGGCGGACGGTGAACAGGGACACCGGGGCGTCGGCGGTGGCGCCGGCCGGGCGCAGCGCGTAGACGAAGATCGTGTCGGCGCTGACCTCCAGCGTGGCCGAGTCGGTCTCGGTGGCCTGCAGGGTGCCCTGGACCCGGATCCTGTCGTCGGCCAGCCGGGCGCGGGAGGGGTCGAGGCGGACCACCCAGCCGGTGGCGCTGTGCCGGCCGTCCGCCGCCGGGCGGTCAAAGCTCTGGTCGAACTGGTCGAGCTGGTCGGCATCGATCAGGGACCGGGCGGAGCGGACCTGGCGTCCGGCGAGCACGTCGGGGTCGAGGGAGGAGCGGACGAGATAGTTCCTGGCGCTGCTCAGGGCGGACGTGACCTGGCTGTCGGAGAAGTGCGCGGTGCTGCGGGTGGCGGGCAGGGGAATGCCCGCGGCGCCCACCTCGAACTCGGCGGCGGGGCTGTGCGCGTACAGGGACTCGGCGTCGGTGGATCCGGGCACCCTGCCCTGCGGGGCGAGCGGGATGACGCTCATCCGCAGCGGCTCCGCGGAGCGCCGGGCCTGCGGGGAGCCGTAGGGGTGGCGCACGCCCATGTAGATCGCGGTGCCGAAGGCGACGGCGATCAGCACGGCGAGGATCAGGAGCTGCCGGGTCAGCCCCCGGTGCAGGGGCGGGCGACGGCGGACGGCGGGCGTGTGGTCGGCCATGCGCTCCTGCGCGGAGAACTCCTGGAGCCGGGCAGCGCGGACGAACGATTCGTCGAACACGACGGATCGGTACTCGTCCTCCGCACCACCGGGGCCGCCCTCGGGTGTCCCCTCCGGTGGGTCTCCAGGCCCGCCCATACTTTCAGAGTAGGTCTCGCAGGCCTCAGGTAAACGCCCCGCTACCCGACAACTTCTGACAGGTTCTCACCAGAAGTGCGCTGGGGCGTTCAGGGCGTTCTCGGTGTCGCGGAGACCGCCGGCTGGGACGTGTCGGCGGAAACGGAGGGGGCTGCGACAGTGCCCTGTTCCAGGCCCGTCGAGGCGGGGGCGGGAACCCGGTCGCGGGTGCCCGAGGAGGTGCCCCGGTAGACGGCTGCGAAGGCCAGCGCGACCATGCCGATCCCCATCACGACGGCGAGCACCCAGGCGACGGGCCGGTGCCAGCGGACCTGTTTGCCGTAGGGCCCGAAGGGGCCGCGGTGGTCGTCGAGGGCGTAGGTGTCGTCCAGCTCGTCGTCGTCCCGATCTTGGCCAAAACCGGTTCCCTCGGGGACGTACCCGTCGTCGTAGTGCTCGCCTCGGGCGCGGGCGCGGCGGGCCTCTGCCTCGGAGGCCTCGGCCCTGGCCTGCGCGGCGGCCAGGAGGCGTTCGACCGCGGTCGGCTCGTGCACCACGGCCGCACGCACGAAGGCCTCGTCGAAGACCACGGAGGCGAACTCTTCGTCCGACACCCCGCGGTCGTGGTCGTCGTCGGGCTCCCAGCCGTCAGGGAACGGCGTGCCCCCCACGTCCTCCGGCACGGATCCAGAGTAGACCTGAGGGGTCAATTTGGGCAGACGGTATGGAAATTCATCCGTCAGGTGAGACGCCTTTTCGGACGAACCGGCCAGGCGGGGGCCGCTGGCCCGAACGGGTGATTCAGCGGCGTACGTGCCCGTCGCCGGTGACGATGTACTTCGTGCTGGTCAGCTCCGGCAGGCCCATGGGGCCGCGGGCGTGCAGCTTCTGGGTGGAGATGCCGATCTCGGCGCCGAAGCCGAACTGGCCGCCGTCGGTGAAGCGGGTGGAGGCGTTCACGGCGACGGTGGTGGAGTCGACCAGCTGGGTGAAGCGGCGGGCGGCCTGCTGGGAGGTGGTGACGATGGCCTCGGTGTGGCCGGAGGTCCACAGCCGGATGTGCTCGACCGCCTTGTCCAGCGAGTCGACGACCGCGGCGGCGATGTCGTGGGAGAGGTACTCGGTCTCCCAGTCCTCCGGGGTCGCCTCGACCACGGTGGCCTTGGAGTCCTTGGCGTGGGCGAGGACCCGCTCGTCGGCGTGCACGGTCACCCCGGCCTCGGCGAGGGCGTCGAGGGCGCGCGGCAGGAACTCGGGGGCGATGTCCTGGTGGACCAGGAGGGTCTCGGCGGCGTTGCAGACGCTGACCCGCTGCGCCTTGGAGTTGATCAGGATGTCGATCGCCATGTCGAGGTCGGCCGCCGCGTCGACGTAGACGTGGCAGTTGCCGGTGCCGGTCTCGATGACGGGGACGGTGGACTCGCTGACCACGGTCCGGATCAGGGAGGCGCCGCCGCGCGGGATGAGGACGTCGACCAGGCCGCGGGCACGCATCAGCTCGCGCACGGACTCGCGGCTCTCCCCCGGCACCAGCTGCACGGCGTCGGCAGGCAGCCCGGCCCCGCCCACCGCGTCCCGGATCACCCGGACCAGCGCGGTGTTCGACTCGTACGCGGAGGCCGAGCCGCGCAGCAGCACCGCGTTCCCGGACTTCAGGCAGAGGGCGGCGGCGTCCACCGTCACGTTCGGGCGGGCCTCGTAGATGATGCCGACCACGCCGAGCGGGACGCGGACCTGACGCAGGTCGATGCCGTTGGGGAGGGTGGAGCCGCGGACGACCTCGCCGACCGGGTCGGGCAGCTTCACGACGTCGCGGACGTCGGAGGCGATGGCGCGGACCCGCTCGGGGGTGAGGGTGAGCCGGTCGACGATGGCCTCGCTGGTGCCGGCCGCCCGGGCCTTGGCCACGTCCTTGGCGTTGGCCTCGACGATCTCGACGGTCCGGACCTCCAGGGCGTCCGCGATGGCGAGCAGCGCGTCGTCCTTCACGGCGCGCGGGAGCGGCGCGAGGTCGGCGGCTGCGGCCTTGGCCCGGTAGGCGGCCTGGGTGACCGGGGACATCGAGTCGTACGGCGAGAGCGTGGTCATGGGGGAAGGGTAGTGCGCGGTGCGGGGCGGTTCAGCCGTCGTCCCACACCGCGAGACGGGGCAAAAGGGACGGATCCCTGCCGCTGTGCATCCGAACGATCGCCCCGGTCGGAATCAGAGCTCGCCCCGGCCGGAATCAGAGCTCGCCCCGGCCGGAGCCAGAGGCAGACCCCGGCCAGAGCCAGAGGCGCGCTCCAGCCAGAACCAGAGGCGCACTCCGGCAGGAATCAGAGACATGCCCCCGGCGGAAAGGACGCAGCCTTGCGGTTTCAGAACGGATGCACGCCCACGGGTGTCGCGGGCGCGGGGCCGTAGCCGTCGGCGATGCGCTGGTGGTAGGTCTCGCGGTCGATGACCTCCAGGCCGACGATCTCCCAGGGCGGCAGTCCGGCGCTCTGCCGGTGCTCGCCCCACAGGCGCAGCGCGACGGCGGCGGCGTCGTGCAGGTCGCGGGCCTCTTCCCAGTACCGGATCTCCGCGTGGTCGCTCGCGTATCTGCTGGTCAGCAGGAAGGGGTGGTCGTGGGCGAGCTGTTCCAGGGCGCGCCGCAGGTCCGGCAGCGCGACCTTCTGGCCGGAGACGCTGAGGGTGACGTGCCACAGGCGGGGCAGGTCCTTGGGCTCCTCGTAGTCCTGGTAGGTGTCCCCGGCCGCGACGCTCGTCAGAGCACCGCGGGACGCCGCCCCAGGGCGCACTCGTCTCACGACGGCCTCCTTCACGCAACGCCCCTTGACGGAGCGTGTCCCGGCAACATGCTCTGACTCAAAGTTGAGCAGGCCGCAGGGTTCCGCGTGGCGGTTTTACGGAACGTCCCCCACCGGGGCGCTCCATACGCCCCGATTTACCGTCGGTTTGACGGGAGTTACGGGTGCAGGAGTACCAGGTCGTCCCTGTGTACGACCTCGCGTTCGTACGCGGGGCCCAGCTCGCGTGCCAGCTCCCGGGTCGAACGCCCGATCAGCTGGGGGATCTCCTTGGCATCGAAGTTGACGAGCCCGCGGGCGACCGCACGTCCGGTGCTGTCGCGCAGCTCGACGGGGTCGCCGGCGCTGAACTCGCCCTCCACCGCGGCGATCCCGGCGGGCAGCAGCGAGGTGCGCCGCTGGACGACCGCGCGGACGGCGCCGTCGTCCAGGGTGAGGGAGCCCTGCGGTGTCGAGGCGTGCTGGAGCCACAGCAGCCGGTCGGCGGAACGCTTGCCGGTGGGGTGGAAGTAGGTGCCCGTGTCCCCGCCGGAGAGCGCCTCCGCCGCATGGACGGCGCTGGTGAGCACCACCGGGATGCCCGCGGCGGCCGCGATCCGGGCGGCCTCGACCTTGGTGACCATGCCGCCGGTGCCGACGCCGGCCTTGCCCGCGCTGCCGATCTCGACCCCGGCGAGGTCCTCGGGGCCGCGCACCTCGGCTATCCGGGAGGTGCCCGGCTTGCCGGGGTCGCCGTCGTAGACGCCGTCGATGTCGGACAGGAGGACCAGCAGGTCGGCATGGACGAGGTGGGCGACGAGGGAGGCGAGGCGGTCGTTGTCGCCGAAGCGGATCTCGTCGGTGGCGACGGTGTCGTTCTCGTTGACGATGGGGAAGGCGCCCATCGCGAGCAGCTTGTCGAGGGTGCGGGAGGCGTTGCGGTGGTGGGCGCGGCGGCTCATGTCGTCGCTGGTGAGCAGGACTTGGCCGACGCGGACGCCGTAGCGGGCGAAGGAGGCGGTGTAGCGGGCCACGAGCAGGCCCTGGCCGACGCTGGCGGCGGCCTGCTGGCGGGCCAGGTCCTTGGGGCGGCGGCGCAGGCCCAGCGGGGCGAGTCCGGCCGCGATGGCGCCCGAGGAGACGAGGACGATCTCCCTCTCCCCGCCGCTGCGGATCTTGGCGAGGCCGTCGACCAGCGCGTCGACGCGGTCGGCGTCCAGGCCGCCCGCGGCGGTGGTCAGCGACGAGGAGCCCACCTTGACGACGATCCTGCGGGCCTCGCCCACGGCCTGCCTTGCCCTTGCCACCTTGCCTGAAGTCCCCTCACGCGCATCCGGCTGCCTGTGCGGCAATCTACGCGAAGTGGGCCGTGCGGTGCGCGCCGGTCCATCTCCCGGACAAGCGAGGCGTAGTCGTTTGCTCACGGTTCGCGTATGGCAAAAAGGTTGCGTTGGTTGCTTATGGGAAGTAAAACTCTGCTAAATACAAGTTGAATTTTGTGTCTCCTGCCGTTCGCCCCGTGAAGCGCATTCTGCTCAGATCCGGCAAGAGCCCCTACGACGTCCTGACGATCGAAGATGCTCTGCACCGGGACGTCATCGCCACGAACGCGGGCAATCTGGTCTTCAGTGATGCCGCGCACAAGATCCTTGAGACACCGGGCACCGAGGTCGTCTCGAACGGCATGGCCGCGGACGTGACCGCGGTCGCGCGGATCAACGAGGAGTACGACGCGTTCGTCGTCCCGCTGGCCAACGCCTTCCGCCCGTCGTTCGAGGGCGGGCTGAAGCGGCTGACCCGGCTGATCGGCAGGCTGCGGATCCCCGTGGTGGTGCCGGGCGTCGGCGCGCAGACCGGCGTGAACCACGACCCGGCACGGCTGAGGCCCATGGAGGAGTCCGTGCGCGCGTTCTGCTCGGCGGTGCTGGACCGCAGCGCCTCGATCGGCGTGCGGGGCGAGTTCACCGAGCAGTACCTGAAGGACCTCGGATTCCGGGACGTGGAGGTCATCGGCTGCCCGTCGCTGTTCCTGCACGGCCGTGTCCTGGCCGTGCGCAAGCGGGTGCCCGGGGTGACGGCCGGGTCCCGGATCGCGGTCAACGGCTCGCACGGCGCGGTGCAGAAGCAGGGGCTCGGCAAGATCATCGCCCGTACCCGCGAGCGCTACCCGGACCTGCACTTCATCGGCCAGAACCTCAGCGACGCACGGCAGCTGCACTGGCGGGACCTGACGGACCCGAACGCCCGGGTGACCGCGATGCCGACGCACCCGGACCACCCGATGTACCGGGAGGGCAAGGTGCGGGTGTACGTCGACCCGGTCACCTGGATCGACGACCTGCGCTCCTTCGACTTCTCCTTCGGCTCCCGCATCCACGGCAACATCGCGGCGCTGCTCGCGGGAACGCCCGCGACGGTGCTGTGCGGCGACTCGCGCACGCTGGAGCTGTGCCGCTACTTCGAGATCCCGCATCTGCGCCTCGACCGGGTCGCGAGGGACCCCGAGGCGGCGGACCCGGCGCGGCTGTACGAGCAGGCGGACCTCGGGGGGCTGACGGGCGGTCATGCGGAGCGCTTCGAGCGGTTCACGGCCTTCCTGGACGAGAACGGCCTGCCGAACACCTTCACGCACGGCGACGGCGGCGCGGCCTTCGAGGAGCGGATGCGGTCGCTGCCGTTCCCGCCGGGTGTGCGCCCGTGGAACGACACCGACCTGGCCTCTCTCAGCAGCCGGTTCGGCTGGCTGCACAGCCAGGTCGGTGGACTGACGCAGGACAACGCCCGGCTGAAGCGGGAGCTGGCGCGGGCCAGGAAGGCCAAGGACGCCCTCCCGGCGCCCGCCGCCTCCGTCTACCGGCGCGCCCGCCGGGTGGTGGGCCGGCCGCTGCGGCGGGCCCTGCAGTCGGGCAGACAGTGAGCCCCCGGACAGCGGCGAGCCGTCGGACCGCAGCTGTGCCGGGCGGCCGAGCCGCCGTTGTCGCGGGCGATCAGGCCGCCGCCGCCTTGAACTTCCTGGCCGACAGCGTCCGGCGGGCCTTGCGCAGGGCCCGGCGCAGGAAGGAGTTGGCGGCGGCCTCGCGGTACCCGTGGAAGGTGCGGGCCTCGCGGGGCTCGGCGAGGTAGATGTCGTCGGGGATGCCGGCCTGCTTGGACCGGAAGTGCGGGTAGACGAGGTAGACGCGGGTGCCGCGCTTCTCCAGGATGGCGGCTGCCTGCTTCTTGGACTTGACGAACTTCACGACGTCCAGCAGCAGGTCGGCCCGCTGCAGCGCCACCAGGTGCAGCCGGAGCCGTTCGTGGACCTTCAGGCCACGGGCCACCCCGGGCGTCCAGTAGGCGTCCATCAGCGGCTTGGCCAGCTCGAACTTGTGCCGGCGGACCTCTTCGCTGTCCGTGAGGAACTTGGGCCCGAACTGCGGCAGCAGGGTGATGAGGAAGGGCCGGATCATGAGGGTGTCGCGCTTCGGCCCGGCCGGGACCATGTCCTCGATCAGCTTCATCAGGGCGCGCGCGGAGTCGAAGCGGAGCGTGTAACTGCCGGTCTTCGTCACGTGCTTGCCGTCGTCGCGGCCGACCAGGTAGTAGCAGGGGTAGTCGGCGACCACGGAGACGCCGTCGGCCCGCAGATAGGCCTCCAGCGTGAACAGCGCGTCCTCGCCGGTCCACAGGGACTCGTCGAAGCGCATGCCGTGCTTCTCCAGCAGCGCGCGGCGGAACAGCTTCTGGGCGCTGAGGGTGAACTTGATGTTGGAGGAGAAGACGTCGGTACGGTCCAGCGTCTTGCCCCACATCGACTTCGGCGCGGTGCGGTTGATGCCCTCGACCTTGCCGAGCACCACGTCGGTGCCGTTCTTGTCGCCCATGGCGACCATGCGCTCCAGGGCCTCGGGCCCGAGCCGGTCGTCGGCGTCGAGGAAGAAGACGTAGCGCCCGGCGGCCTTGCCGATGCCGACGTTGCGGGGGCCGCTGGGGCCCCCGGAGTTCTTCTGGCGGATGACGGTGACCGGCATGGGGGCGCGGGCCGCGAACTCCTCCAGGTACTCCCCCGTACCGTCCGTCGAGCCGTCGTCGACCGCGATGACCTCCAGGCGGGCCGCGTCGATGGTCTGCGCCTCGACGGAGGCCAGGCACTCGACCAGGTACGGCATCGCTTCGTACGCCCCGATGATCACACTCACATCAGGCTGCGTCACGACGGTCACGTTTCCCCCTTGTCAACGGAATATTTACCCCGTATCGCCTCAATCGCAATTTGTTAGACGGACTCCCGAAGGAAGCGGTTGCCCCACGCAGGGTGATGAGTGGCAGACGTCACACAAAGGCGCGGCGCAACGAGGCCGCGGCGGATGACAACCGACAGTACGCACGGTGGGTAAGAGCTTCTCACCGTCGGCGAGCGGCACGGGTAAGAGTGCCTGGTAAGAAACCTGAACCGGGGAGGAACCCGAACGGGGGCGCAGAGCCGGAAAAGGGCCGGCCCCCGGGATCGCTCCCGGGGGCCGGCCCTGGCACGGCAGGGTGGGTCAGCCCGCGCTCACGCCGTCCGTCTCACCGGCGGACGCCCCGCGCTGCCCCGGCACCGCGTTGGTCAGCTGGGCGGGGTCGGCGCCCGCCGCACCCAGCCGCGACTGCTGGCCGACGTTGCGGGCCTCGGCCTTGAGCCCGAGGTTCGCCACCGCGGTGTTGAACTGGTCGATGGACTTGGGCTCGTCCGGACCCAGCAGATAGCGCTTGAGCTCGCCGCGGTCCTCGGCCAGCGAGTCGCGGGAGGGGTCGCGCACGGCGTCCAGCAGTCCGCCCAGCTCGGCGGCGCTGTTGGACAGGATCACCGCGGCACGCACCGCCGTGTTCTGCTGCTTGAACTCCTCGACGCCGACCTCGGCGGAGTCGGTGACCGCGTACGGCTTGCCGCTCGCGATGAAGTCGGAGACGACGGAGGAGATGTCGGAGACCATCGCGTCGGAGACGTTGAAGCAGTCGTACAGGCGCGGCGCGGCACCCTTGATGACCCGGTGCTCGTACGTCGGGAAGGAGCGCCAGTAGGCGTCGTCCCACTCGGCACGCAGGCGGGCGATCTCCTCGTGCTTGTGGACGTCGACGATCCCCTCGCGGGTGGCCTCGGCCTCGTCGCCCCGGTCGCCGCCGGTGCCGGTCAGCTCGGCGATCCGGGCCTCGATGCGGGCCAGGTCCGCCTTCGCCCGGGCCTCGGCGGCCGCGTCGGTGGCGAAGCGCGGGTCGGCGGCGCGCTCGGCAGCGGCCTTCTCGACCAGGGCCGTGATCCGCTGGTGCGCGGCCCCGGCCTCCTTGCTGACGGTGCCGGTGAAGGGGTGCGGCTTGTACAGGACGCGGACCGGTGGGTCGGCCTTGACCAGCGCGTTCACGATGTTCTCGCCGGCCAGCACGATCGAGGTGTTGCCGGGGTTGCCGTCCCAGCCCTCCCAGGTGGGCGCGTACAGCACGGTCGGGCAGCGTCCGTCGGCGGCTTCGCCGCGGGGGCCGGCCGGCACGGCCTGCCGGCTCTGGATGGGCGCCAGCTGCGGGCGGCCGACCTCGACGATGTCTTCGTCGCGGACACCGACGTCGGCGATGGCGTAGCGGTCGCGGCCCGCGCGGCCGGCGGTCCACACCTCGTCGTAGACCTTGCTGTACGGGTTGACGCTGGCCAGCTTGTCGCTGTCGCCGTGGCCGATGAAGACGTGCTTCATGGTGGGCACGCGCAGCATGTGGATGTTCTTGCCGACGTTGGCCGCGTACAGGGCGACCCGCACGGTCGACAGGTCCAGGTTCATCAGGTGCACGCCTCCGGGCACGCAGATGACCGGGACCGTGGTCGGCGCGAGGTTGTTCAGGATCGCGCGCTCGCGGAGGATGATCAGCGGCCGGGTGTCCAGCTGCTCCATCGTCTCCAGCCACATGTTGACCTGGTACGCGGAGTCCTTGGAGCCGGAGAAGTACAGGACCGTCTCCGGCCGGTAGGCGGCCAGCCAGTCGTCGACGGAGGCGAGGACGACATCGGCCTTCGGCGGGGTCTTGCTGCCGCGCACGTACGGCAGCAGCAGCGCGACGTACAGGCAGCCGAGGCCGACGGTGAGGCCGATCCCCACGAAGCCCGCGACGTCCGGGTCCATGACCGCGGAGACCAGGATGCCGACGACGGCGAACAGGTCGAGGTGGAGGATCTTCTCCGTGGAGCGGTGCAGCAGGCCGCGCGGCGGGGCGTCCGGGATGCGGATGCGGGACTTCAGGTCGATGTTGCGGGTGGCGACCGGCATCCGGCGACGGCTGCGGATGAAGGTGACCAGGGCGCCGTGCGGGGCCTGGAGACCGTAGAAGGCGATGAAGCAGGCGATCGCGCCGTAGAAGATCAGGTCGTCCGCGTGGGACAGGCGGGCCAGCAGCAGGATCAGCATCAGCTGCCGGATCAGGAAGCGGATCGAGAGTCCGGCCCGGACCTTGCTGAGGCGGTTGATCAGGTAGCTGCCCTTGCGGTGCAGATAGTGATCCGCCAGGTACGTCACGGCGGCCGCGGCCGCGAAGGCGGGAATGCTCGGGACGAGCGCGGCCAGCATGAGCGCCGGGAAGCCCAGGATCATGAGGGCCGCCGCGGCCAGCTCGGCCGCGCTGCCCACCCGGGCGACGCGAATAGCGGTGGATATCACGGATAACCTTTTGCTGACAAAGAGGCCGGAATGTAGACCTTGCGGGCGATCTGGGAGTCTTACGGATTCAGGCCTCTGTGAATGCTCCGCATACGCGCAGCCACAGAGGCCTGAATAACCGATACCTATTTGATGTTGATTATGCCACGCCGTCCTGGCGGTCCAGAACACTGGCCAAGGCCTGCTCGAAGCCGGAGGCCTGGCCCGCGGGTGCCGTCGGGTCCTGCTGGCGGACGTCGATCACATGGCCGGTCAGCTCCGAGAGCAGCACGTCCAGCGAGGTCCGGGCCACGGCCTCGGAGGAGAGCAGCGAGCCGGCCGGCTCCTGGCCGAAGGCCTTGGTACGCATCGGGGTGGCGGTGCGCTCGGGGTTGATGCAGTTGACGCGGATGCCGTCGCCGGCCCACTCGTCGGACAGGGCCTGGGTGAGGTTCACCATGGCGGCCTTGGTGGAGGAGTAGAGGCTGTACTCGGCGCGGCCGCGGGTGTAGCTGCTGGAGGTGTAGAGCAGCAGCTGTCCCTTGGTCTCGGCCAGGTACTTGTACGACGAACGGGCGATCTGCACCGGCGCCAGGTAGTTGACCTTCAGCGCCTCCTCGATGGTGGCGTTGTCGGTCTCGGCGAGCCTGCCGATGCGCAGCACACCCGCGGTGTTGACGACGTAGTCGATCCGGCCGGTGTCCGCGTACGCCTTGGACAGGGCGTCGTCGACCTCCTCCGGGTTCTCCACGTGGGTGCCGGTGGTGGAGCGGCCGAGTGCGTAGACGTGGGCGCCGTAGGACTCGGCGAGTTCGGCGATGTCCTTGCCGATGCCGTACGAGCCGCCGAAGATCACGATCGTCTTGCCGGTGAGGAGCTCGCGGTAGGCCTCCTCGCCGTTCTGCTCGGGCGCGGCGGTGGAGGCGAGCTGGAAGAGCTTGTCGGCGATGAAGACGTCGACCGGCTGGGTCACCTTCATGTTGTACTCGTCGCCCGCGACCACGTGGATCGGCACGTCGGGCAGGTACTTGAGGACCACCGAGCAGTCGTCCGTGGCCTGGAAGTTGGGGTCGCCGGCGGCGACGTCGTAGGCACGGCGGATCGTGGACAGCTTGAAGGCCTGCGGGGTCTGGCCGCGGCGCAGCCGGGAGCGGTCCGGGATCTCGGTGATGAACTCGCCGTCCTCGCCGTGGGTGCGCGTCACGATGATGGTGTCCGCGGACGGGATGGCGACGTCGACGGCCTGGTAGCGCTCCAGCGCGGTCACGCAGTCGTCGATGACGCGCCGCGAGAGCAGGGGGCGCACGGCGTCGTGGAAGAGGACGTTGAGGTCCTCGCCCTCGGCCAGGCCCTCGCGGAGGGCCGCGATGGCGCGCTCGGTGGTCTCGTTCCGCGTCGAGCCGCCCTCGATGACCTTCTTGACCTTCTTGAACCCGGCCTTGGCGACGATCTTCTCGATGTCCGGCACGTAGCCGGGCGCCATCAGGACGATGACGTCGTCGATCGAGTCGGCGTTCTCGAAAGTGGTCAGGGTGTGCTCGATGACTGCCTTGCCGGCGATCTTCAGCAGCTGCTTGGGGATCGACAGACCCACCCGCTGGCCGGTGCCACCGGCCAGGATCACTGCGGTGGTTCGGGGCTTGGCTATGTGCTGTGACACAGGCTGACCTACCTTGGGGCGACAGGGAACCGTGAAATGGTCCCACTTCGGGTAACCGCAGTGCAAGGTGAGTGACGTCCCATGCATATGTGCCCGCAACCTGTCATTCACCTAGCACTCCGGGTGATTGGGTGCGGCTCCCGTGAACCCCTGTGGAATTGCTGTGAGTAAGTCCACAGGTGTCGTTCGGTGTCGTTCGGTGCCGCCCGGGTCGCGTGGGACGGCGGGGGCGAGGCGGACGCCGCCGCGGGCGCGGGGCGCACGGACGGGACGGCGGGATCTTCACGTCCCGGGTCGCGGGGCTGCACGCGTTCTTCATATGCGGCACGCCACCGGTACGGACTTCATATGCAGCACGGCACCGGTGCGGACGAGCCGGGAATAGGGCTCGCCACAGGCAGCGCATTGCCACGGAATTCCGCATCGGCATTCCGCACCATTTCAGCCTTGGCCGGAGAGCGACATCCCGGACACGAAGGCGACTCGGACAAGCCCCACGAGCGAGAGAGACCCGGCACTCGGACAGGCTCCGCACACGAGGAGAGCCCGGGACTCGGACGAGTCCCGGGCCCCTTTCGCGCCGACGTCACACGACCTGGACGCCCGGTTCGTCGGACTCCACCCGCAGCCGCGCCAGCGTGCTCGCGGTGGCCTGCGGCCCGAGGACCGTGTCGACGACCCGGACCTGGGCGTCGATGCAGTCGCGGCGGATGTCGAAGAGGTGGTACCCGCGGTGGGCGTCGATCACCTTCCAGTGCGGGTTGTCCGCCATCAACGGGTCCCACTGGGCGTGGAAGGCGGCCTGGTCCTGGTCGCCGTTGCTGGAGATGGAGGTGCCGACGAACTCCGCGCCGACGACGTCGGAGTCCGCGTCGGCGAAGTCCTCCTTGAGGTCGCTGATCATCGTCAGATGCCGGTCGCCGCTGAGCACGACCGGATTGCGGATCCCGGCGAACTCCTCCAGCAGGGCGTTGCGCTCGGCCTGGTAGCCGTCCCAGGCGTCGTAGAACCAGAGCTTGCCCTCGCCGAGCAGCAGGTCGGTCTCGGCCATCATGATCTGCGAGGCGATCAGGTTCCAGCGGGCCGGCGAGTCGCGGAGCCCGTCCAGCAGCCACTGCTTCTGCGCGGCGCCGAGCATGGTCATCGACGGGTCCTCGGCGCCGGCCTGGGTGGTGGCCTGGTCGGTGCGGAACTGCCGGGTGTCGAGCACATTGAGCCGGGCCAGCCGCCCGAACTCCAGCCGCCGGTACATCTGGATGTGCGGGCCGTCGGGGATCGCGGTGGCGCGGACCGGCATGTGCTCGTAGTACGCCTGGAAGGCCGCCGTCAGCCGGGCCACGAACGCGTCGTGCGACTGCTTGTCGGGGTCCTGCGGGATCTCGCCCGCCCAGTCGTTGTCGACCTCGTGGTCGTCGAAGGTGACCACCCAGGGGGCGTGCGCGTGCATCGCGGCGAGGTCGGGGTCGGTGCGGTACTGGGCGTAGCGGTTGCGGTACTGGACGAGGGTGTACGGCTCCCCCTTGCCCTCGTGGCGCCGCACGGACGACGCGGTGGGCGCGGACTCGTAGATGTAGTCGCCGACGAAGAGCACGAAGTCGGGGTCCTGGGCGAGCATGTCGGCGTACGGCGTGAAGTAGCCGTGCTGCCAGTTCTGGCACGAGGCGAGGGCGACGCGCAGCGAGCCGCCCCTGCGGTGCGGGTGGGGGGCGGTGCGGGTGCGGCCGGTGGGCGAGAGCTGGCCGCCCGCCCGGAAGCGGTACCAGTAGGAGCGGTCCGGGCGCAGCCCCCGTACATCGACGTGCACGCTGTGTCCGTACTCGGGCCGGGCCTCGGCGGTGCCCGAGCGGACGCCCCGTCCGAACCGGTCGTCCTCGGCGATCTCCCACTCCACGGAGAACACCGCGTCGGGCATGCCGCCGCCCGCCAGCGGGTCCGGGGCGAGCCGGGTCCACAGCACGATGCCGTCGGGCAGCGGGTCGCCGGACGCGACACCGAGGGTGAACACGCCGTCGGGCAGCGGGGCTTCGGCGGCCCGAGCGGTGGCCGGCAGCCAGAGCTGAGCGGTGGCCGCGGCGCCGAGGACGGCGGCGCCGGCGGCCAGAAAGCGGCGTCGGTCGGGGGT
Source organism: Streptomyces sp. NPDC007971 (assembly GCF_042958635.1). NCBI lineage: Bacteria > Bacillati > Actinomycetota > Actinomycetes > Kitasatosporales > Streptomycetaceae > Streptomyces > Streptomyces sp. NPDC007971. The sequence continues at coordinate 388,934 of NZ_JBIBJK010000008.1, forward strand.
CACTAATCCGGTCATTCGCCAACTCCCTTGCCACGGGGGCCTCTTGGACTTCTCTCGCGGACCTTCGGAAGCTCCCACGGCCGGCCGGTCCGCCGCTGAACGGGAGCTCTCGTGTGCATGACAAACCGGCAGACAGCAGAAGACCCGTTGCGGCACCGGAACCACAGGAAAATACGTGATCTTGCCACAACGGGTCTTACCGAGTGTCAGGGGATGTTTACGGTATCGGGTGGTGAGTAGGTGAATCCCGAATCTATCCGGCCATTCCGTGCACAGCGGTGTACGACATCACCGTCCACACCGGCCGCCGTGAACGCACGAGGGCCCGGGGGCGGCAGCCCCCGGGCCCTCGGGAAATCCCGGCCCGGCTACTCGAACGGGTCGAACTCGTCGTACGCCTGCTGCGACTCGTCCCGCGCGGCCTGCTTTTCCCGTCGGCGCTGCGCCGCGGGCCGCTCCGCGTCCAAGCGGTGGTCCTCGCCACGGCGGCCGAGCATCTCGGCGCCCGCCATGACCGTCGGCTCCCAGTCGAAGACGACCGCGTTCTCCTCGGGCCCGATGGCGACGCCGTCGCCGGCCCGGGCACCCGCCTTCATCAACCGGTCCTCGACACCGAGGCGGTTGAGCCGGTCGGCGAGGTAGCCGACGGCCTCGTCGTTGTTGAAGTCGGTCTGCCGCACCCAGCGCTCCGGCTTCTCGCCGCGCACCCGGAACAGCGCCTCGCCGCCGACCTCCTCGCGGGTGACCGTGAAGCCCGCGTCGTCCACGGCCTTCGGGCGGATGACGATCCGCGTCGCCTCCTCCTTCGGCTTCGCGGCGCGTGCACCGGCCACCAGCTCACCGAGCCCGTACGACAGCTCCTTCAGACCGATGTGGGCCACCGCCGACACCTCGAAGACGCGGTAGCCGCGCTCCTCCAGGTCGGGCCGGACCATCTCGGCGAGGTCCTTGCCGTCCGGCACGTCGACCTTGTTCAGGACGACGATCCGGGGACGGTTGTCGAGGCCGCCGTACTGCCGCAGCTCCTCCTCGATGATGTCGAGGTCGGAGACCGGGTCGCGGTCGGACTCCAGGGTCGCGGTGTCCAGTACGTGCACCAGCACACTGCACCGCTCCACGTGCCGCAGGAACTCCAGGCCAAGCCCCCTGCCCTGGCTGGCGCCCGGGATCAGACCGGGCACGTCGGCGATGGTGTAGACGGTCGATCCGGCCGTCACCACGCCCAGGTTGGGCACGAGCGTCGTGAACGGGTAGTCGGCGATCTTCGGCTTGGCCGCGCTGAGCACGGAGATCAGCGAGGACTTGCCGGCGCTCGGGTAGCCCACCAGTGCCACGTCGGCGACCGTCTTCAGCTCCAGGACGATGTCCTGCACGTCCCCGGGCACGCCCAGCAGCGCGAAGCCGGGCGCCTTGCGGCGGGCGCTCGCCAGCGCCGCGTTGCCGAGGCCGCCGCGGCCGCCCTGGGCGGCGACGTACGAGGTGCCGTGGCCGACCAGGTCGGCGAGCACGTTGCCGGCCTTGTCCAGGACGACCGTGCCGTCCGGAACCGGCAGGACCAGGTCCTCGCCGTCCTTGCCGGAGCGGTTGCCGCCCTCGCCGGGCTTGCCGTTGGTGGCCTTGCGGTGCGGGGAGTGGTGGTAGTCGAGCAGCGTGGTGACCGACTGGTCCACGGTCAGGATGATGTCACCGCCGCGGCCGCCGTTGCCGCCGTCCGGGCCGCCGAGCGGCTTGAACTTCTCACGGTGGACGGAGGCACAGCCGTGGCCCCCGTTACCCGCGGCGACGTGCAGCTCGACGCGGTCCACGAAGGTGGTCATGGTTCAGTGCCTCCTGGGAGTCCCCCCGGCCGAAGGCTGGAGGATTACGGGAATGTCTACTACGTAACACGCGAAAGGCGGACCCGCCTTCCCGACCGGGAAGTGAGGTCCGCCTCGCGAAACGAACGAGTCGTTCGGTCGAAGCCGTGAATCAGGCGATTCAGGCGACCGGAACGATGTTCACGACCTTGCGGCCACGGTGGGTGCCGAACTCCACCGCACCGGCCTGCAGCGCGAACAGCGTGTCGTCGCCGCCACGGCCGACGCCGGCGCCCGGGTGGAAGTGGGTGCCGCGCTGACGGACCAGGATCTCACCAGCGTTGACGACCTGACCGCCGAAGCGCTTCACGCCGAGCCGCTGGGCATTGGAGTCGCGACCGTTCCGGGTGGACGATGCGCCCTTCTTGTGTGCCATGTCTCCTCAGTCCCTTACTTCGCAGCCGTGGGGATCGACGTGACCTTGATCGCCGTGTACTGCTGGCGGTGGCCCTGACGACGGCGGTAGCCGGTCTTGTTCTTGTAGCGCAGAATGTCGATCTTCTGGCCCTTGTGGTGGTCCACGACCTCGGCCTGGACCTTGATGCCGGCCAGCACCCACGGGTCGCTGGTCACAGCGTCGCCGTCGACAACGAGCAGGGTCGAGAGCTCGACCGTGTCGCCAACCTGGGCAGTGGAAATCTTGTCAACCTCAACGATGTCGCCGACAGCAACCTTGTGCTGGCGACCACCGCTGCGCACGATGGCGTACACGCGGATCTCTCTTTCGCTCGAAGAACGGCACCCCCGCAGGCCAGCCGTCCGGGAACAGCACGGACAACCTCTCCCGGCCAACCGTGTGCCCGGGAGGAAGAGGTTTACGGGGATGTGGCGTGTTCAGTGGACACGCCGACGGTCTAGGTTACGGGGCCAGCGCCGAAGGGGTCAAACCGGGCCGGGCCCCCGGGGTGTGCGGCCGGTCACATGTACGGCCGCACACCCCGTCGGGCCTTCTCAGCCCTCGTCGCCTGCGGCGGAGACCGTGGTGGTCTTCTTCGCGGTCGACTTCGCGGCGGCCGTCTTGGCGGTCTTGGCCGCCTTCTTGGCCGTCGTCTTCTTGGCGGCCGTCTTCTTGGCCGCGGTCTTCTTGGTGGCCGCCTTCTTCGCCGTGGCCTTCTTGGCCGCCTTGCGGGCGGTCTTCTTGGCCGGCACGGCCTCCTCCGCCGTCTGGGCCGTCTGCTCGGCGGCGGGCGCCTCGGCGGCCGGCTCCGGCGCGGTGGCCGGCACGACCAGGACGGCCGTCTCCTCGGACGTGGTCGGCGCGGTGGCCTTGCGCACGGCACGACGGCGCGGGCGGGCCGGGGCGGCGCTCTCGGCGGGCGCCTCCTCGGCCGGGGCCGGAGCCGCGGGCTCGGGCTGCTCGGCCGCCGGCGCGGGCTCGGCGACCGTCACCACGGCCGCCTCCGCACCCGCGGGGGAACCGGCCGGTGCCGACACCTTCCGGGTCGCGCGGCGACGCGTACGGCCCTTGGGCGCGGCCTCCTCGGCGGCCGGCTCCTGGGCCACCACCGGCTCCTCGACGGCGACCGGCCCGGCGAGCGCCTCGGCGGCCGGCACCGGCTGCACGGGCTGCGCGGCCTCCTCGGCGGGAGTGACGGCCTGGGCCGTCGGCACCTCGGCGGACTGCGCGGCCTTCGGGCTCCCCGCCTTCGGCGCACCGGCCGGAGCCGAGGCGCGGCGGCTCGCGCGGCGGCGGGCACGGCCACGGGTGGCCGCCGCCTCCGCCTCGGCGACGCTGCTGTACAGCTCCTCGTCCGGCGCGAACTCCGGAGCGGGCAGGGCGACCGGCTCGGCGACCTCGGCGGCCACCTCGGCGGGCGTCTCGGTCTCCGGCTCGACGGCCTCGCCGGTCTCCGCGGCCACGGCGGCGGTCTCGTGCTCGTGCACGTCACCGCCGCGTCCGCGCTTCTTGCGCTTGCCGCCGCCACCGCCTGCGGCGACGGCCGGCTGCTCCATGTGCACGATGACGCCACGGCCGTTGCAGTGGACGCAGGTCTCGGAGAAGGACTCCAGCAGGCCCTGGCCGACCCGCTTGCGGGTCATCTGCACCAGGCCCAGCGAGGTCACCTCGGCCACCTGGTGCTTCGTGCGGTCGCGGCCCAGGCACTCCAGCAGGCGCCGCAGCACCAGGTCCCGGTTGGACTCCAGGACCATGTCGATGAAGTCGATGACGATGATGCCGCCGAGGTCGCGCAGCCGCAGCTGGCGCACGATCTCCTCGGCCGCCTCCAGGTTGTTCCTGGTGACCGTCTCCTCCAGGTTGCCGCCCTGGCCGGTGAACTTGCCGGTGTTCACGTCGACGACGACCATCGCCTCGGTCCGGTCGATCACCAGCGAGCCGCCGCTGGGCAGCCAGACCTTGCGGTCCAGCGCCTTGGCGAGCTGCTCGTCGATCCGGTACGTGGCGAAGGCGTCGACCTCGGAGGTCCACTTCGAGAGCCGCTCGGCCAGGTCCGGGGCGACGTGCGAGACGTATCCGTGGATGGTCGACCAGGCCTCGTCGCCGCTGACGACGACCTTGGAGAAGTCCTCGTTGAAGATGTCGCGGACGACCCGGACGGTCATGTCCGGCTCACCGTAGAGCAGCGTCGGCGCGTTGCCGCTCTTGGCCTTCTTCTGGATGTCCTCCCACTGCGCCTGCAGCCGCTCGACGTCGCGGCGCAGCTCCTCCTCGCTCGCGCCCTCGGCGGCGGTGCGCACGATGACGCCCGCGTCCTCGGGGACGATCTTCTTGAGGATGGTCTTCAGGCGGGCCCGCTCGGTGTCGGGCAGCTTGCGGCTGATGCCGGTCATCGAGCCCTCGGGGACGTACACGAGGTAGCGGCCCGGAAGGGAGACCTGGCTGGTCAGACGGGCGCCCTTGTGCCCGATCGGGTCCTTCGTCACCTGGACGAGGACGGACTGGCCGGACTTCAGGGCGGCCTCGATGCGGCGCGGCCCGTTGGCCATGCCGAGCGCCTCGAAGTTGACCTCACCGGCGTACAGGACGGCGTTGCGGCCCTTGCCGATGTCGATGAAGGCGGCCTCCATCGACGGCAGCACGTTCTGGACCTTGCCCAGGTAGACGTTGCCGACGTAGGAGGTCGACTGCTCCTTGTTGACGTAGTGCTCGACGAGCACGCCGTCCTCGAGCACGCCGATCTGGGTGCGCTCGCCGTGCTGGCGGACGACCATCACGCGCTCGACGGCCTCGCGGCGGGCCAGGAACTCGGCCTCGGTGATGATCGGCACACGCCGGCGGCCCTGCTCGCGGCCCTCGCGGCGGCGCTGCTTCTTCGCCTCCAGACGGGTCGAGCCCTTGATGGACTGCACCTCGTCGGACGGCTCGGCGGGCTTGCGCGGCTCGCGGACCTTGACGACCGTGCGCTCCGGGTCGCCGTCGGACGGCTCGTTGTCGCCGGCGCTGTCTCCGGCCCGGCGGCGACGGCGACGACGGCGACGGCTGGAGCTGGAACCGTCCGAGTCGTCGTCACGAGCCTCGTCGGCGTCCTCTTCCTCCTGCTCGGCGGTGTCCTCGGCGTCCTGCGCGGCCTGCTCGGCGGCGAGTTCTTCGGCGTCGGCGCCCTCGCCGTCCGCGCTGTCACCGCGGCGACGGCGACGGCCGCCCCGGCGGCGACGGCGGCGCGAGCCGGACTCCTCGTAGCCGTCCGAGCCCTCGGCGCCCTCCGCCTCCTCGGCGTCGGCGTCGGCGTCCGTCTCGGCCTCGGCGAGGTCCTCGGGCTCCTCGCCCTCAGCGGGCTCTTCTTCCTCGGTGACGGCCTCCACGGCCTGCGTCTCCTCGGCGGCGCCCCGGCGCCGACGGCGGCGGCCGCGCGGGGCGGCGGCCTCGGCGCGCTCCTCCGTGTACTCCTCGGTCTCGTCCGCCTCGTCCGCCTCGGCGGCCTCGGCAGCGGCCGCGGCGGCCGCCCGCTCCGGGGTCTGGAACCTCGGCTCGGCGAACACCGGCGCCTGGAACACGGCCACGGCGGGCCGGGCCGGCCGGCGCGTTCCCTCGGCCTCTGCGGACTCGGCCGGGGACTGCGCGGGCGCGGTGAACCCGGCCGCGGCCTGCCGCACGACGCGACGGCGACGGCGCGGGGCCGCCTCCTCGGCGGGGGCCTCGGCTGCGGGGGCCTGCGGGGCCTCGGCGGCGGGGGTCTCAGCGACGACGGGCTCGGCGGCCTGCACGGCCACGGCCTCGGTCTCCTCGGCGGGCAGGGCGGCCTCGGCGGCCTCCTCCGCGGGGGCACCGGCGGGCGTGGACACCCGGCGGGTCGCACGACGACGCGTACGACGCGGCGCCGCCTCCTCGGCAGCGGCCACGGGCTCCTCGGCGACGGGAGCCTCGGTGACAGGGATGGTCTCGGCGGCCTCGGCCTCCTCGACGGGCGGGGCGGCTTCGGCAGCGGTCACGACGGTCTCCTCCGCGACGGGGGCACCGGCGGGCGTGGACACCCGACGGGTCGCACGACGACGCGTACGACGCGGCGCCGCCTCCTCGGCAGCGGCCTCGGACTCCTCGGCGACGGGAGCGGCCTCGGCAGCGGGCGCGAGGTCCGCAGCAGGCGCGGCCTCGGCGACCGGGGCGGGCTCGGCCGCGGGGGTCTCGACGGGCTTCGGCGCACCGGCGGGGGCGGAGGCACGCCGGGCGGCGCGGCGGCGCGGCCGGGCAGCGGGCTCGGCCTCGGCGGTCTCCGCCACGGCCTCCGCCGCAGCCTTCTCGTCGGCCTCGGTCCCGCCCTCGGCGGGGGTCTCGGTCCCGGCGGCACCGGCGGCGGCCGGCACAGCGGACGCGGCGGCGGGCGCCTCGGACTCCGCCGGCGTTCCGGCGGGCGCGGACGATCGACGGGTGGCACGGCGCCGGGTACGGCCGGCGGGCGCCGGCTCCTCGGCGGCCTGCGGGGACGCGACGGCCTCGGCCGTCACGGTGGTCCCAGTGGTCTCGGCAACCGTCGTCGTGGCAGCCGGTACGACCGTCTCGACGGCCTCCGCGGACGCGGGCGATCCGACGGGGGCGGAGGCACGGCGGGTGGCACGGCGCCGGGGGCGTCCTGCGGACGCGGGCTCCTCGCCGGCGGCGACGGGCTGTGCGGCCTCGGTTGCGGCCTGCGGTGCGGCCTCGGCCGCGGCCTTCTCCTCCGCCTCGGCCACCTCGTCGGTCTCCACGGCCGGTATGGCCGGCACGGTGACCTCGGCGAGGGCCTCGCCCGCAACGGGCGGGCCCGCCGGGCGGGAGGCGGCACGGCGACGCCTGCGCGGAGGCAGGGTGTCGCTGGGGGTGTTCAGTTCGGAACCCTCATGGGGTTCGATCGGCTCGAGCATGCGGGCGTTTCTCCCGTCAGGCTCCCGGGCGCCGCGCCTGGTCCGGCGTCGGTCTCGATGGACCGTCCGCCGTTGACGTCCGCGGCCCGCGCGATGCGCGATGACCGCCGTCCGGGGCGCGGGCGCCGCACGGGAGCACTCTGTGTCCTGTCTCGCCGGTTCCGTACGCCTTGTCGGTACGGCCTGGCGAAAGTCTTCTGGTCGGTGCGCTGCCCGACCCAGGTGGCTCCCGAGTACGAGGGCGACGCTTCGACGTCCGTCCTTACGCGGAACCTTCCGGCGTCGGCGCCGTCGCGGCGGCAGCCGGTTGGGCCGTCAGGGCCTCGGCTGCCTCGCGGTCGGGCGCGAGCGGGTCGGTCACCGTGCCGGTCTCTTCATCGAACAGCCCCTGCGCCAGCCTGGTCACCGCTGCGGGGACCGGCGGCGCCAGGTCGGCCACGGCGCGGAGACCGGACAGGACGTCGTCGGGTCGTACGGCAGGCGTCACGTGCCGAACAACCAGCCGCAGTATCGCACAGGGCTGGTCGGTCGGCCTATCAGCCGACGAACTGTGCGTTTCCAGTTGAACGACGGCGGGGCGCGCGTCGAAGGTGCGCACGCCGTTCTTGGTCATGCGCTGCACCTCGACGGTGTCGGCCTTGGTGAAGGCCTCGGCCGCACGCTCGGCGTCGAGGGGGTCGACGCCGTCCAGCCGCAGCTCCCAGACGGAGGCCGTGAGCCGGTCGGCGAGTCCCGAGGTCCGTGCCTCGACCGCGTCGACGATGTCCAGCCCGGTGGGCAGGGACTCGTCGAGCAGGGCGCGCAGGGTCTCGGGGTCGCGCGGCGCGGTCAGCGCGATCTCCAGGTACTCCGCCTCACTGCCCGTGCCGGTGGGTGCGGCATTGGCGTACGACACCTTCGGGTGTGGCGTGAACCCCGCCGAGTACGCCATGGGCACCTCGGCTCGGCGCAGCGCACGCTCGAAGGCGCGCTGGAAGTCACGGTGGCTGGTGAACCGGAGGCGGCCGCGCTTGGTGTAGCGCAGTCGGATGCGCTGCACCGCGGGTGCGGGCGGCGGGCCTTCGGGCTGTCGCTTGCCCAGTGTCCTAGTCCTTCGTGAGAGCGGTCGTACTGCTACCAAGAGTACGTGTGTCGCGGCCCGCGGGTTCCCGGCGGTCCACCGCGACCGGCGGCCGGGGCTCGCCCAGGAACATCCGCCGGAGGTCGGCGCGGGCCTGCCGTACGGCGTCGCGGCCGGCGGCCAGTATCGGCCCCACGGCCCGCCCCGCGAGGCGTGCGGCCTCGGCGACGGGCCGCAGGACGGCGTCCCGCACGACGTGTCCGACCGGGGTGAGGACGGTCCGGTACACCCGGCGCAGCGGCTCCACGAAGATCCATCGCAAGAGGGTGCCGAGCCCGCGGCCGACGGCTCGCGAGATCCGCCCGGCGATCCGCCAGGCATGCCCGAGGGCCGCCCCCACCTCTGGTTGCGGCTTGTCCAGATCCATACCGGGGTAGACGCCCCGGCCGTCCCTTCGGGTCCGGTCAGACCGCGCGCGCCTTGTACGACTCCGGATAGCGCTGGGTGAACTTCACGGCCCACACCAGCAGGGCGATGGGGACGACCCAGTTGAACCAGTCGTCCTGGGACGGGAAGCGGATGGCCAGGTAGGTCGACAGGGTCATCAGGGCGAAGGCCCCGCCCCACACGGCGGTCAGCACCTTGTTGATGTGTGTGAAGACGGGTGTGTCCCAGACGTCCGGCGGCGTCGACTCCCGCGCGTACTGCGCGGTGAAGGGGTCGAAGAACAGTGATCCGAGCGCCACGGCGGCGACCAGCCCGTTGGAGATGACCTGCGCGTACGTCTCCACCCAGACGAGCTGTCCGCGGTGCACGGCCAGGGCGAGGACCGAGAGGACGGCGAAGAACACGATGCCGGTCATGTCGAGGATGCGGAGCTTTCCGTGCAGGAGGTCCTGGCCCGACAGGGCGATGGCGGCGATCAGCGCGGCGAGCGCCGCGTACTCCCAGGTGCTGGGACTGGCGACCACTCCGAAGACGATCCACGGGGCGAAGGAGAAGAACACGCTTCCCGTGCTGACGGCTTTCCGGGCCTGGGCCGTCGCCTTCGCCTGCTGAGCCATGGGCGCGCCTCCCGTCGGGTGTCGCGGCCGCCCCCTCCCATCGTCCTGCCGGCCGGCGCGGGCCGCATACCGCCTGGGGCGCACCCCGTCGCAGGCGCCGGATGGTGCTGCTGTGGGACGTCCTGGTCACCGAACGGCCGCAGGACGGTAACGCCTTGAACTGTGCACGCCAGAGTGATGGCTTCCGGCCACGCCTACTGATTCGATGGGGTGACGTACATCACAACCCTTGGGGGGCGCATGCACTGGTACGTGGACGTGCTGAAGAAGTACGCGGTGTTCACCGGCCGCGCACGTCGGCAGGAATACTGGATGTTCTTCCTGTTCAACCTGATCATCAGCATCGTGCTGGCGATCGTCGACTACGCCATCGGATCCAGCATCCTGGGCATCCTCTACGGCCTCGCCACCCTGCTGCCCGGGCTCGGTGTCGCCGTCCGCCGGTTGCACGACACCGACCGGACCGGCTGGTGGATCCTCATCGCGCTGATCCCCCTGATCGGCACGATCATCCTCATCGTCTTCCTCGCCAGCGAGGGCAAGGCGGAGCCGAACCAGCACGGCCCCAACCCGAAGTACGCGCCGGCCGTCTGAGCCCGCGGCACGTCCCGAGAGGCCCGCCGGGGTTCCCCGGCGGGCCTCTTCGCCGCTCCATCCCCAGGTCGGATAGGGTCACTTCACCAGCTTTCCTCGCATATCCACCAGTCTTCACCAGCGTCCTGAACGGCCGTCAGGAGGGCACAACGGCGGAGATCAGTCGTCGGCACCTGGTCAGAGCGCTGACGTTCTGGCTGCGTCCCACCTTCGCGCTGCGGGCACTCAACCGCTTCCAGCGGGTCGCGGGGTTCGACCGCTCGATGGCCCTGGCGTCCAGCGCCCTGACCGCGCTGGTCCCGGCCGCGATCCTGGGCGGCACCCTGCTGGGCAGCCTCACCTCGTACGACGCCGCGCAGCGGATCATCAAGCGGTACGGCCTCAGCGGGGCGGGGGCCGAGGCGGTGAGTGCCCTCTTCTCGCCCGCCGAGGGCGGCAGCACGAGCGTGAGCGTGTTCGGTGTGCTGTTCCTGGCGATCTCGGCCCTGAGCTTCACCCGGACCCTGCAGCGCCTGTTCGAACAGGTCTGGGAACTCAAGCCCCTCAGCGTGCGCAACACACGCAACGGCCTGTGGTGGCTGCTGTCCGGCCTCGGCTACGCGCTGGTCAGCGGGTGGCTGAGCGCCCTCCTCGGCGGGGGCAGGACCGGCCTTGCCGCCGTGGTCTGCGAGGTACCGGTCAGCGCCGTCTTCCTGGTCTGGAGCGGTCATCTGCTGTCCGCCCGCAGGATCGCCTGGCGGGACCTGATCCCCTTCGGCGTCACGACGGCCGTGGTGACGGCGGTCTACTCCGTGGCCGCGTCCGTCTATCTGCCGCATCTGTTCAACACCTCCGCCGAGCGGTACGGAGTGGTCGGCGCGGTCTTCGCGATGATCTCGGCGCTGTTCGGCGTCATGCTCATCGTCGTCGGGTCCGCCGCGCTGGGGCGCGAGGTGCAGGACGAGCTGTACCGGATCGCCCGGGGACAGCGCACCCCGGACGACGAGGTGCGCCGTCAGTGGGACGACCTGGTCGAGCAGACCCGGTCGCGCTGGCGCACCGTACGGCAGCAGGTGTCCCGGCACCGGGCCGAGGACCAGAACGACCGCTGAGCGGAGCGCGGCCCGGCGTCGCTCCTGCGTCCCAGGCCTGCGTGACTCCCCCGGCCCGAGCCCGTGCGACTCCCCGGCCCGAGCCCGCGTCACTCCCCCGGCCCGGGCTGCGCCGTACCCGGGTCACCCGGAGCAGGCGAGGCGTCCCGCCGCCCGGCGGCACAGCCTGGAGGGGCGGGCGCGGAACGCCCCGAGGGCCCCTGGAGCGAGGATGCCGAAGCAGACCCGGACACAGGCACGCGCGCGCCGGTCTGCGCGCCGGGCCCACGCGGACTACACCGGGGGGCTGTACGGCTCGCTCCTGGCCGCCTCCGTCGTGGTCGGAGCGGGTGCGCACGGCCCCTTCCCCCGGCTGGAACTGGCGCTGTTGCTGCTGGCGACCGGGGTGATCTTCTGGCTCGCGCACGTGCATGCCCAGCTGTTCGGTGCGCGCATGGCGCAGCGCGCCCTGGATCGCGGGGTCGTGGTGGAGGTGTGCCGCGAGGAGTGGCCGATCGTGGAGGCGGCCGTTCCGCCCGCGGTCGCGGTGCTCGTCAGCCCGTTGCTGGGGCTCGACGCCGCGGGCGCGGCCTGGCTCGCCCTCGCCGTCGCCCTGGCCGGCCAGGTGGGCTGGTCGACGGCCGCCGCGTTGCGCGCGGGCGCCACCCGGTCCCAGGTGATCCTCAGCGATGCGGTCAACCTCCTGCTCGGACTGCTGATCGTCGCCCTGAAGCTGTCCCTGAAGGAGTGAGTCGTCCCGTCCGGGTGGGGCCCCGTATGTCCCCCCGATGTCAGCCCGGACGTCGCCCCGGATGTCACCCACTCCGGGTGAGGCCCCGGGGGTGCCGTTTCGGCGAGCGTGGACGGGCACAGGTGCGGCATCCGGCATGTCCCGGCCCCCCGGTGCGGCGGAGGGAGTTCCCGTGACCCGGTACCCAGCGATCGCAGAGCACGGCATGATCGGCGATCTGCAGACGGCCGCGCTCGTCTCGTCCGACGGCACCGTCGACTGGTGGTGCACCCCCCGCTTCGACAGCCCGAGCGTCTTCGCCTCGCTGCTCGACGCCGAGCGCGGCGGACACTGGCAGGTGGCGGCGGACATGCCGGACGGGAGCGGGGTGACGGTCCGGCAGCTCTATCTGTCCGACACGGCCATCCTGGTCACCCGGTTCATGACCCCCGACGGCGTCGGCGAGGTCGCCGACTTCATGGAACCCCTCACCGCACGGACCCCGACGGACCGGCACCGTCTGACGAGGATCGCCCGGGTCGTGCGGGGCAGCCTGCCCTTCGCCCTGACCTGCCGGCCGCGGTTCGACTACGGACGGGCCCGGCACACCCTGGACCTGCCCGACGGCCACACCGCCGTCTTCCAGGGTCCCGGCACCGACCTCCACCTGCAGACCACCGACGACGTGGTGCTGCGGCCCGACGGCGACGACGTCACCGCGCGCTTCACCCTGACCGCCGGGCAGATGGCCGCCATGACGCTGACCAGCGCGGCGAGCGGCTCGGCCGTTGCGCCGCAGCCCTCCATGGCGGACATCTACGACGCAGGGGAGAGATGCCGGGACTTCTGGCAGTCGTGGCTGAGGTCCAGCAACTACCGCGGACGCTGGCAGGACATGGTCAACCGGTCGGCGATCACCCTCAAGCTCCTCACCTACGCGCCCACCGGAGCCCCCGTCGCCGCCGCCACCATGGGGCTGCCCGAACAGATCGGCGGCGAGCGCAACTGGGACTACCGGTACACCTGGGTCCGCGACGCCTCGCTGTCCGTCCGCGTGCTCATCGACCTCGGTTTCGCGGAGGAGGCGCACGCCTTCCGGCACTGGCTGCGCGAACGCGTCGAGGCCGGCGGAACCGCCTCCGGGGACCCCCTGCAGATCATGTACCGCGTCGACGGCGAACCCCATCTCACCGAGGAGATCCTCGACCACCTGGAGGGCTACGCCGGTTCACGGCCGGTGCGCGCCGGCAACGCCGCCGCCGACCAGCTCCAGCTGGACATCTACGGCGAGGCCTCCGACGCGCTGCTGGTCGGCGGGGACATCGGCGCGCTCCGCGGCTGGAAGGCGCTGTCCAAAGTGCTGGACTGGCTCGCCGACCACTGGGACGAGCCGGACGAGGGCATCTGGGAGACCCGCGGAGGCCGGCAGAACTTCACCTACAGCCGGCTGATGACCTGGGTGGCGTTCGAGCGCGGCGTCCGCGCGGCCACCCGCTTCGCCCGCCCCGCGGACGTCGCGCGCTGGACCGCCGCCCGGGACGCCGTCTTCCAGCAGATCGTCGAACGCGGCTGGCACGACAAGCGCCAGGCCTTCGTGCAGCACTACGACACCGACGTCCTGGACGCCTCGCTGCTGCTCATGCCGCGTGTCGGCTTCCTGTCCCCGCACGACCCGGACTGGATCAGCACCCTCGACGCCATGGACGAGGAACTGGTCAGCGACAGCCTCGTCTACCGGTACGACCCGGCGGCCTCCCCCGACGGACTGCGCGGCTCCGAGGGCACCTTCAACCTGTGCAGCTTCCTCTATGTCGAGGCGCTCGCCCGCGCCGGCCGGCTCAACCAGGCCCGGTACGCCTTCGACAAGATGCTCACCTACGCCAACCCCGTGGGCCTGTTCGCCGAGGAGATCGGGCCCTCGGGCGAGCAGCTCGGCAACTTCCCGCAGGCGTTCACCCATCTCGCGCTGGTCACCGCGGCCATGGCCCTCGACGAGGAGCTGGGCAGGCGTGACGGTGGCTGAGCGGACCGCTTCGGCCGAGCCGCCGGGAACGCGACGAGCGCTGGCGGCCCTGGCCCTCGCCCAGTTCATCTGCAGCTTCGCCGGCTCCAACATGAACGTGATGATCAACGACATCAGCCGGGACCTGGACACCACCGTCCAGGGCGTACAGGTGGCGATCACGGTCTTCCTGCTGGTGATGGCGGCCCTGATGATCCCCGGCGGCAAACTGACCGACCGTTACGGCCGCAAGCGCTGCTTCCTGACCGGCCTGGTCGTCTACGCCGTCGGCGCCCTGCTGAGCGCGGCGGCCCCGGGGCTCGGGGTCCTCATCCTCGGCAACTCGATCCTGGAGGGCGTCGGCACGGCCCTGCTCATCCCGCCCGTCTACATCCTCACCACGCTGATGTTCACCGACCTGACCGCACGGGCCCGCGCGTTCGGGATCATCATGGCGCTGGGCGGCATCGGGGCGGCCGCGGGACCGCTGATCGGCGGACTCATCACGACGGGCATCAGCTGGCGGGCGGCCTTCGTGTTCCAGGCCCTGGTCATCGCGGTGATCGTCATGCTCAGCCGGCGCATCGAGGACCCGCTGCCCCCCGATCCGGACCGCTCCTTCGACACCGGCGGAGCGATCCTGTCGGCGGTCGGCCTCGTGCTCGTCGTCATGGGCATCCTCGCGGCCGACAACAGCCTGTGGCTGACGGTCGTCCTGCTCGCCCTCGGTGTGCTCGTGCTCGTGTGGTTCCTGCGTTCGGCGCGCGCGAAGGAGGCCTGTGGCGAGGAGCCGCTGCTCTCGCTGAGCCTCTTCCGCAACCGCACCTCGAACCTCGGGCTCGTCACCCAGAACGTCCAGTGGCTGATGCTCATGGGCACGTCGTTCACCGTGGCGGCCTATCTGCAGGTCGTGCGGCACTACGACGCCATCGAGACCGGCGTCGTCTTCACGGCGGCGACCCTCGGGCTGCTCGCCACGTCACTGGTCGCCGCCCGCCTCGCCGCGCGCCGCTCCCAGCGGACGCTGATCATGACGGGCTTCGTCGCCGCCGACGCGGGCGTGGTGGTACTGATCGCCCTGGTCGCGGCCTTCTCGTCCGGCTGGGCCTTCGTCCCCGGGCTGCTCCTGATCGGACTGGGCCTGGGCGTGATGCTCACCCCGTCGGTCAACGTGGTCCAGTCGAGCTTCCCCGAACAACGGCAGGGCGAGATCTCGGGCCTGTCCCGCAGCGTGTCGAACCTCGGCTCCTCCTTCGGCACCGCCATCGCCGGCACCATCCTCGTCTCCGGCCTCACCACCGGCGCCTACGCCGCGGCGATGATCACCCTGGCGGTCATCGGGCTCCTGGGGCTCGCCGCCGCGGCCCGCCTGCCGAAGACGGACACCGAACCGGCCGGTTGCCCACCGGGCACGTCCACCACCACCCACCCCTAGCGAGTTGACAGCCATGAGCGAACACAGCGAAAACCTGGACGAGATGGGGCCCGTCGACTACCTGGTCGTGGAGTTCCCGGGCCACCGCCTGACGGGCGAGGGCTTCCCGCTGCTCCTGGATCTGGTCGACCGCGGGATCATCCGCGTCCTCGACCTCCTGTTCGTGCGCAAGGACAGCGACGGCACGGTCATCGCGCTGGACCTGGGCGATCTGGAGGGAGACGTCGACCTGACCGTGTTCGAGGGCGCCTCCTCCGGGCTGCTGGACCAGTCCGACATCGACGACGCCGGTACGGCACTGGAGCCCGGCAACTCCGCCGCGATCATCGTCTACGAGAACCTCTGGGCGGCTCCCCTGGCGGTCGCCCTGCGACGCGGTGGCGCCCAGCTCGTGGCGGCCGGCCGCATACCGGTGCAGGCGCTGCTCGCGTCCCTGGAAGCCGTCGAGTCCCGCAACGCCGAGCACACGCCGGCGTCACCCAGGAGGTGAGAACATGCCCGGACTGCTGCGCGGTGTCGCCCGTACCGCGGTCGTCGCGGGAACGGCCACGGCCGTGTCCAACCGCGTCTCACGCCGTCAGGCCGGCCGCTGGGCCGCCCAGGCCGAACAACAGGCCGCTTACCAGCCGGCCCCGTCCCAGGAGGCCCCGCCGCCACCCGCACCGCCGCCCCCGCCGCCGTCCACCGAGGACGACATGACCGCCAAGATCAACCAGCTGAAGGAGCTGGGCGACCTCCGTGCCCAGGGCATCCTGACGGACGAGGAGTTCGCCGCCCAGAAGCGCGCGATCCTGGGCTGACCCGGCCGGGGCACCTCGGCCCTCACTCCGGCCGCACGGGGGCCGCTCACGGCGGGCCGACCGGTCTCGGGTGCGCCTCAGAGGGAACCGACGACCTTGCGCGGGGTGATGCGGACGACGACTCGTTCCGCGTCGTCCTTCGACGCCGGGTTGAACTCCGCGTAGGCCTTGCCCGTGTACTTGCGGGACAGCTCGTCGATCAGCTGCGGGCCGCCCTCGGTGGTCATGGTGGCCGTGCCCCGGATCTCGGCGTAGGTGTACGGCGCGTCCGGCGGGTTGATCATGACGGTCACGCGGGGGTCCCGGCGGAGGTTCTTCTCCTTGCGGCGTCCGACGGTCGTGGAGACGAGCAGGTCGTCGCCGTCGCGCTTGACCCAGGTGATCGTCTGCTGGGGACTGCCGTCGGGCTGGACGGTGGCCAGGCACACGAAGAGCGGATGGTCGTCGAGGAGAGCCTTGAGGTCGTCCGAGAGCTGAGCCGACACGGCGCGGGTCCTTTCCTTGACTGTCCCTGTCCCAAAACGGCCTGCTCAGCCTAGGAGATCGCCTCGGTCCCGGCGGTCCAACTCGCCCACCGGTGAACGGATGCACCCTCCGGGGCCGGCCGTGGGCGGCCGTCCTGCTCCCTGAGCCGGAGTCACCGGCTCCGCGTACGCTCGACATATCCGGTGATCAACGACGAAAAGGGGCGCCATGGACCTCCAGCTCACCGACCGGGTCGCCGTCGTCACCGGGGCGAGCAAGGGCATCGGCCTCGCCATCGCCGACGCGTTCGCCCGCGAAGGCGCACGGGTCGTCACCGGCAGCCGGAGCATCACTGCCGAACTGGAGGCGCTCCACGCGGACCACGGCGTCACCGCGGTCCCGGTCGACCTGTCCACCCCCGAGGGGCCGGACACGCTCGTCCGGCTCGCCGTGGAGCAGTACGGCAGGGTCGACGTCCTGGTCAACAACCTGGGCACCGCGACGTCCCGGCCGAGCTTCCTGGACGTCGACGACGCCGAGTGGCAGCGGATCTTCGACATGACCCTGTTCAGCGCGGTGCGGAGCAGTCGCGCGGCGCTGCCCCACCTGCTGGACGGGGACGGCGGTGCCATCGTCAACATCAGCTCCATCAACGCCCGTCTTCCCTTCCCCATGGTCGTGGACTACTCCGCGGCCAAGGCCGGGCTGACCAGCCTGACCAAGTCGCTGTCCGAGGAGTTCGCACCGCGGGGCGTCCGGGTCAACTCGATCGCCCCGGGCCCGGTCCGCACCCCTTTCTGGACGGCTCCCGGCGGCTTCGCCGATGCGACGGCGGCCCAGGCCGGCACCACCGCGCAGGAAGCCATCGACGTGGTCGTGCCGCAGAGCATGGGCATCTCCACCGGGCGGGTCACCGAAGCCCGTGAAGTCGCCGATCTGGCCCTCTTCCTCGCCTCCCCGCTCGCCGGGAACATCACGGGGGCCGAGTTCACGATCGACGGCGGCCAGGTCAAGACGGTGTGATCCCCTCCCCCTCCGCCGCCCCCTCCGCCGCTCCCCTCCCCTGCGGCGCGCTCCCCTCCCCCTCCCCGCCTGCCTCCTCCTGCGGCGTCGGGCCGCCGGTCGCCGAGGGCGGGCCCGTGCGCCCGGGTCCCATGACCGCGCACGTGGTGGTGCCGTGGGCGTAGAGCTTGCCGTCGGCCGTGCCCACGACGCGGGCCTCGGCTGTGGCCGTCGTGCGGCCCACATGGACGGTGCGGCCCTCGCAGCGCAGTGCCGGCGTTCCTGCGAAGACCGGCCGGACCAGGTGGATGTTGAGCTGCATCGTGGTGTAGACGCGGCCCCTGGGCAGGGCGGCCGCGATCGCACTGCCCAGGGCGGAGTCGAGCAGCGTGGCCACGAACCCGCCGTGCACGGTCCCCATCGGGTTCAGCAGATGCTCGCCGGGATCACCCTCGAACACCGCCCGTCCCTCGTCGGCCTCCACCAGGCGGAAGCCGAGCGTCCCCCCGATGGGCGGATCGGGCAGCTCACCCTTGAGGATCTTCTGGAGCAGTTCCAGACCGGACGCGTCGCCGGCCTCGGCCCAGGGGACCGGCCGCCGCCAGGTGTGGGTGCGGGAGCGTATGTCGTGGGGGTCCGTGGTCGCTGTCACGTCGGTTCTCCCTCTCTTCGTCCTTCTGTCTCCGACCGCTCGGGCCGGCCCCGTCAGGAGACCTTGGCGCCGAGCAGTTCCACGGGCGTGATGACGGGAGGCGAGCTGAGCAGGGTCTCCGCGGCGCCCCTGAGCGCCGCGGCGATCCGACCGTGCAGATGCGCCTCACGTCCCGCCTCGTCCTCGAAGGTGTCGAAGACACCGAAGGTGGTGGCGTCCTGGCGGAAGGCGAACCAGGTGACCGTGTGCTGTTCCTCCTCGGCCAGCTTCACCGCGCCGCGCAGCATCGCCTCGACCTCGTCGGCGTGTTCCGCCTTGGCCTCGATGCGCGCCAACAGACCGATCTTCATCGTGATGACTCCTCTGGTCGCGAAGTGCCGGGCTTCCGGCACACGGCGAACGTATGCCGTCGGCCGATCAGCCCATCAGTGGCAGAAACGACTCCATTGATATGGTTTCCGTCATGGACGTTGCGGTTCTCGTGTACGACGGAGTGTTCGACTCCGGGCTCTCGGCCATCCTCGACGTGCTCGAAGGCGCGAACGCGATGAGCGGGGAGATCGCCCACCCGCCGACCTGGAACGTGACGAAGGTCGGCTTCCGCCCGCAGATCCGCACGGGAGCCGGGCATCTCGTGACGGCCCGGCCGGCCGACCGTGCGCGTTCGGCGGATCTGCTGATCGTTCCCGCGCTGGCCGAACGCCGGCCCGAGGCCCTCGTCGACCACGTCGCCGGGGAGGCGTCGCTTCCCGTGCGGGAGCTGATCGCCAGGACGTGCGCACGCGGCACTCCGATCGCCTCGGCGTGCACCGGCACGTTCCTGCTCGCCGAGGCGGGAGCACTGAACGGCCGCCGGGCGACCACCAGTTGGTGGCTGGCGCCGGTCTTCCGCACCCGGTATCCGGCGGTCGAGCTCGACCAGAGCAGGATGGTCGTCGCCTGCGGCGACATCACCACGGCGGGCGCGGCCTTCGGTCATGTCGACCTCGCCCTGGCGATCGTGCGCGCGAGCAGTCCCGCCCTGGCCGACCTGATCGCCCGCTACCTGGTCGTCGACGAACGCCCCTCGCAGTCCGCCTACACCATCCCGAGCGCGCTGGCGCAGAGCGACCCGACCGTCGCGGCCTTCGAGCGCTGGGTGCGTGCGCACCTGGCCGAGCCGATCAGCATCCCGGAAGCGGCCAAGGCCCTCGGCGTCAGCGAGCGGACCCTGCAACGCACCGTCCAGCGCGTGCTCGGCACCTCCCCCGTCCGCTTCGTCCAGGACCTGAGGGTCGAACACGCCGCCCACCTGCTGCGCACCACCGGCCTGTCGCTGGAGACGATCTCCCGGAAAGTCGGTTACGAGCATGCCAACACCCTGCGCGTGCTGCTGCGCGACCGCACCGGCAAGACCACCTCCGCCCTCCGCAGCTCCTGACCGCACGGGAGCTCCTACCCGCCGTCCGGCGGCGGCAGGTCCTGCTCGGTCCAGATGGTCTTGCCGGTGGAGGTGTAGCGCGTACCCCAGTGGTGGGTCATCTGGGCGATGATGAACAGGCCCCGGCCGCCCTCGTCGTCGCTCGCGGCGTGCCGCAGGTTGGGTGTGGTGTGGCCGGTGTCGGAGACCTCGCAGATCAAGGTCCGGTCGCGGATCAGGCGCACTTGGATCGGGCCACCGACGTAGCGGATGGCGTTGGTGACCAGTTCGCTGACGATGAGCTCGCTGGTGAAGGACAGGTCGTCCACGCCCCACTCGTGCAGCTGCTTGCTGACGGCGGAGCGGATGGTGGCCACCGCCGCCGGGTCGGGGAGCAGCGCCCACTCGGCGAACTGGTTCTGGTCGAGCAGGCGTGTGCGGACCACGAGCAGCGTCGCGTCCACGTCCACCGGGCCGGGCAGCAGCCTGGTCACCGCCCGGTCGCACAGGTCCTCCAGAGAGCTCCGGTCGCCGGCGAGGACCTGGGACAGCTGTGCGAGCCCGGCGTCACGGCCGTCGGTCGCCTGCAGGAGGCCCCCCGTGAAGAGGGCGAGGAGACTGCCCGGCGCGAGCTCCAGCTCCATGCTCTGGTAGGGCGGGCCGCCGATGCCCAGCGGCGGCCCGGTGGGCAGCTCCGGATAGTCGACGACGCCCGTGTGCGGTTCGACGACAGCCAGCACCGGCTCCCCGGCCCGGGCCAGGCTGCATCTGCCCGAGACGGGGTCGTACACCGCGTACAGGCAGGTCACCCCCAGCGCCTCGTCGGCCCGCGGCTTCCTGCGGCCCGGGCCGTGGCCGACCCGTCCCTCGTTCGCGGTGTGCTCGACCAGGTCGTCCAGGCGGGACAGCAGTTCGTCGGGGCTCAGGTCCAGCCGGGCCAGGACGCGCACCCCCGTGCGCAGGCTTCCCATCGTGGCCGCGGCGCGCAGTCCGTGCCCGAGCACGTCCCCGACGACCAGGCCGACCCGGGTGCCCGACAGGGGGATGACGTCGTACCAGTCGCCGCCCACCCCGGACCCGCTGTCGGCGGGCATGTAGCGGCTCGCCGAGTAGACGGCGGCGTGCGGCGGCAGGCGGCCCGGCAGCAGGCTCCGCTGGAGCTTGAGGGCCACGCTGTGGCCACGGGTGACCACCGGCATCAGCAGGAGACCGATCAGCAGGGCTCCCAGGCCCAGGACGGTGACCCCGCCCGTCCTTCCGATCAGCGGCAGGTCGACGCTGGTCGTGCCGTAGTTGGGGTTCGCGTAGACGACGAAGGTGGCGTAGAGGAACAGCAGGAGCATGAACAACCCGCCGAGCCCCGGCAGCACGCCCTTGAAGACCAGGTCCCTGGTGCTGCGGGTGAGGACCTTGCGGTGGTACCAGACGCAGGCGAAGCCGGCCAGTCCGTACTGGAAGGCGATCGCGAGACCGACCGAGTCGATCGAGTCGGCCAGGACGTTCCGGCTGAACGACGTCAGCAGGAGGAACAGGGCGATCGAGGCCACTCCCATGCCCACCGTCCCCCAGGTCGGGGTGAGGAACCTGCGGTGGACCCGGGCGAACCGGGAGGGGAGGGCCTTGTGGACCGCCATGGAGAAGACGGTCCTGGCCATGGGCAGGATGGTCGTCTCGGCGGAGGCCAGCGCGGAGGTCAGCACCATCAGGATCAGCAGTCTCGACAGGACCAGCCCCGTCTGGTCGGCCCCGAACACGGCTTCGCCCAGCCCGGAGAACACATTGTCGGAGTTGTTCGTGTTGCCGAGCCCGATGCCCGAGGCGCCGACTCCCGCGAAGGCCTGCGCCGAGGTGGACACCAGCCCGTACATGACCAGGAGCAGCACGGTGGAAAGGATCGCGGCACGCCCGGGGACGCACGTGCTGTCGACGGTCTCCTCGTTGACCGAGAACGCCGTGTCCCAGCCCCAGTAGATGAAGACCCCCGCGAGGACGCCCGAGGTCAGAGCGTTCACCGAGGGCACCTCGAAGGGGTTGAACCAGGAGGCGGAGACGTGGATCGCCGTCGGGGGCGGGTCGGTGTAGACCCTGACCAGCGCGGCGACGGCGAAAACGACCAGCATCAGCACTTCCAGGCACAGCAGCCAGCGCTGGACGGCGGCCGAGAACTCGATGCCGACGTAGCAGATCACGGTCAGCAGGACGATCCAGACGACGCCCGCCACGGTGGTCCACAGCCGGCTCTCCGCCAGACCGACCTGGCCGACCAGCCGGAAGCCGTAGGAGGCGGCGATCTGGGCGAGGCTCACCATGACGATGATGTTGGCGACGATGAGGCCCCAGCCGCCCATCCAGCCGGTGCGCGGTCCGAAGGCGCGGGTGGCCCAGGTGAAGGTGGTCCCGCAGTCGGCGTTGCTCGCGTTGAGCTCCCGGAAGGCGTACGCGACCAGCAGCATCGGGATGAACGCCAGCATGGTGACGATCGGGGCCTGCAGTCCGACCCCGGCCACGATGATGCCCAGCGTGGCGGCGAGGCTGTACGCCGGGCCGGTGGAGGCCAGCCCCATGGCGACCGAGGAGAACATGCCCAGGGCGTTGTTCTTGAGCCCTTTCCGGCCGGGCCCCGTTCCTGGAGCGGGACGGTCGGCAGTCACGGCGCCGCCAAAGTGCCTCACACTTGATTCCAACGCGGGGCCACTCCCCTCCGCAACAGCGCGGCCGCGGCACCGGAGCAGCCGGTCACCCGGCCGGGGAGGAGCCTCGCGCCCGCGGGCCCTCCCCGGCCGGCAGGGCGGGTGCTCAGGAGGTGCTGCGGCTCTCGGCCTCGGCCTGGGCGATGGCCACCGCCTCGCTGTCGGCGAGTGCGATCGCGACGCCGAACGCCTGGGCGATGTGGCCTGCGGCGGACATGACCCGCGCGGTGCCCACGACGGGGGCGATGGCGACCAGGAGGTCCTGCAGCTGCTCGACCGTGAAGTCGGCCTTGATCGCGGGGTTGATGTGCGCCAGATAGGAGATCGACGGTGCGTCCATGGCCACCAGCGCGGCGATGCGGGTGAGGATGAGCGTCCGCTCGTCCATGTGACAGTGCTCGATGGAGTCGATGGTCATGGCGGCGATCGTCTCGAGCACGGGAGCGTCGGATGCAGTGGCCATGATGGGTCCGCCTTCCGGTGCGGTAGGGAGCGAACCGCCACCCGCTGAACGCGGAATCCCCCTGCGTGTACGGCGGTTGCCAGTCAAGCGTAGGGGCGCTCGGCCGGTGGCGCGCGTCGAGCCGGACGGCCGGGCCGGGCACGCCGTCACCGGACCGGGCACGCCCGTCGCCGGACCGGGGCAGGTGTGCCCGCCGCTTCCTCCGCGCCGCTCGTGCGCGCGTCCGCCCATCGCCCGCAAGCTCACCCGGACCGTGTGAGGCGGCCCGCCCCCGCCCTGCGCACAGTGGAGGCAGAACGCCGTCCGGGTGTGGGCCCGGGAGGGAGAAGAAGGGAAGACGCAGATGCCTCTCGCGTACGACTATCCCCTGCTGAGCGCCTTCTGGACCATGTTGTGGATCTTCCTGTGGGTCATGTGGTTCTTCCTGCTCTTCAAGATCGTCTTCGATATCTTCCGCGACGACTCTCTCAGCGGCTGGGGCAAGACCGGCTGGCTGCTGTTCGTGATCGTGCTGCCGTTCCTCGGGGTCCTCGTCTATCTGATCGCCCGCGGCAAGGACATGGGCCGCCGAGACGCGGAACAGGTCCGGGCGCGGCAGCAGATGTTCGACTCCTACGTCCGTGAGACGGCGAGCGGCGGCGGTCGCCCCAGCCCCACCGACGAACTGGTCAGACTGTCCGAGATGCGGGCCCGCGGCGAGATCACCCAGGAGGAGTTCCAGAGGGCGAAGAACCTGGTCCTGACCGACAACGCCCCCGTGGGCCGTGCCGCCTCGGTCCCCCACACCTGACCACCCTCGCGGCGCCCCGCCCACTGGGCCCCGCCCCACCGAGCCCCGCCCCACCGGGCTCTCGCCGTTCATCGGACGAAACCGCTGTTCATCGGAGACGACCGTCCGTCGGAGACAACCGATCGAGGCAGAGAGATGACCACGACACACACGACACGCACCCGCAAACAGCAGTGGGCGAGCGGGCTGATGCTCTTCGGCGCCGTCATGCTGTTGGTCGCCGGGGTGATCGACATCTTCCGCGGCATCATGGGAATCGCCCAGGACGACGTGTTCCTCGTGACACACGGCTACATCTTCCAGTTCGACCTGACCGGCTGGGGCTGGGTCAACCTGATCCTGGGCGCGGTCGCCGTGCTGGTGAGCCTGGGCCTGTTCCAGACGGCGAAGTGGGCACGGGTTGCCGGCATCGTCATCGCCGGGCTGGTCATCATCGCCAACTTCCTGTCCCTGCCGTACTCCCCCGTGTGGTCCACCCTGATGATCGCGTTCTCGGGAGTCGTCGTCTGGGCGCTGTGCATGGCGCAGCCCAGGGGCACCGGCACACGCCAGGAGGCCCCGCGCATCACCTGAGGCGCACATCGCCCGAGGAGTGCATCGCCCGAGGAACGCATCAACCGAGGAACGCGTCGCCCGAGGCGCACATTGCCCAAGGAGGCACGCGGGCGGCAGGGATTCGCCCGAGAGGTCACGCGGACGGCAGAGCCTGTTCCGTCCACACGGTCTTGCCGTCGTGGCTGTAGCGGGTGCCCCAGCGCTCCGTGAGCTGCGCGACCAGAAAGAGCCCGCGCCCGCCCTCGTCCGTGGTCAGGGCCCGCCGCAGATGCGGGGACGTGTGGCTGGAGTCGGAGACCTCGCAGATCAGGCAGTGCGTACGGATGAGGCGCAGGACGACGGGGCCGGCCGCGTACCGGTAGGCGTTGGTGACGAGTTCGCTGGCGACCAGCTCGGTGGTGAAGGCCAGGTCCGTCAGACCCCATTCCGCCAGCTTCGCCGTGGTCAGCTCCCTGGCGCGGGCGGCGGCGGTCGGCTCCAGGGGCAGCTGCCACGAGGCGACGTTCTCCGGCGGCAGCACCCGGGTACGGGCGACGAGCAGCGCGACGTCGTCGCTGGGGAGATAGTCCTTGGGCAGCAGCGCCTCGACCACGGCGTGACAGGTGCTGTCGAGGGAGTCTTCGGGGCGGGCGAGACATGCGCGCAGACTCTCCAGCGCGACGTCGATGTCACCGTCGCGTGCCTCCAGGAGGCCATTGGTGTAGAGCGTGAGCAGGCTGCCCTCGGGGAGGTCGAGGTCGTACGTCTCGAACGGCAGACCGCCCAGGCCGAGCGGTGGCCCTGCGGGCAGGTCGACCACGTCCACCTGACCGTCCCGCGTGGAGACCACCGGTGCCGGGTGACCGGCGCGTGCCATGGAGCAGTGCCGGGAGACCGGATCGTAGACCGCGTAGAGGCAGGTGGCCCCGAGCACCTGCTCGACCGTGGACTCGTTGTCGTCGGCGGTCGCCTCCAGCTCGCCGGCCAGCAGGCTGACCAGGTCGTCCAGCCGGGCCACGATCTCGTCGGGTTCGAGATCGAGGCTGGCCAGGGTGCGTACGGCCGCGCGCAGACGGCCCATCGAGGCAGCGGCATGGATCCCGTGGCCGACGACGTCCCCCACCACGAGGGCGACCCGGGCCCCGGACAACGGGATCACGTCGAACCAGTCACCGCCTATGCCCGGCTCACCGCTGGCCGGAAAGTAGCGGCAGGCCACGTCGACGGCCGGCAGGTCGGAGGCCACGCCCGGCAGCAGGCTGCGCTGCAGCGTCAGAGCGGCGTTCTGCTGCTGGGTGAAGCGGCGCGCGTTGTCGATGCAGACGGCCGCACGCGAGGAGAACTCCTGGGCCACCGCGACGTCGTCCTCCTCGAAGGGCTCCGAATGGCGCGCCCGCCACAGGCTCACGATGCCCAGCACCAGGCCGCGCGCCACCAGGGGCAGCACGATCAGCGAATGGACGCCGAGGCCCAGGGCGATCTCGACCCGCCGCCGGTCCATGGCGTACCACTCGGGGCGCAGGGACAGCCGCCGTTCGGCGATCGGACGGCACTCGGCCAGGCACCGCGCCTGCGGAGATTCCGGAAGGAGGGGAATCACCTCGCCCTCGTGGAAGGGGATCCGTCGTTCCGGGGGCGAGAAGGCCACGCGGATCAGTGGGCCTGAAGCACCGGGAGCCGGTTCGTCACCGAGCGTGACCGGCCGCAGAAGGTCCACCGAGCAGTAGTCGGCCAGGCCGTGGACGCCGACATCGGCGAGTTCGTGCGCGGTCTGCCTCACGTCCAGTGAGGTTCCGATCCTGGCGCTCGCCTCGTTCAGCAGGGCTAGCCGACGTTGGGCCTGGTAGCGGGCGGTGACGTCCTCGATCGTCTCGGCCACCCCGAGGACCCGCCCCGCCGCGTCCTCCATGCGGAACGCCGAGACGGACACCATTCGCTCCCGGCCCGGATCGTGGCGCGCCCGGGCGGACTGCTCCGTGAAGATCAACGGCTCTCCGGTCTCCAGGACGTGCCGCACCCGCTCCTCCGCCGGGCCCGCGTCCTCGTCGACCAGGAATTCGCCGGGCCGGTGGCCCACCGGCAGATCGGCCGGGACGCCGCTCGCCTTCTCCACCGCACGATTGATCCGGATCACCCTTCTGTCCGGTCCGTGGATGACCAGACCGATCGGAGACCTTCGGTACAGGCCGTCCAGCAGCGCACGGTCCCGCTGCCAGGCGACGACGTCCGCGGCGGGGGCACCGACCAGGACCCACTCCCGGTGCTCTCCTTCCCGGGTGATCGCACGGGCCCGGAAGCCCAGCTCCACACGCCGCCCGTCCCGGTGCCGGACGGGCAGGACCCCGAACCAGCCCCCGGTCCTCATGGCGACGGCGACGGCGGCTCGTGCGAGAGGCAGGTCACGCGCGTCGATCAGGAGGTCCGGCCACGCCCGTCCGATCACTTCCTTGGCCGGATAGCCCAGGAGTTCCTGCGCCCGTGTGCTCCAGCCGACCACGGTGCCGTGATCGTCGAGGACGGCCGAACCGCCGTGCCCGAGGGCGAACGGATCCTCCGGACTCTCGCTGAACAGCGTCGCAGGTGTCCCCATAGCCACCACCTTGCCTCCGTGCCTTCGATGGTCCTCCCCCTGGTCTCCGTCCGCGACTCTCCGTCCGTGCGCCGCAACCCGATGCGGGCACCCACGGCACTCGCACGACTACCCGAGGAAATCGCAACGAATGTTCCGGCCGCGGCCGGAACCGCGTCGAAAACAGCCGGAATTCAGGGAATTCCCATCGGGAAGGCCGCCGATATCCGCAGGGCGGCCGCTTCTCGCTCCCCTTCAGGCCCCTCGTTCTCGGTTCCCCGTTCTCGGTTCCCCCTTCTCGGTTCCCCCTTCCCCGTTGGTGCTCATTTCTTCGGTCAAGCGGGGGACATGGCTATGACCGGGCGCACCCTTTGATCATTCCGGTCGTTACAGCGAACATGCGAAAGATCATCATCACTGCCGCGGTCGCTTTGGCCACCATGGCCATGGCCGCTCCCGCAAACGCCGACACCGGCACCAACTTCGGCGGCGGCGTCACCGGCGGGAACAACTGGACCTTCTCACCGGCGCCCGCCTGCCTTTCGGGATCGCTCGGGGTTCCCATCCTGAGCGCCTACTTCCCCGTCTCCGCCAACAAGTGCGGAAACGGCAACGTGATCGACCACTTCGCCGGCTAGGCCAAGCGGTCCCCCACCCCCCAGCTCCCATCCCGTACGCCGTCGTCCCGCGCACCGTGGAGCAGGCGTGTCCACGGCGCGCACACGGAGCACGCCACTGCACGAACGGCGGCCCGGACACCACGGGCCGGTCCTGCTCGGCACTGCCGGGGCGACACCGTGCGGGATGGGAGCACTCCGTGCGAGGGAGGCAATACGATGCGCCGGGGTCCAGTTCCCTCCCCACGGCAGCAAGTTTCCTCCGAATGTCCGCATGGACCTTTTTGAGCTGCGCCTCGGGCGTGCCACTGTCGGCAGGAGTATCGAGCGCCGCGCGGGGCCGTTCACCCGAATTCAGATGAACTCAGGCGTGCTGAAGGGTGGTTGAAATAACGACGCTCGTGGTCACCACCGGCCGGCCGCATCCGGGCAACTGGCTCGGACACGAAGCCGAGCCCGTACGGCCGGCCGACGTTGCCGGTGCCATCGAGTTCGCTCTCGGCAGGGGCTGGACGCCGGCGGCCTTGGGCTCTCCGTTCCGCCTCGACCGGTCCGACGGGTTCACGTCCTCGCCCTGAACGGCGTGTCCGCCGGGCCGCCGGACCGTCCGGGCAAGGCTGCGGCCGGCAGAGCCTGCTCGGCCCAGACGGTCTTGCCGCCCAGGGAGTAGCGGACGCCCCAGTTCTGTGCGAGTTGGGCGACGATGAACAGCCCCCGCCCTCCTTCGTCGACGGTCTTCGCGTGGCGCAGGCGCGGCGCGAGGGCATTGCCGTCGTGGACCTCGCAGGTGAGTGTGCAGTCCTTGATGAGTTTCAGCTGCAGGGGCGGGGCGCCGTAACGGACGGCGTTGGTGACCAGTTCGCTGACGATCATCTCGGTGGTGTAGGCGGTCTCCTCGTCCACTCCCCAACGGGTCAGCTGATGCTGGGCGCGCGTGCGTGCGGCGGCGACAGCCTTGGGATGGCGGTCGAGCGGCCACACGGCGACCTGGTCGGCGGGGAACGTGCGGGTACGGGCCAGCAGCAAGAGGATGTCGCCGCGGTGGGTGGTGTTCCGCAGCCGGTAGAGCATGTCGTCGCAGAGATCCTGCAGGGGCCGGCCGGGCTGGGCCAGCACGCTCTGGAGGGTGTCCGGGGACGGGGAGGTGCGCAGGAGGGACGAGGTGTAGAAGGCGAGGACGCTGCCGTCGGCGACGGAGAAGGTGGTGGCGGCGAAGGGAGGGCCCTCGGCGCTGCCGAGCGGAGGTCCGGCGGGCAGGTGGAGGATCTCCGTCCTCCCGTCGGGATGGGCGATGACGGGCGGGGGATGTCCGGCCAGGGCGACGGTGCAGGTCTGGGCGAGCGGATCGCAGACCGCGTACACGCAGCTTCCCGTGAGCGGCATGGGGTCGCCGGGCGGCAGAGCCGCGCGTTCCTGGGCCAGGCTGATGGCGGTGTCGTTGAGGCGCGCGAGCAGTTCGTCGGGTTCCAGGTCGAAGGCGGCCAGGGAGTGGGTCGCGGTCCGTATCTGTCCCAGGGTGGTGGCCGCGTGGATGCCCTCGCCGGCGACTTCGCCGACCGTCAGTGCGGTGCGGGCGCCGGACAGGGCGAAGGTGTCGAACCCGCCGCCTCCGCCCGCCTCGGAGGGAATGTGCAGGTGCGCGGTCTCCACGGTGGTCCGGGTCGCGGGGCGGGGCAGCAGCACGTGGCGCTGGATGGTCAGGGCGATGGTGTGTTCACGGGTGAAGCGGCGGGCGTTGTCGATGCACAGCGCGGTGTGAGCGGCCACCGAGAGGGCGAGGGTGACATCGCCGCTGTCGTAGGCGTCCGCGTGGTCGGTGCGGTACAGGCTCAGCAGTCCCAGTACGGTGCCGCGCAGTGTCAGCGGTGCGGTGATCAGGCTGTGGGCACCGGATGCGCGGATCGCCTCGCCGCGCGGCGGGTCGGCCGCCAGCCAGGGTGTGTCGGGGCCCAGGGCGACGAGGCGGGGTTTGAGGTCGGCCAGCGACTGGGCGTAGGGCGTCGTGAAGGGCAGGGCGCGCACGTCACCCAGCGGATGGGCCTCGACCTGCCCCTCGCCGCCGCTGTGGCCGAAGGCGGCCCGGCGCAGCGGCACCTCGGGCCCCAGCGGGCTCGGTGGGGGGTTATCGCCGCGTACCACTGCGTCCACCACCTCCACCACGGCGATGTCGGCGAGGCAGGGCACCACCTCCCGCACGAGTTCCTCGCAGGTGGCCACCACGTCGAGGGTCTGTCCCACGTTGTTGCGCACCGCGCCGAGGATGCGCAGACGCGCGTCCACCTTTTCGCGTTCGGTGACATCGAGCATTTCCGCGAGAACCCCCCACACCTTGCCCTGCGTGCCCTGCAGCCGGGATGCCGAGACGGAGAACCGGTACTCGGGCCCCGGCGTCCCTTTCGCACGGACCCCCACCAGCTGCCCCCGTGCGGGAGCGCCGCTCTCCAGCACGCTCTCCAGCATGGCCTCCACCTCACCGGGTGCGGAAAGGTCGAACACCTCGGTGATGTGCCGGCCCGCGATCCGTTCGGGGGGCGCTTCGTACAGGACCGGCCCGGCGAGGCTGATCCGCAGGATCCGCAGTTCCGTGTCCAGGACCAGCAGGTTCGTAGGGGACTGGTGGAACAGGGCTTCGAGTACTGCAGCGTCGCCGGCGTGTGAGGCGACTTCGTTTTCCGCCACGGCAACCCACCTCCACTGTCCAGCCTGCTCCCGGCCGCTGTGCGCCGCTCCTTCGCCTCGCGGAACGCGTCCGGCGAGGCCGCAGGCGTGCGGGCCCGGACTCCTGCTGTCGAGCGCTCGCCGGTGCGGTGCCACAGTGGAGGAGTGGGTGCCTGCCACGGCCCGGCGATGTCCCGCCGCCGGCAACACCGTCGGGACCCTGCCGGTCCGGCTCCGCACCGGCCCAGGTGGCCGTCGCCGAATGAGTCGAGGTCCACCCGTACCCGGATGGACAGCACGACTCCCGGGAGTGCACATGCCTACCCTCGACCGCCAGGACAACGTCTTCGTGCTCGATCTCGGAGACGGTGAGAACCGCTTCCACCCCGACTGGATCGCCGCGGTCGACGCGGCACTGGACGAGGTGGAGAAGGCAGAGGGGCCGCGCGCCCTGGTGACCGCCGCGACGGGCAAGTTCTTCTCCAACGGCCTCGACCTGGAGTGGCTGGGCTCCCACGGCGACCAGCGCCGGAGTTATCGCCGCTCCGTCCACGAACTCTTCGCCCGTGTGCTGTCCCTGCCGATGATCACCGTGGCCGCCCTGCAGGGGCACACCTTCGCCGCCGGCGCGATGCTCTCCCTCGCGCACGACTTCCGCGTCATGCGCGCCGACCGCGGCTTCCTCTGTCTGCCCGAGGCCGACATCGGCATCCCGTTCACGCCCGGCATGGCCGCCCTGATCAGGTCCCGGCTGTCGCCGCAGACCGCGCACGAGGCCATGGTCACCGCCCGTCGCTACGGCGGGTCGGACGCCGCGGCCGTCGGCATCGTCGACCGGGCGGTGGACCAGGAGGCCGTACGCTCCAGGGCCGTGGAGATCGCCGAGGCGCAGACGAGCAAGGCCGGCGACACCCTGGGCACCATCAAGGCACGCGCCTACGCCTCGGTCCTGGCCGCCCTGCGCGATACGGCCAACCTGCTCGACTGACACCCCGGGCAGCCGACCGCCCGGGCCTGCCGTGCCGGTGCGGCAGGCCCTCCTCGTCCCGGACGGCGGACGACGTCGCCACCGGGGTCTCCGGGTGCGCCGACCGATGAGCCACCGCTCATGGATTGGCCATCGCCCCGGGCACAGCGCGTCTGGGACACTCCGATCCCTGGTGCCGTGTCGTGGGAACCCCGGTGCCATTGGTGTGAGGACCCCTGGTGCCGTGTTGTGAGGAGATCCCATGCAGGTAGCGGTGCTCACCTTCGACGGATTCAACGAACTCGACAGCTTCATCGCCTCCTCGCTGATCAACCGGTGCCGGAAGGACGGCCTGGAGGCGTTCATCACGACGCCCGCGCCGGTGGTCACGTCCATGAACGGCGTCGAGGTGACCGGGCAGCGCCCGATGGAGTTCGTGACCGAGGCCGACGTCGTGCTGGTCGGCAGCGGGGTGCGGACGCGCGACGTGGTCGCCGACGACCGGCTGATCTCCAGGCTGACGCTGGACCCGTCGCGACAGCTGATCGGTGCGCAGTGCTCCGGCGCGCTGGTGCTTGCCCGGCTCGGGCTGCTGGACGGCATGCCCGCCTGCACGGACAGGAAGAGCCGGCCCTTCGTCGAGGCCTGCGACGTCACCGTGCTGGACGCGCCGTTCCATGCCGAGGGGAACATCGCCACGGCGGGCGGCTGCCTTGCGTCCCAGTATCTCGCCGCGTGGGTGATCACCCGCACGCTCGGGGAGGATGCCGCCCGCGCAGTCGTCGACTACGTGGCTCCGGTCGGCGAGAACCGGGAAACCGTCGAGCGGGCCATGCGTGCCGTCCGCAGCGGCGAGTCCGTACTGCACTGAGGCCCGCGCCGACCACTGCGGCCCGCGCCGACCGCAGCGGCCGGCGTAGGCCTCGTCGGCTTTCCGGGTCACGCGGGCAGGTTCAGTTGCCAGGAGACCCCGAACCGGTCGTTGACCCAGCCGAACCTGGGGCTGAAGCCGTACTCCCCGAGCGGCATGAGTTCCGTGCCCCGATCGACGAGGGCCGTGTAGAGGCGGTCGATCTCGGCCTCGTTGTCGCACTGCACGAAGAACGAGATCGCGGGTGTGAAGGTGAAGCCGTGTTTCGCAGGGCTGTCGATGCACATGTAGTGCCCGCCGGCGAGCGAGAACGTCGCGTGCTGCACGCTGCCCTCCTCGCCGGGACCGTCGGAGCCGTAGTGGGTGATGCTGACGATCTCGGCGTCGTCGAAGAGCGAGACGTAGAAGGTCATGGCTTCTTCGGCGTTGCCCTCGAACATCAGGAACGTGGTGATCTTCTGCGACGTCACGATCTCCATGCCACTTGCTCCTCGGTACGGTCAGGCAGTCGACACGTGGCTCCACGGTAGCGCCGAGACCTGCGGCTTTCGCGATCCCGCGGGGCGAGCGGTCCCGCTCACCCCGCCCCTGCACGGCAGCCGTCACGGCGTCCGCGGCGTCTGCGCCCCCTGCGCGTGGGCCTCGGCCCGCAGCTCGAACCACATGGTCTTGCCGGTGGCCGTCCGTGTGCCGCCCCAGGCGTCGGCGAGCAGGTCGAGGAGCTCGATGCCCCGGCCGCTCTCCGCGTCCGCGTCCACGGCGTTGCGCGAGGGGCAGGCGGGCTCGGTGTCCTCGACCTCGCACAGCAGCTGCGAATGGAGCAGTCGCAGGTTGAGCCTGAGCGGGCCGCGCGTGTGCCGCAGGGCATTGGTGACCAGTTCACTGACCAGCAGTTCCGCGGTGTCGACCAGGTCCTCCAGAGCCCACTCGCCCAGCTGTGCGGTCACCAGGCGCCGGGCCCGGCGCACCGAGGTCAGCTCCCGCTCCAGGGGCCAGGAGGCGTCCCAGGCGGTGACCCGGCCGCGCGGCGCGTCCAGCGGTCGCAGCGGCGCGAGCATGCGGGACCACAGAGCCCACTGCCTGGCGAACCAGGAGGGCCCGGTGGCACGGGCGAACCGACCTCCACGGCGATGGGCGACGGAGTGGCCGATGGCCTGGGTGGCCATGGGGATCAGTCCCTTCCGAGCGGGCGGTCGTGCGATCCGCCGCGAGCGCGCCCGGCACGCGCCAGGCCCCTTGTGCGTAGCAGTTGCTACACCTCAAATATAGATGTAACAACTGCTACGGTAAAGACCCGACCAAAACAGACTTTACGGACAGCCGGGACTCACAGCCGGGAGTCGGAGTCCTGGAACCTCATGCACCGAGGAGCCCCCATGCCTCGCCCGCCCGATCCGGCCAAGCGACGCGATCTTCTCGACCGGATCCGCGAGTACGTGATGCGCAACGGCCTCGCGGACCTGTCCCTGCGCCCGCTGGCCAAGTCCCTGGGCACCAGTGACCGCATGCTCCTGTACTACTTCGGCGCCAAGGAACGGATGGTCGCCGAGGCCCTCGACATCTACGAGCGCCGGCCCCTCCTGCACGCCCGCGAACTGCTGGAGACCATCGGACCACCCACGGACCCCGCGGGCCTGCGCCGCTTCATGGAAGGGACATGGCGACGGTTCAGCGACCCCGGCGTACGCGCCACGCTCCCCCTCTTCTTCGAGATCATGAGCGCCAGCGTGCTGCACCCGGACCGCTACGGGCCCGTCATGCGCGACATCGTCACCGAGTGGACGACCCTGCTCACCTCCGTCTTCCGGGACCTCGGCATGACCGAGGACCGGGCGCGGACACAGGCCGACCTGCTGACCGACGCCTCCCTCGGCCTCCTGATCGCCCCGCTGGCGGACGGCGACTGGGACCGGGCCGACCAGACCTTCCGGGCCCTCCTGGACGCCCTGGAACCCGGATGGCACATCGCGACGTGACGACCGCGCGGCCGGTCCTGGCGCTCACCCGCAGGCACCGTGACGTGCGAGGCCGAGGATCAGGCCGCGGCGGCGGGGAGAGGCTGCTCGGTCCAGATCGACTTGCCGGTGCGGGTGTGGCGGGTGCCCCAGCGCTGGCAGAGTGCGGAGATGAGCTGCAGGCCGCGGCCGCCCTCGTCGGTGGCGGAGGTGTGGCGGATGTGCGGCGTGGTCGGGCTGGCGTCGGAGACCTCGCAGATCAGTGCGCGGCTGCGGAGCATGCGCAGCCGGATCGGACCGCAGGCATGCCGCACGACGTTCCCGACCAGCTCGCTGACCAGGAGTTCGGTGGTCATGACCAGGTCCTCGTCGGCCAGGCCCCAGTCGGCGAGCTGGGTCCGGACCAGGTCGCGGGCCCGGCCCGCCGCCACCGGGTCCTCCGGCAACGGCCACTCGGCGACGTTCTCCGCGCCCAGCGGGTGGATGCGGGCCAGCAGCAGGGCGGCGTCGTCGGTCAGCGCGCCGTGGGCGGGAAGCAGGGCGGAGGTGAGGGTGGCGCAGAGGTCGTCCAGGCCGGACGCGTCGGCCGGTGAGGCCGGCATCGCGTTCACGGACTGGAGGAGGAGCTCGGCGAGGCGGTTCATACCGGCGGTGACATCCCTGTCCTTGCTCTCGACCAGGCCGTCGCTGTAGAGGGCGAGCAGGCTGTCGGCGGGCAGCAGGGTCTCCAGGGTTTCGAAGGGCGGCGCGGCCACCCCCAGCGGCGGGTCCGGAGCCATGGGCAGGAAGGTGACGGTGCCGTCGGGGTGGGCCACCGCCGGGGGCGGCTGACCTGCGCTGGCGTACGACAGCCGTCGGCTCACCGGGTCGTAGATGCCGTAGAAACAGGTTGCGAAGGCGTCGGTGCCCAGCTCGCCGACGATCTCGTTGAGGTGGCCGAGGATCTCGTCGGGCGGCAGCTCCAGCTCCGAGAGGGTGCGGACGGCGGTGCGGAGCCCGCCCATGGTGGCGGCCTCGGCCATGCCGTGACCCATGACGTCTCCGATTACGAGCGCCACTCGGGCCGCGGAGAGCGGGATCACGTCGTACCAGTCGCCGCCGACGTCGGCTCCCTGCGTGGCCGGCTGGTAGCGCGCCGCCGTCGTCACCTCGGGCAGCTCGGGCAGTGCCTGCGGCAGCAGGCTGTGCTGGAGGGTGCGGGCCCGGGTCGTCGCCTCGTCGTAGAGCCCGGCCCGCTCCAGGGCCTGCGCGATCAGTCCGCTGAGCGCGGTCAGCAGCGTTCGTTCGTCGTCGTCCAGCACCCACGGCCGGCCGAAGGAGATCACCGCCGCGCCGATCTCGCGCCCCGACACAGCCAGCGGCAGAAAGGCCCATGCCTGCTTGCCGCTCGTCCGGATCAGGTCCTCGGTCCCCGGGTACCGCCCCAGGAACTCCTCCGGGGAGGAGATGCACAGGGGAGTGCGGGTGTGCAGGGCGTCTCCCACCGGGTTCCGGGTGTCCCGCACCGTCCAGCGCCCGTCCAGCAGCCGGGTGAAGTGCTCCGCGTATCCCCGGGAGCCGACCACGGCCAGCCGGTCGCCGACCACGCCGAGCATGATGAGTCCGGTGGCTCCGAGGGGTGTCATCACACCGGCGGCCACCGCCGCCATCACGTCCTGGGCCGTGACGGCCTCGGCCAGCTCCCGCGTGATCCGCTGCACCAGAGCCGCCCGCTCCGCGCCCGCCCGCTCCGCGGCGGCCCGCTCGGCCTCCCGCAGATGCCGCTCGGTGGTGTCGGTGATGTAGAGGGTGAGGCCCTTCGGCACCGGTACCAGCCGCAGGTGGTACCAGGAGGTCCCGTCCGGCCCCGGTACGTCGAATTCGGCCGGCCGGCCCTCGGCCGCCGTGGCCCGGCACTGGTGCTCCAGCTCCGGCACGGCACGCACTGCGGGAATGTTCCACAGCAGCGATCCGGCCACGTCTCCCGCCGGGCCCAGGAGCCGCTCGGCGGCCTGATTGAGAAATCCGATGCGCCAGTCCGCGTCCAGGGAGACGAAGCCGTCGCTCATGTGTCGCAGCGCGCGCCCCACCGACTCGGCGGCGGCATGCGTCTCGCTGCTGTCCCGGAGGGTGCCCATCACCTGCACCGGCGTTCCCTCGTCGTCCGTGATCGTCCGGGCCCGGGCCTCGATCCAGAGGTACGTGCCGTCCTGACGCCGGATCCGGTACTCGCTCTGGAAGCCGCCGCGCAGCTGGATGCCCGTGTCGAAGCCGGCCACCGCCGCGGGCAGGTCGTCCGGGTGGATCAGCGCTGCCCACGCCTCGATGCCGCCGCTCATCACCTGCGGATCGATGCCGGCCAGCACCTCCTCGACGGACCGGTCGGAGGTCAGCCCACCGGTGCGCAGGTCCCAGGTGTACGTGAGGGACGGCGCCCCGTCCACGTCCCACAGGGGGGCGGCGTCCCCCGGTCCCGGCCCGTTCTCCAGGGCGCGCAGCAGGGTGGGGGACGGATTGAGGATCCCGGACGACTTGAGCCTCCCGGACATCCAGACCGCCACCTCGTTCAGGAACGCGTGCTCCGGCGCGCCGGGCTCGGCACCCGGGGCGAAGAGGACGGAGAGAGCGCCGCGCCGCCCGCCACCGCCCGGAATGGGAACGGCCAGGTGACCGATGCCGGAGGGGAGCCGGGAGGGCCACAGGGCGGCGGGGTCCCGGCCGGGCACCGGGTCGGGCGGAGCCAGGTCGGGCTGCCAGGTGACGGTGTCGCCGTGGGCGGCCCTGCTGGGCGGCGCCGTGCCCCGCACCGGGATGATCAGCCAGGGGCGGGTCATCGACTCCGGCAGGCCGCTGTCGGCGACCAGGTAGAGGATGCCGCTCATGCCGCCGCCCGGGAGATGGACCATGCCGCCCAGGCCGTGCACCTCGGCCACCGCCTGCTGGAGCGCGGTCAGCAACACCTCGACATCGCGCCGGTCCTCGTCCACGGCGTCGAGCAGCCGCATCCGCATGCGGTGCCGCTCCAGGGGCTGTGCGGTCCGTATGGTCCCCAGGCCCTGCGGCTGATGCAGCGGACCGGGGGCGTGGGGCCTGGAAGGTTTGGCGGTGTCCACTTCGTCGCCTCTGGCATTCACCACTGCCGACCGTCACCTCCGCTCACCGCCCGGGCACCCGCTGGGCCATGCGATCGGATGTGGACCTGCGGCGGTCTACATCCGACACGCACATACTAATCGCATCAATCTAGGCGATTACATGGCGATGTGCGCCTGCGCCGCATGCAGATCTTGAACGAGGCGGAGCACTCTGCGACTCGAACGAAGCGGATCCCGCAACTCGGCGGGAGGTCCGAGGACCACCCCTCGGCCCCGGACTCGCAGCGCCGCACCCCACCACCGGCAGCGACTACCGCCGTTACCGAAGAGACCGCGGACTCGTCGCCCCCCGGGAGCAGGCGTCACCACTCCGGGCCCGCACCCGCGCAACCGGCGGCCGCCTGCACGAGGTTCTGCTCCAGGCGCTCCAGAGTGCGCAGGGCCGCGGCACATTCGTCGCCCGAGAGGCCCGCCGTCGAGATGTCCTCCAGCTGACTCCAGACGCGCTCGACCTCGCGGCGCAGGGCGTGGCTGGCCGCCGTGGGTTCGATGAGGGATGCGCGCCTGTCGGTGGGTGAGGGGCGGCGGCGGACGAAGCCGGCCTGTTCCAGGCGGCGGACGGTGCGGGTCATGGTGGCAGCGTCGGAGTCCATCAGCCGCACCAGGTCGGCCTGCCGCTGGGGGCCGAGTTCCCACAGGTGCATCATGACCAGCTCCTGGCCCGGGTGAAGGCCGATGCGGCGCAGCAGCTGGCCCGCGAACATGCGGTGCAGGCGGGCCAGGCGGAAGATCGCGTGGCTGATCGGACCGGCACCGGCCGCGGCGGGCACCGGGACCTCCTGCCCCGTGGGACCCCATCCGGCTTCCGGTGTGGACTGCGTCATCTCTTCCTCACTTCCCTGCCCGAGCAACTTAATCCTACCTCTCAGTAGGCCGGCCGGGCCGGTCGTCCGACATCAACAGAGAGAACGCCAGGCCGGAGCATGTGACGTGGTTCACATCGACCCTCGGGAATGAGTACACCGGATTTACCTGTTCGGACAGGTGATTTACTTGTTCGGACAGGCAATCGCGGATACGGGCCATGGGGCGCCCGGGCCGCTCGGCCGCACTCATCCAGAGGAAGAAGCCATGACCACTGCTTTCGATCCGATCGACCTGGGCGGCCGGCGCCTGGCCAACCGCGTCGCGATGGCGCCGATGACCCGCAGCCGTGCCTTCGGGCCCGGCGCCGAGCCGACCGAGCTGATGGCGACGTACTACGCGCAGCGCGCCGGCGCCGGGCTGATCGTCACCGAGGGGATCCAGCCCTCACCGGTCGGCCAGGGCTACCCCGACACCCCCGGCCTGCACACGCCCGGGCAGGTCCGGGCATGGCGGACGGTGACCGATGCCGTGCACCGCGAGGGCGGCGCGATCTTCGCCCAGCTGATGCACACCGGCCGGATCAGCCACCCCAGCCTGCTGCCCGACGGTCTGGTACCGGTGGGCCCGTCGGCGGTGGCCGCCCAGGGCCAGGTCTTCACCCACGAGGGGCCGAAGGACTTCGTCACGCCGAAGGAGCTGAGCGAGGCGGAGATCCGGCAGACGATCGCCGACTTCGCGGACGCGGCCCGCAACGCCGTCGACGCCGGGTTCGACGGCGTGGAGATCCACGGCGCCAACGGCTATCTGATCCACCAGTTCCTGGCCCCCGGCACCAACCGGCGCACCGACGCCTGGGGCGACACCACCGAGGGCAGGATCCGCTTCGCGGCGGAGGTCGTCACGGCCGTGGCCGAGGCGATCGGCAGCCACCGGGTCGGCCTGCGGATCTCGCCCGGAAACCCGTACAACGACATCTCCGAGGACAACCCGGGCGAGGTCTACGAGGCGCTGCTGGAGCGGCTCGTAGACCTGGAACTGGCCTACCTGCACCTGCTGGAGGGCCCGGACCGCGACCTGACCGCAAAGCTGCGCAGGGCATGGCCCGGCACCTTCGTCCTCAACCCGTTCACCCACCCCGACGTCACCGGCCCCGACGCGCTCAAGCTGATCGAGGACGGCAGCGCGGACATGATCGCCTACGGGGCGCTGTTCCTGGCCAACCCCGACCTGCCCCGGCGCCTGGCCGCCGGCGGTCCGTTCAACGCCCCGGACCAGGCCACCTTCTACGGCGGCGACCACCGTGGCTACACCGACTACCCCGCCCTCACCGCCTGAGCGGCGAAGCCGCCGCCATGACCGCACGCTGAGTCAGAGCCCCCCGCGGTCCCCTTCTTCACCCGCCTCCACCAGGGAGTTCCCGATGTCCCAAGCAATCACATTCTCCGAGTACGGCGCGCCCGAGGTGCTGCGGCTGACGGAGGTCACCGCGCCGGAGCCCGGCCCGGGCCAGGTCCGGATCCGGGTACGGGCCGCCTCCGTGAACCCTCTCGACGTGAAGGTCCGGTCCGGTCTGATGGCCCGCGCCATCCCCGCCCGCTTCCCCGTGACCCCCGGCCTGGACGCCGCCGGTGTCGTCGACGCCGTCGGCGAGGGAGCGGCCGCGGCCGTGGGGGACGAGGTCCTCGGTTTCGCCGTCGGCGGCAGCTACAGCGAGTACGCCCTGCTGGAGCGGCCGGTGGCCAAGCCCGAGGACCTGTCGTGGGAAGCCGCCGCCTCGCTGGTCACCGTCGGCCAGACCGCGTTCCGTGTCCTTGACGAGCTGGGCGTGCAGGCGGGCCGGACCCTGCTCGTCCACGGCGCGGGCGGCAGCGTGGGCACCATCGCGGTGCAACTGGCCGCCGCCCGGGGGATCACCGTCGTCGCAACGGCCGGTGAGCACGACCTCGAGCGGGTCACCGCACTCGGAGCCACCGCGGTGCGCTACGGCGACGGCTGGACGGAGCGGGTGAAGGCCCGGGCTCCGCAGGGGGTCGACTTCGTCTTCGACGCCTCCGGCGCCGGGGTGCTCGCCGACTCCGTCGCTCTGACCGGTGACAGCTCACACGTCATCACCATCGCCGACATGTCCGCCGCGCAACACGGCGTCCGCTTCAGCGCCGGCAGCGCCGAGCAGGCCGCCGACTCCCTGCCGGAACTGGTCCGGCTGGCCGCAGCCGGCAAGCTCACCCTGCCCATCTGGCGCACCTACCTCCTGGCGGAAGCAGCACAGGCGCACACCGACCTGGAAGCCCACCGCAACCGCGGCAAGGCCGTCCTGCTGCCCTGACCCGCCCACGGCTCCGGCTCACCACGGACTTCTGAGCCCCTTCCCAAGCCAGGGAAGGGGCTCAACTGGCAACGCAGGCAGCCAGAAGCGCCGGACCGGCCTCGGACCCGCTCCCCCGTCGCAGGCAGCCGGTGGGCCGTCCGGGCTGTCATCGCCGGGATCCGTGGAAAGCGGCGACAAGTTGGTCGGTGGTGACGATGGCCTGGGCGTAGGTGGGGCCGTTGAGTTCGTGAGCGGCGTGCATCATCTCCGCACTGAGAGCAGCAGTGGCGTCGCGGACCAGCGTCACGTGGTAGCCGAGCTCCATGGCGAAACGGGCGGTGGCCTCGACGCAGGTGCTGGCCAGCACGCCGACGAGAACCACATGGGTGATGCCGTGCTGCTTGAGCTGCATGTCCAGGTCCGTGTTGGCGAACCCGCTCGACCCCCAGTGCTCCTGCGCGACGACTCGCCCGGCTGCGGCTGGAAGTCGGGGTGGAACTCCCCGCCCCAGGAACCCCTGGCGAAGTGGTGGAACTCCTGGATCTTTTGCTGCGAGGGGGTCGGATGGTCCCACGTCTCGTAGTCACCCGGCTCCCAGCGACGGTGCGGCACGAACACCACCCGCACACCGATCGCACGGGCCGAGGCGATCACAGCACGCAGATGGTCCAGCAGACCGACCTTGCCGGCCACGGGCTCCAGCCGCGGCCAGACCTTGCCGCCCTCCGCGAGGAAGTCGTTGTAGGGGTCGATCAGCAGAACGGCCGTGCGGCGGGGATCGTAGGTCTCCGCCATGGCTCCTCCCTGCACCGGCCCTACTCGGGCGGTTCGGCGCCGGTCTGCTCGCCGACCATGTACTGGGCGTACCAGTCGGGCCAGTCCGGATCCTCCTGGCCGATGCGCTTCTCGTGTTCACCGTGGGCGGCGGCCGCACGTCGCAGCGCACTCGCCAGATCGGTCGTGGAGCCGAAGGACGTCGGCCCGGGATCGACGCGCCCGGGGAGCCGGGTCGTGACCTCCTGCAACAGCCAGGTGTTGCCGTCGGGATCTGCGAACGTGGCGCGCGAGAAGTAGCTGCGCCGCTCCGGGTCCAGGCCCTCGACCGGACCGTCCGGCCCGAGGTGAAAGACCGCACTCACCTCGATGCCGGCGCCGACCATCGCGGTACGGGCGGCCTCGATGTCGGAGACGATCAGACACCCCTTGCCCGAACCGGGCGCGGACGACGTCAGGTCCGTGCCGAACTGGACCGAGCACGCCGGCACCTCCCTGAGGTGGTGCAGGGCACCGTCGTCACGCTGGTGCACGCCTGCGTCGTCACGCTGGTGCTGAGCGAAGTCATTCCCGGCACCGGCCACTGGGTGGCCGAGGAGGCTCGCCAGGAAGTGCTCGCGGCGCTGACCCCGTTCCTGGCTCCGTACCGCGACCAGGACCGGGCCACACGCCCCCGTGCCGCCACGACGCCCGGCAAATGATCTCCCCCGGCCCGAGGTTGCACCGCACCGGTTGCTCCGGGTCTTCACCTGCACGCCGGTCCGGTGCCGGGAAGGCGGACAGACCCCGCAGGACGTGTCATCCCGCCGCAGCGAGCAGAATTCCTTACATACCGGCCATACCGCCACCGGTGAGCCCCGGAGCCAGCGCCGGGACCCAGAAGACGGCGACGGCCAGAGCGATCGAGGCGACACCCACCGTACGGGCCACCAGGCGGCCGGCCGGAGCGATCTTCTCGGCGGTGATCACGGCGGCCAGTGCCACCATGGCCCACAGGTTCATCAGACCGAACGCCGCCAGCAGCAGCATCAGCGACCAGCAGCAGCCCAGGCAGAAGGCACCGTGGTGGGCTCCGGCACGCAGATCCCGGGAGGGCCCCGGGTACGAGGCGTAGCGCAGCATCAGCCCGACCGGCGAGCGGCACCTCGCCAGACAGCGGTCCTTGAGGGGCGTGAGCTGGTAGACGCCGCTGACCGCGAACACGGCCGCGGCCACTGCCGCCCCTGCCTCGGCGGGGAGGGCCGCCACCCGGCCCAGGCCCACGGCCAGCACGTACGCCGGCAGCCCGGCCACGGCCCAGACGAGCAGGTAGGCAACAGTGAAAACGACCATGCGCCTCGACCGGCGCACGGTGATGGTGCGCGCGTACAGCGCGGCGACGGGCGCCGTGGAGGGCAGCATCATCGCGGCCATCATCAGCGTCCACACGACCAGGAAAGCGGGCAGTCCGAGGCCCATGGTGGCGGTCGTCGTCCGCATACCGCCCCAGCCCGTCACCATCCAGCCCCAGGCGACGGCCGCGGCGACCAGCAGGAGCACGGCGGGGCGCGCCCTGCGGCGGCCGGTGACCGGCCCATCGGTCATGCGGACCACGTGAAGGGCGCCGAGTGCCCGTTACCGCCGGCGAAGTTCCAGGACCGGCCGTACACGCTGTCGCCCGTCGCCCGCGTGGACCGGGCGATCGTCAAGGTGCTGTTCGCCGGGTGGAACATGCCGGTCAGTCCCATCACCGGACCGTCCTCGCCGAACTGCGGGGCGACCTGGTCCTCGATCTCGATGTCGATGGCGTCGCCCACCCGCGCGGCGTGGCGGCGGCCGTCGTCACGGTATGCGATGGGGACGCGCTCCACGCCGAGGACCTCGCCGATGAGCGGAGTGAGCGCCGCCATCGGCCCGCCGGCCTGCCCGGAGAAGACCTTGCCCAGCGCCTCCGCCTGACTGTCGTCGGCCGAGGCATCGACGTAGAGCGCCACCTGCCAGCCGCCTTCGGCCATCACCCGGGGTCCGTCGACGAAGACGGCGACGCTGCGGTCGGAGACGTCCACGCCGTCCACGCTCCCGTTGTCCACGTGGAACGCGAAGGTCACCTGGCAGCGTTCGTGGTCGGCCGGCGCGGTGAGGCCAGAGGTGGTGCAGGGGCACACCACGTCGCAGTTGCAGCTCTCCAAGTACGTGCCGCTCAGATTCCAGGGCATGGTTCCTCCCTGTTTCGCATCCTCCTCGGCGATGGGAACACTTCGTGAGGGTCCATCCCACCCCGAAGTAGCCTTTTACAGGCTATTCCTGACATTCCCCCTCGCGCAGAACCGCTGCCGGTACGACTCACCAGGAGTACGGGGTCGGGCGCCCTCCGCAAAGGGCACCGGCGCCCTCCGGTGCAGCGGCGCCCTCCGGCGCACCGGCTCCGGTCTGGAGCCGCTCCGGTCTGGAGCCGCTCCGACGCGAGTGATCATGGCGCCGCAAGTTCCGGCACGGCGGGCAAAGCCGTGCAGCCCACCGCCCCAGCGACGACGTACCCTGAGCAATTCCCGAGCGCACGCCATCCCCGACCGGCCGCGCCGGCCGGGAAGCAGCCCGCGGGGCGTCGCCTACCGCCCGCCGCCTGGCTCTGCTGGCGCCGTCCACGGTCCTGCTGGTCGCGGGCGGCGCCTCCCTGCCCCCAGGGGGTTCCACCGCCCTGCCGGTCACGACGGTCGCACCTGCCGCGGCTGCGGCCACATGTTCTCCGGTCCGTGCTCGTCGCAGTGCAGGGCGGCGCGAGTCCGACGACCACACTGCCGCTCTGCCGCCGGCCCGTGCCGTCGTCGACGGCGAACGGCCCGTCGCCGAGGTCGCAGGCCACAGCGACCGCCGGATACGGGACCACGCCGAGGCCGCAGGCCACAGCGACCGCCGGATACGGGACCACGCCGAGGCCGCAGGCCACAGCGACCGCCGGACGCGGGACCACGCCGAGGTCGACGCGGTCCGCGGTGGACGTGCGGAATCCCGCCACGCCGACCCCTCGCAGGGGGCCGGGCCGCAGGGGGAGTCGCGCTGTCCCACACCGCCGCAGCGCCGCAGCGCCATGGTCCGACTCGACAGCTCGCACGTCACCGCGCTACTGGCGCGCCGGGACCGGGCGCAGTGGTACTACAGCTTGGTCATCTTGGCGTACGGGCTCAAGATCCGCATTTGCTCCGAGCCGAAATCCACGAGTACCGCGATTCCGTCCTCGATGCCGATCACCCGGCCGAGGCCGTACACGTCGTGTGTGACCTGGTCACCCACGGCGAAGTGCTTGGGAGCCGGCGTGGCCGGAGCTTTGAAGGGGCTGGTGGGCAAGTGTCGCTTCGGTGCAGCAGGCTTTGTCATCGCCCCCAGTATGCGCCTACGAACGGGGCTGGTGGCTACCTCCCTGGTCGGTGAATTCCACTCCGGCAGGCGCCGAGCCTGCGGGCCGTCCGGCCCGCAGACGGGCGAGGCCGGGCGGTTCGGCTTCGCAGGAGGCCCGCACCACCCGTACCCTTCGGGGACCACGGCGTCAGATAGCGGGCGTCCACGAATGAAGGATCTGATCCACACATGCTGATTGCTCAGCGTCCCTCGTTGACCGAAGAGGTCGTCGACGAGTTCCGCTCCC